>DATIIU010000008.1:0-1591 GCA_035479335.1 Candidatus Saccharimonadia bacterium | reverse complement strand
CAGACGTCAGTCTTTGACATCACCAAGCCCGTGCATCACGTTACGGACATCGAAATAAGGCTTTTCCCAGGTTGCCTGTATGGAACCTCTGAGGAGCAAAGCCTTATTTCGGTGCCCATGGCGATGAGGAAACACCTGTTCTCATTCCGAACACAGAAGTTAAGCTCATCAGCGGCGATTATACTGCCACAAGTGGGAAACTAGCACGGCGCCGAATTATACAATAACCCCTGGGAATACCAGGGGTTTTGTCTTGTTTGAAATTGTTTAACCAAAATTCTATTGCTTAGCAGATATGCGAGTAGTATACTTATTACTATACAAGTGGGTATAAATAAAAAGAGGTGGTAAAATGAAAATTTCTGTTGAATATGTCGACGCTGAACTAGCTGTTGCTGTTCGTCGGTAATGTTAGTGAGGTAGATTGATAAAAAGATACATCAATCTCATGAGAACTTGGGTGCGATTGCAAAATCAACGCACCTGGGCTATTGCTTTCGTTGTCGCAGGCATTCTTATCTATATTATACTTTGGGTTATTCCTCGGCCAGTACAGCTTTCGTATGCGTCGGAGCGTACTTGTGTCGCCTGGCTGACATTTTTGCCGGGCATACAAAGAACTGTTCCTAATACCAAATTTTCGGTGGCCACGGAAGGTGGGCTGCGAATAGGTAATTTTCAGTTACTTTCAACACGCACCTGCGTGGCTCCAATAAAAAGCCCCGACGCTGGCCACGTTACCGTGGCATTGGCACCATTTGGAGGTTGGTTGTTCCAGCAGCGTATATCTGTAGGGATAGATGCTGCTCCGGATGTCAGTTTAGATAGTAGCAAGCCTATTCCTGTGTCTCGAGCTCTCCAGCTGACTCTTAGTCAATCTGATAAGCTGTATACCTACTATGTTCGTGTAGATAAAAGGATGGCTCAATGCGACGCAGTGTCGGGGAAGGCTCTCCTTTCTTGCAATTTGGCGCCATTGGCATTGTTACAGGGCAAGCAGTACCAGCTTGAGGTACTTCGAGCATTTAAATCGGACTCACCATTAGTAGCTCTCAAGACGACAATTACCACACTTACCGCAACGACAATCGTTGATGGCTCGGTGAAGGGTAATGATGTTGTCTATGCTAAGCCAACTGAATTAACATTTATTACGGATAAGCCGCTTAAAAGCGTCGAGGCTACCCTTACTCAGCAGGACGCGACCAAAGTAGTGGCAACAACAACTTCGGTAAAAGATAAAACCATAACGGTTACGCTTGCGGCTGAATTGCTACGGGAAAAAACCTATACGTTAAAAATATCAGATCTTGAGTCTGTGGACGGAAGCTCACTTGTTGAGCCATATGTAGTGACTTTTAGTACCTCTGGTGGTCCAAAGGTTACGAATGTGTCTGTCGGTCAATCTGGCGTTGCAACGAACGCGCGTATTGCAGTGACATTTGATCAGTCGCTGTCAGCTACGCAAGATATAGGTAAGCTCGTGGCGATTTCGGGAGTAGCGGCGCAAATAACGCGAAGCGGTAACCAGATTATTTATACGTTGAGCGGCGGTTTATGCACTCCGTTTACTCTTACCATTGCTAAAGGT
>DATIIU010000007.1:0-2493 GCA_035479335.1 Candidatus Saccharimonadia bacterium | reverse complement strand
GCACTGCATGCTGAGGGATTCACCAACATTACCCCCGGTGGCACTACCATGACCGAAATTGTCGAAGCCGCTCGTGGCTCCGCTGAGTCCGGAGACATCGTATTGCTATCGACTGGCTGTGCTAGCTTTGGCCTCTTTAGCAACTACAAAGACCGCGGCAACCAGTTTAAGCAAGTCGTCACCAACCTCCGCTAAGCCTTATTTGCCGCTCTAGCCTATATCACGCTTCTATCAATGTATTGCGAATTAAGCCCCTTAAAAGTAGTGGGCTTAAATGAATCTACTACTCTACTGATAATCTCATCGTTATATATTTGTGCGTTTGAGTCGAAATTAACAGTTAACAACGCATCTTTCCGGGTGCACTCTAAAGTTTGGGTAAAATTCCCCTGAATATTTTTTGCCACCTTGAGGATATATCTATCTCCACCTGCTGAAATTTTACCCGGAATGTAACGAACGTGCCAAGCATATGCAAACGTTGTAGTGCTAAGTAAAAGCACTCCTACCAACATATATAACCAGTGTTGATGAAGTTTACGCATCTGAGAATTTGTGTCTCACTTTTAGTTTTACAGATACAACGTACGTTCCACCGGAAATTATAAGCGAGCTGACAGCTGTCGCTAAAAGCTGCATATCAGAGGTCAAAGTGTATTTGCTATTATGAGTGGCCTGGTCACCTCCACGGACTGGTTCGGCAAAAATATGATAAGCGCCAAACCACTTCCATTGTGCTGTTTTGATGAACGTGCAGTTTTTGCTTGTTGCGCAATTAACAAACTCTGGGCCAATAAACTTAAGAGGAGCGATAAGAAATATAACCCCTGAGATAAGAAGAATACACAGGAAATCAACGAGACTCTTTTTGAAAATGCTTGTTTGTCTATCTTGCTGCATAACCCCTCCTGTAATTAGTTTACTTCAATGTGTAGAAGATAGGCCTTTATCTCCGGGTACTTTTTTTGTAGCCAGTTTGGTTTAGGTGTGGCGAGCTTTGACCATGTCCACCCTCTATTAACGTAAGGTGAAGGTATCGTGCCATCCTGTTGGACACTCCATTCTGACACTTCTGGATATTGGTCGCCTGCGATATTTGTGATGATTGTGGCGTGACTAATACCTTCACCTTTGCCCCAATCATAAAATATTACATCTCCCGGCTGCGCATCGGGAACTGCATTTTCTGAAAAACTAAGCTCCCTAAAGGTCGAGTTCTTGTACGTTTTTCGCATGTAGTTCATAAAGGCGGGAACATTCCATGCGTCATATGTACCCGAAAGCTCAGAGCCCAGAAGAGCTGTTTTAAATTTATTGCCATATGCACCTGCCGATGTCCATTCATTAGTCTTTCGCAAGCCTCCCTGCCACAACGCCTGTGACACAAACCATGTACATGAACCGTTAGATGGAGGTTGGTCTTGTGCATTAGCTAGAGCCCAGCTTACAGCACGCTGTCTATCAAGAACGTCATTATTACCAGGATTTGCCTCATGACCTTGCAGTGGAGCTGCTGGCTGTGGGTTAGGATTGCTTGACTCCTGCGGCTGCTCTTGGCCGCATTCAGGGATGCCCTGGTCTTTGAGGTCTTGAGTAGTTTTCCAATGTGTGTCGATATAGTAGTCGGTCGTTGAGCCTTGACGGCCATTATATAAACCGGTCAGCCAAAGCGCATTGCCATTCACAAGATCGCCGCCAGGGTTAAAGCACTGCACGTCAAATTCAGCGCCTTCCGGCATGATGACTTCCTTAGGTGTATGCAAACCTGGACCATCATGTAGCCATACACCATCGCCGTCGGTACGATATACGTGGTGCGCAACGGTATTTGGAGGCGTATCCGCGGTAGCTTCCTTACTACTAGCCACCAAGCCTCCGGTTACCAGCACAGCACCTGCAGCAAGAGTGCCGATGGCTTTTCTCAGAGGAATTCGTGATAGCCATGAGCCGCCTGCTTCAACCGCAGGTTCAGTCTCGGGCAAGTCACAGGTAGATACTTCGGGTTCAAAGAATAATTCCTCTACTTGCTGAGCGAACTCAGGATCTATATCCAGAGCGTCATCATCTACAGGTTCAAAATCACGGTACCGTTCAGTCATAGCCCCTCCGTTAGTTCCCCGCAGGATAGCATGAGCTCGTCAGCGCTTCAACGCACAAATACGTATAGTTAAGGTAGTTTTAACTTCTTAACGAGCCTGTTTTTCGAGAACTCGCTGAAGTTGGCGGATAATCGCCTGCTCAGGTTGGATTATTTCGGCACGGCCAGCGGCCATTGAGCGGATTTTTTCCTCAATCCAGTGGTAATGGGTGCAGCCCAAAACAATAACATCGGCTCCGACATTGCACATATCGTCAACTTGAGCGGCAATGTACACGTCGTTTACTTTGTTGTGCTCGATCATGTATGACCACTGGCTACAATCGGGTTCAATAATAGTTTTGTCAGCGGCGTAAGTGCTCACGAGCCATTTGTAGCGTTCGCTTGCAAGCGTT
>DATIIU010000006.1:0-1643 GCA_035479335.1 Candidatus Saccharimonadia bacterium | reverse complement strand
CACTCGTCAGCACCTAGTAAACTAGGCCTGCTACCGTTCGACTTGCATGTGTTAGGCACGCCGCCAGCGTTCATCCTGAGCCAGGATCAAACTCTCCATAAAAAATATGGTTTAACTACATCACTGAAGTGATAGTACTTTCCATAAAGTGTTTCTAGTCTCCTAGAAACGTCTACTCAAAATAGACTGACGATGATAATTGCACAACCAAATTGTTAAACTGCATAAACATCAAACTGCTCTTTCGTTCAGGCTGTTCTGCTCTGTACCTCGCAATTGACTGTTGGCTATTGTATAGAACAATTTCGGGTAAGTCAACACCTTTTCGTATCTATTTTGTAGCAATAAACACAACTAGGCCAACAAGGGCACCTAATACACTGCCCGCAAGGATCTCTAGAGGGGTATGCCCCTTAGCTGCACGGGGTACTACAACCTTAAGCTTTGCTACCTCTATAATTTGCTTGATTGCAGCACCCTGCTCACCCACTGATCGGCGTACTTTTACAGCATCATAACAGATGATTAAAGTAACGAGTGTGGCAAGTCCAAAAAGACCCGATTCCACCCCATCTTTGCAAAGAATAACAGTCCAAACGGCGACCGAAGTCGCCGCATGTGAGCTTGGCATACCGCCAGAGATAAAAAGCTGGTGAGTAAAATCAACCTGCTTCCCCTTAACCATAGCCACAGCATACTTAATGATATGAGCGATAAGCCATGCCGCCACTAATGCGATTAAGTATGCTGAGATGTTCATCTATTTACTCCGTTTTTCCTTCCGCAGTGTCATCCACCGCTTCATCTTCTTTTGTTTCTTGCATGATACCAATAGAAGAAACTGCGTCCCCTTCGCTCATGCGCATAATACGAACACCTTGCGTGGTACGTCCGAGTGTTGGAATATCTTTCAATGCCACACGGATAGTTTGACCGTTCTGGCTAATCAACAGCGCCTCATGAGCATCCTCTTCGAGCGTCTGGACTGTAATGATCGGACCAGTCTTTGAGGTAACCACGGCAGCTTTGATGCCTACCCCACCACGTTTATGGCTCGGGAAGTTAGAGACCTTGGTGATCTTACCGTAACCCTGGCTACTTATGACAAGCAGCTTCTGGTCGTCGGCGCAAACAATATCCATACCAACAACGCTATCATCAGGTCGCAGGCGCACACCACGCACACCACGAGCCGCACGACCCATTGGACGACATTCTAGCTCGTTAAAGCGCACCGCTTGGCCGGCAGATGTTGATATAATCACATCATTCTTACCTGTTGTCTGCTTAATCCAACGAAGCTCATCGCCATCATCAAGCTTGATAGTAATCAAACCATTCGTGCGAATGTTCGCGTAATCCTGCAATGGAGTCTTCTTCACAGTACCTTTTGTGGTTGCCATAAAGAGATAGCCTTCACTACCAGCATCTTTTGCGTGGTTAATAATAGAGGTAATCTTCTCTTCTGGCTGCAATTGCAGCAAGTTAACTGCAGCAACACCCTTCGCCGCAAGACTTGCAGCAGGCACTTCGTATGCCTTAAGGCGGAATACGCGACCCTTATTAGTAAAGAATAGCAGCCAATCATGTGTACTTGCCGGAACAAGCTGATCAATCACATCCTCTTCCTTAGTTGTCATACC
>DATIIU010000005.1:0-296061 GCA_035479335.1 Candidatus Saccharimonadia bacterium | reverse complement strand
GCAAAAATACTACAAAATAGTCTCGCCAGGTACGGTGGAAGAGGGTACAATATCTGTTAACTGATCGTATAACGGAGGAATGACTGGAGTCTTTATGAATAGTGTGCTCAAACGGCTGCTTGGTGATCCGCAGGCCAAAACTGTCAAACGGCTGCGCAAGCGCGTTAAGGTTGTCAATGATCTAGCGCCAAAGTACGAAAAAATGACTGACGCCAAGTTGCGCGAGCAGACCGATGCTTTGCGCAAACGGCTTAAAAAAGAGTCCTTGGATGCCATCTTGCCGGATGCGTTTGCTGTTGTACGCGAAGCTGCCAGTCGCACGCTTAAGCAACGTCACTTTGATGTGCAGCTGATTGGCGGCATTGTGCTACATGAAGGCAATGTGGCCGAGATGCGTACTGGTGAAGGTAAGACGCTAGTAGCAACAGCCCCGGTATATCTGAATGCAATCGAAGGTAAGGGTGTACACGTGGTGACCGTTAATGACTATCTAGCGCAGCGCGATGCTGGTTGGATGGCTCAGGTCTATCACTTTTTGGGGCTTTCAACTGCAGTTATCCTGGCCGATCATAGCTACATTTATGATCCCAAGTTTGTGAACGAAGAACACGAAGACGAGCGCTTCCGTCATCTCAAGCCGTGCAGTCGTCAAGATGCCTACGCTGCTGATATTACCTATGGCACCAACAACGAATTCGGCTTTGATTATCTGCGCGACAACATGGTGCGCGAAGTCGATCAGCTGCGTCAGCGCGACCTGAACTTTGCCATCGTGGACGAAGTAGACTCAATTTTGATTGACGAAGCCCGTACGCCGCTCATTATTAGCGCGCCATCCGTAACACCCGGCAATGCCTACGAGCAGTTTGCTCGTACGGTGCGCCAGCTAAAGGCCGAAGATTACGAAGTCGACGAAAAGCGCAAAACCGTTATTTTGACTGACAAAGGCGTTGATCGTATTGAAAAGATATTGGGCATTGATAACATTTATGCCTCTGAAAATATTCGAACGATTTACCACCTGGAGCAGTCGCTGCGAGCTCAAACGCTATTTAAGCGTGACAAAGACTATGTAGTGACGAACGACGGTGAAATCGTTATCGTGGATGAGTTCACGGGTCGTTTGTTAGCTGGCCGGCGCTATAACGAAGGTTTGCACCAGGCAATCGAGGCCAAAGAAGGAGTGGAAGTTCAGCAGGAAAGCATGACGCTGGCTACTATTTCATTCCAGAACTACTTCCGCCTTTATAACAAACTAGCTGGTATGACCGGTACGGCCATGACCGAGAGTGAGGAGTTCCACCAGATTTACAAGCTGGATGTGGTGGAGATCCCAGCCAACCGGGGCCTGGCTCGCGACGATCGCACTGACCGCATTTACCGAAGTGAAACTGCCAAATTTAAGGCTATTGTCGAGCAGGTAAGAGAACTACGCGAAAAGGGCCAGCCAGTACTTATTGGTACAGCAAGCATTGAAAAGAATGAAAAGCTCGGCAACCTGCTTAAAAAAGCTGGTGTCCCACACCAAGTATTAAACGCCAAAAACAACGAGCGCGAGGCCAAAATTGTGGCCGCCGCCGGTGAAAAGGGCGCCGTAACACTTGCTACTAACATTGCCGGTCGTGGTACTGACATTGTACTTGGCGAAGGGGTTAAGGAGCTCGGCGGTTTGTTTGTGCTGGGCAGCGAGCGCCACGAATCGCGGCGTATCGATAACCAGCTGCGTGGACGTTCCGGACGCCAGGGCGATCCTGGTGTTACGCAGTTCTATGTGAGTACCGAAGACGATTTGATGCGTATCTTTGGCGGCGACCGCATCGCCAACATCATGAACCGGCTCAAGGTTGAAGACGACGTGCCAATCGAGAACCGGCTAATCAGCCGCAGTCTGGAAAATGCCCAGAAGAAAGTGGAAGGTTTCCACTTTGATCAGCGTAAAAACGTGGTGCAATACGATGATGTCATGAACCGCCACCGCCGTGCTACCTATGCAATGCGCAAGGAAATCCTGAAGGCTAACGACATTAGTAAACGCGTAAAGGTGTATGTAGAGGATGAAGTTGGTCTACTAGCCGATAGTCCACTGCGCCTAACTGATGAGTTTGAGCCGGTGGTGCGTGAGCTATTACCGCTGGATGAGCCAGCTCTAGACCGTGTGTTTGCAACCACCTCAGATAAAGTCAAAACCGTCTTGGTGGAAGAGGCCAAGGAACTCTACAGTGGCCGCGAAGCCGCGTTTGGTGAAGAGATTCTGCGCAAAGTCGAGCGCGATATTTACCTGCAGATTCTCGATAACCTCTGGATGCAACACCTCGAAAACATGGACCACCTACGAGAGGGTATCCACTGGATGAGCGTTGGTCAGCGTGACCCGCTGGTGGAATATCGCCGCCGCGGCCAAATGATCTTTGAGGAAATGCAGGGTACGTTGCGTCACGAGGTAGTGCGTGCACTATTCCACGCTGAGCCGGTAGCAGCCGAAGACCTCGAACAACCAATTGAAACTGAACTAACCAAGGCTGCTCGCAACTCTATCAGTAATGCTGGTGCGATTATTGAAGGTGAAGACGAGTTTGACGAGTCTGATTTTGCCGAAAAGAAGGCTGCCAAAGCAAAAAATACCAGCACCAAGCGCAAGAAGGCCAATAAGGCCGAGCGGCAGCGCAAAACAAAGGCCCGCAAGCGAAAATAAGGGTAAGACTGAATTTCCGGAGCCCATTTAAAGAGCTCTCGGAAGTTTAGACAACATATATAACTTAAAATTGTATCTGAAAAAATCTGGAAACTTATGAAACATACAGTCGAAGAAATCATACTACGTAACGGTGCCAAGGGTTTGTTGGTGCATATTCCTGATGCTACGGTGATGGATGTCTACATCAATTTCCGGGCTGGTGAATACCTAGTAGAGCATGATAAATGGGAAGCACCGCACCTTATGGAGCACGTGCTCCTTGGGGCGAACGATACTTATCCGCGGGCTCGTGATTTCCAGGCTGAAGTTGAAAAAAATGGTGCGTACAGCAATGCTAGCACCGATGTCTACGATATTATCTACGAAACTGAATGTGCCGATTTTGAGTGGGAACGTGTCTTTAATTTGCTACTCCTTTCTATTGAGCACCCGCTGTTCTTACAAGAAGAGTTTGATGCTGAGTTTGGTAATGTCCGCGAGGAGCTGAGTGCTCGGGCCAATAACCACTTCCGCCAGCTTGGCTCACATACGCGCAAGGCGTATGGCCTGGTCGCAGAAACTGACCGCGAGCGGTTAGAGCTTATGGACAACGTCACATTGGAAGATGTCCGTGAACACTATCGCCGCACACATACTACCGACAACATGCGTTTTGTAGTCGCTGGCAACATCGGTAAACGCAAAAACACGATTGTGCACATGCTGGAAAACATCAATCTGCCTAATGGTGAACGCTTTGCTATGCCAGACGAAATTGTAAAGCCACCTGCAACGCCCATCTGTATCCCTAACGAGAGCGTTGACACTCTGTATTTCTACATCGATGCCTTTATGAACCGCCGTCTGGAAGAAACAGAGGTTGACGCGCTAGGGCTGGTCAACGCTATTTTAACCGAGACGCTTTATAGCAAAATCCTTGGTACTGCCCGCGAGCGCGGCTTGGTGTATGGCATGAACAGCGGCTATCAGCAGATTAAGCTTTCCAGTAATTTGTGGTTTGGCAGTCAGGTATCTGGTACTAATGCACCAGCATTATTTGATATTGTTATCGAACAAATGGGTAATTTGTTCCGTGGTGAGCTGGCTGAAGCGGATATCGCTGCCGCCCAGGCGTACGCCATTGGTCGCTATCAACGTAGCGCGCAAACAGTGGCTAGTACGGCTCAGGGCTATACTGGTCGCTATTTCTTTGATGAATATGTCGATGATTATTACAAAATCCCTGAACGTATCAAGGCGGTCACCAAGCAGTCAATTGTAGACGTAACCCGCGCTATGTTTGCCGATGGTCTCGGTGGTTTAGGTGTGTACGGTAATTGCAACCCAGAAGTCGCTGGCAAGCTGAATGACCAGCTTCGTGTACTCTGGAAGTAATGCTAGCGTCTAAACTCTAGCATTGTCCAATATAAAATGCTGATCCCTGGAGTGTAGCTGCTAGTTTCTATATACTAGTCATCAGATATGGAAGAGGCAAAACAATCAGCGCTTGCTATGCAGAATAGTGTAACCGATGCTATGGAACGTATTGGTGTTGAAGTGTTAGCTCAAAGAAAGGCTGCTTTGGACGCTGAAATTGCCGCGCCCGACTTTTGGTCTGATCAAAACCATGCTCGTGAGGTTGTAAAGGAGCAAGCTAAGCTCGAAAAACGTACGCAGCCCTGGCTAGAACTTACCCAAGATGTGGCAGAATTACTTGATCTTATTGAACTCGGTGATAATACTATGCAAGCCGAGCTGAGCCAATCATTACAAGAGCTAACAGAGCAATTTGATGCGCTCAAAGAAGAGCTAAAATTTAGTGGTTCCTATGATGACCATGATGCAATTCTAAGCATCCACGCTGGGGCGGGCGGTGCCGATGCTCAAGACTGGACAGGAATGCTATTACGCATGTATGTACGCTTCGCTGAGAAGTCGGGCTGGCAAGTACAGACTGTTGACGAATCGGCTGGCGAAGAAGGTGGCATCAAGAGTGTGACGCTCGAAATCTCTGGCAGTTTTGCATATGGAAAGCTAAAGGGCGAGCATGGTGTACACCGATTAGTACGCTTAAGTCCGTTTAATGCCGAAAGTCGTGAAACCAGCTTCGCCAAAGTAGAAGTGATGCCCAAAGTGGATACGCCTGAAGCGGTGGTTATCGACGAAAAAGATCTGAAGATTGATGTGTACCGTTCTGGTGGTCATGGTGGCCAGTCAGTTAATACTACCGACTCAGCAGTACGTATTACTCATTTGCCAACCGGGATTGTGGTGGCTATTCAAAACGAGCGTAGTCAGTTGCAAAATAAAGAAACGGCTATGACAATCTTGCGTTCACGATTGGCACAGCTACAACTAGAGCAACATGCCGAGAAGGTGAGCGAGCTGAAGGGGCCTAATGAACAAGCGGCTTGGGGTAATCAAATCCGCAGCTATGTTCTGCATCCGTACAAACAGGTGAAAGACTTGCGTACCGAATATGTTTCGAGTGATCCGGATGCGGTTTTAGCGGGCGAGCTTGATCAATTTGTGGCTGCTTACCTCGATCACACTCTAGGCAAGTAGGTAGCTGCATACATACGCAACTTGCATACTGTCTGGAATCCTTATAAATGAATGAAAGCCATACTTGAGAGCTAGCCCACGCACCGGATCCTTGTTATACTAGTGCTTACATGATTCTTTTGGACAGGGTAACGAAGACCTACAATAAAAATTTGGGGCCGGCTCTAGATCGTATTAGCTTGCACGTTGAACCCAAAGAGTTCGTAATTGTAGTGGGGCAGAGCGGCGCCGGCAAGTCTACGCTGCTTAAGCTACTAACACGTGAAGAGCGGCCCACTAGTGGCAAGATTATTGTTGGTGGGGTAGATTACGATAAGTTGCATGACCGCGACATTCCACTGTTGCGTCGTAAAATTGGCACCGTTTTCCAGGATTTTAAATTATTGCCAAATCGTACAGTCTTCGAAAATGTAGCCTTTGCGCTAGAAATAGTTGGTGCTAGTTCCAAGGAAATAAAAAACACCGTGCCCAAAGTGCTCGACATCGTCAATCTCAAGGATAAAGCCGAACGTATGCCGCAGGAACTTAGCGGTGGTGAGCGTCAACGTGTGGCCATTGCCCGGGCTATTGTTCGTCAGCCCAAAATTCTGATTGCCGATGAGCCGACTGGCAACCTTGACCCCAAGCACGCCTGGGATGTCATACGGGTGCTCGAAAAAATTAACCATTACGGCACCACAGTACTGCTAACAACCCACAACCAGGAAATTGTGAACAAGCTAAAGCGCCGAGTAGTGACTATCCAGCATGGTCAGATTGAAAGCGATCGCGCTAACGCTCAATATAACGTAAAGTAGTTTTTTAAGATATGAAACGCAGATTTATCACCTTTGGACGCATTATACGCACCGGCATGGTTAACTTTGTTCGTGGCTTGTGGCTGGCCCTGGCTGCAATGGCGATCATGGTCATCACTCTTACCATTATTTTGTTTTCCGTAATAGCAAACGCAACATTCAATCACACTGTTGATCAAATCGCTAACCAGGTGGATGTCTCGGTCTTTTTGGAAGATGCAGCTAGCCAATCACAAGTTAACCAGTTTATTACGGCTATTAAGCAGCAGCCTGATGTTCGGCGCGTAGAGTACCTCAGTAAACAGCAAGCCCAAGAGCAATTTGTTAATCTCAATAATGGCAATCAGAGTTTACAAAGTGCAATTATCGAAACCGGCAATCCAATACCGGCAACTATTCATGTCTACCCTAAGAACTTAAATCAGGTTAACGCGATCAATCAATTCTTGACGCAAAAACAGTACAAATTACTACAAACCGGTGATTCGCCATCCTATAACGGTGACCGCAAGAAGGCAATTGATAATATCACGCATGCCACAAATATTCTGCGGCGTATAGGTGTGCTAGCGGTGATTATTTTTGCGGTGATCTCGGTGCTAATCATCTTTAACACGATTCAGATGGCGATATTTAATCGTCGTGATGAGCTACAAATTATGCGTTTGCTTGGTGCAAGTACTAGCTATATTCGCGGTCCATTTGTAGTCGAGAGCATTATTTACGGAATTTTGTCGGCTGTAGCATCAATACTGATCATTAATGGTATTTTCGTGACAGCTAGTAGTTCACTGCAGGCTACAAGTTTTGGCTTGCTTGATATCAGCTACAGCCAAAGCTATTTCGAAAATCGTTACTGGCGTCTGTTGCTGGTGCAGTTGGCGCTTGGTATACTTATTGGTGCCGCATCGTCCATCATTGCTACACGGCGTTATTTAAAATTCAAAACCCCAAAGAAGTAAAAAACTGCCGGGCTGGCACATTTCGGGCGAAATACTCCAGTCCGCCTCACCGTACTTTGAGCATGGCTTTTTTACCGGCTTCGCACTTCATCCCGAACTGCACTTAGCCTAGCAATTTTCGTCCGCAAAAGGATAGTGTTCCAATGGAGGGTTAATTGAAACATAAGCATGAACGTGATACTATACAAGTAGTAGTTTTAAAAGTAAAAGCTATGAAAACAAAAGTCTCTCAAACTATTTCAGCTAAGCTTACTATTGGTCTTTTGACGCTCTCAAGCGCAGTGCTTGTGGGCGGTACCTTCTTGCCGAGTATTAGCCTAGCGGATAGTTTTCAAGATCAAATCAATGCCTTAAACGCTCAAAACTCCGATACTCGGGGCCTGGTGAATGGATTACAGGCACAGGCTGCGAGTTATCAGGATGCTATTAGCCAATTGCAGCAGCAGATTAATGGCATTCAGGCGTCTATCAATGATAATGAAGCTCAGCAGGCAAGTTTGCAGCAGCAGATTACTGATGCTCAGAATCAGATTGACCAAGAAAAAGCATACCTCGCGAATGATGTGAAGTCGATGTATGTCGATGGTACGCCAAGTACGCTCGAAGTGTTGGCCACCAGTAAAAACTTGAGTGATTTTGTTGATAAGCAAGAATACCGCACCAGCATACAAAATAAGTTGCAAGACACTTTGGATAAAATTGCCGCTTTGCAAAAAGAACTGCAGACAAAAAAGGCTCAGGTAGATCAGCTCTTAGGCGAAGAAAAAGCACAGCAAAACCAGCTGGCGTCGGCTCGGGCCCAGCAACAATCACTACTAAACTACAATCAAGCTCAGCAGGCTAGCTATAATGCCCAGATTGCTACCAATAGTAAACAAATAGCGCAGTTGCGTGCACAGCAGGCAGCAGCCAACCATACTATTGGTCGTGATGTTGTAGCCGGTGATCCTGGCCATGGCGGCTATCCAGCATACCTAGATAACGCAGCCCAAGATTCGCTTATTGATCCTTGGGGGATGTATAACCGCGAGTGTGTTAGCTATGCAGCCTGGAAGGTGAAACAGCGGTGGGGCTATATGCCGTATTGGGGTGGATCGGGCAATGCTAATCAATGGCCTGGTGATGCACGTGCGGCTGGCATACCAACTGGTTCAACGCCTCAATCTGACTCAGTAGCTATTTGGAACGTAGGTGCTTTTGGTCATGCTATGTGGGTTGAGTCCGTCAATAGCGATGGTAGTATTTATGTTAGTCAGTACAACTACGACTACAATGGTCACTACAGCGAGATGTATGTGCCTGCTTCCCAGGCTCGAAGCTTTACCTATATCTACTTTGGTGGCTAGAAGAGCCGCAAATATTCGGTTCAACTCATGTAATAGTATTTATATTTTGTCTGATCAAGGTGTTCTTGATCGAAAGAATCGGATAGAATGGTAGTAGTTAGCGTAAGCGCTTATACAAGCTAAACAGCGCATATTTAAACGGCCGGTAGATTAAATCCACAGGGTTATTATGGGTGACTTCGTAGCCACCAAAACGCTTCTTAAAAGCAGTAACACCTTGCAGATGAGTGCTTTTTACGGGGTCGGTTATGCCGCCGAAATTGAGGGTGTGCAAGTTTCGCTTGCGGGCCTCTAAGATGGCATTCCAGATTACAAAATACGGCGGTGCAATTTTACGAAAATCGTTCGATGAGCCAGAAAATACATAGTGCAGTACACCATCATACTCTGCAAAAATGGAAGCAGCTGCTGGTTTACCATCGATGGTGCAGATAGTGACAAACCCGTTGCTAGCTGGAATAGACTGCAGCACTGCCTCGTAGTACGACCGACTCTGAATGCTAAACTCATCACGGCCAGCAGTAGCTTCCATTAGGGCAAAAAAAGTATCAAGCGGTGCTTTTGCTGGCTCATAAAGCTCAATACGCGCCTTTGCTCGTTCGGCCAGACGCACATTGTACCGGGCGTGTTTATGCATTCCCATCCAAAGAGATTCCTGATCGCCTGAAATATCTAGCAGCCATTCAGCGCGTGGTTGTAAACTGGCAGTTCTAGCTTGGTAGTTGGTGATGGGGTGTGCGGTGGCTAAGTCACTTAAACCATCCACATCAAAACGCACAAAAGTGGCACCAGCGCGGATGGCAATTGGCTTAAGGAATGCGTGGAGCGTTGTAAATAGTTCTGGGGTCCAGTGGCGTGCGGTCGGGCCGTAAGGGCAGTAAAAGAAACTAATGCCACCCGGTGCATCATATTTTACGGCTAGTCCGGCAGCAATGGGTTTGCCGTCTGCTTCGGCTACAAAATACACCACTGTTTTACCATCTCGGGTTTGCCAAGCCCCATAAAAAGGGGCTTGTAGAAATGATATGGTTTTACCAGTAGGGGCAACTTGCGGCAAGAACTTTCCGTATTCTTTGGCAGAACATTCCCGCACGCTCAAGGCTTTCTTCATCTTGTTTATATTGTAGCGTATGGCTGACGATTCTACGGTATACTGGGATCCATATGAACGTACAGAAATTGTGGAGGCGGGTGAATACTCCGTATACAGTAAAGAAACTAGGTATTGTCTTTGGCGTGGTAACGGTATTTGGGTTGGGGGTACTGACCGGTCAGGGACAGCTACGTATTGTGCCGCACGGAGCGTTTGGTGACCGTACGGGTTTGCCGCGCTCACTAGATTACTCCAGTATCAACCAGCTCTACGATACGTTACGGGCCAACTATGATGGCAAACTTACTGAGCAGCAGATTCTAGATGGGTTAAAGCATGGCCTGGCCAATGCTCCCAGTGATCCATATACCGAATATTTCTCACCTAAAGAAGCAAAGGACTTCAATGGTGAACTACAAGGTATTAGCGTAACAGGCATTGGCGCTGAGCTTGATCAAGATGCGTCGGGTAATATCATTGTGATGTCACCGATTAACGGGTCGCCAGCCGCTGCCGCAGGGCTGCTTGCGAAGGACGTTATAACTACCATTAATGGCCAAACTACCGCTGGGATGTCGGTTGATGCAGCGGTAACTAAAATCCGTGGCCCTAAGGGCAGTAAAGTGACATTGGATATTTTGCGTGGCGACAGTCAGCAACTCACTTTTTCAATTACGCGTGATACCATTACAGTTCCGACCGCTAACTCTAAAGTACTAGATAACAACGTTGGCTATCTGCAGATCAGCCAATTTAGCAGTGATACGTTTGGACTGGTGCAGCAAGCCGTTTCCGGTTTCCAGAAGGCTGGAGTGAAAAAAGTGGTGCTAGATCTGCGAGATAACCCTGGTGGAGAGGTTACTGCCGCCCAGAATATTGCCAGCCTATGGCTTAGCGACAACGCATTAATTGAACAAGAAAAACGGGGAAGCGCCGTGGCCACTAGCTACCGTGCAACCGGTGATAATCCGCTGAAGGGCATGCCTACCGTTGTGCTTGTCAACGCTGGATCAGCTTCGGCTGCCGAAATTACTGCTTTAGCATTGCACGATAATCACGCAGCAATAGTTATGGGCGAAACTAGCTATGGTAAGGGTGTAGTACAGAGTGTGATTCCGTTTTCTGATGGCAGTGAGCTAAAGGTAACCATCGCTAAGTGGTACAGCCCAAATGGTACCAGCATTAATCATAAGGGTATTGTTCCCGACAAAGTCGTTACTTTAAGTGATAGTGATGCTAAAGCGGGCAATGACACACAGTTGCAGGCTGCCGAAGCATATTTAGAATCCAAGTAGTACTTTTTTCTGTACAGCGAAGATGATAATTCTACAGACATTTTAAAGAGGGCGTTTTCACGCGGGCGGGCTAATCACCCGTCCGGCTGCATTTTGCCTGACTCTCTTTAGAATGTCTGTAGAATTATCTTAGTCTTTAAAAAACATAAGCTGTTGCCAATAATCGCCTAGTACGGTACTATCTAGAGGAATCTAAGAGAGGTGCATATTCGTGGCAGATAAACCCACCAAGTTTGTATTTGTAACAGGTGGCGTGCTTTCCGGTTTGGGAAAGGGTATTACAGCCGCTTCAATCGGCAATCTCTTGAAGGCCCGTGGCCTAAACGTCAATATTCAAAAATGTGATCCGTATCTTAATATTGATGCTGGTACACTGAGCCCACGCGAGCATGGCGAATGCTTTGTGACCAAAGATGGCGCTGAGACCGACCTAGATCTTGGTCACTACGAGCGCTTTTTAAATCAGGAACTTACCCAAAGCAGCAGTCTAATGGCTGGTCGGGTTATTTCCAAAGTGATCGACGATGAACGGGCGGGTAAATATGCTGGCCAAACAGTACAATACATTCCTCATGTCACTACTGCTTTCCAGGAAGCTATATTAGAGGCTTCTGATGGCTTTGATGTACATATTGTTGAGATTGGTGGTACTGTTGGCGACTACGAAAGCTTGGCGCTCATTGAAGCTATTAGGGAGCTAGGTGTTCGCGTTGGACGTCAGAACTGCCTGTTTGTACATGTGGTCTACATGCCGTATCTTGGCGCTAGTGATGAGGTCAAAACCAAACCGGCCCAAAATGCTGTTCGTGAGCTGCGCAGCTTTGGTATTATGCCCGATGTGTTGGTGGCTCGCAGTGAAAAGCCTGCCCCTCAAGGAGTAGTGCGCAAGCTGAGTATGTTCTCGGGCATCCCCGAAGAAGCGATTGCACTACTACCTAACGCTGCGAGTATCTACGCTGTGCCACTTACTTTGGAAGACACGGGCGTTGCCGAGGTTATCTGCAATCGCCTAGATCTCCAGCATGGAAAGCCCGAGCTTACTGAGTGGCGTGCAGTGGTTAAAAAAGCTACCACCCAGCAAGCACAAACCGTGCGCGTGGGCATCGTTGCCAAATATCTGGACAACGCAGACACCTATATGTCTGTATTCGAGGCGCTGCGTGCGGCCGCTTGGGCTAATGATGTAAACGTGAGCATAGAATGGATCGATGCCGAAAAACTCGAGCATATGTCTGACGATGAGCGCGCTCAGGCCTTTAACGCGGTTGATGGTCTAGTGGTGCCTGGCGGTTTTGGTAGTCGCGGCATCGAGGGCAAGGTTTTGGCTGCTCAATATTCACTGCAGAATAAAAAGCCATACCTGGGGCTTTGTTATGGTTTGCAGATGATGATTATTGCTGCTGCTCGTTTAGGTGGCCTGGAAGGTGCTAATACCACTGAGGCTGGTCCGGATGTCGGCTATCCAGTCATAGATATTTTGCATGGCCAAAGGGGCTTAGAAAATACTGGCGGTACTCTACGGCTCGGTAATTATGCGTGTCATTTTGCGGAGGGTAGCTTGGCGGCTAGACTGTACGATACGCAAGATATTGTGGAACGCCATCGCCACCGTTACGAAGCTAATGCCGAATTTGTACCTAAATACGAAAGTTGGGGCATTCGCGCCGTCGGCATGAATCCCGACAATGGCTTGGTAGAAGTTATTGAGGGGATTAATCACCCATTCTTACTCGCAAGTCAGTATCATCCAGAGTTTAAGAGTCGGCCAAATGTGGCACATCCAATGTTCCGTGGTTTTATCGCTGCATTGGTCACGCAAAAGGCAAGTGTGTCTTAAAAAGTTTCGGTGCTCACTTTTTTAAAAGACAATATCTCTAATACATTTGCACGTTGTGTTTTATGCCTCCTTGGGGTAGCATAAGCAGTATGAGTGAAGATCCCCAAGGCAAGAAAATCCTACTTGTAGAAGATGACGACGCATTAGCCAGCGTCTATATGATGCGCCTTAAGGGCGAAGGTTTTGTAGTATCCCGTGTAGCAAATGGTGAAGATGCCCTAGCGGCCGCCAAGGAGCACAAGCCTGATCTAATTCTGCTTGACGCCATGATGCCCAAGGTCAGTGGCTTTGATGTGCTTGATATTCTTCGTAATACACCCGAAACAGCCAATCTCAAAATCATTATGCTCACGGCCCTTAGTCAGGAAACGGACAAACAACGCGCTCAAGGTTTAGGCGTTGATGATTATCTCGTTAAATCTCAAGTGGTTATCTCTGACGTTGTTGATCGCATCAAGTTCCACCTTGGTTTATCATAAGGATATAGAGACCTAAGGAACCCTCCCTCGCGGAGGGTTTTTATATTGCGTAATCACTTGCACCCGGTGTATATATTTATTAGCAAATTATTGACTTAAAGACACTATTATGCTAATGTTTATTTATCAAATCAAACACAAAAGGAATGCAAGAACAAATGGCACGTACAAGAACATCACAGGAAAAACCCCCAAGTAGTAAGGTCACCTTTAAGCATGCAGTACGCACGGGTGTGGCTGGAGAGGTCCTTGGCGCGGGAGCATCACGCACAAAACGTGTGGTACGCGCACTCGCATCGGTAGCCGTGGGCAATCCTACGCAAAATGCAATGCGTAAGGAGGCAGCTGGTCGTAGTGCGGCAGTAAACGCTCGTGTTGGAATGGCCGAAGCAAGTGCCCAGGGTAACAATAGAGGGTTCCTCGGACTCCTTAAACGATCGGAGAGACTTCCAAGAGAGGGCCAGCAGCCTGGTACTATGTATGCTCCTGCTATTGAGGGCTCATATAGCATTCAACCAAAAAAAGGCGGAAATGGTTTTGAGCTTGCCACGACTGATACCACGTGGAAAGTCTCACGTAACTATCTGATTAATGGCGCAGAATCCAGAAGTAGCGGCGATACCCGCCTACAGGCTCCTGATGGACAACAACCGCTACAATTAGAAGTCGTAGATCCAAGTGGTGAGGCGCGGAAGATCAAAGTGGATAGGGTGCGTGTTCGATATGAAGCACCTGCAACTGTTTCTGGTGAACGTTTTGATACTGATTTAACCGCGATTGGCTCTGGTAGGACAATCGTGACGATTAATGAGCGTCCATATGATCCCGATCATCCATTGCGCGGTCTTGATTGGCGTGATGCTAGCGTAAATGATGAAGTAGAATTCTCGCTAGGTCCGGATGGGCAAATGGATGGATTGGCGTTTGGTCGTAATAACAGACAGGATCTGACCCCTATAGAAGGCGCAACTGCCAATGTTGACGATTTCCTACACCAGATGGCCTTCCTAGTGGATGGAGCTCCGGCTGTTATGCAATTACCACAGTATGAGTTTGTCTAGAAGGTATAGGCTAGACATAAAAACAGCCCTTTTAAGGGCTGTTTTTATGTGCGGATTATATCTCTACTTCTCGGCCTCAATAGGCACAACGGTGACTTCAACGCGGCGTACAGAGCGACCGCTGAAGGTGCGTACCTTGCGGGTAGTCATCTTCACTACGCCGTCACGAGTAGCGTGAATGGTAAAGTTGCGGCTGGCCATGGTGCCAACACCGGGGCGCTTAGTCATGCCAACTTGGCGCACAATAACCTGACCAACAGTAACTTTTTGACCGCCAAACAGCTTAACGCCAAGGCGCTGACCAACTGAGTCGCGAGTATTTTTGGCGGTACCGCCGGCTTTGACGTGTGACATAAACGCATTACTTCCTTGTTATAACTAATAATTCACGAGCAACGATCTGGTCTTCTCTGTAGTAGAGAAGCTGTTCGTCCCGAACGTGCTCTAATCGTACTCGATTATAGCCTAAATCGCTTAACTGGTCAATAAGGGGTAGGTGCTTAAACTGATCAGGGGTGGTTTGCCAAGCGGGAATGCCTAAACAGAGGCGCGTACCGGCAGGTAGTTGTGTATGAATATTCCGCAAAAACTTTTTGATGATGAGATTTACCTCGCTAGTGGTCTGGGCTAGGATTTCGATAGAAGGCTTGGTGGTAAAGGGACGGCCAAGGTAGGTTTCACCGGCCACAAAATTGGGGGCAGGTGACCACTGGTGATTGGTGGCGTCACCAGTTTCGATTCGCATCTCGACAGAGCCTAGGCTAAATTGGCTGTCCAACCAATCGAGGTTTTCGCCGGTGTAATCAACCATGCGTGGCTCTAGGTCGGTGCCGTAGACGCTGTAACCCATCAGTAAAGCTTCCTGAAGTAAGACGCCGGTGCCGCAGAAGGGGTCGAGAATGGTTACATCGGCGTTCGCCGGTGTCTCACCAACTGCCAGATTCACCATAATCTGGGCAAGCTTGGGTGGTAGCATGCCAACACGAGCGTCACGCTTGGGGCGACCTCGGTCGCGTAGAGTGTAGCTATCTATATCTTGTACGGCAACCGTGCGAGCTAGGATGGTGTTTTCGCCGTTCGCAATAATAAGCATTTCAATGCCAGTGGGGCCAGTCAGGTGATTGTGCTGAACCTGGGCAGTATTGAGTTCTAGCTCGGGGTTTGGGGTGATGCGTACGGAGCGACTTGTTTTGCTACGTACAATCTTCTTAATAGTCAGTCCAGTAGCGTTCAGCTTGGCCGGGGTGATTGGAATGCCAAAGCAGCTGAAGCCAAGTTGTAATTTGCCCTCGGGCAAGGCGGTGGCAATTTCGACAATGCTTTTGGCTAGCTGTTTCTCGACATCTTTCCAGAGCTTGTTGGGTACAGTAGCAACCACTTCTGCTAGACGGGTGCTGCCACCAAGCCGAGTGAAATCAATCTCGCTGGCGGGTTTATTTATGATGGCTACGTGCGGTAAAACCATGGTCAGACTAGCAGCGCCGTAGAGGCTTTCGAGCTCTGCGAGACCGAGCGCTGGTTGGCGGCCAAGAATAAGGATGCTATACATTCCTAACATTTTACAATTTTCCGGTGATATTTCATAGTAATTTTTACAAGCTTTTGCCTAGATCGGCAAAAAGCATGTGCAATATGCTTCTGGACTTGTACAATAAAGGGAATGTCGAAATCATCTGCGTTTTTAGCGCGTCGCTGGAAGCTGGTGGTCAATATTGTGACGCTTGTGGCGCTAGTTCTGCTGATAGCGGCGACTTGGCACCAACTGTCGCAGACCTTCCATAACTTGTTTAGGGTGCATGCTTGGGCGCTGCTACTTATTTTGCCGATAGAGTATTTAAATTATGATGCACAAGCCAGATTGTATCAGGGGTTGTTTGCCATTACGGGCAATAAGCTGGAGTTTTGGCCACTCTTTAGGTCGTCATTAGAGCTAAATTTTGTGAATAGTGTATTTCCGAGTGGTGGGGTAACGGGCATTAGTTATTTTGGTGTACGGATGCGGGGGGCAAATATAACAGGGGCCAAGGCGACACTGGTGCATCTGATGAAACTAGTGTTAATTTTTCTTAGTTTTGAAGTGCTGATTGTGCTTGGGATGTTCTTCCTGGCTATCGAAGGGCGGATGAACAATATTATTCTGCTGGTGGCGGGCAGTTTGACGACGCTTATGGTAGTAGGAACTGCCGGGTTCGCATTCATCATTGGTAGCGAAAAACGAATCTCAAGCTTTTTTACTTGGGTTACTATACAACTTAATAAGCTGATACATCTAGTACGGCCAAATCATCACGAAACAATTAATGTGCAGCGAGCACGCAGAGTTTTTGAAGAGCTGCACGCCAACTATATGGTGGTGCGGAAGGATTGGCGTCAATTAAAATGGCCGTTTTGGCAGGCGTTTCTGGCTAACTTCTGGGAAGTGATGGCGGTGTATGTGGTGTATGTGGCGTTTGGACATCTGGTGAATGTAGGAGCGGTTATCTTGGCGTATGCGGTAGCAAACTTTGCTGGATTGGTTAGTATATTGCCGGGTGGCGTCGGGGTGTACGAAGGTTTGATGACTTTGGTTTTAGCTGCTTCAGGCATTCCAGCTAAGCTTAGTCTGCCGGTGACGGTTATGTACCGGGTGGTCAATATGCTGGTGCAGCTGCCGCCAGGCTACTATCTGTATCACAAGGCACTGCATATGCCAAAAGAGCCGACCGATGCGGCCTTAGAGGGCTAGCTATATGGACGAGCAATTGATTTTTGGTGTTAGCGATTTTGTAGCGTATTTGAATCAGACGCTTGAGGTTGCCTATCCATATGTAACAATCGAGGGCGAGCTAGCTAATTTTCGGGTAAGTAAAAACCGCTGGGTGTATTTTGACCTGAAAGACGATGATTCTAGTGTGAAGTTTTTTGGGACGGTCTATGCATTGCCGGGGCCACTGGAAGAAGGTATGCGTGTGCGAGTAAGCGGTAATCCGCGGTTCCACAATCTATATGGTTTTAGTGTGAATGTGCAAGCGATTGCGCCTGTAGGGGAGGGCACACTGCGTCGGGCGGCCGATTTGCTGGCGGCTAAACTCCAGGCCGAGGGGTTGTTTGCGCCGGAACGTAAACGGCTGTTGCCGTATCCACCGCAGCGGGTTGCTCTGATAACAGCCGGTGAGTCCGCGGCTTATGTAGATTTTTTGAAGATCTTGAATGCTCGTTGGCGTGGTGTGGCGGTAGACCACTATGATGTACAGGTGCAAGGCGAGCCAGCGGTGGGACAAATCGTGGCGGCCATTACAGCTGCTAATGCAGCCATAGACGTGCCAGATGTGTTGGTAATTACCCGTGGCGGCGGTAGCGCCGACGATTTGGTGGCATTTAGTACGGAACAAGTGACGCGGGCAGTTGCGGCTAGCCGTGTGCCAACGCTAGTGGCGATTGGTCACGAAGTTGACATTAGCCTAGCCGAGCTTGCTGCTGATCAGCGCGCCAGTACGCCTAGTAATGCGGCCGAGCTATTAACACCTGATCGTACCGTAGTACTAAAACAGCTGGGAGGGCTACGCTATGAACTTGGGCGAGGGCTTACACGCCTAGTAATAGACCGTATGGACCGATTAGCAACGCAAAGAAGTGAGCTACATCGAGGGCTGATGGCTACATATCAAGCTGCCCAATTCCGGTTGCAGGCTACTCGACAATTACTTGACGCCTACGATCCAACTTCTGCGCTGCAGCGTGGCTATGCGCTGCTACGTGGAGCTGATGGCGCGCTAATAAAACATGCCGAACACTTACAAGCAGGGCAGATGGTGGAGTTCACCTTGGGCGACGGGTCCGCCACGGCTACAATTGAAACAGTAAGGAAACTATGACTAAAAAAGAAGCATTTAATTACCGTGATAAATCAGCCGAGTTAGAGGCCATTGTGGCACAATTACAAGATCCTGCTATCCAGATAGATGAAGCTACTAAAATACATGCTGCAGGCTTAAAATTAATCGATGAGCTAGAGGCATACCTGAAACAGGCTGAAGTGGAAGTCCGTCGGCGCGTTGCACACGAGTAGCTATGGTTTTTGTATTTGTAGTGTTGGCAGTGGTAATTGCGGCATTTGGCGGCGTACTCTTGCGCGGGGCGCCATATGTGCCAACACTTGACAAACAAGCACGAGCAGCCCTTGAGCTACTTAATTTACAGCCAGGGCAGACACTGTTAGAACTGGGCAGTGGCGATGGTAAGGTAATGATTATCGCTGCTCAGGCCGGGCTAAACGTCATTGGAATTGAGCTCAACCCATTTTTAGTGGTGGTGAGCTGGCTGCGGACTTGGCGCTATCGGAAGCAAGTGCGAATTATCTGGGGTGATTTTTGGCGGGTGACGTGGCCGGAGTGCGATGGAGTGTTTGCGTTCTTATTGGACCGATTTATGCCTAAGCTAGATGCGCGGATGCGGCTGGTACAGCAGCCGTTGGTGAGTTTTGCGTTCCAAATTCCAGGGCGCAAGATTGATGGCGAACAAGCTGGCGTGTATTTGTACAAATATTGAGCTATCTAGGACTGTCACAATTGAAAATTGCAGCTAGTTCGGTTACCATGAGCATAATGAAATCATTACGTGGTACTGCAAGCGAGCAGGGCGAAGTCAATGCGCTGCTGGTTTCGTTAATTTTGCTAAGCGTGTTATTTATTGGAGTAACTATTTTTGGCGTTTGGGCATTCAGCGGTCGTCAGGACTACAAAAATAATAGTGATACCAAAGTAGCTGCGGCCATAGCGGCCGATAAACAGGCGGTGCAGGTTGCTGACGCAAAGCAGTATGCCGAGGCGGCTAAGAATCCAGTGATAACCTATGCGGGTCCAGATGCTTATGGCAGTGTGCACATTAGCTACCCAAAGACCTGGAGCGCATATGTTGATACTAGCGGTGCTTATCCGCTGGATGCTTACTTCCATCCGGGCTACGTACCATCTACTCAATCTAAGCAAACGTATAACTTGCGGGTGCGGGTAGCCACTACAACGTATGATCAACAGTTAAATCAGTACACAACGTTCATTTCAAATGGCAATATAAAAGCTGCCCCATATAGCCTGCCAAAGGTGCCTAGCGTAACTGGTATAAAGCTTTCCGGGGCAATTATACCTGGTAATCAAAAATCGTCAGGTACCATGGTGCTGATTCCATTACGCGATAAAACGCTTGAAATCTGGACGGAGTCGAATGACTACTTGGCAGACTTTGAGAAGTACGTATTGCCAAATCTTACCTTTGTACCGTAGTAATTTCCACGCCGCAGTTCGCAAATCCGCTGGTCGCCAGTGTATACTTACCTATACAAAGTGGTGGGTAACATTACGGGCGGATACGGGATGCAACGCAGTGGGGGACAAATAGCGCTAGACAGTCAAGGGCAGTTGTTTTTAGGCCTGGCGGAGCAGCTCGTTCGGCCCCTACTGCAGATTTCACAACTAGCTGAGCTGGGCGCTACTGACAATCCAGAGGTAGCTCGAGTGCATTGGAATACGGTGCAGTTAATAAGCCAGACGTCGTTACAACTCGTGGAAAGTTATGCACTTAGTTTACGCCTACACAGCAAAGTTACGCCTCTTCAGATAGAACCAATAACGATAACATCGCTCCTTTATGATACGGCGCAAATATTACAGCCATTTGCACAGGAATATGGAGTAAGACTCGAGCTTGATTCGGGTCCACGGACACAACCAATACTAGCTGATCGAACGGTATTGCAAGCTGCTATGACTAGCCTAGGGCAGGTTTTTGTGTTGGGGCAAGCGGAAAGTGATGAGCCGAGTGCAGTACACCTAAGTGCGCACCATAGTCGCTACGGCGTGGTTGCTGGCTTGTACAGTAATACGCTGCAACTCGCAAAAGAAGACCTACGGCGTGCGCGAAGCCTTAAGGGGCGGGCTCGTGAACCGTTGCAGCGGCTGACGAGCGGACCAGCGGCGGCAGTGTTTGTGGCCGATTCACTGCTAAATACACTCGCTACACGCCTACACGTTGCGCGGTATCGTGGTTTAACGGGAATGGCAGCAACGCTGCAGCCGAGTGAGCAACTGCAACTCATATGAGCGTGTTTAGCACTGGGAAGTATTAGAAGATGCACGTATTGCTTATTGAGCCAGATAGAGTGCAGGCTGGATTAATTGCAGAAGCGCTAGGGCGCAATGGGCATACTGTTGCTCGTGCTATATCTGCTCAGTCGGCAGTGCAAATGGCCGATGAGCGATTGCCGGACGTAGTAATTTTGGAACTACAGCTATCTCGCCATAACGGTATTGAATTTTTGTATGAATTTCGGAGCTATCCAGAGTGGCTGGCGATTCCGGCCATTATTTATAGCTACGTGCCCAAGCAGGAGTTAGCTCATGCGGCTACCGTATGTCATGAGCTTGGGGTTGTGCGAACGTTGTATAAGCCAGAAACTGATTTGACCACGCTCTGTAATGCGGTTGCTAAGGCTGGAGTGGCAGCCGCATTATGAATCAGCAGCAAGTCACCATCGGAATCGTGCTTGCTCGGGTTGATTATGGCGAGGCAGACCGGATTATTACGTTTTTAACACCTGAAGCGGGAAAACTAAGAGTAATGGCTAAGGGCGTTCGTCGAGTTAAAAGTAAATTGGCCGGCGGTGTGGAGCTCTTTAGCATTACCAATCTTACGTATGTAAAGGGTAGAGGTGACATTGGGACATTGGTGTCGGCTCGACTGGTGACGCATTATGGGCATATTATTCAGGATATTAATCGTACTATGCTTGGCTATGATGTTATCAAACGGCTCAATAAAATTACCGAGGATGAGCCCGAAGCTGATTATTTCCATCTGCTGGAGCGGGCATTTATGGCACTGGATGATTTGACGATCAATTTGGAGCTTGTTCGGTTGTGGTTTGTGGCGCAGCTACTAAAGCTAGAAGGTTACCAACCAAACCTGCAGACTGAACCTGATGGTACGCGGTTGAAGGTAGACCGGCAGTATGAATTCAGTTTTGATGATTCAGCGTTTGTTATGCGTCCCGATGCGCCATATGACGCATCGGCTATTAAATTTTTGCGCCTAGTTTTTAGTGGCGCCAGTCCGACTGCGCTCCAAAAGGTTGCTGGGATTGAACGTTTGGTGACTACCACTGGCCAGCTCATAACCCTGTTTGCACGCCAATATAATCGTGAATAGTATGAGCGGGCTTGGCCAGAAGTTCGCCGCGCGTGAACGGTTTTGAAAATGAATCTGCTGTAGGGCCCGGTCCAGTTTACCTGCCAATCTGTTATAATTGTGTCTAATATGAGTGATCTAAAACTAGAAGACATTGTTAGTTTAGCTAAGCGCCGCGGGTTTATTTTTCCGGGCAGTGACGTGTATGGTGGTCTTAGTGGTACCTGGGATTACGGCCCACTCGGCGTGGCCCTCAAGCGTAATATTATGCAGCTGTGGTGGAAAATGTTTGTAGAAGATGCCGAGAACATGTATGGCGTTGATGCGGCAATTCTTATGAACCAGAAGGTCTGGCAGGCTAGCGGACATGTAGATACGTTTGCTGACCCTATGGTAGAGTGCAACAAATGTCATGCGCGTTTCCGTGAAGATCATCTTGATTACAGTAAGCCATGTCCAAATTGCGGTGAGCGTGATAATTTTGGACAGGCAAAAATGTTTAACATGATGTTTAAAACTAATGTTGGTCCAGTGCAAGACGATGCGTCAGTCAGCTACCTGCGCCCCGAAACCGCCCAGGGTATCTTTACCAACTTCAAAAACGTAGTTGATAGCTATTATCCCGACGTACCATTTGGCATTGCCCAGCAGGGCAAGGCTTTTCGTAACGAAATTAGTCCACGTGACTTCATTTTTCGTAGTCGCGAGTTTGAACAGATGGAGATCGAGTATTTTGTGCATCCAGACTCTTGGGAAAAAAGCTTTGAAGAATGGGTAAAACGAATACATAATTGGTGCAACGCATTGGGATTACCGGCCGAGCAAGTTCATGAATTGGAAGTGCCCGCTGAAGATCGTGCACATTACAGCAAGCGCACGGTTGACTTTGAATTTGACTTCCCAATTGGCCGTGAAGAGCTTTTGGGCCTTGCATACCGCACTGATTTCGACCTACAAAACATTGAGCGCGAAAGCAAAAAGAGCATGGAATATCGTCCTAAGGATGGTGGTGCGGCCTTCGTGCCACATGTGATCGAACCAAGCTTTGGCGTGGAGCGTGCTCTAATGGCAGTATTGTCTGCTGCCTACACTGAAGACGAAATCAATAGTGAAAAGCGCATTTACCTAAAATTGCCTGCGAATCTGGCACCGGTAAAAGTGGCGGTATTGCCGCTTGCCAAAAACAAGCCGGAATTAGTCGCTAAGGCTCGCGAAGTCTACGCCATGCTCAAAAAAGAACTGGGCGCAGTAATGTGGGTAGATACTGGCAATATAGGTAAAAACTATCGCAAGATGGATGAAATCGGTACGCCATATTGCGTGACTGTAGATTTCGACACGCTGGAAGGTGACAATATGGGCACTGTAACGGTCCGCAATCGTGACACTACCGAACAAACCCGCGTAGCAACTGCAGATCTTATCAATCAACTTGCATTCTAGACAGTAAAAGGATTATGAAACAGGCAGTTTTACTACACGGCACTGATGGTAGTGATACCGATTACTTCTGGTTTGCTGACACTAAAAAATATTTGGAAAGCAAAGGCTATAGCGTCTGGTGGCCACTTTTGCCCAACACCGAAAAACCTCATCTGGAAGAATCGTGGATATTTATAGACGAGGAAGTACCATCGCTGGACGAAGAGAGTATTATTATTGGCCACAGTTCAGCATGTCCACTAATTTTATTTTGGCTGGAAAACGCTATGCTACGGGTTAAACAAGTGGTGCTGGTAAGTGGCTTTTATAGCAGTATTGACGATGAAGGATTCTCGGAGTTGATGCTGCCACCAGAAGGGTTTGATTACGACCGTATACGCAGTAGTGCCCACGAGTTTGTCTTTATAAATAGCGATAATGACCCATGGGGGTGCACTGATGTGCAGGCCCAGTCGGTAGCCAAGGCGCTTGATGCTAAGTTTGTGCTCGCCAAAGGGCAGGGTCATATGGGCTCTGCTGGATTTAACCAGCTTATGCCCGAATTGCCACTACTCAAAGATCTGCTGCTCGTATAGCATTATCGGCCGTATTACAGATGTATTCATAGTGCTTGGTAGACCTGGATAATAAAGCTGTCTTAAAAATATCCTCTAAGCCTGCTAGACTAGTCTGATGATTATGTACTATACCGACGGCAGCGCTAGTCCCAATCCGGGCCCGGGCGGTTTCGCAGTTATTTTAAATGATAAGCCTGTGGTGCTTGGCACGGAACCGGAAAGCTCGGTTGTGAGTGCCAAGCAAACCACTAATATCCGTATGGAAGGCCTAGCACTGTTAAGCGCCCTAAAACATGCGGCGGGCCAGGAATGTACGATTTATACCGACAGCGAATTTTGGATCAATGTTATTACCAAGTGGGCGCCCGGTTGGGCGGCTAAGGGGTGGAAGAAATCTGGCGGCCCGATCAAGAATCTCGATATTGTGCAGGCAGTATATCCGCTATACCAACAGTCAAATGCTACGCTAACCTGGGTACGCGGTCATATGGGTGATAAGGGTAACGAGCTAGCCGACGAATGGGCTAACAAGGCTCGCCAAGGCATCAGAGTATAGGCAATTTTACAGCAGATAAGTGGCTTTTAGTGCGCTAAAATAACAAAGAATATATAAAACTAAGTTTGGAAATTGAACAAATTATGGATACAGATGCGGAACCGATAAATACTACGGAGACTTTGCCAGCAGAGGTTCCTAAACGGTCGACCGAATCTGACATTGCGCCTGATGACGGCTACAAGCCCGACAATTACGTTGAAACCGATGTCTTTGCCTGGGCTAACAATCTAGTCCAGTACAAAGACGAGCTCAAGGTAGAGTTGTTTTTTATCAGTAAAAACTATGTCCTCTATAAAACTAATTTGGCGGAGGGGCTCAAGAAGCAGCTGGAGCCGATCTTTGTCGACGAAATGCTGGAATACATCCTTGAAGGTGTCGACAAGGGGCTGATTGTCCGTGGTTTTGAACAAGCCGAAGCTGAAGAGCACGTGCTGCAGCGTACGCAGGTCCACAAGGTAGAGAAGTTGCGTGAGACCTTGGGATGGCTTAAAACCCAAGAGCACGAAATTGTGCTGTTTAAGGAAGATGAGCATGATATCAACCACATGAAAGGCTTACTGGCGCGAGTGACACATCCCGAGATGAAGGCGCCATTTTATGTCGCCAAGGTCCTACCAAAGAGCCAAGTGATGAAGGGCCGCACTGGCTGGATGCTGCGTGGCGATAAGTTTATTCCATTCGATGCCGATGCCGCACTGCGTCTGCCTAGCGACCCACAACTACTTGTGCTCGATCAGGACCTCTACGTCTTCAGTCAGCCTAAGCTTAAGACGTTGTTTGGCTACGATGCCAAAGAGCAGGCTGTGGCCGAAAGCAAGATTCGCGAAATCGAGGAGCTCTACCGGCTGAGCTTTACCGAGGGCATGGGTATCCAGAATCTGGTTAAGGACAAGAAGGCGCTGGTTAAGAAGCTACAGAAACTGGATGTCGGTAAGGTCACCCAAGAGCAAATTCTAGAACAAGCCGAAGATATGGACCTGAACCTAATGCCCGATGACAGCGGTGCTATCATCATTATGGACGATAAAGATATCGCCAAATTCATCAATCTCATGAACGAAGACTATATGGAGTCACCCGTGACCGGCGAGCGCTACGAAATTATCAAAAAGCGTCTGCTTAAGCCCGACAAAGAAGAAGGTGATTCGTTGGCTGATATCCCGACTGGCGCTTAAATTTTAGTATCTAGAACTGGGTAAAAACTACAACCGGGTAGCGTGTGGTCGGCTGCTATACTGAAGAACATATGAGGCAAGCGCAGGCATTGACCGTTATGCTGGAAGGGAACTCGGTGTTTTTAACCGGGGCGCCTGGTGCCGGCAAAACCTATGTATTAAATGAGTTTATTCGGTTGGCCTCGCGGCAGGGTAAGAATGTAGCGGTCACAGCTAGCACTGGCATTGCTGCAACACACATTGGCGGTACTACCATTCATAGCTGGAGTGGTCTGGGTATCAAAGATTTTTTGACCGACTGGGACCGCGAGCGTTTGCAGAGTACCGACCGGCTAATTAAACGTTATAACGCCACCGATGTACTAGTGATTGATGAAGTTTCGATGCTGCACGGCCAGCGGTTAAATATGGTCAACGAAGTTGCCAAATTACTGCGCAAAAACGACGCGCCGTTTGGTGGCCTGCAGGTAATACTGGTGGGTGATTTGTTCCAGCTGCCACCAATTACTCGCGGCAATGGGCCGGTAGATTTTGCGCATTTAAGCGATGCCTGGCAAGAACTTGATCCTAAGATTTGCTACCTAACCGAGCAGCACCGTCAGGATAGCGGCGACGGCTTGCTCGACCTGTTAGAGGCTATGCGTCGTGGTGAAGTCAACGAAATGCACGAAACAGCTCTGCAAGAGCGACTGCAGGAAAAACGACCAGGTGACCAAACCGTCACGCGCCTTTTTAGCCACAACATTGATGTGGATAGCATCAACCAGCGGCACTTAAAAGAAATTGACCGAGATGCCAAAACATACCAAATGCAAACCAGCGGGCAAGCCGCCAAGATTGAGACGCTAGTAAAGAGCGTCTTGGCTCCCGAAACGTTAGAGCTCAAAACTGGCGCCGAGGTGATGTTTGTTGCCAACAACTTTGCGGGTGGCTATGTGAATGGCACGCGGGGCAGGGTGCTTGATTTTGTTGATGACCTACCATTGGTGGCGCTGCCGAGTGGCCGCGAGCTAAAAGTGGAACGTCACAGCTGGAAGCTGGAAGAAGACGGTAAAACCCGGGCCGAAGTTGCACAATTGCCGCTGCGGCTAGCTTGGGCGATCACTATTCATAAGAGTCAGGGTATGAGCTTGGACGCCGCCGAAATTGACCTCAGCCGCAGCTTTACTCCGGGCATGGGCTATGTAGCATTGTCGCGAGTGCGGAGTATGGACGGCGTTTATTTAGCGGGCATCAACCAGACGGCCCTTCTGATGCACCCCGCAATCTATATATTTGATCAAGATTTGCGCTCCTCGTCGGAAGCAATTGCAAATATTACTGCCGACTATGAACCACAAGTCGTGGAGCCCGATTTTGTAGATGATTTATTTGAAGCGGCGCCGTATGACGAAGACCTATTTTTGCGACTTAAACAATGGCGGCTTGATAAGGCTAAAGAGGACAAAGTTTCGGCCTTTATCGTGGCACACAATACGCTGCTCGAGGAACTAGCGCGCCGAAAGCCACAAACTGCGCAAGCGTTACTCGGAGTTAAGGGGTTTGGTCAGAATAAACTCGATAAATACGGGACTGAGCTTTTAGAAATCTTACAGTCAGCTCGCTAAAGCTTCACTCCAAGCAGTACTATAAACGGTATGCTAAATACTCCCTCTATAAAACACAAGTGGTATGATGAATAGGTTATGAAAAGCCAAACCAGCCAACCTCGACCGAATCACCCTCGTAAATCCGCCCAGCAAGCTAAAAAGCCAAAACCTGTTCGTCTGCAAAATAATTATGCCTTTATTGATAGTCAAAACTTAAATCTTGGTGTCCAAAAACTGGGCTGGAAAATGGATTGGCGTAAGTTCCGTCTTTGGCTGCAAGAAAAACATGGTGTTACACATGCCTATATGTTTATTGGCTACATGGCCGAGAACGAAGCGCTGTACGAACTGATGCACGAACATGGTTATCTGATCGTGCTCAAACCCACCCTGGAGATAAAGGCTGATACAAATACGGCGGGGGATTCCGACCACAAAGAAGACCAAAAGCCGGTGGTGAAGGGCAACATTGATGCCGACTTAGTACTCTATGCCATGAAAGAATACCCGAACTATGACAAGGCGGTGATCGTCAGTGGTGATGGGGACTTTTTTGGCCTTGTTGAGTATCTGGCTGCTCAAGAAAAGCTGCTCAAGCTATTTACGCCTAACCAGCGGTATTCAACACTGTTGAAAGAGTTTGAAGCATACACTGAGTGTCTGGACGGGTATCGTACGGAGCTAGCATACCGTGACCGTCGTCATATTGTTCGCCGGCCCAAGCACGCTAATCCTAAGTAGCCCTGTTTCGCAATGCGTTTGCAGCGGCCAGGGTTGCGGCGACCTCAACCACGCAACTGATATATACTAAGAACAAGGTAAGTAGAGGGCTCTCTCATGAAAATCACCAAATTCGTTCACTCCTGCCTATTAGTCGAAACGTCTGATCGCGTCGCGATCTTTGACCCTGGCACGTATAGTACGGTTAACATTGACGCACTAGAACGGCTTGATGATATCTTTGTCACACATATCCACGCTGATCATATGGACAAGCAGCTGATCGCGAAACTGGTTGCCAAATTCCCTCAGGTGCGGATAACCGCTACTGCCGAGATAGTTGACCAACTAAAGGCTAGTGGACTGCAGGCCAGCGCCGAAGCACCTGAGGGGGCAAGCTTATTTGCTAGTCCACATGAACATATTCGTCCGTATCGGCCGGTGGAGCCGCCGCAGGAAATTGGCATACACTACCTAAACACACTCAGTCATCCGGGTGATAGTCATAGCTTTAAAGAAACCAAGGCAATCTTGGCTTTGCCAGTGCAGGCACCATGGGGCTCGGTGGTTGGAGCGGTGCGGCTGGGGTTTGAGCTAAAGCCTCGGTACGTCATACCAATTCACGATTGGCACTGGAACGATGAAGCTCGCAAGGGCGTATATGAGCAGCTCGAGCAAGATTTTGCTGAACGGGGAATTACGTTTATCAAAGCAGTGAACGGTGAACCATTTGAGATCGAAGTCTAACAGTACCTTGTGAACTCTTGATCGCTACCACGCTATGCACTAGCATCGCTCTGACACAATATTGACAAAACGCTTAAGTTTTGCTACTATTTATTTACAATCTCAAAAATAAATAGCAAAACTATGAAAAAAACTAAGAGCCTGCATCGTCATCTCCACCCTATACACTGGCACGGGAGTATGTTCGTAGCAATTGTTGCCATATTGCTCACAAGCTTTAAGAGTAGCGGTGAAATGCTTCGTGCGCTTCACGCAGTACCAGTGCATGCCGAGGTTATGGATTCTGTGTTTTTGCGTGATGCCGAGACTGGTCATGCGCCTATTATTTTAAGTACCGGAGTTCGTCATGCGACTTTTGGTGGCAAATAATTTAGTTCGGCAACGGTATCTGCAAGCTAGTGTGGAAAGCCTGTGTATAAAGCACCAGATGTAGTGCATGTTGCCCCAAAACTGAAAACCTGTGGATAAGTGACGCCTTAGAGCGTCACTTTTGCCTATAAAAGTGCTTGCATGTGGGTAACTGTGGGTAGTACACTCTTGTTAGTGGGTAATCGTGGGTAGCATAAAAGAAACCAACCGCTGCCCGCTAGAACTTAAAAAATAAAAAAACTCACTAGTAACTTAAATTAAAAAAACCAACCAATTACATGGCACAGGTGGACTATTTTCAAAGAAAGCTCGACGACAAGCGACGCCTGACAATACCGGCGGAACTTCGAGGCGAATTTGCTAGCGGATTAGTTATCACCCGTGGATTCCAAAAGTATTTACACATCTATCCAAAACACGTCTGGGATGATGAAGTTGAACAGCGGCTAAAGGGCGACATCTTGGATGAGCGCATTGCTGATCTCAACGTACAATTCCGGATGGGAAAAACTGATGTTGAGTTGGATGCCAAGCAGGGAAGAATCACCTTGGAGCAGCATCTACTAGACTATGCTGGAATCGACAAGAGTGTATCGTGTGTACGAGTTGGTAAGTATTGGCGGCTTATGGGCGACTAAGCTCTATGCGGCCTCAAGCAGTACTTTAACAATCAGGCAATAACCGAATAGCAATCAAGTTGCTCTCAATCGTCTTCGGACCGGAAAGAGCAGCCCGACAAAAAGTCACGTCTTTTTGCCGGCGCGTTGATAACCTTTGGGTTGTATGCGAAGCATATAAAACATAAGGGTTAGCAATGCGACAAGTTTACCTATTCGGCAGTCAACAAGCGGACAAGAGAGGGCACCGCTTTTAAAAACCCTTGTTCTTTCCCTAAAACACCTCCCAAAACTCCACCTCACACATAAGTCTCTCTAAATCGTCAGGGGAAGTCGAAAGTAACACTGATTTGTTTTGTAACAAGTCTCGTTTAACTCCTAAACATATTTACTTTCATTTGACGTTCTCTGACATTCGCAAAAACAAAAACATTCCAAAAAACAAACAGTTGGCTGCTGATTAGGTGACCTTGTCACTGCGCAGGCTTATGGGTCGCGCATTCTGGACGCAAATTCTGCGACTCCGGTACTCACCGTACTTTACTGCGGTTTTATCCCGGTACTCGATTTGCACCCCAGATTGCACCAACCTGTGAACTGCTCAGTTTAAAACACAAACACCAAAACAAATACAAAAATAACAATCTGTGCAAATACTTCAAGAAAAGAATGAGCATATTCCGGTGCTTTTGCAGCCGGTCCTGCACTATCTGAATCCGAAGGAAGGAGATGCTTATCTCGATCTGACGGCAGGGTACGGCGGACATGCGGCAGCAGTGCTAGAATGTACGGAAAATCCTAAGGAAGCAGTTCTTGTAGACCGAGACGTTAACGCCATTACGGCGCTTGCGCCACTGGCTAAGCAAGGAGTGCGGCTCATCCATAAGGATTTTCTATCTGCTACCCAGACACTTGTTGCCGAGGGTAGGCAGTTTGACCTTATTCTGGCAGATCTTGGTATTTCGTCACCGCACGTCGATAATGCCGCAAGGGGTTTCGCGTTTAGTGCAAATGGCCCGCTCGATATGCGAATGGACCAATCACAAACACTCACAGCCGCACTCATGGTGAATACCTATAGTGTTGATGAACTGCAAAGGATCATCAAAACTTATGGGGAGGAGCCGCGAGCTCGTCGAATAGCACAGGCTATTACCGAGGCACGGCCGTTTGAAACCACTCAACAGCTTGCCGACATAATTCGTTCGGTTATGCCGAAAGGCAGTAAGACACATCCGGCAACCCGCACATTTCAAGCGCTTCGCATTGCCGTCAATGACGAGCTAGAGCTACTAAAAGGCGCATTGCCATTGTGGGTGGCGCTGCTTGCTCCTGGTGGTCGTTTAGGCGTCATCAGTTTCCATAGCCTTGAAGATCGCATTGTGAAACAGGCGTTTGCTGAGCTAGCCGGAGATCGTTATGACGCGTCGCTGCAATTACTGACCAAACATCCGATTGTAGCTGACGAACAAGAACTAGTTTTTAACCCGCGCGCCCGGAGCGCTAAACTCCGCGCCGTAGTGAAAAAATAAACAAAAAAAGAAAGGGATGAGCATATGCCAGTAATACACATTGACATCGCAAGCAAGTCCCGCGCCTACCCAATCACGGTTCGCCGCGAAGGCTTGTAGGTAGCAGTTTGGCAGGTTCCGGTTTAGTCGGAACCTGCCAGCCAAAGAAAGACAAACACAAAAATACTTATGACATACTCAAATGCTTTAGCTATGGGGCGCCAGCCAGCGGTTTCGCGCGGACAGAACTCGGTAAGTTTCCGGGTGACGGATAAGCGACTTGGACCGGTTAGCAACACAATTGTACTAATTGTACTAGCTTGCTTACTCGGGCTTTTATACTTAACACAGGTTACCAAAACCAACGCCTACGGCTACCAAATAAATAGCTTACAAAAACAGCAATCCACACTACAGCAGCAACACGAAGACCTAACAGTGGCCTCGGCTCGTTCACAGTCGATGGACCGTGTAGCGTCTAGTGCAGAGGCTCAGGCTATGACCCCAGGTACGCCGAGCGGTAGCGTGCAATAACCAGTAGCCTGCTCCAGGCGTGTCGGGCGATCAAGCAATTGTAAGAATTGCTCTTATGTTTATTTGACTAGCTAGCGAATATGTGCTAACATATATTCATACAATTAAAAATAAACAGAGAAGCAAACTATGCATGAGAATAGCCCCCAATATACCGACCCCTATCAATATAATGAATTGGGAGGGCCGTTGGCGAATCCTGACGGACATGACCCAAATGTAGCCGCGGGTCCGTTACACCCCTGGGTCCCACCCAATGAAGGGCAGCCATTAGTCAAGCATGTGTCGGCAATATCTTCAGCTGAAGCGCCGCAATGGCCGACAGAGTATTTAACTCCGATTTCATATCCTGTTCCGGCAGAAGGTAGTGCTCAAGGCGAACCAGAGAGAGTGCACCCTCAACCTCCACGGCCAAACTTAATGGACGGCAAGGATCACGGAGCATTTGTAGCGCCTGTTGCGCCGGTTGAAAGTGAAGCGGAGGCTCACCACTCGTTTAGTCAAGTAGCACCCACTCCGCAGAGGCTGTGGTCAGTAGAGGAGCTCGCTAAAAGACGTGGCTTAGAAGATTTCTCTCCCGGCACTAATACACATAAGACTCTGGTTGAGCAAACGCGTGGCATAAATGGCGCAAGGCGTCGTGGCATTCATCTCTCTTAATGAGGTCATAGCTTGTACTAAGCTTGCGTATTTAGCGCATAAGGGTTCGTATGATAATCTTACGGACCCTTATTATTTACCGGATTACCCTTATGCTTGCGCTATAATAAGTGGTAATGAATCAGCAACCGGACGTGCCGGCAGTAAACCCTGTACAGCGGGTGCGTGTATGGTATGCGCTCCTGTTAGTGATATTTGGTATATTTGCGGTGCGCGTATTTTACTTGCAGGTTATTCGGTACGATTATTACAAGCGAGCAGCGCTTAGTGATCAGTTGAAGCAGTACATGGTGCCGGCAGAGCGGGGGATTATTACTGCACACCTTGGCAATGCCACAGTACCAATTGTGCTCAATCAAAAACTATATACGCTGTACGCGGACCCAACAATTGTAAAACATGCAGATAAGACTGCGGAACAGCTGCGGCCAATTATTGGGGGTAATGCCGATGATATTACACAGTTGCTACAAGCCAAGCATACACGATATGTGGTGCTTAAAAAGCGGCTAACACCAGCACAAAGCATCAAAGTACTGGCGCTAAAATTGGCGGGTGTGGGAACGATTGAGCAAGATTACCGGACGTATCCGCAAGGATCAATGGCCTCACAGCTGCTGGGATTTGTAAATAACGATGGTGCTGGTGAATATGGCGTAGAGCAGGCGCTGAATAATGATCTAGCAGGGAAGCCGGGTCAACTGAAGGCTGTGACGGACATTAATGGCGTACCACTGGCGGCAAGCAGCGGTAATTTATCAATTGCACCGGTAGCTGGTGACAATATTGGTTTAACCATTGACGTGGGTATGCAAGCGGCACTAGAAAGAATTGTGCAAAATGCCTATACCAATAATAAGTCGAAAGATGTTAGCGCTATTATTATGGATGTTCATACTGGGGCGGTGAAGGCGATGGCGAATTATCCGACGTTTGATCCAGCGAATTATCAGGATGTGAACGATCCGGCTTTGTTCCAGAATCAGAGTGTGACTACGCCAATTGAGCCCGGCTCAATCACCAAGGTTTTTACTACTGCGACCAGTTTGCAGAAAGGTGTTATTACGCCACTCACCACCTTTTATGATCCTGGTACTTGGCAGATTGATGGTACAAAGGTGAGCGATGTGGAAGAAGATCATAGTACAGGTCAGCAGAGCATACTCTCGACGCTTGATAAGTCGCTGAACACGGGAGCTACCTGGATGTTGATGCAACTAGGCGGTGGGCAAGTGAACGCGCAAGGCAGAAGCATATTGTATGATTATTTTTCAAATCATTTTCGGCTGGGCAAGGCGACGGGGATCGAGCAAGGGTACGAGCCAGATGGCTATGTGCCAAAGCCAGCAGATAATGGCGCGGGCATCAATCTAACGTACGCTAATATGTCATTTGGCCAAGCGTATTCGGCAACGGCATTACAGATGGTTAGTGGTTTCTCGAGCATTCTAAATGGCGGCACCTACTACCAACCACACTTGGTTGATCAATATGTGCACGCTGATGGCAGTGCTACTACAGTGAATCCTAAAATAATTGAGAACAACGTGGTTTCCAAACAGGTAAGTGATGACGTAATTTCGTTGTTAGAGCAAAATAACACCAACCATATTCATGAAGGCTTTACCTATTTGAATTTTGGTCCTAACTATAACGTTGGCGGTAAGACGGGCACGGCTGAGATTGCGGACCCAAATGGCGGCTATGATCCGCACAAGGTCAACGGTACTTATATGGGCTTTGTGGGTGGCGATACACCGCAATATGCGATTGTGGTGTACAACTTGGAGCCAACCAAATATAACGGTTTTGCGGGAGCGGGTACTAGTCAGCCGGTTTTTGGTGACATTGCGCATATGCTGATTAATGACTTTGGAGTGACGCCTAAGCGTTAGGAGCGTATACTTTGGGAATAAGGATACAAACAAACATGAACACTGCATCATCTTTTATACATGGATGGTGTTTACTACAGGATGTGGAGCGAGACATATGAATGTAGTGCGATCGCAAAGCAGACAAAGCAGCGATAATACGCAAATTCGCCGACATCGCCCGGATTATTGGTTGATAGTTATAGCAGTTTTTTTGGTGGCGATTGGATTAACGGTAGTGTATGCGATTGGCCCAGCATTAAGCGCAACCAAGGGTGGGTCGGGAACCTATTTTGTGTCACGCCAAATGATTGCAATCGCGCTGAGCGCGGCTGCGTTTTTTGTCACGGCGCGAATACCACTACATACTTGGGGAAAATGGCAGAAACCATTATTAGTGCTGGCGGGTATCGGCACACTTTTGGCATTGGTAACACCCAAGTCGGAGCTGTATCCAGCGCACCGCTGGATACGACTAGGGAGCTTTTCATTGCAGTCTGTAGAGATTCTAAAGTTTGCATTGATTATTGCACTTGCTGGCTTTTTTGCAGCGCGAGTAGCGCGTGGTGAACTGGGTAGTACCGAGCGGACGCTGAAACCACTAGGGATTACAATACTGGCACTGATGGCGGTGGTTGCCAGCCCCGAGAAGCTGCATGGCCAGAGCGACCTAGGCTCGATGGCGGTTATTATTGCTTTTACAGGCGCCATGGCGGTTGTAGCCGGGATGCCGATGCGGCGGATTGCTTTGATCGCGGCAGCTGTTGTGCTGGTGGTTGTGTTTGTGATCTCGATTAGCCCCTACCGTCGGGCGCGCCTAACATCGTTTACGCACCCTGATTGTATGAGCAGTAGCGGTTATCAAGCTTGCCAGGCGCTTATCGCAGTGGGCTCGGGCGGAATCGGTGGCTTGGGGCTTGGACGCAGTGTACAGGCGTACGGCTATTTACCCGAAGCTCAAAATGACTCCATTTTTGCGATTTATGCCGAAAAGTTTGGTTTTATAGGTGTAATGGTACTATTAGGGCTGTTTGTGGCGCTGTTTGCACGTCTGAGACTTATCATTGAACGTACGCCGGATGTCTTTAGCCGTCTGGTAGTGGTGGGTGTGCTAGCTTGGCTGAGCACCCAAATGATTATTAATGTGGGTGCTATGGTGGGCTTATTGCCGCTGAAAGGCATCACATTGCCATTAGTGAGCTACGGTGGTACCAGCGTGTTGTTTGTGGGTGCGGCTTTAGGCTTGGTTTTCCAGATTTCGCATTATACTAGTTTCAGTAGCCGGAATGTTCAAAAGAGCGGCGGCCAAAGGATATATGATGAAGATAGTGATGACAGGCGGCGGATCCGGCGGGCATATCACCCCGATTCTAGCGGTCGCTCATGAGCTGAAACAGCGCAACCCCAAAATTGAAATTATCTATGTTGGCCAAACGGGCGACAAATTAGCTGACCTACCAGCAAATAGCTCAGATATTGATGTGGTATACAGTGTGTCGGCCGGTAAACTACGGCGTTATGCTGATGAAAGCGCGCTGCAGCGGCTGTTAGACGTGCGGACTCAGCTCCTAAACATTCGCGATGCTTTCCGGATAGTTCGTGGTCTCTGGCAGAGCTACTGGCTGTTACGGAGACTACGTCCAGATGTTATTTTCAGCCGTGGTGGCTTTGTCAGTGTGCCGGTGACGCTGGGCGGTCATTTGAGTGGCATTCCGTATGTAACGCATGATTCGGATAGCGTGCCAAGTCTGGCTAACCGTCTGATCGCTCGCTGGGCGCATACGCATGCTGTGGCGTTGCCTGTTGAGATGTATCCATATCCAGCAGCCAAAACAGTGCAGGTGGGTGTGCCGGTGAGCGATAAGTATCAACCAATAACACCAGCGCTACAAAAACAGTACCGTGAAGCACTAGGTCTAGAATACAAACAAGTAGTGTTGCTGACGGGCGGCGGCCACGGTGCTGGCGCACTCAATGAGGCGCTAGTGGCTAACGCTCAGTATTTACTGGATACTTTTCCAGGCCTAGCGATAGTGCATGTAGCAGGCCGGGCGCATGAGATAGCGGTGGGGGCGAAGTATGATGCGTTACGGCTTGGTGCGGCTCGCAGGCGTGTACAGGTGATTGGTTTTACGGGCGAATTGTATCTCTACAGTGGAGCGGCAGACGTGGTTGTCTCACGTAGCGGAGCAACTACACTGGCCGAATTTGCAGCTCAAGGGCTGGCATGCATTGTGGTGCCTGCGGCGCAGTTGGGTTGGGATGTTAAGAACGCCCAAGCGCTGGCTGACCGGGACGCCGTAGTGAAACTTTCTGGCGAGCAGTTGGAGCAGCCAGAGCGCCTAGGGCGTACGATAGGTACGCTATTAGGCGATGAGTCATATCGGACGGCGCTTGCTCATACCTTTGCCAGCTACGCTCGGCCGCATGCAGCGGCCGAGCTGGCAGATTTGCTGATAAACATCGGTGGAGAAAGACATGTTCAGTCGAAAAAATAAAAAACTGATAGAGCAGGGGAGGACGCTCGGTCGACAGGTGCAGCGGGGCGGGGCAGCTAATCCGGCCTTTTCCTATTACAATAAGGGCCGAACTGCTGAGGTGCCGCGGGAGCGCCTTGCGCCACAGCGGCAACAACTAGTCGAGCCTCAGGAACAGGGTAGGGGCAGGGGGGCTAGTGCTCCCCGCTCTATGGCTAGCGCCCTGCCATTCTGGCTCCTGACGGGGCTAGTGACAGCGTGTGTGATAAAAGTTCTGTGGCTCAGCACTGATCCCAGGGTTATCATAGTAGGAAATACAACAACCTCTTCGGTGTACGCGGAATCAGCTGCTAAGTACGAGCTAACGGCTCGTACGTTTTTAGCGGGCAGCGTAGCAAATCGCTCTAAGATAACCGCAGATCTTGATGGTACTGCCCGAAAATTGGAGCACGCTTTCCCGGAGCTGGCACAGGTAACAGTTAGTATTCCGCTGGTTAGCAACCGTCCGGTAGTTTACGCTGAAATCGCGCAGCCAAGCCTAACGTTACAAATGTCACAAGGCAACTATGCGCTTAATAAAGCCGGCGTTGTATTGGCGCGCACCCCAAAGGTCGCAGCACGAGTGCCCGTGGTAGTTGATCAGTCTAGTGTTGCGCCCAAGCTCGGTACGCAATATTTGCCCAGTAGCGCGGTGTCATTTATCCAAACGGTTGAATATCAGCTTCGGTCGGCACATATGACTATTGATACCTTTGTGCTTCCACCGGGTAGCCCTTATGAATTAGATGTGCATTTGAGTAGCCAGGCCTTTCTGGTGCGTTTTAACCTTGAAGAAAATGCACTAGTGCAAAGCGGTAGTGCAATTGCAACAATACAGCACTTAACTGCCGAGGGCAATTTGCCTAAGGCCTATCTGGATGTACGAGTACCAGGTAGGGTGTACTACAAGTAGAGCCTAAGAGTTTAGAACGCAGTTCCGTTGTCCAGTGTGTAGCCGATAGAAGTGAGACATCCGGAGTATCACGGCCAATGGATCCCCCATGCCCCTATTGGTGTTCGCAAAATGTTCAGTATTGAATGTGGAACCATGCGCTAGGCAAAATGTATATAAAGATACAAAAGGGCAACAGTGTCAAATATTAGGGTAGGAGAGCAAAGAGGAGGGGAATATATATAAACTATCAAAAGCGTGAAAAAGCAAATATTTTCACGACAAACTGTGGATAAGTCAAATAATATGAGTAGCGTTCGGTTTGAATGTCAAACGCTAGGCATGTATAAGTCGATAGCAAGCTTTGCTAGATAACGTCCGGTATGATGTATAAGCGTACCGATCATCATGTTGAACGTTTATAAACGTAAAATACTATGCATGCAGTGATCTTAATATTAGAAGTCCCCTGCAATAGACGTGTTCCCATGCTACTTTTAGACCTATCGTAGAGTCGCAAAATATACATTGTGCGACGTCTCAACGATATTTTTTTATGGCCCTTGTGAAGCCATAATCCCCCAGAAAATGTTTAACCTTTTAACGTACTGCCCTTACGTTATCAACTACTACTCTATCCTATGTGCATTAACGACTTTGGCCCTGTTTACGCTACAGACTAATTTTAGAGAGCCTGAGCCTATGGTATCTCATAGTAGTAAATATCAATAATGTTCGTAATCTGTTCAGCTATGCTTAGTTTGCCATGAAAGCGCCTTAGGAGTCTAAAAAATCGGCTATCAAGTCCCGCGCCCTATCCTGAAAATAGCTATAATTTGACACAAAACGGGGGTCAATATCTAATAATACCACTTCACTTCCTGTATCTGGAGCTGGGGGTATTGTCCCAAATTGCTCAGCCGCAAACAGGTCTAGAATGCCCTCTTGTCTGCTTTGTATCACCCAGTCAAGGTATGTTTGTAGTGACGCCCCTACTTTAGCCCTCTTAGCGTCTGTCAGTGGCGCATAGTTGACACGTTCAACTAGACTATAAATAGCTATCTCACGCTCATTTGACTCTGGTCTTATGCCGATAAAATCGTGGTGCTGTGGGATTGTAATGCCGAGTAGTTGGAGCATCTTGTGGTGGGCATTTGTTTGCTCTATACACCTTCTTGCTTCGGCTTCTTCGTTTAGTAGGTACCCGTGCCATACTTGTCCATGAGGGTACCAACGCAATAGAAAATCACCCGAAAGAGGAATGTTTGCTAAGTGCCTATTATCCTCAGGATCAATCAGTTGCTCGACTGGGTCAAAATTGAATGGTAATGACCGCTCTGACACGGCTTGCTAGCCCTCTAGTGTATAAGTAGCTTTAGCGACGCGTTTGAACTGTGATTTGCTTTGTAGGTTTAACAGGATTGTGGTCTCTTTAACGAAGCGGCTCTTTAGAACGCGCTTAACAATCTCGTCGCGGTGAAGTGGTTCCCCTGCTTCGCGCAGAACTTCGGAGATTATATCGGCGACTGTTCCCTTTTTGTAACCCCATTCGCGGAGTGCATAAATGCCACGGCCGATGAGTACGAACCGCTTGTCCTTGATAAGCTCGTTGTGAATAGCCTGAGTGGTAACATCTTTGCGTTTGAAATCGCTACCCTTAATGGCTTCTGCGATTTCGTTGAAGTGCATGTGCTTGCCATTTTCGGCGAGGATTACATAGATTTTGTCGCGAATGTTCTTAGGGTTGACGGTAGGCCATTTGACAAGGCCCCAGCGGCCGTTTAGCGTTGCCAGTTGCTTGCTGGTGCTAGCAAGAGCGGCGGTGTAGACATCGTTTGGCATGTCAGCGGCCTTAGTAACTTCACGGGTCTCAAGTGGCTTTCCGGCTTTTGCGATGGCGTCAACTAACTTGGCAACCTCTGCTTTAATGCCTGCTTGGTCATGAATCTTGGCGTTGCCGGCGCTCTGGTAGAAGTTGTCGTCTTCTGAGATGGCACTGATGCTTGGTGTAAGCTCGGTTAGGAATGCTAGGCGAGATTGGTCAGTGCGAGTGTTTTCGGCGGTAAGAGCGGCTCCTAGAGCTGAAATACGAACGGTCTGCCCAATGACTTCGATTGCGGCAACCAATGTGGTCTCGATTTCTGCTATATGAGGTAGCTCGATGCTACTCACGCGTAAGCGAGTCATGACTGACTTTTCAAGCTGACGTACGCGCTCGCGGGTAATGCCGAGGAGCTCACCAATTTGTTCTAGGGTTTCTTTGCGGTCAAAAAGGCCGTAGCGCCGGGCGATAATTTCACGCTCACGCTCACGCTCAATACTAGCCAAGATATCTTGGACAACAGCTTCTGTGTTGATTAACGGCTTCTCTGTAGTCATTTCTGCCCTCTACTATAAACTAATAGTTCTAAAAGTCAATACCCTCGCCCACCAGATAATAGAAATATAGTAGCATAAAATAAGCGCTTATGCCTATTTTATGTTGTGAAAAGTCACTATGCCACAACTTGGAGTGCGAACAAAATGTGAAAAAGCTACCCTACCCTCTTACTGTATTTTTCAGCGAAGCGATTGTGAACTAGTTTTACTTGCTGATAGTACGACGACGGAAGCGCCCTTTTTTGGCTGCTGGAGCCGCATCAAGCATAATTTTTGCCTGCTCATGCGTAATGCTCTTAGGGTCGGTATCTTTAGGAATCTTGGCATTTTTGGTGCCGTCGGTGACATAGGGCCCGTAACGGCCGTTGAGCACTTTAACACCGTCACCAAAGTCGGCAATGTTTTTCTCGGCTTCGGCCTTGAGTTTACCAACATATAAATCGCGGGCCTCGGCCAGGCTGATGGTACGAGGATCGAGTGGTTTGATGCTGACAAACAGTTTATCTACCTGGATATAGGGTCCGAAGCGGCCGATATTGGCCTTGATATCCTTGCCGTCGGCGGTCTGCCCTACTAGGCGTGGCAATTGGAACATCTCGAGCGCTTCTTCTAGCGTAACGGTCTCTATTTTCTTACCAGTTGGCAATGGCGCAAAATCTGGCTTAGGATCATCGCCTTGCTCACCACGTTGTAGCATTGGACCAAAGCGACCAAAACGAGCATAAATAGGCTGATTTGTTTTAGGGTCACTACCAATGTGGCGTGCTTGAGTCGCTTCTGCGCGTGAGATGTCAGCGCTGCCCTCCACGAGCTTATGGAAGGGGTTATAGAATTCTTTCAGCACTTCTATACGGTTCTTTTTGGCTAGCGCAATTTGGTCTAGCTCTTCCTCGATATCTTTAGTGAAATCGTAATCCATTACTTCGGCAAAATGCTTCACTAAGAAGTCAGTGACGACCTTGCCAGTGTCAGTTGGGAATAGTTTGTTGCTGTCGCGGCCGTACATTAGCTTTTCGATAGTTTGGGTAACAGTGCCATTCTCCAGGCGAAGTTTTTGAATGTCCTTTTCAACACCTTCTAGGTCGCCCCGTTCTACGTAGCCGCGAGTCTGAATCGTGTTAATGGTACTGGCGTAGGTGCTTGGGCGGCCAATGCCCATTTCTTCAAGCTTTTTAACTAGTGTGGCTTCGGTGTAGCGTGCGGGCCCGCGACTGAGGTTTTCAAGCGCTTCGGCAGCCTGTAATTTGAGTTCTTCACCGGTGCTTAGGGCTGGCAGAAGGGTGTCATCACCGCTACGACCATATACTTTTAAGAAACCATCAAACAAAACTACCTGTCCTTTGGCCTCTAGGGCTTCTGTTGAACTACTGGCGGCAATGGTAACGGTGGTGTTTTCTAGCTGAGCCGGGGCCATTTGGCTGGCTAGGGTGCGGCGCCAAATCAGATTATAAAGCTTCTTTTGTTGCTCGTCGGCACCAGCAAATTCAGTGGTGACGTTAGTGGGGCGAATTGCTTCGTGGGCTTCCTGGGCATTGGCGCTCTTGCTCTTGAAGGTGCGATATTGGTGGTAGTTTTCGCCGTATTTCTCCGTGATAAAGCTGGTCATGGCGCCAAGGGCTTGAGTGCTTAGGTTGACTGAATCAGTACGCATGTAGGTAATAAGCCCGGCTTCGTAGAGGCGCTGGGCGAGTTGCATGGTGCTGCGGGGACTGTAGCCAAGCTTACTGCTGGCTTCCTGCTGCAGGGTGCTAGTGGTAAAAGGTGCGCCAGGGCTGCGGCTGCCGGGCTTCTTTGCAATATCGGCTACAGTAAAAATGCTGTCTGCGAAAGCCTGTAGTACTGTCTGGACTTCTTCTACGCTAGCGAATTTCTTGCTACTGGCTGCTGGCAATATAGTGCCATCGTTTAAGACAAAGTCGGCGGTTAACTTGAAGGTACTTTCGGGAGTGTGGGAATCTATTTCACCTTCACGTTCTACAATCAGGCGCACTGCAACGCTCTGGACACGGCCAGCCGAGAGACCGGCGCGGACTTTGCGCCACAAAACTGGGCTGAGTTCAAAACCTACTAGATAGTCGAGCGACTGGCGGGCTTGCTGGGCTTCGACCAGATTCATATCAATCGTCCGCGGATTTTTGACGGCTTCGTCGAGGGCATTTTTGGTGATCTCGTGAAAAACGATACGCTTGGTGGTTTTGGGGTCTAGTTTGAGTACTTCGGCTACATGCCAAGCAATCGCTTCTCCTTCGCGGTCTTCATCGCTTGCTAGTAACACGTTGCCAGCGGCTTTGGCCGCAGTTTTAAGTTCGGCAATCACCTTCTTCTTATCGGGGTCGACTTCAAATTTTGGGGCAAAGTTGTTGGCAACGTCAACACTACCGTTTTTGCTAGGCAAACCGCGGATGTGTCCAATGGAACTTTTTACCACATAATCACTACCGAGGTATTTCTCGATAGTTTTGGCTTTTGCTGGGGACTCTACAATTACTAAATTTTTGGCCATATTTACATAAGTATAACGCGTGCTGGTGTCTTTTTGTTACCTGCCACGGAGCGAAGCTATCGTGTTTAGATATACAGTGCGTAAGCTTAACGCAAAACCCTCTGCAATTGCAAGAGAATTAGTAACGCTATTCCTAAGGCTTATAGTGAAATCTTTTAGAACGTCTAAGATATTTATAAATAATACTGGCCGACTTTGTAGCCGATCCAGATGCCAGCAAATGAGCCGATGGCAGTTAGCAGAATTGCCCAACCTCCAAAACCATTCCCGTGATCTATGACAGTACCTAGCCAACCTCCTAGCGAGCCAAAGATCAACATTCCAAGTGAAATGGCTTTTTTCATATATAAAAAGTGTAGCATAAGCTCTTCGGGTTTGTTCTTCGGCGGTATCACCGTGTAAACGGGCAATTTTGGTTGATGCTATGTTGATTTCCAGGGCGTACAACATGTCGTCAGTAGAAGTAACGGTACAACACCGCTACGGATTAGATTATTGGTACCAGCGCTGTTGCGGGCTATAAACTGATGCCGAAGGCTGGGTGTACCCAACAGATATTCGCTAAACCTAAAGGATAAGCATTATTATGCAGTGTAAGCTTTTTTACTTCCATACAATAATGTTAAAAAGTATTGACATAAGGGCATCTTTTTGATAGAATAGCAAACTGTAAGTCGTGGTAACACCTCTTACGCACCTTATATCCCCCATTCTAACATTTGTTAGATTGTTTTAGAGCTAGAACAAGTTGTTACCCTCCACTTTTCTCTTCCAAGCCCACCTAAAGGGCACGGAGCTCTAAAACAAACTAACCCCTTTAACGAGAAGTCTATAGCCTTGGCTGTAGATGTCCCGGTATCCAGCGAGCCTAAACGGTAGCCCTATGTGGCTGACACACATCTTACTGATTTTGATGCTGATGTTTCGCTTCCGTGGTGGGTTGAAGGGTGGACGGAGATAATTCTTCCAAGAATTGTCTCCATAAATAGGCCTGCGAGCGGTGCCCACCCCCTCTCGCAGGCCTTTTTATGTATGTACGCTGTCACAGCGAACGGGCCAGCTCAGTAGGTGACAAAAATCACAACACTTTTACACAGGTACTAGTACTATGCAACTATGGAGATCATTTCTTTTAATACTGCTAAAGAAATAGCAGTATTAGATTGCTATGAGCAGGCGGTCTACGGCCTACCTGATAGACTCGCGCTCGATTCGTTTATAAGTATTACTGCTGTCAGTAGAGCGCGCCGAGAACGCGCTGAGCAAAGACTTTCTCTAGCCCGTGCTGCACTAGCAGTACCCGAGTCGGCGGATAAACTCCTAGATTACACCGTCATTATGGACGATGCCCGACGCGACTGGCAGGTCGACGCCGCGGTGGAGCTGCATCTGGTACTGGCGGGTATTGATCCGAACGACAGTACCTATGTAACTGAAGTAGACGATTATCTAGAGTAGGAAGTTGCGGGTTTCGCTCACAAATGGGCTACCATAAGCATACTCGCTTAAAATGGCGCTAACTTCACGCAGACAGGCTGGTAATTTTTCGTGCTCTGCTTTGCTAAAATCTTGCAGTACAAAATCAGCGCTATCCATTTGGGCATGTGTTTTGGGGCCGATGCCCACACGTACTCGGGCGTACTCTTCGCTGATGTGCTGGCTAACGCTTTTAATGCCATTGTTTCCTGCTGCACTACCACCGACACGACAACGGATTTGGCCAAAGTTAATATCGAGCTCGTCGTGCACAACTACAGTCTGCTGATTGCTGAGTTTATAAAAATGCTGCACTGCCTGCACTGCTTCTCCGCTAAGGTTCATAAACGTTTGGGGTTTGCATAAGATAATGCGCGTGTCACCGAGTGTAGCCTGGGTGAGTTCGCATTTCAGATCCTTTTTATTAGTCCACGGGTCAAAGCTATTTTTGCGAGCGAATTCGTCTAGGCACATAAAACCAATGTTGTGACGCGTGTCTGTATAATCTTCGCCGGGATTGCCGAGACCCACAATCAGAAGCGTTTTATTCAGACTAAACGTGGTGTACTGCAGCGGATTGCTTAGCTGTGGTCGTTTTTGAAATAAAGCCATTGCTAAAGTATAGTGCAGTATCCACAATATTGACAAATATGATAGAATGTATCATTTATGTCAATTCATACTACTTCATCACATGAGTTAACTGCTGAATCAAATGAAGCTCGAGATCTTCTGCGGCGCTGGCATGAAGATGATGAACCAGCGGGCGCTAGTTCTATAAATTATGGCGCTGTCGATGCCACAATTGATAGGCTCGTGTTTGGGGCCGATGCCTTGACATATGAATTAAGCGTGTCTGCTGATCGGCGAGCACAAATCCAAGGCCAGCATCCGGGCCAGCTGCTTTATTTAGGCGGAGAAACGTGCAATTGGACACCATATAACGCAATACGAGCAATCACACATCATCTGGAGCCTACTGATCAAGATGTTGTCTATGATTTAGGGGCAGGTTACGGTACGTTGCCTATCTATATTGGCGCTACCACTAATGCAGCAGCGAAAGGTGTAGAGCTAGTGCATCATCGTGTTAAAGCGGCTCGCTCTGCGATTGGGAGGCTTGGCCTAACTGGGGTTGAAATGATAGAGGGTGATGTACTAGATCATGACATTAGCGATGGCTCGGTGTTTTATATGTTTGCACCTTTCCCTTTTGCTATTCGTGATATGGTACTTTGCAGGATTAGAGATGTGGCTCGTGAACGCCGTGTCAGGGTGGTTATGAGGCGTATGAGCGGTGACTGGCTAGAGCGTAGTTGGCTTGGAGAGATACACCAGACTGAGCTAGAGGGTGCGGCAGAGGGTGTAGTGATTGCTGACACAGGCTTATAACAAGCTCTTTCTCGCACGGCAGGTTTATTTGCGGGGAGTTTTCTTGCGGACGATATCGCGCTGGACTTCGGAGCGATCGGCTTTCGTTGGGCTGTTGCCGTGTTTGTGGGTGACGTGTTTCTCGATAAACCAGAGTTGCAAGGCCGTGCCGTCGAAGTTGAAGCTGGCCCGTAACTCACGTTCTAAATAGCGGCGGTAACTCCAGTGGACGAACTTGGTGTGAGCACCAAAGATTTTGAAAGCTGGTGTGGGGTTGTCGTCTTCCTGCACGATGTAGTTGAGCTTGGGCGCTCGGTTTTTAAGGCCGGCTGGCGGGTGTTTGGTAGTGGCCATGCCCAACCAGTCGTTGAGCGCACGGGTAGAGATGCGGGTTTTGCGGGCTTCGATGATATTCAGTACTAAATCGAACAGCTTTGTAACATTTTGGCCAGTGATAGAACTGGTGAAAATAAGCGGTGCCCATGGTACGAAGTCGTAATTACCGGTGATACGGGCAGCTAACGCGTCACGGGTAAAGGCATCTTTCTCTAGTTCGCCACGGTCGTTGTAGTTTATGGCGCGGCTGCGGCGAATCTTTTCTGACTTTGATATCTTCTTGGTGGCTTCGATCTCTTCTACCTTTGCGGCAATCTTGGCTTCAGATCGAGCAGCGCGTGCTTCTGTGGCAGAAATGGCTTCGTCGTCCCATTTGCTAACGACTAGCACTAAGCCCTTGCCCGATTCTTTGATCATACCGGCAATCTTTTGGTCGAGTGCCACGCTGAGTTCGTTAACGTCCATAAGTAGCAAACAGACATCGGCTTGCTCGATGGCGCTCAGAGTGCGCACAACGCTGAAGTGCTCAATGCCGGTGCCGATTTTTCCACTACGGCGGATGCCAGCAGTGTCCATAATTTCGATTTCCTGGCCTTCGTAGCGTACAAATGCCCGATTTATATCACGAGTTGTGCCAGCGCGGTCGGCTACAATTGCCTGCTGCTTTTTAGCTAGCGCGTTGAAGAGTGCGCTTTTGCCAACATTGGGGCGGCCTAGTAGTGCTATGCGGATGCGGTCGTCGTTGTCGGCCATGGTGGCCTTGGGGATTTGCTCGACGAGTGTATCGAGTAGCTGGCTGATGCCGTGACGCTGAGTGCTGGAAGTCTGCGCTATGGTTTTGATACCCAGGCGCTGGAAAATGCTGAGGTCTTGGCCGCGGGCTTTATCGACTTTATTAACTACCAAAAAGACTGGCTTCTGGCTCCTAAGCGCGGTTCGGGCGACGCGACGGTCTTCTTCGGTGATTGGTACATCCGCTTCAACAACTACCCAAATAACATCGGCGCTGTCGGCGGCCTGAGTGATTTGCTCTTGGATAGTAAACTCGAAGTCGTCAGCGGCATCTTTCATACCGGCGGTGTCGACTAGCCAGAAATCTTGGTCGTTCCAGCTAGCTTTAGCGGTGATGCTATCGCGTGTGGTGCCGGCTTCGCGGGCTACGATTGCTTCGCGCCGCTCCAGAATGGCATTAAACAGGCTGGACTTGCCTACGTTAGCTCGGCCGACGATGGCGACAATTGGTAACTTTTTGCTCATTGGATAGTATTATATCAGAGGTGGGCAGATTGACAAAGGATATAATACATAGTATTATCTACCTGACGTTACATATCTCTTCGGATTGGTATAGCGATTATGAAAAGACAAAGGCATTCTCAAAACACACCTGAGAACAATGTGGCAAGCTTGGCGGTTGCACGACGACGTCATGAGCTGTCTGTAGAGCAAGTTCTTGATGCGTACAATAGCCAGGTGCCTGCGCTACGATCTGAATGGATGAGGATAATCAACCTAGTACTTACTAGCAGCCCTATCGTATCCCTAGATCTAGGAAAAGAACGCCTTGGATACACTATACCAGCACGGCCAACCTCGTTTTCGCTTCGAGACCCCCAGGATGGTGCCGTACATACTTATCAAGGTACTGGCAAGGTTCATGGCGTGCTGCATCCCAAAGCTTTTAAGGCTCAAGAGGCTGTGCGTACATTAGAAGCTATAGGTACTCATGAGGGAGTAGTGCTGCATCCCAGTTCTCGTCCGTTATTATTTGACCATGTAGTACGTAGTACGATAGCGCTATGTGTGCAAAAGTCTTCTCCGGATATACCGACAAGTGCTGAGGCGGACGGCTTGCTGTATTGTGAGGTAGGGGCTCCGGCTATGATTGCCGAAAAACTAGCTGAGAACAGTATGGGGACTTATGGGCCTGAAGGTGCTCGAGATTATCTGCAAAAAGTTGCAGCTGCACACTTTACATCAATGGGTGTCATTGCGGCTGTGCTGGAGCCACCTCTTCCCACTCCCCCACCCTTAGCTCTGGCTTAAGCTGGTATGGCCCAAAATGAGTGCGGTGGAGTGTTTGGACGGCGTAGCCGAGAGCCGCAAAAGTGCGACGTATTTGGCGGTTGCGGCCTTCGTGCATGGTCACGATCCAGGTGTAATCATTACCTTCTGTTTGGCGCTCCAACTGGAGCTTGCTGAGGCCATCTTCGAGCATTAGTCCATGGTCGCTAATCATTTGGCGATGCAACGGCTGCAACGGCTTCTCCAGGGATACGGTATATATTTTGAGTTTTTGATGGCTCGGATGGGTTAGTTCATTGGCAAGCTGTCCGTTGTTGGTTAACAGCAACAGGCCACTACTATCTTTATCGAGGCGGCCGACAGGGTTTAGTTGTTGATATTCTTGGGGCAGTAAATCGTAGATGGTTTGACTACCTTGCCCGTCCCGACTCACCACATAACCTCGAGGCTTATTGAGTATGATAGTGCTAACCGTAGTGTTGGCGTGAATCGCTTTACCGTCTAATGTCACAATATCGGTGTCACTGACTGTTTGCCCCTGTTCAGCGGGTGTACCGTTAATGGTTACGCGACCTTCGATAATAGCCATATCAGCTTTGCGTCGTGACAAACTACTACTGGCCGCAATGTATTTATTGAGTCGCATATAGCCCAGTATACGGTTTTTACATCTAGAACGTAATGTCTATAACGCTTTGCTTGGGTCGAAAGATTGGCCCGGAGTGTGTGGCGGCATAGGTGGTGTGGGTGGTGCAGCTGCCGTGGCACCATCAACAATTGGCGTAGCGGGCGGTGCGGGCTCAGTGGCAGCTTCTTTGGCGAGTAGCTCATCAAGGTTAGGCTTACTGACATCGGGATTGATTGGCTGGATAACTTTCCGTCCGGCAACGGCTAGGCTGTCATCGACGCTGGCAGCAGCAGCGGGTGCTGGCGGCGTAGCTGGTGTTGGGGTGGTCGTGGCTGCAGGCTCCGCAACTGGCACGGGGGCAGCGGCTGGAGTTGCCACGCCAGAGATAGCTGGTTCTGGTGTTGGGGTGGCTGTAGCCGCAATAGGCTCGGGTGCGTTGGTAACGCTTGGTGGCTGTATAGGTTCTGCGGTACTTGAGGCATTGAGCTGCTGGACGGCATTAGCAATGGCGGCATCGTTACTGGAGGTGTCTGGGACGGCGGCTGCTGGCGCGCTAGTGCTATTAGTAGCCGGTTCAACAGTCGCAGGAGTAGTCGCCGGCGCATCAGCATACGTCTTAATCTGTGCTTGCAGAGCGGCCTCTTCGGCTTCGAGTGTTTGTGCGGTTGCATCTGGGGCGGTGGCACTGCTAGTTGCTGGTGTGGGGGTAGCTGCCGGTGCAGCGGTTGTAGGAGCTGGTGTTGCGGTCTGAGGCGTGGATCCGCCTACGGGCATGCTGATTACTGGTGCTGCTGGTTCAGCGGTTGGTGGCTCTGGTACGACTGGCATATCTGTAACCGGCGGCGCTGGCTGTGCGGGCGTTACGGCGACTGGTGTTGCTGCTGGTGGCTGTGGCGCTGGCGTGACAACCGGAGCTGGTGTAGGCGCCGCAGCGGCCACAGGTTCTGGGGCAACAGCGACCGGAACGGTAGCAACGGGCGTAGGTGTAACGGTTGGCGCGACAGGCGTGGTTGCGGCTGGAGTTGCAGCGGCCTGAGGTTCTGCTTTGGGCGCTGGTGGCTGCGGAACGTCGGCAATACCACCATCTTCGCCCAGTAGCTCTTTAGCGGCGTTGACGATATCTTCTAGCGTTACCTGTGATTTTACTAAGTATCTATCGGCCCCAAGGTTGTCAGCGCGCTTTTGGTCTTCTGTCTGGCCAAGTGCCGTTAACATAATGACTTTGGTGTGTTTGAGCTCATCGGTATTACGCAAGATGTCGAGCATCTCAAAACCCGAAATGCGCGGCATCATAACATCGGAAATGATAAGATCTGGCTTGTTCTGCTTAGCTACAACTAGTGCTTCTTCCCCGTTTTGTGCGGCTACAATATCGTAGCCCTCAGCCATCAGGCGTGCCTGATAAATCTCGCGTAGATTGTTATCATCCTCGACCAGTAATACTTTTGCCACGTTTATTGTTCTCTTTTATGGTTATGCTTTATATGGGTTAAGTATATCATGCTGTGGTAGTAGTCGATATGGTACTGACGGCTGTCCCAGCAACGGTTGGGGCGGCGACAGTGCCAGCTGCTGGTGTGGCGGAAGCCTGCACAGTTTCACTGGTCTTTTCAGCAAGGAGTTTTTCGGCCGCCTGAGCATCAATACGTGGCAGATTTATATAAAAGGTACTGCCCTGTCCAAGTGCGCTTTCTACCCAGATGCGGCCTTTGTAAAGCTCCACAATCTTACGGCAAATGAACAGCCCTAGGCCAGTACCACCGATGGTGCGTGTGGCGCTGTTGTCAACTCGATAGAATTTTTGGAATAAATGCGGGATGTCCTCGGGCGGAATACCATGACCGGTGTCTCGGATATAAATCTGAACCACAGCGTCGTTACCGGTCAATCCTAGACTGACCTTGCCTTGGTCCGTGTATTTGCAAGCGTTGTCAAACAGGTTGGTGATAACTTCACGCATGCGATCAGGGTCGATGAGCGTGTAATATAGCGGCCGTACTACTTTGGTGCCGGCTAGCGAAACGGGAGTGCTGGCATCAATGACCGTATTACTGCTGACACTATTGTTGCCAATCATAAAATCAATGCCCAGGTTTTTCTTTTCGGCTGAAAAGTGCAGATCAGAAGTTAGTTGCTCCATAAAGTCGCCCATTTCAACCACTTCTGGATGGTTGATGAGCCGACCATCTTCAGCTTTGGCGCTAGTAAGTAAGTCTTGGAAGAGCTCGCCTAAGTGCTTGGTGCTAGCATGGGCTTTTTCGAGGTAATCTTTAGCCCGGCCGTCAATAGTAGCCACCTTTTCGTTGAGTGCCAGGCTTAGGTAACCTTCAATGGCAGCTACTGGGGTGCGCATCTCATGACTAGCCGTGCTAATGAATTCAGCACGTTGGTTCTCTTCTTTGCGTTCTTCGCTAACATCGCGGAAGATGCCCACTAGCCCAGTTACTTTGCCTTCGCCAATAGTAGGGCTGACGGTAAAGCTGGTGTCGATTGCGGCATTTGATTTGCTGCTGATAATGGCATCGTTGTCGCGTACGGTCTGACCACTGATGAATGCTCTGCCGAATGGCGTTACATCTTCGGGAAGCTGCTCGCCCTTTTTGTTGATAAACGTGAATACAGATTTCCAGCTAAGACCTTGGGCATCTTCGGTAGCCCAACCTGTTATTGTCGCTGCACCGGGGTTAAATAGTTGAATGGTACCCTGTCCATCTATAAACACAACGCCGTCCTCAATAGCTCTTAAGATTATATCGCCCTTGACCTTTTCGTCACGCAAAGACGAAGCAAGCTTAGTGGTACTGGACGAGCTTTTACGCTTGGTACGCAAAAGCATCACCCACCATAGAGCGCCGCCCAGAAGTGCGACACTCAGTAGTCCCCCACCGATGACATAAATATTTAGCATAATAGTGTAACGATAGTGCTTATTATTGACTGTCGAGCAACTTTTTGCAACGGCTTCTCTGTTCAAACAGTGCTAGATGTGTTACTATTGGGCAGTCAAATTTCTGATGATTTATCAGAGAAATGGCCTCGCGGCTGCTTTGCAATCGCTTGCCCGCTACTCGATAATAATTTTCATACAAGTACGAAAATTATTTGTCTCCGTTGCGGCCCCGTCGTCTAGTGGTCCAGGACGTCAGGTTCTCATCCTGAAGATCAGGGGTTCGACTCCCCTCGGGGTCACCATATTAGAAATTAAAGCCTCTTCGGAGGCTTTTTCTATGCTATATGTGATTTCAATTTTGCCCATTATAGATTGAAAGGGATTTGTTTTTTGAACTGGGGTAACTATAATACGACTAAGAGCACGAAAAAATTAAATAAAAGAGGGTCCATGAAAACAAAACTCAATTCAGAAAAGGGATTTGCCCATCTTGCTATACTGCTTGTTGTTGTTGCAGCCTTGGTGGTTGGTGCTGGTGCATTTGTATACATGAAGCAAAAACCAAATAACGATAAGCTTAAGGCTGATGCAGCTGGTGCGTATTCTTCTATCTGTGGCAATGGGTATAACTTGGTTAAGCAAAGCGCTCGTAATGGCTATACTGTGTACGCGTACAGATATGGCAGTACTACCTCTGCCTGTGCTATAACTGTAAATCAACAGTGGGGTGCGGTTGCACGCTTGGGGGTTACTATTGATGGCGGTCGTCCATCCGACCAAGGAAACTTTAGATATTATGCCGGCCCTATCTACTTCAAAATAGCGTCTAATGGTACAGGTGTCTGGGGCTCCAAGAATAATGATCTGACTGGCTATATCGATCTTGAACCCTAGACTCGAGAACAGATTAGTGCTGCCCTAAACCCAAGTATGCAAAGAATCGCTCAGAATTTGTGTGTACCTGTCTTTATACTCTTATGCTGTGCGGTATTTCTCCAAACTCCTCGGACGGTTTATGCCGATTCCGAGGAGTTTGATTTTTTAACTCAGTGTACTTCTGATGAAACTGGGGCATACACTGCGATTATCAGCACTCAGGCAGTAAAAGATATTTATGCCAAGCTTGGTACTCGTGGCCAGAAGCTAACGATCTCCGCGTACCAGATTAACGAAGATCGCTCCGGTGGCTGTAAGTCCATTAGTACTAGTGAGATTAATGGAGATAGCTGGACTCGGATAGGCTCGCTTATTCCCAGCAAAAACCGTGTAGTCTTAGAGATCATTTCTCCGCAACTTGCCAATGTGCCAAACGCAAACCGCCCGTCGGTATTATTAATTGATCCGGCAAAGCCTATTTGCACACCGACTATTGAGTGTGATATTACGCTGCACGGTAAACGGGCATTCATACGCTCCCCTTCAACATTGAACGATAAGGTGTCACTGCAAGTCTTTGAGCCGATCGATCCAGCCACGGATATTCTTCAGAAGGTTAACTACTATGTTGACGGTGAGCAACAATACTCAACCTCTACGTTACAACCATTTGATATGAGGTATGTGTCATATCCGGATCAAGAGCTTTTAGCGGTTGCAAATTATAAATCTGGTCAACAGATTGTATATCCATCTCGTTCGCCCTTGAATTTCAAAGACAGTCCCTGGAATTTGCTCTTTAGACTCTATGAGCCTTACCCAACGGTTACTAGGGTCGTTAGTATCGGCTTAGCCGTTATGGTCTTTCTTCTTTTGCTGCGCACGTCAATCCGTGCGTACATAGTGCGCTACAGACGGCTTATCAATAGAAATCTAGTTACAGCAAGCTCGATCCCGGACAAATTAGGCGCAGCCTTAGAGAAGCGCTTAGAAAAGGTTGATGCTATTGTCCAAGATTTTCTTGTGAAACAGAAGGGATTAGTCCGAGCTATTATGTTTGCCTGGATAGTCCCTCTTGCTATATGGGGCTGTTACTATGTTACGACGACATACGTATTCAACATCTATTACGTTAATGGCCACAGTATGGACTCGACATTTCACGACAAACAACCGTTGTTTGTCAACAAGATACCGCAGACATTTGCGCATATTAATGGACGTCAGATGACCGTACATAGGGGCGAAGTCGTGGTGCTTAATGCTATTTATGGGTTAGTTACTGCTAACCAAGTTGAGGCAAATCAGCATATCATCATTAAGCGGGTACTGGGGCTTCCCGGAGAACGCGTTGTGGTAAAAGATGGGCTCACGGAGGTCTTTAATCAGGAGCACCCAGACGGCATCGATGTTGATACTGGATCTCCCTGGGCGGCGACTATGCATAAGGACCCTGCTCTGCCATCAATCGACCTTACGCTAACTTCTGATGAAATATTCGTAAGCGGTGATAATCGTCCAGTATCTGTTGACTCGCGGATCAACGGCCCCGTCCGGATTCAGCAAGTTATCGGCCAAGTATTAAACACTAATGGCACGGATTAATACTATGAGAGCTAAACTCTTCTTTTGACGCATGTCATCAGAGCGGACAGCTAGATCGTCTCTGGGGCTGTACACTACAGCCTAGCTTGCCCGTAACGAAGTATCGTAAGAAATAGCCTAGAATAAAGGTGGCCTTTTCCGCAGAGCAGAGTTTTTATTAGTATCGTCTCTAAATCATTAGCAAGACCAACATATAGTACTTGCACGCATCCATTGTTGCTTGTGTAAGTTATTGAACGCGTCTTCTCCAGTGATATTTCTTACAGTGCGAACCTGTAGGGCTTAAAACGTGGCTTGACGCAGTCGTATCGCCGCCAATATAGTTCCCTTTGTAAACATAAGGGAGTTTCGCCATGAAAAGTGTGTTCCTGAAGTTTCAACCTAAAAAACGATTACTAATGGGCGTGGCAGTCACTGTTGCGGTGCTGTCAGTTGGTGTGGGGGGTTACGCGTTTGCCGTAACTGCAGGTGTTACGACATCAACTAATGCTTCGGATACAGAGACTCTGACGGCAACAGTTCCTTATACTGCAGTTTTAGGCGCGCCGAGTGACGGGCATGGTGGCTATCTAGTAGATATAGCCGACTTTCCGGCAAACGCTAGAATTACCTCGGTTGATATGTTGGTGCATACACCCTATACAACCAGTGAAAATTCGGGCGTAACAGGTAAATTGAACCTGTCCGATCCAAGCGATTCGCCCTCTAGTGTCACCTATCTCATCATGAATGATATAACCGATGGGCCGTCTGGTTCTAACCATACGAGTTTTTGGGTGACTCCAAGTATGGGGATTAATGAACAATCAACAGGTGCAATAATACCGGATTCAGGAGTACTGCAGCTTGACGTGGATCGCTGGGGTGGTTCTTTTGATCCTGGCGAGACACTAACAGCGGGTGAAGTAACGGTTTACGTTAACTATATCCAGTACTAAAATCCTACGTCTGAGCAGGACGCATCTGCTTAGCTGGCAAGGACTTCATCGGTTCCTTCCTTGAATGGCTTAAGTTCCTCATATCCGTATAGGGACTAACCATCGCGGGCTTAAAGACTTCCTCGGAAGTCTTTTTAGTTCGCTAAAAACAGAGGCTACGAGTAGTCAGGCTAGGGCTACATAACTCGTCCCCGTTGCGGTTGTTCTGCTTACGGTTTATTATCAGTAGCATATGGGATATGAAACTACTCCGGGCCAGGAGCAACTGGGTGATGTCGAAATGATAGTACCTGAAGCGGCATCTCCGTATGCAGAATTTGGGCATGCTGAACTGATTGGACAGTTTTATGAAACGGAGGGAGACCCCGATATCGGCAGAGAGTTATCGGTTAGGCTTTTTGAGCACGCAGGCCTTACCATTGATCCAAGAGTTGCGCCGCTTATCGGCCGTGATGGCATGCAGGTGCGTGAGAGTGACGGACCACTTACGCTGTCTGATTATGTCAATTTTGCCGCCCGACATCACCTCGAGGCCCTAGAAGAAATCCTCGATTTTCTGATGAAGAAACCGGGTGAACAGGACTATGAGGCAACGCGAGCAACTATTGCGGGCCGACTAAGCCTCGGCAAGAGCTAGGCAGCATAAGGGGTGGAACTGAATGCCGGAGTTTAACGGGGGTATCACATATGCTCCAGAAATGGCGCAGCCGATTCCCGATATTGAGCAGCCTTCTGTGCTAGAAGCCGGCGTGGACGTTGGCCCGGAAGGTCAACAGCCGTACGGGCAAGTAACACCTGGCTTGCCTGAGATGCCCGCCTCTCACCCAGGTATTGACGTAAAGGCTCTTTCAGCCAGCGGCCTCATCAAAGCATGTCCCCACTACGCAAAACTGGCCGAGACTAACCTGGAGCTCGCAAGGACCAAGGCTGCAGAAGTGGTACAACGCGTGCAAGAGCGAGAAACGATGCGGGAAAAAGGCATGGGTGATGAAGCTATAAAGAAGCTGCAGTGGTCTGCAATGCGCGAACGGCATCAAGAGAAGATCAAAGTCGAAGAAAAGCCTGTGTTTGAAAAGGCTACCCCAGAGACCAAGGCCGGACCCGCACAGCGGGATACGGCAGAACAGCGAGTGGTTGTCTCTGACGCTGAGCTCGTGTTGGTCGTGCCGCAGTATGAGGCAGCTGAAAGGAAGGTCGCTCACCAGCCGAAAACATTGCTATCTACCACCCAAATTCCGGTCAAAGAGGCTGTTATGCTACCGGTGCACGAGCTAGTTGAGGTACACACAGGTGCAGAACAAGCGGTGGCTCGAATGGCACAAGCGGCACGGCTAGAAGTTGAGCGAGCATATGTGGTCACAACTGAAGTTGCCGTAGACCCCAATGCTGATAGGCTTGTTCCTATCCAAGGTGCTGCTACTATCGAATCCATCCATGATCGTATGCGTTTTGGCGGGTACTTAGAAAGTACGGTCGAAAGTACGTCTGCCACCGATTATGAATCGTTGTCCAACCAATTACATGTTGGCGACCCTATTGACGCCACAGAATCATTAGCAGATGAGGAACTAGCACTATTGTCCCCTGTCGCAGAGCTCAGCCCAGTGAATGACGAGACAGCAGAACTGGTAAGTACGGTCGTCGCAAGGCCAAAGCAACCAGAGATGCCTGAACAGACAACATGGGGCCATGCGATGGAAAAAGAACCACTGGAATTCTATGATGACTTTACTGAGGCACTACGGTCATTAATAACGCCGTCTGAAGAAACACTAGTAACTTTGCATGAAACTACGGATGTAGAAGAACCCGTAGTGCTCATTGATACCATTCAGGAGCTACAACCGCCCGCCATAGCTAAAACCATGGCCGAGAGGCTGGTCGAGCTTGATATAGAGGCAAAAGAGATAATTGCGCCTGAACTAAAAGAAATCGTAGAAGCGGTACAGGCTGTCGACCTATTAATTACGGCAGAAGCCAAGCCGGAGGCGATTGAAACTGCACAAGCAGAACTTGAGGAGCTAGTTATTGCCCTTTTTGAGCAGCTCGGTATTGCCTACAAGTCTGAGGATGTTGCGTACTTTGTCACCATATTGCTACATCCTGGCTTTCATTTGTTGCAGACTGAAAAACCTGTAGTCGTCGATCTCGAACATGAAGGAACCCGTGAGGCTAAGCTAGGTTTTACGCAGTCAGTAAGCGACGGTCTTTCCGATGTTGAAGAAGCGGTCGAACGTTTATTAGGTAAGCTGGGTGTATTTTCTGCGCACCACACTCCACCGGCGTATGAGCTAGCAGCTTAGTAGTTTATCAAGCTATACGCCACAAAGGCTTTTGTGATCTCGTATATATTGGCAATGCGTGGTCATTGTCTGCCCTAGCCTTATGCTGAGTGTGTATATTTAAAGGCTTCTTTGAAAGCCTTTACTTATTTTAGGTTAGTTTAGTCCAACTTTTCCGATAATTACTATCTCGATTATTTGTTGCTATATCTAGCATTAGGTTTACGCCCTCAATGCACCCCAGATTAACGCGCTGTATATAGGTGATTCCGTCAATTTGAATTGAGTATGGCGTAAAAGGTCTACGAATGATTTTTTTGACTAAAGCCTCGATTTCTGGGGGAGTTATATTTGTATCAATGTCAAATTGTATGTGTGGCAAGTAATAATCAATCCACTTATCATCAGCCTTACCTTCGTTTGGCAGGAATTCTAGGAGTGGATTTGTAACCTTGGACAAGTCCCCAACGAATATCCAATCTGCATCGTCAATTGAGGGCTCCCGGTAAACCGAATAGCCCTTGCCGCCAGCTTCTTTAATTATTGCTTTCACCGCATCATCTTTTGAGTCTGTTTTGTAGCAAAAGCCAATATGGTTAACGCCTTTATATCTACCATTGACCTTGAATGCATTAACAAGTTCTGTAACAACTGAATGTGGGACGATCTGATCGGCCCTCTTGCTCCGGTAGGCAAGTAGCGACAAAGTGTCATCGGCAACTGGTGTAGCTAACCTGTCGTTCTTGATATGAAATAAGCCTAGATTTTCTAGGCGATCATCTGCCAAGAGTTGGTAGATGTTTTGCACGTGTTGAATTAATGGCATGCAAGTCTCTAGTATAGGCCAATCTCGCCCCTACCTGCCATGCGGTGTACTGCTTGTATGTTTTGACTTTAGGTTTAAAGAATGTTATAATAATATAGACTATGGCAAGCCACAAAGATCAGTATAAGAGCGTTATGGGTAAAAGGCAGCACATGCTATCCCAAGAGCGTGTAAGCGTTCCTCACGAGCCTGGATCGACAGTGGCGATTTTATCTCCGTTCCTTCCAGGGCAAGTCTATGACGGACGTGATCGCTTTAGATTTTACAAACGACAAGAAGCTGCACTCGTAGGGCATTTTGAGGGCCAGGGTCACAAGACGGAAACGTACATGAGGGCTACGATGGAGGATTTTGGAGCCGTCCTTGGCAATACAGCAGTCTCAAGTATCGTAGTAACGGGTTGGGGTAATTTTACTTCTCTATCTGTTCCACTAAGCAGGCAGAAAAGCGAGGAGCGGTTTGCTCAGCTTAATTGGTTGCGGCTGGCAGGAATGACAGAACATCTTAAAACTGGCCCAATGGTAATGATGCAATGTCTCCTATATCCCAACAAAGAGTTTAATCCGCCTCTCTTTCTTGGTCTTGCAAGTTCCCATGCTCATATTCTTGGAAGACGGGGTGAAAAGAATTTTGCCGGCAACACCAAACGTCGTCATGCAGAGTTACCTGGGTCGATAACGGAATCTGTGAACCTTACTTATGATGAAATTAAAAGTTCATACAAATATCTACCGGGGCAGCATCCGGACGAAGTACCTGTAATGGATGTCGCAACACATGGAGCAGCATATAATGCTGCTCGACTAGCACGTGGTGCAATAAGGAGCTGCGTCAGCCTCATAACTGATAGTGAGACTGGATCGTTCGATCGTCAGCCAGAACCATCAGTAACGCCCAATTTAGGTGAGTATAAGCGGTATTTCCAAGAGATTGATTTTGCGCAGCACTATGATGATATGGCAGCCTAGCAACCTCTTAAGTTAAGCATTCTGTGCTTGGTAGGGTGGCGGCTATGTGGGTGGTATATCTTATCTGTTATTGTGGTCCAACTCCCAGTTGGCTACAATAGACCTTATGAGAGCAAAGAATTTACAAGTAGCTAAAAACATTTCATGGGGCCTGGCTTTTGTGACGATGTTTTTCTTGATACTGGGTAATAAGCAAAACAATGTTTTGAACGCTGCTACATTTGTGCTAATTGTTGTGGGTGTTGTCTTCTCTGTTCTACAAGACAAAAAACAGAAGAAAAGCTAATAGACGTAAGCTTGGCGCTGTAAGGCGTTGATACTATTTACTGTCCATTTTCATTCACTGCATGTCGAAATGTACAGTAGCCCCTTCGGGCGTTAGCCTGAGTTAGTGTTATGTTTCTTTGGGCGGCTACGCTCTAGTGTTGTGTGCTGTGATAAGTTCAGGAAGTTGTGTAAGCGTATCTAAAATAAATAAGCATTTTTCTTCAACCTCAGGCTGTTTGAGAATATAGCCCCAAGGTCCGCGCCTGATGAGTGCTGTTTGCATGTCCGACTGTTGAGCCGGGCCGACATCGTTGTCTAGGCGGTCGCCTACGTAGAGGATTTCTTCTGGCAAGCAGTGTAGTTCTTGCGCGATACGTACAAAAAAGGCTGGTGATGGTTTTTCTACACCCCAGCCATCAGATGTGCCAATAGTCTCTACGGGTAATGAGAGTGACCGCAAAATGCCTTCGGCGCGTGCTGTTTGGTTGCCCGCAAGTGCTACGTGGAGGCCCTGTTTTTGCAGCGCAGCTAGACAAGCGCGGGCATCTTCGTACAGATCATCTTCGCTAAACGTTTCTGCTTTGCCTGCCAGAGCACGCTTTTCACGCTCTTTTGCTAGATCAAATCCCGGTGAGAAATGCTGGAACGTTTCACGGTAATCGCCGCCGCGCGCTAGCACTGCGCCAAAAACGGCTGAAAAGGTGTGGCGTGGTACGCCAAGCCAGTCGGCCCAGGTTCCGTATTCTCGCGTTTCATTAACAATTGTTTCCCCAACATCAAAACAAACTGCGGTAATTTTTGTCATCTAGATAAGTATACCCTACGCAGCTGCTTGTATTGGTAACATGTGCGGCAAAGTAATAGTTGGTGTGTTCACGTATGAACCAACCACAACTGCTGTCGCTTCCATGCCGGCGCCGATACTAACCAAGATGATCTTCTGTAGTCTGTTATATTCAAGCAAGCCTTGTTCGTATGCGTATCGTAGCCCAACGCCAACACTAGCCGCGGAGGTATTCCCGGTTACTTCCAGGGGCGCCAATACAAATTTTTCCTTGGGTATTTTTGCTAGGTCACGAAGCATCTCCCCCATTCGAACGTTCCCAGCGTGGGGAATGATGGCATCTATCTGGGTAAAGTCTAGGCCTCCTGTTTTAAGGTCAACGCCTGCAGCTTGGGCGACACGTCCAATAACAGCTGGCACCATTGCCCGCGCGTACTCTTTAACTTTGTGGCCGTCCATATCTAGCCGTTTGCCATGGTCTTGCCCAATAGCTTGGCGATTGGCGCGATTGGAAAATGCCGCATGCCACTGGGGCATCTCTGGATGAGTGTTTATAGCAAAAGCAGCGGCTCCGTCTCCAAACAAACAGTTTTGTTTGCGGTCTCTGGGGTCAAGAATTTTGCTCATTACACTAATACCAACCGCTAAACTTGGCCTTCGCCACTTCTCTGTATGTAGTAAAGCGATTTCCGTTGCTTTAGTGCCGCCATTACAGGCTCCTCCAATATTAGCTGTTGCACACCACTCATCAAGCTCAAGCCTCCCATGCATAAGGACTGCTGTGTCAGGAGTAGTGTAGTCGCCCAGTATGTCCGAAACAAAAAGACCGCCAATCTCCTCTGCCGATATCCCGAATGAGGCAAGCGTACTTTGGGCGGCTAGTGTTCCCATAGCGGCATGTATTTCGGAGCCATATTGGGATTCTGTAGCCCAACGTCGCTCTCGGATGCCCGTTCGGTTTACTATTTCTTGAGGTGTAGAGTTAACACCGGTTAACTCAATTAATCGCTGATTAGTAATAATGTTGTCGGGTAATTCGGTGCCATAGCCGATAATGCCGGCATTTTGACTGTGTTCGGGGCGGCTCATAGGTAGTTTTTAGATGTTTCTTGATCTAGAGACGACGCTAAACGTCGTCGTAGACCATAAGAGCTTTGCAGTATATACTACAAAGCTTAATAAAACATTAAAAATCAAAAGGTTTTAGATTCTATGCTGACGCTTGAAGGATGTCTAGCCGCCGATGGCCCACTATATGAAACCGATGATGGGCTCTACACTGTCTTTCCAGTAAGTGAAGAACTGTCACCTCCAGCCCTACTAGAAGGTGTATATGCGCGCCATGGAAGAAGATTTGTTGCGCACGGGATTGTCAAAGAAGATGCCCTGCTGCCCAATGGTAGCTTGCCGGCAGACTTAGATAAGATGCGTGGTCCGGGCACGCTTGCTATTACCCGTGAGGGTCTTGGCATGCAGGGTGCCAATGATATTTGGCGCACCGATATACGGCTTAAGGAACCGGCCAACGGGGAGTATCAAGATTTACCTAGCTATGCACGATGCAAGGAGAGCTTCTTTGATGGTGTGCCGGAAATGGTTGCCAGGCTGGCGCTTACGAGGACTATCTTCGAAGCGGGTGCGTTTGCGGGTGACCCAAAGGCACCGCCGGAGGCAATGCATGCTGTGTTCCGCAAGCTTATTGAACTCATCCTCATGTCTCCGGAGTCAGAGGTGCCTGGTGCTAATATGGCTTTGTTTATGGGTATGGCCAAACAAACTCACGATAAACTGTCGGCCCTGTATGCCCCTGAGACGCTGCAACCTATCGGACGCCCAACATCAATTGACCTTGAAAAGCACCGTGTTTTGCAGCCACTCGTCCCATTAGTTATGTATCCCGATACCTTTATAGGCAATCTTGTAGATTATTGGGCTAGCGCTCGTGATGCTGAACAAAAAATAAGAAGGGGCGGTGTGTTCCTGTACTTTACGGAGCGGTTACGGTCTGAACATATGCCCGGTGGCTACTGGTATTTCCGGAACAAGCTACTGGAAGATGGCTATGAAGCGAAGATATAAGGAGACCCCTAGAGTATGAGTGCCGAACTGTTGAACCCTACTATAGACGCTGAAGTCAGGGCCCTTTTAGCTGGTCCCGAGATACCCGAACAGTATGAAGCGCCAATTATCTTTGATCTATCAGTTCCAGAAGATGTTTTGGCTCTGCATAGTCTGAGCAAGGCGCGCCCAATTAGTAGTTTAGGCTCAAGGGCGGAGCAAATTGGGAATGACTTGTTTGAATTAGAAAATCCGGACAAGAAGCGTGATGCAGAGCTAAGAGAAAGGTATATGCAGAATGTGCGGGCTCAAGGACATGCGTATGGAAACTGGGTACTTTTCCAGGATGGGACGCTGGGGCATTACCCCAAAAAAGAAGATCACCTAGCATTGCTTTCGGCAGCTAATTTTACTTCTCCCGAACAGCAACGGCAGATTTGGGATACTGGGGTGATAGTAGCCGGACAGAGCGTTGGCAGCGAAGTTGCTAAGCAGCTTGGTATGATGGGTGCTGGCCGATTAGCCTTGCTGGACCGCGATACGCTGTCGTGGCTAAACTTGAACCGTGTTCGTTCTTCGGGTCTGCTTGTTGGTTTTCCGAAGATAATCGCTACTGCTCTTGAGATCCATACGCATAACCCGTACATTCAGATCGAGACGTTTCCTGACGGCTTTACACCGGAGTCCGAGGAAGCGCTCGAGGGGTATGATTTCTTCGTGGATGAAATGGATGATTGGCAAGCAAAGATCCGTGCCCGTGAATTTGTGAGAAGAAATGGCATTGCCCTGCTTTCGGCTGCAGATTGGGACGATTTGTCTCTGGTCGATATTGAGCGTTATGATCTTTTCGAGTCGGTCAAGCCGTTTTTGGGACGCATGTCGAAACGGGACTTATCTAAAAAAGGTTGGAACCCGCTCGACTTCATCAAGAAGCTGGTTGGCATGGAATACGCAAGCGCAAGGATGCAAGAAGAGCTGAGGCGGGTTGAGGGCGCTGAACGTACCTGCGCACCGCAAGCTGGTACCACTGCCTCACTGGGGGGAATCGCTGTTGCACGGACAATAAGTAGAATAGCTACCGGAGAGTATATCCCTTCTGGACGATATGTCGTCTCACCCTTACTTGGTCCGCATAATCTTATGTATGGGTCTACTTCAGGGAGAAGGCGCAAATTACCTAGAGTGCTTGATGGTTTGTTGTCGTAAGGTGACCAGGTTTTTGGTAACGGCTAACAAGTATTCTCAATTCGTGTAAATAGTTTGCAATATTTGCTCAAAGGTTGTATTATTTACCACCTAGAAGTATATTACCGCTGCTAACTTTAACCCAGGTTATTAACGGGGATGTATTTCCCACACTAACGATTCCGTTAGCGTACATTAACGTTTGAGAGGAGATCTATTACAGGATCTCAAAAAGACAGTCAACCGAACAACGGCCTACGATTCTCTGAGGAGAGAACACCATGGCACATGGTAGGGATGGCACGTACACCCGGAGACTTCCGGGGGTGGCTGCCGCAGCAGTGCTGGTGATGGCTGGTGGTCTCGCCGCCGGCTGTAGCAACGACGCGAACTACTACACGCACTGCGTGGACGGTGAGACCGGCCAAACAGTCGACATGAGCAAGTGCGACAACGACACCACGGGCCGCTACTACCTCTGGATGGCGCCGACCCAGCACCCTCGTGGGTACCTGGTGCCGCCTTCCCAGCGGTCCGGCAGCGGCTGGATCAGGTCCAACGACCCTACGGCCCGCAAGGCCGCTGGCCTGCCCGACAAGGGCCCGGTCAAGAGCGGCTTCGTCGTTCGCTCCCGCTCCGGCGGCTTCGACGGCAGCCACAGCTCCGGCGGTTCGCACGGATCCGACTCCGGCAGTGGTCACGGCAGCGGTGGTGGCTGATGAGGCGTCGCGAAGACATCTCTCCGCGTCCCAACTGGGAGCAAGAGGTCGAGCAAGAGGGCCTCGCGTACCGGCTCACTACTCTGCCCTCGGGCAAGCAGGTGTCGTACTGGCGCGAGACCGTCTGCTACGAGATGACCGACGCCGAACTGGCGGTGATCACTCGGGCTGGTGAGCGTTTGTTCCAGATGTTCATCCAGGCCGGTGACTACGTCATCCGCCACAAGCTGTTCGCCAAGCTCGGTATCCCGGAGTGGGCGGTCCCGGCCATCATCGAACTGTGGAAGGACCCGGACGACCCCGAGTCGCCCGCCCGCCACGACTGGTACACCATGATGATGTACGGGAGGTACGATCTGTGCCCCGTGCTCAACAGTGACCGCCAGATCATCGGTGCCAAGCTGTACGAGTACAACGCCGACACCCCCACGGGTATCGTCGAGACCATGCTGACCCAGTGGAACTGGATGGTGGAGCACGGCTTCCTGTCGGCCACAACCAGCCAGTTCAACAACCTCTACGAGGCGCTGGTGGACGGCTGGGCCGACGAGATCACCAAGTTCCGCGACTACACCGGTCGGCCGGTCCGGCTCGTTCACTTCGTCTACTCGCAGCAAGAGGAGAGTGGCGAAGACCTGCTCAACACCGAGGCGATGGCCGACGCTGCTCGCGCGGCAAGTGAGAAGCTCACCGCCAGCGGCAAGCCGGGGTTCGAGGTGAAGGTCATCGGCGCTGGTGACATCACCAAGAACACAACGGAGCGTGACGGTCGCCAGTTCGGCAAGCCGTTCTTCGTCGATCGCGAGGGCAAGCGCCTCGATGTCGTCTTCAAGCTGTACCCATGGGAATGGGTGCTGCAGAACGAGGACGGCCGTGACATCGTCGAGAACATGCTCCTGCTGAGCGGTATCGTCTGGGTCGAGCCGATCTGGAAGATGCTGTGGAGCAACAAGGGCATCCTGGCGGTGCTCTGGGAGATGTTCGGCAACACGCCGGATGCCGACCTGCTCATTCCGGCCTACTTCGAGGGCGAAGAGCCGGAAGGCTTCGCTGCCGACTGCATCCGCAAGCCTATCCACGGGCGCGAGGGCGGTAACGCCGTTCTGACCGTGGGTGGTCAGATCATCGAGCGCGGGCCAGAGAGCCACTACGACGGCGACAGCCCCATGGGCGAACCGGCGGTGCTCCAGCAGTACTACCCGCTACCGTCGTTCCCCAGCTATCTCGACGGCGACAGCAGCACCGGCCAGGAGACCGACTACCACCCGGTGTTCGGCCTGTGGACGGTGCAGACCGGGGTCGTGGCGCTGCTCATCCGTGAGAGCCCGAACCTGGTCACGAACAACCTGTCGTACGCGGTTCCCCACCTCATCACGGACATCAGTCCGGATGCCGAACAAGGAGAGTGAGATCATGAACAGTGGTATCCACCCGTTCCACGGACACTACACCTGGGGAGGCCTGGCGGCGCTCGCGTGCTGCGCGGTCGTCGTGCCTGCCTTCTGGGCGCTCCTGAACATCCTCTCGCCGTGGGACGACCACCGCGAGATGTTCAAGCAGCACAACGCCGGCTTCGCCATCGTTCGCTGCTTCCAGCTGCTGGGCCTGGCCTTCGGCCTCGCGCCGGTGATCGGCATGACCGGCTCGACGCAGGGGCAGCACGTCCTGTGGGCCGCGGCCGACGCCGTCTGGGTGCCGATGCTCCTGCTGGCTTCGACGCCGATCATCAGCCGGGTGGTGCGGCACGCGCACGGCGGCCTGAACTCCATCAGGGACAACTCGGTGCCGGTGTCGCTGGTGTACGGCATGTTCTACCTGGGCTACGGCCAGATCATCGGCGCGACGCTGCCGGGACCGGGCCTGGGGCTCGTCAAGACCTACCTCATCAGCGTGGTCTTCGGGCTGCTCGGGATCGTCTGCCTGACCCTGATCTACCTGGCGGCGATGAGCATCCGAGCCTTCAAGCTCGAGGAGCAGCCTTCGGACGACGGCCTGAACGCCGACGCCCAGAAGCTGAGCCTCGCCCAGCTCGTCCGCGACGGCAACTGGCCGGCGACCATCGGTGCGATGGTCATCATCTACAGCCTGTACACGGTCATCAGTTCCGCTGTGGCCGGCGCCTTCACCAACTGGGGCGACGCCATCGTCAGCTTCCTGGTGGCGGTGGTCATCATGCTCGTGCTCGCGGCCGGTACCATCTGGCTCGTCGACCGCTTCGTCGTCGTCGAGGTCGAGGAGGTCCAGGGCGACCCGGACAACCCCGGTGTCACCACCACGAAGGACCTGCTCAACGTCCGGACGGTCGTCCGCGACGGCGCGGTGCTGCCCATGGCGGTGATCGGCGCCTTCGTGCTGGCCCTCGTCACCTTGGTCGCCAACGTGGTGATGTAGAGCTCCTCTCAGTTACACTCCCTTGTTCACGGGAGTACGCCTTCGTGGCGTAAGTGAACGATGGCCGTCGTCAGCAGCGAGCTGATGCACGGCCGACGGTAGTGGGCAGGAGTCGGGGGGTTCCGAGTCGTTCGTCTTCGGGCGAACTTCATGGGATCCCCCACTCCTGCTTGCTCCGTACTGCTTACATGAATGCGTGTTCATGCTGATGAGTCCAAAAGGACGAAAAGCACTAGCCAGTCTTTAGATGTTTAGGTTAATGGGTCAAGTTATGTTATAAACATACTGATTCATGGAAGACCTCCCTACCCAATACCACGAGCGTCACGGCCGGACATACCAGAACACTGGCGATCGTTTTGAAGGTGGGGGGCAAGATTATAAACCTGATGAACATGATGAACCAGTTGCTCTAGTTCAGCGGCCTGAGCTGGATGATGTGGGCGAACGCCAGGCCGAAGCGTCAAGTTATATGGCTCAGGGTTTACAATTGCCAATTAGACGGGTATATCACTCACCCCAAAATCGAGCCAAACAGACTGCGACTATTTTTGTTGATCATCACCCTGATCTGTCAGAGATAGCAGAGTTACCCGGTATCCATGAGATAGACCACGGCAGTTTGCAGCGGGACCGCAAAAGGGTTTCTAAAGGTGAAGCTAATGTCTACCGTGCTAAGAGTGATGATGCTATGAAGCTTGCGCTTGGTCGATGTGGTTTGGGTGGTGAGGTGGAGTCCATAGCTATACGCTATGCAGAGTGGTTTACGCTTAATGGGCGCGGAGATGGCGAGAGCTATCTGGCTGCCGGCATACGAGCTTATCGCGCCGTCGATGCTATTAAAGATGAAGATGGGGCGCTTATTGTATCGCACAATGGTTCGGGGCGTGAGATGCGTGCAATTGCTACAGCCACTACTTTAGAACAACGGATGGAGCTGTCTGCGCTTTATGATGAGCATCTTTTGGGAGTTACGGCTGTAACTCAGCAACGAGTCGAAGCGGCACGAGTACCGGGACGAGAATTGAGTATTGAAGAACTTACTGAGCTGTTTATGTCTCTTGCGCATGCCGCGGTGCCAGTTGCGCAAAAGCTGCTGGAGTGGGGTGTCCCATTGCGGGATGGCTTTAGAAGAGTTCCTAATGCGACAATTGGTAGTGTTGGTATTCGTGCAGACGGGCTGTGGGTGCGCGGAGAGCTTTGGCAGCCGAGGTTCCCGCAAAATAAGAGGGTCCCATTGCGACGTGATACGGTCAAGGCCGACATATTACCTTCTGGGTGGGTGTAGTCCCGGTGCCGTACCGATTGCCTCATCTTCTTAATTATATGGTGTGATAATACTCACAAACAGTGTCTAGGCCATTGATTTAGTAGTAGATAGCTTGTATTACATGATTAGTCTTCACAGGCATGTGACGACGCGGACAGTATCGGTTGCGCAGCCTGCGCATTGGGGGTCGTGATGGCCATTGACTACAGAATAGCAGACGCTACGGTCTACTGCAGCCTGCTTGGCTACCTGGCGGCGGGCCTGCTCTATGAGGCTCGGCGGCCAAACGACAGGACGGGATCGGGCAGGATTATCACACAGCGGCGTCGGTACGCTTTCCTGGTGGCGAGCCAAAGTGCTTCCACTGTTGGTCAGTTCTGGCTGCTGTGGGTTGCCTCGCCTCATGATCTGCTTGCCGCTGCCAAGGGCTGGCTGGTCTTTGGCCCGCCAGGCTGGATCGTTGACCTTGGGATGGCGGTTATCACTAGTGCGCCGCTACTGTGGATTTGCGTATTTATACGCATCTACTGCCATCCGGTTCCAATGGCGTTCAAGCGCTTCGGGTGTAGCGAGTACTGCACACTCACCTCGTATCGCAGCAGCGGTCGGGAGTTTGTAGGCCCGGTTGTGCCGATGACCGAGGATGACCTGGATGGTAGTGCGTTCGCCGATGCCACCCCAGATGACTTTGGCGCCCCGCCAAGCTGAAGACGTGCCTCTTCTGTCCGCCTTGTGGCACGCTGTCCCTTTAGGGAACCTTAACAGCGTGCCACCTTACCTTGCTGTTCTGATTGAAACGACAATGCGCGGCGTATCTATCTATCGGTGGTATGGTAAATGTGCATTTATGGTGCTGGCGCGGAAAAGTGCCTCAAGCGTTACGACCATAGCTAGATCGTGCGGCAATGTCAGGCGACTGAGACTCCATTGGTAATGAGTGCTGCTTCGTATCTCGTCTGGAAGGCCGTCTGGCCCACCAATGAGAAAGCTAACTTCGTGGGCGGCAATCTCTTGTTTATATAAGAAATCGGCAAGTTCTGGGCTGGAGAAGTTGTGGCCTTCAATTTCTAGTGCGATTACATAGGTTCCGGCGGTTATTTCTCGAATCTTTGCGGTGTCCTTAGCGTATTTGTCTGCTAAGTGGGTCGTGCGTACTGTGTGAAGCCGCTGCAAACGTGCTAGATAATCATCCCAGCCAGTTATGGCATAGGCGAGCTTTGGTTTGCCGATGGTTACAATGTGGAGTTTCATGAGCTGCTATAGTGCGTTCTTTTGAATTGCTGTAGGGATAGTACTTCATGACGATGCGGTCATTAGACCATATTTTGTCAGCATATCTATTTTAGTATACAGTATATAGAACTTTGTGCATTACGATCGCAAGGTACCTTAACACACTCTCCGCGTTTTGGTGGTGCAACCTGTTTATCTGAGGTCTTAGATAGGCAGATTGCACCACCAAGTGTTCTTACTCGCTGAAAGGAGTTCGGCTGCTATGGACGTCTACGTCCTGAAACAAAACTGGAAGGGTGAACCTACGGAGGCCCGGCCCGGGGGTATCGATGCCATCGCCGTATGGCAAAGCCTACGCCCGTCAGGGCTGAACGTGTATGAAATGGCGGTGCGCCGTAACGGCGACGCCAGATTCTACACGGTCAACGCGAAGCTCACGAAGATCGGGCCGTCGTCTTCCAAGGGTACCATCGGGAGTTCGAGCCTGCACGTCGGCATGAATTTCGAGCTGACGTCCACATGGATCATGGCGGATACCGGCAGGTTCCTGCGCAACCCCGGCGTTACGGCCGACGACATCACCATCGTTCACATGCCCGACTGGGAAGACGAGGAAGTCTGGGAGCGACCGGATGGTGCTTGCCTGGTCCAGGCTCGGAATCATGGCTTCGGGACGTCGGACTTCTTCTTGGGTGGTCGGTTGCTCACCGTCTCCGGCACCCCCTACACCGGTCCGAGGACCAATGTTCTCGTGTACCGCGCGTTCGATGATGGGCACAGTTTCCTGCTCTGTGGTGAGAAGCGGTGGCCAACGAACTGGTCGGCGTGGGTCGACGGCAAGCCCTCGAACCGCATTACGAACAAATGCAGGGTCGTCTTCACTGGCCCTACGAGCCTGACGGTCACGGTTATTGAAGACTAGGTCGTGCGTCTTCCCTCGGAGCTTGCGGGAACGGCAGCGCAGAGAGCGTGTCGGCAGGAGTGTGGTAGCGTGGGGATTTTGGAAAGCATGCACATTGCTGCTATTCTAATTAACCCTCTACCATGCTCCTGTCTAACGCTTCAGAAGTTTTAGGTCTATGGTTTTACGGCCATGGAAACAGATTTTTATAATTTGATAACAGCCAAGTTGTTAATAACTTGAAGGTGGCTTTGCTGAGCCGATGACAGCAGTTCGTGTACCGCCTTAGCGGCGCCTGGGAGAGCCTCGCGGGCGTAGTCGTCAATTATAATGATGCCACCCTGCTGCATGCATGGTAGTACAAGCTTGAGTGAGTCACGGATGCTTTCGTAAAAATCGCCATCGAGGAATGCAAAAGCGATCTGTGGTGGTACATCTTTGCTTGTTAGACTATTAAACCAGCCCTTGTGAACTATTGGCGGCGACAAGTTTGCCTTTTGGAACTGTTGCAAAAGCTGTTTTTTGCTAACAGCAAGTTCACCCGCTTGGAACTGATCCCCTGCTCGGCTCTCATCATGAGCGGTTTTGGGTGGCAGACCTTCAAATGAATCATAGGCGTGAAATTCTCGAGAGTCACCGAGCGCATTAAGTAGACGGCGAATAAACAGACTGGTAGTACCAACGTAGCAGCCGAACTCAACTACTGCACCGTCCAGCTTGACCAAGGTGGCTTCTAGCTCTGTTAGAATGACCCGGAGCTGGTCCTTATTGATCTGGTTTGATATTAATGGATATTTGGTGAGTAAGTTATTGGCGAGCATAGTTTTTCTAGTATGGCCTTATGGCCACTCATACCGTATGTTTCCAAGCGGCACTACAATAGTATTCCATCAGTATAGCCCATAAACTTACGCAAGATGCACCTCTGGTAACTCGTTCCAGGCAGAAGTATAACGCGGACTCATTAAGCGTCTGCGGGGTTGCCAGATCTGGCTGAGGTTTTCTGCGGCAAATTTTACAGTGCCTTTGCCGTGGCGGAGGTTTATAGTATCGATAGCTTTCATTTTGTTGTGCGATTTTTGGTTGTCATACAGGTTGACGGTGCCCAGGAGGTCGGTTTGCAGACCTGTTTCGGGTAGCAGATCGTAGAGCAGTACATCTGCCCGGTGATAGTCTAGGCTATGATAGTTGCTGGCGAGCAAACGCACCAGCTGACTGGTAATGGTACCAGTGTCGGCTGTGGGCGTGTAGAAGCGCACTGTCTCGCGGACTTGCTGATACCCGGGCCGGTGATAGTTAGTGCGCAGTACCAGCTCTGCTCGGCGTGCTAGCTGGTGTTCGCGCCGGAGAGCTGCTGCCGCTCGAGCGCTAAGACTGGCTATGGCAGACTCTATCACGTAGAAATCACGAGTGTCTTCACCAAACTGCCGGCCACGCATAACCATCTGTTGTGGCTTGTGTTCATGTGCGAGCGGTAGGCAGCTGATGCCGTTTAGCTCGGTTTGCATCTGTCTTCCGCGAATACCAATAAGCTGCTGAGCTTGCCGGGGGTTCATCAGGCGTAAATCAAGTGCGGAGTGTACGCCTTCGGCCTTGAGTTTAGGGGCTAGTTTGCGGCCAACGCCCCAAATGTCTGCAACCGGTACTTGCGCCAGATATGTGTCGGTTCTTGAATCTTGTCTACTTAAGTCTAAAACGCCGCCAAGCTGTGCCAGTTTTTTGGAGCGGTCGCTTGCAAGCTTGGCCAGTGTTTTACTGCCAGCAATACCAATACTAACTGGCACGCCGATATTTCTAAGAATAGTAGTGCGTACTGCTGCGCCCCAGATGCGATAATTAGTAATAGCAAGTTCGCCTAGGTCAAGGAATGACTCGTCAACACTATAAACTTCGATGTGTGGCGTGATGCTGGCAAGCGTGTTGGTGATGCGTTCGCTGATATCTCCATACAGTTCGAAGTTGGCACTAAGGGCTACTATGCCGTGCTGCTTAAAAAACTCGCGGAATTTAAAATGGGCGGCGGCCATTGGCACGCCAAGATCTTTGGCTTCCTGGGAACGAGAGACCACGCAGCCGTCATTGCTGCTAAGTACTACAACCGGCCGACTTTCGAGGTCCGGCCGAAACAGGCGCTCACAACTTACAAAGAAGTTGTTGCAATCAATCAGTGCGTAGGTGGTGCTCATAACGCAAAGCGCTTCCGGCTTGGTCGCATTTGCCAACTGATAACCTGTGCTGAGCGGGGCTCGCTGTCTAATGCGGCAGGTGCTGTATTGCAGGTTGGTGCCGGCGTGCTATAGGACTCGAGAAGTATCTGCTTAACACTCATCATGACATCTCTCCGTATGAATGGATAGTATTAGTAATAACACCCCAGATATTCTGCTGCATTGCTTGCGCAAACGATGTTAGTACGAACTCCTCGCCTTCTTGCCACCATATCACCAGGTCACCATTCCGCGGATCAAGTGCACGATCTATGATTGCCAGATCACCATCGAAGATACCGTAGCGGTGCCAATTATGGCCACGGATTCGAAAAAAGTAGGTGCTGCTAGGGTGTTTTATGAGCAACCGATCAAGGCTTAGTGGTGCGCCAGTACGTTCAGCTGCAGGATTGGGGAAGCCAGCATGGACTGCTACTGAAGTACCCGTGTGATCACTGACACTGTAAGCATGAGCTTCGTTTAGCTCATCCATAGTACTCCGCCCTGCCAGGGTCTGTGACCGGTTTTGGCGTTCTGGAAACCGTCGATTGTAGTTCGGTCTAGGGGCGTAGGTCGCTGCGTAAGGTCAAAAGGAGTTCTTAAGGCGACAGCTTTAGATCCCGGGAAATACTTTTGTATTAGGCCAAGGTCTTCTTCTAGGTAGGTACGCTTCATTACAATGCTCCTTTCGTGCCAAGTAGCATCCAGCCGTTGCCAGTTTGCCGTAAGCGGTAGGTTAGGCCGTCTGCTCCACTCATGTCAAAGAGCTGTATAGCTTCAGCGCCGCGCTTAACCAGGTAACGTAAGCCACTGCGGAAGGTCACTGCTTCACCACCATACTCTATTTCGCGTGGGAAGGTTTTCATTTCACGGCCTGCAAAGTAGTATGCGTTTACATTTACGGGCGTGTTAATAGTGTTAGTCATAAAGAGAATCTCCTACAAATTAGACAGTATTTTAGAGAACCGATGCGTTTTCAAAAGCTCGGGAACGGGATTGTAGGAAGGTTTTTGTAGCTATAGAGCGCCGTTCGCAGTCTATAACTCTAGTAAAAAACCTTAATTTGTAGATAGGCGCCCAGGGACCGAGGTATGGTTGCCGAATGAATAGTCTGCAAGGTAAAGCACCGCCCTAGGGCAGCCAGTCCTCACATGGCTAAAGCTAACTATACGCTTCTGCTTGCGCGTCGTCCAACGTGATTTTTGCTACGATTTGGTATGAGTTCGCTGACTGAGCTTATCTTGTGGCTTAAGTGTGGCACTAATTAAAACAAAACGCCCCAGCCTTCCCTGCTCTTACGGCTAGTACCGTGAAAGCAGGATAGTACAATTGAGGCGTTTTGAATGTTTTATGAACTTAGCGGCTAGGCTTTTGGGCTGGACGGTTCTTGTCGGCTGAAGGGCGATGGCCAGGCCACCAGACTTTGTAACCGAGTAGTGCTGCCAGGCTTGGCACAAGCAGTGGTGCTATACAGAAAGCTGCTAGCACAATGCCGAAGGCCACCGCAAAGCCAAGTTGGCTAAGCAGGCTGATGCCGGCAAGTGCTAATGAGCCGAAGGTGCCAGCCAAGATTAGTCCGGCGCTGGCGACAGTGCTACTGCTGTGTTCGATAGTTAAGTCGGATGCCTCGTGTGGCTTTAAACCACCGCGGACTTCTTCGCGCAGGCGCGTCATGGTCAAGATATTGTAATCAGTTCCAATAGCCACAACGAATATGTACACCATTATAGGAATGAAGAAGATTAGCCCACTTTGCCCTAGAATGTTCTGGAATAGGTATGCTGCTCCGCCAAGTGTAGCGGTAAAGCCAAGGGCTGTGGTGACAAGCAAGTAAAGCGGTGCCAATGCGCTACGTAGTAGCAGCGCTAAAATGACGAAGATGATCACTGCGGCAGCTGGCAGAATAACCGCTAAGTCACGGTCGACGGCAGAACGTACGTCTACAAATGCAGCACTTTCACCATTTACATAGACTTTTGTATCAGCCGGTGCGGCGGCGTGGGCAGCTGGGCGGAAGGTGTGCTGTACGTAGTCAAGTGTTTTAGTAGAGGCGGGGTCACCAGGCAGGAGCACGGTTATCTGTGCTGTCTTACCATCTTTGGAAACTTCTGTGGGACCACCGGAAGTTACGCCAGCGATGGCGTTAATATGTTGTCCGGCAGTATGAATTTGCGGGTCGGTAAGTGGCTTTGAGCTGGTTAGCAGGACTTCGGTAGGCGAAATAGCGCCAGCTGAAAATAGCTTAGAAACTTGCTTGAAGACTTTGGCTGATTCGGTGTTTTGTGGCTGCTGGCTCACAAAATCGTAGCTGGTTTTGAGCTGGGGATAACCAGTGGCTAGGGCAAGTAGCAGTACGATTGCTGCCCCAGCGACAAAGGCTGGTCGACGAGCTACGAAGTGACCAATACGCTTTGAGGTGCTGCCTTCTGGTTGCTTCTGCCATGCCTTAGATGGCCAGAATATCTTAGGGCCAATCACAGCCACGACAGCTGGAATTAGGGTGAGCACAGCAGCGAGCATAGTTAGCACACAAACTACTAATCCTGGCGCAAGATTTTTAAAGAGTCCAAAATCGGAAACGCCTAATGCTGCGAAGGCGGCGGCAACGACAAGGGCAGCCGAGAGGATTGCTTCCCCTGCCCGACTGAGCGCAAACGCAACCACGCTACGGCCCCGCTCACCGGCGCGAAGGCGCTCACGGTAGCGGAACAGTAAGAATAGAATGTAATCAGTGCCAATGCCAAACAAGACAACGGTATATAGAATGCTTAGCTGGTCGCTGATCTTGAAGTGGAACTTTTGGGCAATCAGTGCAATCAATGACTGGGCCAGTGAATACACAAGGCTAACAGCAATTATAGGGGCAAAAGCTGCAACTGGGCTCCGGAAAATAACACCTGGCAGGATAATAACTAGCGCAAACGTTGCCATAGTGACAATCTTGGTGGCGTTAGTAAATGAGTTACTAGTGTCGGCGTCCATGGCAATGCTACCAGTAAGGCCGCCCTTTAGACTGGTGCCTGCTAGCGCTTTAGTGACTTTATCGCGAATAGCTTTTGTTACTGCAATGTCAGCAGTGCCACCAGTGGCTTGTCCCTTTACAACAACTTGTACCATTTGGGCGGTGCCATCTTTGGAGACTAGTTCGCTAGATGTTTGGACGGCAACAATTTTGCTAGGCCGACTGGCGTTAAACTGTTGTGCTAGTGTCTGCACTATTTCTTTATCAATAGCGGTTAACTTGTCACTGTCTCTGCGTTGTATTAGTACAACTTCTACATCGTCTTTAGACTGTGGGAAGGCTTTATCTCCGATTTTCTGAGCCTGCACTGACTCGTATTTGCTTGGTAGGAAGCTCGTTTGATCGCTGCTGGTAACACTACTAAGCTTTGGTGAAAATACGGTGATAACTACTGATAAAATGACCCAGAAACCAATGACCCACCAACGGTTTCTAGTAATAAAATTCCCGAGTTTATTAAGCACGCGGCATTTGCCCTCTCTGCTATCGAAGCTTTTTATTAAACAGATAAATATAGTTTACTGGCTAAACTATATACAAACTGAACAGTTTGGTCAATCTGTTCCCCAAAAAGATTACAAAGAGTTAACAATTGTTTAAATGTTGAGCTTGTTTAGGAAATCAACGAGCTCCTTAGGAGTGATCTCGGCTTTAACTAAATAGCCATCAGCTTGTCGCTCAATGTCGGCTCGCACATCTTCGCGCTGTTCTAGGTTGGTCGTAATAATAATTTTGGCGTGCATTTTTGGCGTTTTTGCCGGGTCACGCAATGTACGAAGCACTTCGATCCCGGTGATGTTTGGGATCATCAGGTCAAGCAAAATGATGTCGTAGGTATCGGTTTGGGCTGCTGCCATGCCCAGTTGCCCATCAAGCTGCACATCTACGTGGTACCCGGCTTTAGTGAGTGCGCGGGTATATAGCTCACTAATGAAATGCTCGTCCTCTATACAGAGAACGCGCTTGGGCTTAGTCGTGTTTGTTCCGGTATCCATGAGCTTTATTCTAGCATGCAACGGTCTTAATCACGGTAGAGCGAATGGTTTTTTATCCAACCATGCGCACTGCGAGTTAGATCTGGATTGCTTAGCGACTTGCTCGCTTCCTCTATCTTGGCAAACGGCAGTATGGTAAACGTAAAGGTGCTGCCCTCGTTGAGTTTGCTATTAACACGTATTTCCCCACCATGCGCATCAACGATAGCACGGCTTAAGTACAGTCCTAGTCCGGTCCCCCCGATCTGAGCGCGGTTCCGATGGTTGCGATAAAATTTGTCGAATATGTGCGGTAGAATACTGGCATCAATGCCGAGGCCAAAATCTTTCACACTAGTTTCCACTAGCCCTTCCTTATTAAGGGTAGCGCTGACGTAAATTTCATCGGTGCCCTTGCTGTACTTAATGGCGTTATCAAGCAAGTTAGCAATAACTTCGTAGATGCTGTAGCGATCCACGCCCACTGGCGGTAAATCGGGTGCGATGTCAGTTTTAATAGTAATGCCTCGCACGCCTGCCCTAAGACTTAGATCGTTAACTACTGCTTCAATCACGCTCTGCCAATTTTCTTCGTGCAGTTGCAGCGTTAACTGGTTGTCTTCTATTTTGGCAACGTTTAGGATGTTGTCTACAAAGGCGGCTAGTTGCTGGGCGGCGGCATCCATTTTGGTCATAAAATCTTTGAGTTCTGGTGTTAATGTTGGCCCAAGCTCTTCATCGAAGACTTCAATATAGCCACGCAGTAAGGTAAGTGGTGTGCGCAGTTCGTGAACGCTGATGGCAACAAAACTCATCGCTTGGTCATCTTGGGAATAAACCTCGGTATGATCAAACAGGATCAACAACGTTTCGTAGCCCAATGAGTTGTCCTTGTTGTAGTAACCGGCTAGGTCGAACAGCAAGCTATCTCCTTGACCGGGTAAGCCAATACGCACATGTTCCCATTTGTGGCTGGCAGTGGCAGTTTTTGTGGCTGAGTTTTTAAGCCAAGTCGAGAGTGTGTCGTCGCTCTTAAATGACATATCAAGTGCGGAATAGACATTCTTCCCTGTTAAGTCATCCGCCGGCTGACCCAGGTATTTGCTAGTCGCTTCATTGGCGTACACGATGTTCTCGTCTTTATCTAGTACTAATAAGGGTAGCGGCAGGCTGTTTGCTACAAAATTGGTGTGCAGATCCTGCCCGGCTTTGCTATTGGTCTTTTCGACAGCCTGCACGGTGCTGGCGAGCTGATAGACGTGATTGGCTAAATTGGCTACTAGCTCGCGGCCCAGCTGCTTTTGGTTTAGGTCTGGTGCGGGTTCTTCAGCACCTTGTGGCGCAATATGTTGAATGGCTCGCCACAGGTTAATGATTGGTTGGGTCACACGTTTTTCGGCCGCTTCACTGACCAACAAGGTACCAAAAAAAGCCAGAACAGACATGCCAATAAGTGTCTCAACCGGTGACAGTTCATGGTGGTACAGGTGTACTGCCCACCAAGCACCAATTAAAAGGGCGTTTTCCAGAAGTAGTACCCAAAAAAGGTAAAACTTAACTTGCTGGCGGAACTTGCTTAAAAAATCCATGGTGTATCGTACGACGTAAAAGCTTTAAAAGATTATGGTTACTTATAGCTTACCTGATTTGCGGCAGAAACGGCAGTAATCCAGGTTTGGCCAGGGTTAAGTGGTACTGGCTGGCCACTTGCGTCTGTAAAAGTCAGCGCTGTATTGTTAGCCGACTTGTTCCAGGTGCCATTTGTAAGGGTGCCGTTTTGGAAAATATAAGCTGTACCACTGCCGATGACATTGTAGTTGGAATAGTAGGCTCCTGATGAGTCGAGGTCTCCACGGGCCAGTGGTACGACAATGGCAATAATAACCTTTGGTGAAACTTGTTTGCCGGTGTTGGCATCGGTTTGTGGCGCATTGTATTCGCTGCGATTGTAGCTATTAGTGGCGGCGCTGTAATCGTAGTGGGGATCGTAATATACGCCCGAAAGGCGAAAATCCATACTGGTGGCGGTGGGAGCAGCTACAGGAGCTTCCTTGCCCCTAACAAAGCCGGTGTAGGTGCTAGTGTAGCCTTTCTTGGATTCGAGTTGCTGTAGCGTGTCAATACCTGTGTACACATTGTGCGGTGCCGCCCTAGTACTAACTCGGTGATAATACGCGCCATTATAAAACTGATTCATGTCATGCACGCCCCAAGCGGTAATGTCACTTAAGGCATCAGGGCTGCCGCCGACGTGCGCATATGCTGCATCGAATCCCATTGCCCACTGCACGTAATATGGCCTGGCGCTGCGAATAGGTCCTACGTTTGTTGGCGCAGTATCCTGGTAGAGTGCCATAAAACGGGTCACGCCACCTTCGGCGACTGCTTCAAATACTACACCGGCATCACTCAGGCCGCTTTGTGGCCGGGCGTCCAAACTGTTTTCTACCATTACCGCTGTGACAGGGCGTTGGTTTACGCTGCTGTCTGTCACAGGAAGGCCAGTGAGGTTGCTATAAATAATTACGGGGGCTTTAGGCTTAGGTGAGCTCTTTTTGGTAACTGGCTTAGTGGCTACCGTAGTGTGCTTGTGGTGAGTGAGTGCCCAACCAGTCCCTGCTCCGACTATAATCAGGAGGGCTATAGCGCCAAAAATGATCTGTTGTTTACCGGTGTGTGGTAGCCATTTCTTGTATTTTTTGGGAGCTACGGTACGGTGGTGTCCGACAATTGGCTTTGTCGCTTGCTTATCTGCTTCGGCAATCTGTTCAGGTGTTTTGAACGAAACATCTTCTTTGGCTGCTAGTTCGTGGATTGGGGTTTTTGGCGGATGTGCCAAGGGTTCGATCCGCCTAGGTTTCGGGTGTAACCTATGATGGTTCGGCGGCGTAACGTCGTTTAGCATAAGCGTAATTATAGCAAAATATCCTTGTAGAAGTGAGGTGGTCTAGTAGTTCAGTGTCGTTCTAAATAATCTACTTCTTTATGCTGACACCAATGATGCCAAAGCCCGCCACGATGATTACTGACGCGTTATTCTTGATAGAATCGAGTACTGTCGCGCGGAATGCATTGTTCGCAATAAGCTGGATACAGAAGAGTACTGTCAAAAAAGCAAGCATGACTACAATACAACCAAGTACGGCAAATTTGAGTATGCGTTTGATAAGAAAATCATCGTGTGCTGCTCGTGTTGCTAAGTCATCATCATCAGTAAGCGGTTGTCTTTGTTCGTCTGGCATAGTGGTGCTCTAAAGTTTAAGCAAAGGATAAGAATGGTATTGCGAAGCCCAGTTCTCTTAAGCGTGTAATAGCCATAATCCGCGAAACGCGGAATTCGTCAGCAATCTGTTCGATCATCTGAGTGGTGAACCGTGTCAGGCTACTCCACTCTTTTTGTTCAAAGTACTCGTTGACTAAGTCTTTCGGCATCAAAATACTGGCCGCAGTTTCGTCAGCTTCGGCTTCTCTGTTTGCTTCCTCGGGGCTAGCGTATTGTGATTTTCGATCTAGCTGCCCTTCTTTGGCTAATTCTGGCTCGTGCTTTAAGTAGTGGCTGATCTCATGAGCGATCGTAAAGCGTTGGCGTGTAACTGGATGTTTGCGATTTACTTCGATGTACGTTTTTTGATTGTCGTTTTTACAGATGTGACCGCTTTCGTCATCAGGGAGGTCAATAGAATAGACGGGGATATTAAGCTTTTGGGCAAGGCCGACTACGTCTACGCGGAAGCCGATTTGTGAGGATTTGATCAACCGGTTAATGTCTACTGATGCTGTCATAGGGTGCGCCTCCGTTTCTATCATTAGTATAGCAGAAAGCTCAAAGTGGTGTTGTGATGTGCGACACACCGCGGGCTGTCTATTTATAGTGGGGGCAGGATCTTTTAAGCCAGTGCGCTTAGTGTTGCGTCGATACGGCGCAAGCTGGTTTCGCGACCAAGGATACTCAGGGTTTCGGCGAGCCCAGGGCTGAATGGTGCCTGGGTACTGGCAATACGGATCAGGCCAAAGAGAATGCCTGGCTTTTGACCTGTGGCTGCAAGAAGTGTGTTTAAACGCTTGGTTAGATCTTCAACGCTAAAATCACTTTGTTCTAGGCTGATCTTTGCTTGTTCAAGCAGCTGTTTTAAGTTGGCGTGTTCAAATTTCTTGAGCTGCTTGTTATTGTTGATCAGGTTGATATCAACAGGCAAATCTTCAAAGAAGAGTCTAGTAAGCTCAGGGATTTCGGCAAAATATTTGAGGCGTTCCTGAATAAGTGCCAGCACCTGTTTTTTGTAGGTATCATCATATGGGGCGGCAGTTTCAGGCCAGAAGTTTTTGCTGCGCTCAAACAGCTCGTCAATGCGTAAAGAGCGGATCCAGACGCCATTCATCCATTGCAAGCGATTTTCATCAAATCGGGCACCGCTGCGTTGGACGCGTTCTAGTTTGAATTTGGCAATCAGTTCTTCACGGGTAAAGATTTCCTGTTCGGTGCCATCGTTCCAGCCAAGACTGGCGATGAAGTTAACTAGCGCTTCCGGTAAGTAGCCGTCGGCAATGTAATCTAAGACATCCTTAGCGCCATCGCGTTTGCTGAGTTTTTTCTTGCCATCGGGTCCTAAAATATGTGGCATGGTAGCAATAATCGGTGAGTCGAAACGGAGGGCTTCGTAGAGATTTAAGTAGTTGGGGGTGCTTGCCAAAAATTCCTGGCCACGGATGACGTAGGTTGCTTGCATTTCGTGGTCGTCGATGATGTGTGCGAAGTTGTAGGTTGGGTAGCCATCGCTTTTGATTAGGACAAAATCATCAATAACTTCTGGGCCAGTTTTTAACTCACCCATTACTGCATCGACACGGGTGTAGGCTTTGGGCTCGCTTTTAAAGCGCAGTGGCATAGTCCCATCCCAAACGGGTGGATTTTCTGGTCGGTGGTTGCGGTATAAAAACGGTCGCTTCTCTGCTTGGGCTTGCTCACGAAAGGCTTGAACTTCTTCGGGAGTATATGGATCGGCATATGCCCGGCCGCTGCCTATGAGCACTTGAGCCCACTTTTGGTAGGTATCTAGTCGCTCACTTTGCACGTAAGGGCCAAGAGGACCGCCGATGTCCGGGCCTTCGTCGTATTCAAGGCCGAGTGTCAGCAAACTTTTAATAAGATGTTCACGTGAGCCTGGAACCTCGCGCTTTTTATCTGTGTCTTCAAACCGCAAAATAAATTGGCCGCCAGCTTGCCTAGCAACCAGCCATGCAAAAAGCGCGGTACGGATACCACCTACGTGTAAAAAGCCGGTGGGACTAGGTGCGAAGCGAGTACGGACTGGTTTCATGGGTTCTAGTATGCCATAACAGAGGTGATGCGGCAATTGGTAAATCAAGAGCTAAAGTAGCCTAGGCTACTTTAGCTGACGAATCCAAATTATTAGCTATTGTGAACCAGTGATTCAATCTGTGAGTCGGTCAGCGCGCCAGTGCCGCGTATGGTGTACCATTTACCATTTGCTACCCAAGTAGCGCCAGTGTTGTCAAGCCGATACACGATTGTATCGCCAGTGCGTATTGTCTGATAATACGAATCTTTAGTGGGGCTAATACTTTCAATCATGTCGCTGTCAGACATATTGGTATTTGTCTGAGTAAGCTGATAATTGCCTGAAACATTGTCAAAGCCAACTATAAGCTGTCCGTTGCTAGAATGAACGCCGGTATAAGCAAACCCTGCAGCCGCAAAGTTTGGCATATTGGTACTGATACCAGCTTTGAGGCTAGCAACTTTAAACTGCAGTCCGGGCGTGTTTTGATAGGTAGCAAAAGCTGCAATAAGTAGTAGCGCAAATGTGCCTGCGGCGAAGCTGGTAATGCGAAGTCTGGCACGTTTCTTGCGCTGCATACGGTGAGCACCCAGGTCGGCATAGTGGCTAGCATTGGCAAGGGCATGCTCAAAAATATCTGTAGGGGTATCCGGCTTGTTGGTGGGCTGTGGTGCTGGCGCGGTGTTCGGCACTTCGCCTTCCGGCCTGACTGGCATAGGTTGTACGGCTAGCGGTGTAATCGTAGGGTGTAGGCTGGGTTTCGCGGAATGTGCATGGTGTGCAATAAATGGGCTACGTGTAGTGCTGTGCGCACGTGCTAGCTTCACTTCATCAATGCTCTGTACTGACGACTTAACTGCAATAAGGTTCGGCATATTTCGACGCAGTACACCCTTAGGGCTTGCTTGTTTGCGTATGCTGGGTGCTGGACGTTCAACAGCGGTGCGAACAAGCGTGAGAGAATCTTGTGCGGTATGTGGCTTGGTGTGATTAGCGGGACTGTGTAAGTCCATAAGCTTGTGCTTACGGTATGCTTCGCTGGGTTTACGAATCTCATGTGCGCTAGCGACGTGTGGCTCATGTGCTTTGGCGTGATTTATCAAGCGTTGCTTTTTGCGTCGCTCGATTAATTGTTGGCGCGAGGTGCTGGCTGCAATAGTTAGTGGTGCATGAGCCTTAGCATGATTGGTTGTGCGTTCAACATTGGTAAGGGGTTTTGGCACTTCAGGCGCGCTGAGCGCCGAGGCCGTTTTTTGGCCAAGCCTTTTAACTGCTATAGGCTCAGCCGTACCCACAGAGGCAGTTTTTACTGTGGGCTTTGGCTTGGTAATAACGCGTACTGCTATCTTTTGTGAGGGCGCAGATACCTTCTTGCGTTCTCGAAAAAAGCTATCGGCAGCTAGACTATTTGGCAAGCTTGGGGCCGAAGCTGGACCAAGCAAAGCGCCGCTGACTGCATCATAGCGTCGCCCGTTCACCTCAATTGTGTTTTTACTTTTCATCGTTCCCATTTGTAGCAGCTAAAGCCCACTTAATACTTTTCTTAATAGTAACGCTTATACCTTATAAAACGCAAGCATAATACGACTAGTGGTGGCAGCCTATCGACTGCGGTATACTAGCAGGTACGCTATGGATTTTCTTGATCCTAAAAATGAACGACGTGCACGCATACGGCTCCTGTTTGGCTATGGTTTGGTGACGCTGGCTATTGGTATTGCTACGTTAATTTTGCTTTATTGGTCGTACGGCTACAACGTAAACCGTGAAGGTGACGTAACGCAAAATGGATTACTCTTTGTGTCCAGTCAGCCAAATGGCGCTGCAGTCTATTTAAACAAAGCTCGCTATACGGCTAATACTAATACGAGGGTCGTTACTCCGGCCGGCCGCTATACGCTGCGTATTTCCAAAGCGGGCTACCGTGATTGGCAGCGTTCCGTAATTGTCGCTGGTGGTGACGTACAACATTTTGATTACCCGTTCTTATATCCAACCACCTTGAACACTAGCTTGGTGGCTAACTTGGATACTACGCCTTCATTTATGGCGCAGAGCCCGGACAGCCGCTGGCTGCTCATGGATCAGCCTACCAAGAGCGGTAGCTTTACGCTGTATGATCTAAAAAACCCAGCCAAGCCACTTGTCACTGAAGTTGTCTTGCCTGCTACGGTCTTTACGCCCGGTATTGGTACTCAAGCCTGGCGTCAAATTGGCTGGGCCGCCGATAACCGCCACGTTTTATTGCAACACGATTTTACGGCTGCAACGGGCGCGCAGCACGAGTATGTCTTACTTGATCGCGAAGCGCCAGCTAGCTCGGTAAACCTTACTAGTACGCTCAAGCTTGCTCAAACCGAGTCGGTTAGCCTGTATAACAATCGAATTGATCAATTCTATGTATACGACACGGCCGCGGAGACTTTGCGGCGTGTAGATGGTAGCACGGGGACCGAGATGAGTATTCTGAGTCGCGTGCTAGCCTTTAAAACCTACGGCAGCGATAAAGTATTATATGTTACCGACGAATCACCAACAGGCAAAACAACCCCTGGTAAAGTTAGTGTAGTACTTCAGATTGGCCAGCAAACGCTTACCTTGCAGACATTGCCGCCTGCCGGCTCCGGTGCGTACCTGCTGGATCTAACGCAGTATAGCGGCGATTGGTATGCGGCTGTGGCGGCTAGTACTGATTCAGCGGTCTATATTTATAAGAACCCACAAAGTCAAACTACGATTAGCCCAGATAGCTACCCTGCTCCGTGGCGTCGTCTTCCACTCAGTAGCCCGTCATATCTATCATTTTCAGATGATGGTCAGTTCTTGCTGGCTGAAAGCGGTCAAAATTTTGTAACGTATGATCTTGAGAATATCGCGCAGTATCGCTACCAAACGACCCAGCCTATGGATCAGCCGCAGCTGCACGCGAATTGGGTTAATGGTGATCAGCTGGCATATGTAAGCGGCGGCAGGCTGACGGTATTTGATTACGATTACCGCAACCAGCAGACTTTGATTACAGCTATGTCGGGTTTCTTGCCGGCGTTTTCAAATGACGCTTCGCACTTATATGCCATCCGTCCGGCTGTCGGAACCGGGCCGATGGCACTTACTAGTACATCGCTTGTGGTTCACTAGTTTTGGCAGGGCGGCTGAGTGTCCGTAGGCATAGAGGGCGTTTTCACGCGGGCTTGGCTGACGCCAAGCCCGGCTGCACTTCGCCTGACCCTCCCTGAGTATAGGCGTTTAGTCACCTAACACTGTTTTTGCTAGATACAGCCGGCTGCTTGAGTTGTGTTAGTTCCAGAACTCAGCCCAACCTACAAACCGGTTCCATAGGCTTGGGCCATTGTCGGCAAGCTGGGTAGGCTGGCCACTAACTGTTGCTGCTGGCGCGGCGGCGTTGGTGTTAGGGCTTGGGCTGATCTGTTCACCCCACAGCACTAAGCGGTTAGTGCTAATGCCCGGAGGGTCACAAGTAATAAGTGTAGCAGTCGCCTGCTTACCTTGTGTGTCATTAATAACCCCCACATCGCTCGGTGGTACAATCTCACGGGCGAATATTTGATAGGCATACGTTTTGCCACCGTAAGTTATGTAGAATATGTCACCGGTAGTCAGGTCGTGCAAGAGTGTAAAGGCGAACTTATACTTGCCGTTATTAAAAATGTTACCCGATGAGTGACCAAAATAAGCGCCGTTACCATTCTGGCCCGGCATGACAGTGTTTGGGTAGTGCACTACGCCACCCTTCAGCCCGTTTTCAACATCGGCTTCGTTATAGCTGGTAACGCTAAAATTAAGCGGAATCTGAATGTTGATTTTGGGTATGGTGACTGATGGCGGTGCATCTGCAGCTACGGTGTTACTGGTAAGAATAATGGGTGTACTGCTGACATTGCGACTGGGCTGTATAAATGGCGCAATAATATATTCGTTAAAGAATGTAAACAGAAACAGTATTAGTACTACCATGCCGCTTGCTAGTCCAAAGCCCAGCGACTGCAGGTGGTGTTTTATAGTTAGCTGGCCGTTAGCACTAATGGTGCTTGAGAGCTTTTGCTTAATCTGCTGTACGACAGGTCCATCAAAGATCGGTTTTTTCTGGGGTTTTGGTATGGCGGGCGTATGATCGGCAACTACTACCCCGTTTTCGGCAGGTGTGGGTCTAAAATTGGCAGGTGCAGGAACTAATGGGCTTCGGCCAATTGGCTGTTGCTTTTGGAAGAGTTTTTGGTATGGCGTATGCTGGTTGGCGGCGTAAAATTCCTGCCAAACCTCATGCTTTTCCGGATCACTTAACGTAATGTAGTACTTGTGCCACGCAGTTTGGATTTCGGCCAAGCTTTTCCCCGATCCACTCAAGGTTTGCATGTACCGCTGGTGCTTACTTAGCAGACGCTGTGTACTCTGTACTTCCGCAAGCTCCTGCACGGCATTGGGCTCTTCGCTGTACGCTCGTGAAACTTTGCTGCGTATCAACGCTACCGCTGGATCATTGGTAGCTTCGGCGGGTTTATCGCTCGGTGGGAATAAGGGGTTAGTGCTCATTGCAATACTTTGAGCGGAAATATAACCCACTCTTGTTTACGATATTAGTATACCTTGGCATACTTCTATTTTCTTTCGTGCTTCCAGTATAGTACAATACACCTCTAATAACCTATCGTGGACCTTTACAGCTTGGTTGGTTTATATCCTATATATGGGCGAGTGGCGGAATTGGTAGACGCGCTAGACTCAAAATCTTGTAAGAGCAATCTTGTGAGGGTTCAAGTCCCTCCTCGCCCACCATTATCACGAATTAGGATTAACCACATGTCTCGTACACAGAGGAGAGGCGCCCCAAGTTATCACGATGTCCGGGAAGAGCCCCATTGGGGTCGTAAGGACCATTTGAAAGGCTTTCAAGGCATGCCTGTGATTGGTAGCGATCATAAAGCTTGGGAGGATATAGCGTCGGCAAGTGAAGATTATAAGACGGCATGGGATCGGCAGGTCGGAAAGCTTATCGGTGCTTTAATTTCTCAAGGTTCAGACGGGGAGCCCGAGCTTACGCTGGTTGCAGCGCGAGGGCTTTGGGAGATGGGGCAGGAAAAAGGGGATGATACGGCCATTAAGATTGGTTTAACTGCTCTGTGGCTTATGGGTGACGAACAGTATGCAATAGGCGACCACCTAGAGGCATCAGATTTATACGATTACAGCAGTTGTTAGAGCTTCAAAAGACCTAGTGGAGTTTTGGAGCCACCAGACGCTAGCTGCAGCGGCTAGCTTGGTACGCCAAACCGGCTGCTCATTCTTAATAGGCGTAGTGCTTACCTGCCCATCTACCGCTACGACGTAATGGCCCTGGTGCTTGGTAATGATAGCAAGCGGGAAACGCTTCGTAAATTCGTGTAGGTTTTCGACGAATTGCACCAATCCCATTTCGCTGGTAAAGGCACGTGGAAAATGGGCTTCGTTACCTAGCTTACGGAGCTGTCCCATGGCGAGTACTAGCAATGTGTTCGGTCGATGTAAGATGCTAATCGGCTGTTGGCAGAAAATATCGGCAATATCTTTTGTGAGCGTAGCCTGCCCTTGGTATTTCTCTAAAAAGCCTTCAAATAGTACAGTGGTTTCACTGTTACGACTAATGTCGCCGGGCAGTAGTATGCCATCAGCCCACATGCTAGCACCCAGTAGCTCGGCAAGAGACTGTATGGCAAAACTACCACTTGGAGTGCTTGGTACGAACTCGGCCTCTGGAAATAACTTGCCAACAGATCGGCGTAGGCTTTCGGGTAACAAAACGCGTACTGTTCCAATGCCTGCTTTCACGGCAGCGCCATAACTTTCTGCCGGTATTGCAAAACCGCCAGCACTGCCACCAACAATTAAAAGTTTGCCAGCCTGCAATTTATTTTCAGGCCGACTCCACTCCAGCTCTGGAAATAGTGTCTTGGTTGTTTGTTTAAGCCAGTACTCTTGCACTATGTTCCTTCTATAGTCCTGTTTTCTTATACTGTAGTTTGGTATCAAGCCAGACTTTGCGCATGTCTTTTGTCTTTTGCCCTTTAAACTTTTCGGCGGGATATTTCTGAGCCGATTTTTGCAGTTTAAGCTGGATAGCCTCAACAATATCGATTTCTTGAGATTCAGCAAAATGAAACGCGTATATAAAAATATCAGCAAGTTCGGCAGCGAGATCTTCTCGTGTTCCTGCTGCTTTATCACTCCACTGGTAATGCTCTAATAGCTCGGCAGCTTCCAGGACAATGGAGGTTGCTAGCCCACGTGGTGGATTGGTGTGCCAATCGCGTGCTTCCATATGTTGCCAGATCATTTGGCTGACTGTTTCAAATGTGACGGGCTGTTGCATGAGGGCTTTCATAGAACGGCTACTTCTGTAACCTGCTTACCAGTCATATTTTCGTGCGTATCAAAAGTAAATCGAGTAGTAAGAAGCTTGCCGGATAAGACCTGTGGCAACCAATGACGATCATCTTGCCACATATCATCAAATGGTATGTCTGCCATACTGAACCACTGCGGAGCCATCTCTTCGGTTTCAATGGGCTCGCCGTTCCATTCGGTACATAGATAAGTATGAACGCACATATGCCACTGGCCGTCTTGCTCGCTATCCATGACAAAGTCGTGCTCAGCCGCCTTACTGAATAAAAGTGGCGTAACGCCAATTTCTTCCTGGCATTCGCGCACCAGTGCTTGCTCTATTGTCTCGTTTGGCTCAAGTTTGCCCCCGACGCCATTCCAACGTCCAACACCCCAGCCGCGTTTTTTCATAGCTAACAGCACTTCGTTCTCTCGCTTAAGAAATAGCAGCGTCGTTGTTTTATCGCTCACGCAGCAATGCTCCGCGCAGCCTCCAAGCAAGCTTCCGCAAGCTTCCGAGCTTCTGGTTGTCCGTTGCTAGTACCGGACGCAATGGCAATAACCTGTTCGGCTGCCAGCTCAGGCTGTCCATCTACGTTATGTACCCAGTAGTGGTCTGTCTCTTGGGAAAGTGACCAGCTAAGGCTCTCGATGGCTTCATCTTTGCGAGCCTTACGCTGTGCGTCGCCGGCTGGAAAACGCTCTTCAAAGCGTTGTAGCCAAGATGTCGGCTCGCTCACTACGGTAATGGCAATGGTGCGCTTGAATCCAAGGTGTCTAAAGTTGTCGACGGCACTGGAAATAACATCAGCTAGGTTATATTCGGTTGGGTAATCAGCAGGCATACTGCCGTAGATTAGCGGCGAATATGGGTTCACAGCGTATTGGACCATAGCGTGGTTTTGGATAGCTTCAAATACTGGGCGCAGGCCTTCGTCACTGTTTTCGAAATATGTGTAGCGTCCGGGTTCATCACCGGCACGTGGTGGGCGGCTAGTGCGGGTGTGAGCTATATGAAAGCGCTCGTCAAGTTTTACTGCAGTATCCATCACTAGGTTTTTCCCTTGGCAGGTAGCACCAATTACCATAATGATGGTTTTGGCGCCAAGCTGGGCTGTGATGTCAGAACTTGGTCTATAAGCGTCTTCGGTCTCGTGTAGTTGGTTGAGCGTTTGAATGGTTTGTTCTGATAGCATATCCCTCTAACTCCTGTTTCTCTGATTGTATCAAATAGATACGTTGAGTGCGTTATGATTTCTTGGCGCTCCAGTCGCCACCGTTCACACGATTGCGCGGCGCATTTACGTGCCAATCATACGGATTAGAGGTGAGGATGGCCTTGTGCATCTCTTCGGCTGTTTTAGTTGTGAACTTACGATTAACCGCTCGACCTTCGTTTTGGGTCCAGGCTTCTGCTAGGTGGTGCCCTTGACTGCGTTGTTCACGAATTTCTAGGTCTACATCTAAGTTATCGGCATCTTTAACGATTTTTGCTTCCAGACAGTCTCGCGCTTCGTACTCGTGCCAGAGTGCCAAGAATTCTTCCTCCAGCGACGTATCGGCTAACATGTCACTAATACCCAAGGCTTCGTTGCGGGTTACGTATTGGCGTGCAATGTAGTCTGCGTCACCAGTTCGGCTTTCGGCGATATCATGCACCAAGGCCATTTTCATCATCTTTTCGTGGTCAACTTTAGCATGCTCACGGGCTGCAATCATTAACGATAGCCAAAGCACACGAAAATGATGATCGGCAAGATCGGCCACGCTACTTAAGTGAAACCGATGCCACTGGCGTTGGATAAACCGTATATCCCCAAGTTCGTATAAGAACTCCAGATCCCTCTTCATGTTAGTAATTGTAGCAGACGAACATATGGTTCGGGGTGACTCAAGCAGTCATCATGACCACCGGGGAGTGAGATAAACGTGCGGGACCGTTAAATGGCGCACCTATAACTTCTGGGCAGCAGTACTCATCGAACTGGTTGCGAATAACGACTTGAGGGTGCTTGCTGTTCCATGGTCGTACAAAAGGTAGGTTTTTAGCCATGCGGATGCCAGCAGGAACGTTAAGTGCATAAAGAAAGTGATAGCACCATTTGTGGGACCATTCTCCAGTCGCTTTTCCTGGTGATATTCTCTGACTTCTCGCTGGATTTTCTTAGCGGTCCCTACAAGCCACGATCTGCCGGGTCAGTACGGGGTACCCACCTGCATGATGAGCTGTGCCCTGTTGTCAACTGGAATTAGCAGGCAACCACCAGAATGGGCGAAAACAATATCAGCTGCGCTCGGGTTCTTTGTAATAGTAAAGCCAGCTTGCTTAAGGCTAGTAACTAGCTTGCGGCCCATACCTGGCCCCTCGTTGAGGCCATATAAAACGCAAACGTTGTGGCTCATATGTCGAGCGTGACGCTGATCGGACAGTGGTCAGAACCCATCACTTCGGCGTGAATGGCGGCATCTTGTACTTTAGATTTTAGCGATTCAGAGACCATGAAGTAATCTATACGCCAACCAACATTGCGTTCGCGCGCCTTCGCAAAGTGGCTCCACCAGGTGTAGTAGCCGTTCCCTTGCTTAAACATGCGCAGCGTATCGACAAAACCGGCATCAACGAAGTTCTGAAATCCTGCACGTTCTTCATCAGTAAAGCCTTTTTTGCCACGGTTGGGCTTGGGATTGGCCAGATCGTCTTCGGTGTGGGCAACGTTTAAGTCGCCGCAAAAAACCACTGGTTTCTGGGTTTCTAGGCGCTTGCAGTATGCTAAAAATGCCGGATCCCATTGCTTGTGGCGCAGCTCTAGCCGGCCTAGGTCGTCTTTTGCGTTAGGCGTGTAGACAGTGACGAGCCAAAATTGGTCAAACTCAGCCGCAATTACCCTGCCCTCTAGATTAGGGTCGCCAAAGGTATCGCCGGTAACACCGTATTCTTTGATGATATCTTCCGGAAAGCCGTTCACTACTTGCAGTGGCTCAACCTTAGAAAGTACGGCCGTACCGCTGTATCCCGGGCGTTCAGAGGCGTACCAGATGGCACGGTAGCTCTCCAGGTTGAGTGCGGCTTGGGCTTCGGTAGCTTTGACTTCTTGCAGACAGAGGATATCAGGCTGCTCTGTATCCAAAAAAGGTTGCAGAGCTTTTTTCTTTTGTACAGCACGAATGCCATTTACGTTCCAAGAATAGATTTTCAACATATCTCCTAGTATATCGTCTGCTATACTGAGGGACAATATCGAGCTTGGATACAGCATGGTAACAAAGGGGATTAACGATGGGCGCTTATAAACGGGTACTACTGAAACTTTCTGGCGAGCAACTAGCCGGTAAATACGATAGTGGCATTGACGCGGAGCTGGCTACTTGGCTGGCACATGAAATTGCCGAGGTTGTGGGTGCTGACATTCAGGTGGTAATTATGGTGGGTGGCGGTAATTATGCTCGCGGTGCGCAGCTGGCTGGGCATGGTATCGGCCGAGTCACAGCCGATAATATTGGTATGCTCGCCACAATGATGAACGCCATGGCGCTGGCAGATGTCTTTAATCATGTAGGCGTGGCCGCACGGGCGCTCACGAACATTAAGGCTGATCAAGTTGCTGATCAGTTTACCCATCGTCGAGCTATTAGCGACCTTGGGAAAGGCCGCGTGGTGATCGTAGCTGGCGGTATCGGCCGACCTTACCTAACAACCGATACTGCGGCTGTTTCTTTGGCGTTAGAGCTAGATTGTCAGGCGGTGCTCAAGGCTACTAAAGTTGACGGCGTGTATGATAAAGACCCTGCCGAGTTCTCTGATGCCGTGAAGGTTGATAAGATGAGTTTTGACGAAGCAGTTAGTAATGGTGCGATTAAGGTAATGGACAAGGCGGCGCTAGGCCTAGCTATGGAGCATGAGCTGCCCACCATTGTGTTTAACCCGCTAACTGAAAAGAATATCTTGCGAGTTGCCTCTGGTGAAGCGGTTGGTACGAAAATCGGCTGATTGATTTCCACGTAAGCATATAGTGAACCAAACGAGCGTTTTCATGCGGGATGGCTAATCGCCAGTCCAGCTGAGCTTCGCCCGACCTTCCTAAAAATGCCTGTTTAGTTCAAAGCCAGCGCAGTACTTTGCCCTAGGGCGCAAGATCTGCGACATCAAGCGTTAAGTGGTCGCCAGGCTTTGCTTCGCCTTTTAAGATTTTTTCGGCTACAGTATTTTCAACTGCTTTCTGTAGCGCACGACGCATTGGTCGGGCGCCTAAACGGGGATCGTTACCAACGGCGACAATTTTAGCTACGGCTGCGTCGGTAAGTTCAACAGCGATATTTTGGGTGGCTAAGGTTTTATTGATGCCACCAAGCATTAGGCGGACTACCTGGGCAAGCTCATCCGGGGTTAAGGGGCGGAATAGGACCATTTCGTCAAAACGGTTCAAGAGCTCAGGTTTAAATTGGCCACTGTTGATTAGTTCGTCAATAAAAGCCTGCTCAAATTGTTCTAGCTGCTCACCAGCTTCAATATGCTTGCGGATGCTATCAGCCCCGGCATTGCTGGTAGCAATCACTACGGCATCTTTGAACGATACGATGCGGCCATGGCTGTCAGTTAGTTGACCCTCGTCAAGTAGCTGCAGTAATAGGTTTAAGATATTCGGATGGGCTTTTTCGATCTCATCAAGTAGCACTACGGTAAATGGTTGCTGACGTACTTGCATCAGCAAGCTGTTTGTCTCGGTCTGGCCATCGCTTAACATACGTGCTACGTCACTTTGCTGCTGATATTCGCTCATATCCAGGCGGATCATACCTGTTTCGTTGCCAAAATAAGTAGCGGCGATAGCTTTAGCTAGTTCTGTTTTACCGACACCGGTTGGGCCTAAGAATAGGAAGCTGCCAATTGGCCTGTTGGGGCTAGAAACCCCTGCTCGTGCGCGCCTAAGCGCGCTAGCGACAACTTCGACGGCTCGTTTCTGGTTGATCATCCGCTCGTGGATGGCATCTTCCAGGTGTAATAGCTGCTCTGCTTCCACGGGTGCAGCAGTGCCAGCTTTGACTCCTCTGGTCTGCTCGATGGCAGCTTCTACGGATGCGGCGGTAATGAGTTGATTGTCGGCATGGGCGAGGGATTGTTCTAGTAGGCGGATAGCCTTGCCTGGGTATGCCATGTCGGTTTCGTAACGGCCACTGAGGCGATAAGCCGTCTTGACGGCATCATACGTGATGACTACTTTTTGCTTGCCTTCTAGATTGCCGGCTGCATCGGCCAAGGTTTCCAGCGTTTCAGTTTCTGTGCGCTCTTTCAAGACTACTGGTGTGAACTGTCCGGCAAAGGCCATGTTACTAGCCCGTAGCTGCTCATAGTCGTGCGGAGTCATAGCAAAGATGAGCGGTACTCTGCGCGATTGTACAATTGGCAGCAAGATTTGGGTGGCATTAAAACTGCCAGGTCCAGTCTGGAAAAATAGTTGGGCATCATCAAAAAACAACATAATATTGCCGGCATGAACAGCTTCGTTCAGCAGGCTTGTGAGGATGTATTCCAGATCGCCCGGTCGTTGAGCGCTCGACACAATAGCGTTAGCGTCCAGCATAACAATCTGCCGGTGCTCAAGTATGCGGTCTTGTGATTCGGCCAGCACATTCTGAGCGAGCGCGTAGGCGTGGCTGGTTTTGCCAATCCCATCCGGACCAATTAGGGCAATCGCACCCGCGCCTTGGCTGAACGCGGTTTTCATTTCTTGTACGCCGGGGCTATCCACTAAGGCGCCAAAATGTACTCCATGGCGCTCGATGGCGGTTGATATATTATGGCCAAATTGATTGAGTTTTGGCGTAAAGCCACTAGCCCAATCGCGGCCAATACCACCAAAGTTAGTGGCGCGATGATGTTCGGATTCCAGAATACGTCCGAGCCAGCTACCTACTGCGTCAACATCAGAATCGGTAACTTTGAGCTGACTTAAAAATTGCTCTGCCTGTGGTGAGGTGTACATAAGTGCTACTACAATATGCCAAACCTCAATCGAGGTACTCTGATGGCTATCGGCTATACGGACAGCCTCTTGCAAAACTGCATCAAGCTGAGTGGCCTCAGTGCTAAATAAATCCAGCATGTGATCGCCAGGAAGGAGTAAGTGCATAGTGATAAACCGCGCTTGCCAGTCCTTTTGTAGGGCCTGCCATAGGTTTTGTGGTGCGTAAGTGACATTTGGTTTAAGTAAGGCAAGGCAGGTGCTGGTCAGGCGATCAGTAAACGCCCCTGCACGTACAGGTATGTTTGAGAGCTCAAAACGCCACCAAGCAGCCGGCATAGCAAGCAGTAGACCAATGCCAAGCAGGCTGTAGCCGTAACTATGCTTTGTGGTGCAAAGTGCGGCTCCGCTAGCTGCACAGATCATCGAGAGCAATACCAAAAACGCAAAACCTTGCTTGCCAATGCGACGACCCAGTCTAACAAGTTTTGGGCGAGTAGCCGAAAGATCTAGTTCCATAAGCGTAAGCCTTACAGCAAACCTTTCACAATAAGTACGATTCCAGCCAATGGCACAAGGGGCCAGGCAACTAGTTCGAGCAAGCCCGCAAAACCTAGCAGCACAAACATAACCGCTGCGGCAATCAAGACAAAAAACCGTATCGTAAAACCAATACAGCGGCTGACTAGATTGTCGCCAAACGCCTTGAGCTTAGTGTCTATGCTTGCGCCAGGGTAGGTAATAATCCGCTTCCAAGGTGAAAATAAAGTACGTAGTAAAATTGCGATCGAAAACATGCCAGCAAGCTTAGCTAGTCTGCGTTGCGTGCTACGCACCACACCTGCCCATCCTGCGCCATACCACCAGTCGAACAAGCTAATCATAACCATAGATAAAACGTATTGTAGCACTTATCTATGTGCCTGTAGCTAGCTGGGTGATCACCTCGTATGCTTGCTTAAGGTCTGATACAGTAAATCCGCTAACCTTAGGTTCTGGGTTTCTAAGGTTGGAATTGCGGTCCAGATGAATCTCACTAAAACCGGCTGGCAAATTTTGTTCAGGAACATCGTCAACAAGGATTCCCTGCTCTCCGGGGTGTTTATGTGCTATATGAGGACCTTTTGGCTCTAAGGTGACGTATACTTCGCATATTGTGTTAGTTGCTGGTGTTTGCGAATCAACGTCGCCGAACAGATATGGTAGTGTTGGAAGAATTTTTGCGCGCTGAAAACGATCTTCGCCGAATGACAATATCTTGGGATTTAGTCCGCTGGCCTGCAAGGACTGCATAAACTGAGCACTGCCGGGATATAAGTAGTTATTTGCTTGTGCTAGCTGACGGACATATTCCAGCATTTCATCGGGGTTTAGGCCATATGTTGCTACGTATCCTTCAAAATCAAAACTACGTAACCTTGCATGCGTATAAAATGGAGCTGCGTCTGCTCTGGCTTGTTCGGGGGTTATATTGGCATGCATAGCTATGCCATGGCGTAAATCACTTCCAAAGCGTGGGGTGTCAAATAGGGTACGATCAAAATCAATGTATACATGAAATGCTTTTGGTGTTGCTTTGGTGGGTTGTTGTTTTGTCATAGCAATCTATATTGTAGTATCTAGTATACAAAATGACCCTAGCGGTAAATGCGCTAGGGTCATTTTTCTGGCGGAGAGACAGGGATTTGAACCCTGGATGACCTTGCGGCCATACACGCGTTCCAGGCGTGCCAATTCAACCACTCTTGCACCTCTCCAAAACACATGAGACACCCATTTCATGGGTTTCTCATCGCGCCAGGCAAATGGAATACATTTGCTTGGGCTGCTCTTCCCGTCAGTTGTGAACTGGGCTGCATCTAGGGTAGTCGCACTTTTGTGGCTACGGGCATTATACTGGAAAAATGATGCGAAAAACACCTTGCGGCCAACTGTTTTACAGGGTTACACTAAAAGGGACCTATGGCTCTCATTGAACTCAAAGATGTTAGTAAACTGTACGGCTTCGGAGACGCAACGAATGTGGCGCTCGACGAGGTCAGTTTGTCAATTGAACAAGGTGAGTGCGTGGCGGTAATGGGTCCAAGCGGTAGTGGCAAAAGCACACTTATGAATGTTATTGGCCTGCTTGATCGTCCTACACATGGCGACTATCACCTTGGTGATAAGAAAGTTAGTCGGCTTGGCGCTAATCAACGTGCTCGGGCACGCCGCGACAAGATCGGCTTTATCTTTCAATCGTTTAACCTTTTGCCTCGCCTAACTGCCCTGGAAAATGTTGCACTACCCTTGCTTTATAAAGGCGTATCTCAATATAAGCGTACGACAAAAGCTCGGGATATGCTGGAGCGAGTAGGTTTAGGGGATCGTGCCTATTATTATCCCCGTCAGCTTTCCGGTGGCCAGAAACAGAGCGTGGCGATTGCCCGAGCGCTCGTGAACGAGCCACAAATCATTATTGCTGATGAGCCAACTGGCAATTTGGATAGTAATAGCTCTCGTTTAGTTATGGAATTGCTTAGCGAAATCCATAAAACTGGCAATACTATTGTATTTGTCACGCACAATCCGGAACTCACCCGTTTTGCAACTCGAGTAGTGTACATGCAAGATGGCGCAATTAAACATGACGAGCAGACGCGTCTTGGTGAAGTGGGCCGTTATGCCCGGGCCGTAATGTATGCAGTCCCTGAAACGACTGAAGATGATGATTTGGCTGGTGTATCAACAATGATGAATGTGCTTAATAAACGCGCTGATGCGGCTGAAAAGCCAAAACGTCGCACACCAAGAGCAAAGGCCAAAAAGCCTACTGTAAAGCGAAAGAAGGTTAAAAAATGAACCTCCGTCGTGAAAATCTACGTCTTGCCTATCGGAACTTGCAAGCTGCCCGAGCACGCAGCTTTTTAACGATGTTGGGTATTGTGATCGGTGTGGTTGCGGTAGTGTTGGTGGTGTGTATTGGTCAAGGCGTCAAGCAACAGATCTCTGGTGATCTTGGTCGGTATGGCAAAAGTCTATTTGTGGCACAGCCCGAACAAGTACAAGCTGACGGTGGTGTTTTTGCGGGTCTCGCAAGCGCAAGCAGCAATTTATTAAGCTCCCAAGACCTGCGGACTGTCCAAAAGACGGCTGGTGTTGTAAGAGCAGCGCCGCTCAGCACCGCAAGCGGCAGTATGACTGGTGATAATACCGTAGAGTCACCATTTATCATTGCTACTACACCAGACTTCTCGGACATTATAAAGCAGCACATGATTTCGGGTGGTTTCTTTGAATCAAGTGACAACGGTAAGGCTGTAGTGCTTGGTATGGATGTTGCCGGGAAGCTCTTTAATAATACCGCGGCAGTTGGCCAAACACTTGCATGGCGTGGACAGCAATTTATCGTAGCTGGAGTGTATGACGACTTCAAGGCTCCGCCGCTGTCGCTGGAATCAAATTTTAATAATGCGGTTTTTATACCGTATGACGTTGCCAGTAAGCTGATGGGTAACCCCTTAGGTATTTATCAGATACTTGGTAAGGCCGAATCTAGTCGCACGACGGTGAGCACAATTACTGCAACGACCATTGCGCTACGCGCAGCTCACGGTGGTTCGCGTGATGTGTCTGTGGTTCCTGCGGCTGCGGCGGGCAGTGCTTCTGATAGGACTATTCACTTGCTGACACTGCTTGTTAGTGGCGCTGCTATCATTGCTCTTGTCGTTGGGGGTGTGGGTATTATGGATGTGATGCTCGTAAGTGTAACCGAGCGTATGTATGAGATTGGTTTGCGTAAAGCCATTGGTGCAACTAATCACCAGATCATGCGGCAGTTTGTTGTTGAAGCCTTCCTGCTAAGCGCCTGGGGTGCACTGATAGGTGTGGCGCTGTCTTGTGCGGCAGTTGGTTTGCTACGTATGTACACTAGCATGCAGCCTGTATTAGTTTGGCAGATATTGGTGATTGCACCACTGCTTGCTATGGCTGTTGGTATTTTCTTTGGCAGTATGCCGGCACTTAAAGCTGCTCGTAAAGATCCTATCGAGGCCCTTCGCCACGACTAAGCTTAGAATAGTGCAACTATAGCTGCTACGCCTGCCGTAGCCATAAGCAGTGTAGTAAGCCAGCCTAATGCCGTTGTAAGCGGGTGGTTGTGCCAGTGCCCCATTACGTGCTTGTTGCTGCTAATCTTGACAATGAAAAATAGAATAAATGGTGCAACCAGACCGTTACCAACGGCTGAGTAAATCAGCGCTTTAATAGGATCAAGCCCCACAAAATTAAGCCCTAAGCCTACTAGCATTGAGATGATAATGATGCCGTAAAACGAGTAGGCTTGTGCAAGGTTGCGATATAGGCCTTCTTTCCAACCCATACTTTCAGCAATGGCGTAGGAGCTGCTTCCGGCCAGCACTGGAATGGCTAACATGCCAGTGCCGATAATACCTACAGCAAACAAGAAGTAGGTAGCGTTGCCAGCAAATGGCTTCAAAGCTTCGGCAGCTTGTGCAGCTGTGGTTATTTGAGTAATGCCGTGTGGGAACAATATACCACCGCAAGCCGCAATGATAAAAAACATTACTAGGTTGCTGAGCAGCATGCCGCTCCAGACATCAATGCGCATGCTCTTTACTTCTTCGGGCGAGGTGGCACTGCGACGTTCTCGCAATGTAGATTTACCGTGCAGAATCTGCTCTTCTACTTCTTGGCTGGTCTGCCAGAAAAACAGATACGGTGAGATGGTGGTGCCAAAGACGGCACAAATCAATACCAGGGAGGTTTTACTAAGCGTAATATGTGGAAAGATCGTATGATACAAGGCATCGTGCCAATGCAGGTGTGCTAGGATACTGGAAATAACATAGCTCAGCAGCACTAACGCTAGCCACTTAAGATATTTAGCGTACCGCACATATGGTGTGAAGATTTGTAGTAGTAGGCTAAGCAAAGCAAAGCCAACCACTAGCCACGAAAAACTGAATCGCGGATTGAGTAGCTGTACACCTTTGGCCATGGCACCAAGGTCGGCACCGATGTTAAAGGCGTTGGCCGCAAATAGCAGAAAGGTACAGACTCGCAGGACTCGTTTTGAATAGTAGGCACGAATATTGCCGGCTAGTCCCCTGCCGGTAACTAGACCAATACGAGCACACATCTCTTGCACGATGCTCATCAGTGGAAAGGTCCAAAAGCTAAGCCATAACATATTGAAGCCAAACTGTGCACCAGTTTGGCTATAGGTTGCGATGCCTGACGGGTCATCGTCACTAGCGCCAGTAGTTAGGCCCGGTCCTAACATGTACCAGTAGCTTTTTGCCTTTTTAGCAGCAGCCTCAACAGGTACGGCGTGTAAGATCTGATGGCCGGCCTGAACGGTACGATCAAGAGCAACCGCTGGTATTGCTGCACTTTTTGTTAGAAGTGCGTCGGCAGAGTACTCGCGGTTTAAAAAGCCGGTCTCGGGTTTTTCGGGTTTTGACTGGGTCATATTTGCTTTTGAAGCATTAGCATATTTGTTGGTATTGTAGCAAATTGACTAACTCATGGATATCTATTTTATGAGCGCTGGGGTGTTTTACGGTTTACTATGGCAGAGACTTACTCCGAGCAATTAGGAAGGGCGTTTTCACGCGGGCCAGCTTATACTAGTCCGGTTGCACTTCGCCTGACTCTCCTTAGTTGCTCGGAGTAAGTCTCTGAAGTAAGCCTTATAAAAGGCGCCAAGCACAACTACAAGTGTTGGCCGAAATAGTACCAGAAGTGTTGCAGAATAGTTGTCGTGATAACAACAAACCAAAACACCAGAATATCTGCATGGTGGCGCTTAATAAACGCGCCGGCTGTTTTTAAACGGGTTGGCAGTACTAGGGTGCCTTCATAAAAGTTGTACAAAGTCAGATACCACCATACTGTTGTAATAGCTACATCAACACTTAAACAATATGGACACAACGCTCGAATACGGTAAACACTCTCAAAAAGCAGCCAATAAGCAAATAGTAGCCCAAAAGAAAGGCCAACTTGCATACCCAGCCAAAACCAGCGTTTAAATTTGGCGCCGGCTAACATTGCGACACCGGCAGTGACAAGTACCGGGAATCCAATGAGCCCAATATAGGTGTTCATAAAACCAAATGCGTTAGCCTGTTTGCTAGCCATGACAGAGCCACAACTGATAATAGGATTAAGGTCACATATAGGTTGATAATGCGGGTTTTTGGCTAGATCAAACTTCTCGGCCGTAATCATTAACGAGGCAAACACGCCTACTATGCCGCAGACTATTAAAAGCCACGGTAACGCCTTAATAAGTCGGCCGAGAGGCTGTGTGCGGGATTGTACCGTGGTTTGTTTCTTATTGGGCATACTATTCGCTGCACGACCCGGTGCTGTGTATGGTGGTTGATTGCTCGGCGGTTGCTAATTCGCTCGACACCTGATGCCCCGTTAGTGCGTAACCGACATTATTGTACGTGGTGGAGGTGGCAAAGACAATGCCGAGCACTCGGCCGTCTCTACCAATAAGTGGGCCACCGGAATTGCCCGGGATGATGTGGGCGTGCACCGAGTATATGTCGCGCGTAGTATTTCCCTGTCCGTAGATGTTACGACCAGAGGCTGGAAAATGATCAATAATAGCTGCCGCCTGTGCAGTAAAACCGCCGCCGCCGGGATAGCCGAGGACAACTCCTGGTGTATTGAAAGGTTCATCGGTTGCATTTATAACGAGTGGCTTGCCTGACAGATTGTCTACGTGCAGTACGGCTAGGTCGACGTCTGGATCAAACCAGATTACACGACCACTATGCACGGTATTGCCATCGATCACTTTAGGCTTGGTAACTCCCGCTATCACGTGTGCATTAGTAACGATTTCGTTTGGTTGCACTACAAACCCACTGCCCTCGACAATGCCACCACAACCTGTGCCCTCCACTTTTACAACTGAAGCGCTGGTAGCGGCGATCACTGGGTTGAATATGGCGAGCGATGGCACATTCGTAGCGCCATCTGGACTGGGCTCAAGGCCACGGAAGACTTCCGGAAAGTCATTGGGGTTTATGAGCTTATTCAACGAGCTCAAAACGCTAGTGGCCGGGGGTAAATGGCTATTCAGTGCGCCAAGAATATGGGAATTGTTCAGGGGTTGCTGCAGACTGGTGTTGGGGCTAATCAACAGTAGTGATGCGCTTAGCCAGACGGTAAAGAGAACAGTAGTTACAGACATGGCTGACCCAAGGCTTCCGTCGAAGGCGTTAAGGGCGCTGATTCGCATTAGTCGCTCTTTAAGGCGTATACCAATCACTTCACCAATCGTCATAACAATAAAACCGCAGCAAAGCACGGTAACAAGACCAGTTAAGAACTTGGTTGTTGGATTCGACTCGTAGCTAATAAAAATACTGCTAGCCCAGGAGCCGACAAATAGTCCGGCGATAAAGCCTAGGGTTGATCCTGCTTGCCGTGCTAGGCCAATGCGAAACCCTCGCGCCACCGATAAAATTGCAAACAGGACGATCAGCAGGTCGACAGCATTCATAGAAGGCCTTGCTACCCCGCCCCGCGGACAATGCTTACTAGTAGCATAAACACGCCAAACCCGATACAGTACCAGCCAAATGGCTTTAGTGACTTACCCTGGAAGTACTTGTCCAGAAAGCGCACCGATATGTAAGCGCCACCACCGGCCAGCAAACTACCGACAAGGATTGGGCCGCCGCTGGTATGTAGGCTACCTAAGACGCTCGGCAATTTGTAGACTCCAGCGGCGAGGATAATTGGTGTTGCCAGTAAAAATGAAAATCGCGCCGCATCTTGGTGGTCGAGTCCACTGCGCAGTCCTGCTAACATCGTAATGCCGGAGCGCGATATACCGGCAAAAAGGGCGCCAATCTGGGCGGCGCCTATAAGCGCCGCTCGCTCAAATGTTAGATGGTCACTTACTACTCTAGCGGTTTTACTGACAGCTAAGGTATCGGCTTCTGCGCTGCGTCTTCGCCGCGGACGGTTTAATTCTGCAACGGCTACCAAGCGGTCACCCTTTATAAGCATCAGACCATTAATAATAATAAGGACAATTGCAAAAAAGGCAGTAGCAAATTCGGCCCGCAGTTTATGTTCGAAAATTAGGCCAATCAGCCCTGCGGGAATAGATGCAGTAATAAGTAGCCAAGCAAGTTTAGCGTCGCTGTCGTCGGCCTCCAAACGCTTAGCACGGACGGTGCGTATAAAGCCTTGCACAATCCGTTGCCACTGATCGCGGTAGAAGATAATCAGCGCGATGGCAGTAGCAACATGCATCATTACTAAAAAGTTCAAAAATGTCGAACTATTTGCTACTTGCTGATTATTGATGTTGTTCCAACCAAATAGATTGGCAATGAGCACAGAGTGTCCAAGAGATGACACGGGAAATAGTTCGGTGACGCCTTGGATAATCCCCAGGATGATTGCCTGTAGATAGCTGAGCATACCTACATAGTGTAGCAGACTGTCATTCTGCACGTTGAGAATCTACTGCATCTCCACCGCGTCTGCAGCTATAGGTGTATACTTACAAGTAAATGAATCGTCTTATGCTGCGCTTTCGTGCGCGAGGGCTCTCTTTGGACTGGCTAAAAACTGCCTTGCACAGCCTACATGCCTTTATGGGTAAATCGCTGGCCCGACGACTGGTTCTTGGCCTGTTTGTGGTGCAAGCAGTTGTATTGGTGTTTGCGGTTCATATTACGGTGCCGCCTGACGAGCAGAACAACATCGACTTTATACAGTATTATGCAAACCATTCTGTTACCCCGTTTTTAACGAACCAGGCGCCAACCTATAGCTTGGGTGATAAAACCCGGGAAGTAGACTATTTGTATCACTACGCTATGAGCCTAGTGGAGCGGGTATTGCCGTTCTCGGAGGTAACCGAAGACAGAATTGTGCGTCTGTTTTCGGTTGCATTTGCAGTAGTAACATTTATGGTACTGGCGCGAGTCCTGAAGCGGCTGAGAATCTCGGAAGCGGTCATTAGTAGCAGCTTGCTGATAATTACTAATCTGCCCATGGTGCTACTTTTAAGCGCGGCGATTAATAATGACGTGTTAGTGTGGCTTGGCCTCGCGCTAGGTCTGCTGCTTATTTTGAGGCTGGCGGAAGATCCCTTGCCTACCGATGTGTTGTGGCTTTTGGCGCTCTGTTGTCTAGGGGGGCTTGCCAAGCGTACCTTATTGCCGGTCTGTGTTGTATTTGGCGTGTCCGGGCTGATTATCGTTGGTCGGTATTGGAGGATTTTGCTTGATCGACTGCGATCACCAAAGCGCTATTTTATCGTTGCATTGCTAGTAGCGGTGATTGGTGCAGGTTTGTTCGTGGAACGAATCGGTGGCAATGTCGTGCATTATAAAAGTGTACAAGTGTCGTGTGAACAGGTTGATGGACCAGCTGCATGTGATGTTTTTTGGACTAACGTGCGTGCACATACGCTCGCCGAGTTGCCACCCGAAAAACCCCTACCTTTTCCGTTCTTTGTCGTCAGGTGGTTTAGTGATACATTTTACAACATTGTTGATATTCAGACACAGTACTGGAAGCATCAAGTTAGGCCCGCACGCCTACTAACGCCGGTACTTGCTGCTGTTTTTGTGATCGGCTTGGGCTATGGTGTTTTGTATGAAAAGGAGCGGTTTGCAGCCGTGGCGGAGTCACGATATCGTGTGTATGTTACTGCTGTGGCGCTAATCTACATTGGAGTGCAGCTGGCGGTGAATTTCAGTACCTATAGACACTATAAAGTGTATGGTATAGCGCTTAATGGCCGATATATTATTCCAAGTTTGTTACCACTAGTGGGATTGGTCGGGTTTTATTGGTCTAAAATGCTAAGACGACACCCAGCTCCGTTGATCATGCTCACAGTTATGCTGATTGTACTTACTATTGGTGGTAGTGGTTTACTGATGATGTTACGGAACAGCCAGCTCTATTATGGCTCTTGAGCGGTGGTTTTCCAGTAGCTTAACTACCTGACTACCTTATGATCGTATGCTTAAAACTTTGGGCTCCTACTTCTTTAACTTAAAAACTCCCGCTGGATTCAGCGGGAGTTTTTAAGAGTCTTCGGTCGCTTAGCGGCGATCGAATTCGCGACGTGGTGGGCGTGGCTCGAGTGGACGAGCTTCGCTAACCACAATAGTACGGCCTTGCATGTCTGCGCCGTTCAGCTTGTCAATGGCAGCTTTAGCGGCAGCGTCGTCTTCGAACTCGACAAAGCCGAAGCCTTTGCTGCGGCCGCTGTCGCGGTCCATAATTACTTTTGCAGATGAAACTGCGCCGAATTCCTTAAATAGGTCTTCGAGTGCTTGGTCGTCAACGCCCCATGGCAATGAGCCGACGAAAAGTTTAGTGGCCATAGTAGGCTAGCTTCCTTTTGATTCTGGTTCTTTGAGGTAAGTTTCTTCTTTAGGAAGCCTTAGCTGCGCCTCTTTATGTAACCGTTACTAAATACCTTACTAGAATTAGAAGCACGTGACATATATGCGTGCGCTCCCGCAGCGTTCTAGTAAGCTGAATATACCATGTTTACGGGTGCTCGCCAAAAGAATTTTAGTGGTAGTACATAATATTTTAATATTTGCTGACATATACTTTTGATTTTGTACGTGCCTTGCCGCGTAACTTTTACGACAGTTTAAGCCAAGCGTATCTAGTGCCTGTGCAGAGTTAAAAATCTCTGTAAGATTTCTTGCAGTTTGACTTAAGCGTAACCACGTACGCTAGAAAAGTACCAGGGTGCACAGCTTAGCTGGCGGAGGTACTTGCTACAAGAGCTAAATAAGGGGGCCTTACATACGCAATGAAAAGACTTCAGATTATAACGAAACCGACTGCCGTAGATGACTTAGCTGAGATTGAGAGCGAAAGCTATGGAGGCGCTTGGGAGCTGCGAGCTGAGCGGCTAGCCGCTAGACGCTTGCGCAAATTCAAGCAGCGGTTAGTGTAAAGCTCGGCAACTTAATTTGCATATGAAACACCCCTTACGTGGGGTGTTTCATATAGGAGCCATATCTGTTAAAGGCTACTACTTAGTCTTCGGTGAGATAACCCAAAGGCTTAAATACTAATGGGATCAACTAGCTTTGGCTCTAATTTGATTTACCAGAGCTGCCCAACTTAGCGTGGAGCTCTTTGATGAGTTCCAGCTGTTCTTGATTGATAGTCATCAGTAATTCAATTTCTTTTTTGGCGCTGACATTAGTTTGGTAATCGTGCTCGGCCATAGCTGCGGCAATGGCGTCTTGACGTTTTGCGGCAATTAATAGAATTGCGCCTTGCAGGGCAGCGAGCATGCTTAAGAACAGGTTGAGTAAAATGAATGGATATTTGTCCCAGTGGTGCCAGCCGTGAACAGTGTTTAGATAGGTCCAGACAACCAAGAACGCGATAAAAGTAAAGACAAATGCCCAGCTACCCATGCCATTACGCATAGCATCCGCTGCTCGTTGACCAAGAGTTAGGTTGGCTTTTGCGCGTTTGTGCCAGTTATAAATCACCATATGCTAGCAGTATAGCACCAGTACTTCTGTGGAGGAGGTCTTGATCTGTATCCTTATATATTATAAAATATCAGCTTGCTCGTCCCCAGGGACAAGTGATATATCAGGCCTGTAGACAACTGCAGCCCTGAAGCCCGTGAGCTTACGCTCGCACGACTCCACATGGAGAAGGAAATGACAGTGACGAAGCGTGGCGTGTTCGCGACGATCGGTGCCGCCGGTGCCGCCGCGGTGGCCACCATGCTGTACCGGAGGCGTCCCGACGCCGACAACAGCGGGAGCGACAACGCCGACCACGGTGAGACGGAGGGCAGGCCGAAGGCCACCGACGCGCCCACCACCCCGAGAACCACCAGCTCGGTGGACACTGACCGGAGCGGCGACGCCCGGTAGTTCCCATCGATGACTGGCACGGCTGTCGCTCCATCTTTCATTCTCCGTGGTCCTAAATCGGATACGTGCACATCACGCCCATAACTGGGGCTGATGTAACTGCATGGAGGATGCGAGTTGAGGCGACAGCCGTGCCAGTAGGTTGACTCTTAAGGGGCAAGGTGGCGCAAGGTGTTGAATCTATCGTACGATTGTACGCATCCACCTCCCATCACCACAATCGAAAACACGGCATTTTTCTAATGAAATTATTTTGAATGACGTTGCTTGGCAGTAGATTAGTGCTCTTAGCTAGTACGAAATGACATTGCTTTAGGTGACCTGCTGCAGGGCAACCACATACATACTCTCACTCCAGCCAAGTGGTGTGTTCTCGTTGGCTTTGTCGGAGTTGCTGAAGTAGAGTTCTGGAACTTTACCGTCTTTTGTAACGGTAGCCGTCGCTTTAGCTAGATACTCTTTCGCTTTGGTGTCATCACCAAATTGTTTATAGATAATAGCAAGCCAGCTGAGGCCGAAGCACCACTCCGCCTCTTCGCTGTAGCCATCAGAGTTTTTGTTGTAATACTGGTCGAACTTGTAGCGGAGTACGCCCTTGTCACGCTCTAAATGGTAGACTAAATTGTCGACAATTTGCTGGGCCATTTCGTGGCTCACGACATTGTAAGGATATATAAGCGACAGTAGCGCTAAATCGGTGAATTTGCTTTCACTCTCTCGAGGTAAAAGTGCCTCTAATGCCTTCTCGCCTCGCTCAATTGCGTCCGGGTCAACCTTCATTCCGCCAACTTCCTGCCATTTTTTAAGCCCAGCAACTACTGCGCCGATTGAACTTGCGTGGACTTCCTCTGCTTCCTCCCACATACCATTGTCGGCATCGTGCCAGTATTCGACATTGCAGATGTAATAAATGAGCGTTTGGACGGTTTTGCGGTCTTTGTCATTGCGCAGCATACTGTGACCCTTTTGCTCAAAATCGGCGAGTTTGAACAGAACTGCGCCAATGGCGTCGTGCTGTTTATTGCCCCACTCTTCCCAAAATTCTTCAAGTGTTTCGGGGTTAAAGCGGGCATGGATAAACTGCCAGCTTTCAAATGGTTTGTTGGTGACAGCCCAGTCGATCTTGTCTATATGGGTATCAAATATGTCAAGCAAGGTGTGATAGGTTTTGGTAACTACATCCCACTCGCCGGCGTATTCAAAGGCCAAGGTTTCATAGACGTTGTCCCGAATCCAGGCTTTGTCGTAGCCGGTAGTAACCGCTTGATCGCTGGCTAAAAACAGACCACGCGGAGTGATTAGTTTGCGTAAATTATCAAGATGGCGGCCGGCACGTGCATCAGTATTCATATTGGCTTCACTCATTGAGCGCCCCCCTGGTGACTGTGATGATAGTCGTCGTGTATGCCACGTTCAAATTGGTAACCCAGCAAACGATCAACAATTGGCTCTGTACTGTGGCCATTGTGTAGTTCGGCTCGCACAGTAGCGGCTTCGGCTTCGAGTCGGAAGAACTCGGCTGCTAGTATCAAGTGCTCTTTTATGGTTTCGTCTTTAGTTTTCTCGGCTTGTGCTTTGAGGGCTTTTTCGGCAGCCTGTGCTTCTGCTATAGGAGTGGTGCAGGTGGTACACATGTCGTACTCGCCTAGGCGTAAATTATGGCCGCCGTAATCGAATATTTCGGCTTTCGGCAACTTTGCAAGTGTACTAGTAATGATGTCGAGCGCTTTAGCGGCGGCGTCAGCAACATCAGGGTCGTCAGAGTGTGTTTGTATCATATTTTTGTATTGTTTTAGCTTACAAAACTAGTATAGCACAAGCTCTTTTAGAGGGCCGAAGCCAACTATAGTAATTAAAGCCCTGTCCGTAGAGGCTTTATATAGGACGCTCTTTAACACCTATCAGGTAGCCGATGGCGCTAGCTATAAGGTGCACAATCAACCACAGCACTACTAACCAGGCGTATTCAAACAAGCTAAGCTGCACAAAGGGCGTGGTAGCTATAGCGCCGCCTATGATGTAGTCAATTTGGTCGAACGGGAACCAACCGTGGCCGGGTGCAATATTTCGCTGGCGTTTAAAAAAGCTTTCAATGGCGTCGCCGCCTAAAGCGCCAATGGCAAATAGTGGGCCAACTAGTACTGTCGGCAGATGGGTGTAATCTACTTGACTGGTCCAATCACGGAACCAGCTTATGTGTATGATGGCTAGTTGCTGCAATCCGAGCGTAATGGTGGCAAAAATAGCTCCCACAAGTAATCCGCGCCAGGTCTTATGTGCGCCAAATATACGCTTGCCATGGTAGCTTTTACCAAAATCCATTGGTGTGCTGTAACGTTTAAGCCAGACTACGTGGGCAGCAAAAATTGGCATCATGTTGGCGATGCCAGCTGGCAAAAAGAACCAGAGTGCAAAGAAGAGTTCCCGAATTATGTGCATCAGCGCTTCCCTCTCAAGCGATTAAGCTTTGGGTAGAGCCGCCCAATAAATCCGGTAGAACGCGTGTCGATCGTACTAGTCATAAGTATTTCTACGAGACTTTCAGATTGCGGCGTAGTTGCCAGTGTAGTATATGTTCTACCCCAGCCGATTCGCCCATGTGCATCACTACTACTGGCTGTCGCCTTTTGGTGCCTTTTGGCCCACTGCGCGGCTTGTTTGGCTCGGTTTTGTAGGCTGCGACCATTGTATGCCTCTATGATGTCGACGGCATCAGCGATCTCATTGAGTGTATCCAGAGTAATACCTTTGCGGACTGTTTCAAACGGATGGGGAATGTACACTAGCCCGCCTTGCTGGCGAATGTGTTTGATCGTTTCTGCTGCTGATAAGCCAGCCGGGATAGCCTTGTGTAAATATAGGCCAATAATTTCGCCGTCGGTAGTGGTAACTTCTTCGCCAACAATAATTCTGTCGCCCAGTGTCGCTTGTGCTTGGAGCGCAAAATCAATCCGATCATGATCGGTAACGGCAATATACTCAAGCCTGCTTAGGCTTAACATTTTTCGGTAGTCATTAAGGGTGAGTGATCCATCGGGCGACGCCTGCGAATGCGTATGTAGATCTGCCCGGATCATGCAAGCTGCCTGCTAATTTGTACCAGGCGTTGTAGTGCTGTAAACCCAGCCAGGATGGCAATAACAACCACGGCGATGATTAGCTGATCTAGGACTAAGCCCACTATAAGTACTAGCATACGTAGCTCAAAACTTAATAGTCCCCCACCAAACAGCCTGTTGAGCTGGGCGTGAGTAAGCTCGGTGCGACTCGCAGCTACGGCTGCTTCGCCCTTGGCTTTTACGTAGCTAACGCTTAAGCTAGCGCCGCAAGCCGCTGCGGCCCAAGCGGCAGTCGCTGGATGATGCCCCAGAGCTAGTGCGTAGCCTGCACCGCTATATAGCAGAACCTCTTTAAGTCGGTCGGTTGAGGCATCTAGTAGCATACCTTTAACAGAATCGCGTTTTTGTAAGCGCGCCAGTTCGCCGTCAAGTGTGTCGAATAACCCAAAAATAAGTAGCAGTGTGGCTGCCCAAAGGTTGTGCCCCAACCCAATCAGCAGCGCAATGGGCGCATGCATAATAAAGCCCGAGATAGTTACCGTATTGGGAGTAATCTTGCCGTGTGATGCTTGGTTTAGCCGTCTGGCAATATGGCGCATGCCGCTGCGGATGGCGTTTTTTGCATGTTGTATCATGACTTCGCTTTTATTGTATCATCCGTGTCGGGCGTGGTGCTTGATCCGGCGTCCAAATGTAAGCGCTACGCAGTAGCTTCGAGTAAGCGATTGATAATTTTCTGTCGCCAGTGCGTATGGAAAAGATCGCCAGGGCATACGGTGCGAGGATTTGCATCGCGGTGACCAATAATATTGGCTGGCTTCACAGTACAGTACTTTTCCTGGAGTACCCTTGCTACCGTAGCAAGTGCAGCTTCGCTCGGTTCCTTACTGCTTAAATCGTCATCAATGCAGATGCCAATACTGCGCGTATTTATATCCCAGTTTCCGGCGTGCCAGCCAATGTACTCATCAGTAAGAATTTGTTCGGCAGTACCATCGGCGCGGATAAACCAGTGATAGCCCCAAAAGACCTGCCTATTTTCATAGAAATGCCCGGACCACACAGGCTGTCCGTGCAAAAAACGTTGATTGTTAGTGGGGTTTGCGTAATACATACCGTAAATTCGCAGCAACTGCATAGCGTTCAATCGGTCTAACGTCATGCCCGGTGCGTTTTTGGTGTGGTGTATAACGATGGTGTCGATAGGCCGGCGTTCCGTATCAAAAGCCTCTCCCTGCTTGGCTAAGGGGATGTGGTTTTCGCGAATGGCTCGTTCAACCAGCGCATATGCTTCGCGTTTGATTTGCTTATAGCTGGGATCACCACTATGCTTTTTGGCGAGCGCTTCAAGTCGTGTAAAATCATCAGCTAGCCGTACGTACCAATCAGGTTCGCCAAGTGCATCCCACCACATCGTTTCATCAATGTATTTAGCCATCTTATGTACTATTGTATATGCTCTGGCTTTATTTTGTTGATTGACTCCAAAATTGCTACCACGGATGCCGTTCTTGGCCTAAGTACTGAAAAGATTTTAAGCCTAGTTTGTGTGAGCTCCGACAAGTTCCTAAATGGGTTAGCCTACTAGAGCTTGAGTGATCATACGACGCTCCATGCTATGCTTTGTCATATGAAGGCAAGACTTACCGTTATATATGTACCCGGGCTTGGCGATAAACGTGTCGCTAGTCAGCAGTTTGCGGTTAGCATGTGGCGATTATGGGGCGTTTCGGCAATGGTATTGCCGATGCGTTGGGCCGATAGTGAGCCGTGGGATGTTAAACAGCAACGCCTACTCTCAAAGATCGATGAGCATACGCTCGCGGGTAAGCAAGTGGCGCTAGTTGGTTCTAGCGCAGGTGCGGCTGCGGTAATCAATGCTTATACCTTGCGTAAGTCTCAGCTGGTAGGCTGTGTGCTGATTGCCGGCAAAGTTAACAATCCTAACACGATTGGCGAGCAGTATCGCCAGGCAAACCCGGCATTTCCGACATGCGCTCAGGCGTGTGAAAAATCTTTGACGCATCTTAGTAGTGCCGATCGAAAGCGTATCTTGTCACGCTATGCTCTGCTTGATTTGGTGGTTCCGCGAAAAGACAGTATGATTGCGGGTGCACAAAATCGTAGGCTCCATACTATTGGCCATGGATTTACCATTGGCTTTCAGCTGGTATGCGGGGCGCCAGGATTTTTACACTTTTTGAAACGGCTAGCTAAAACGGAGCGGGAAGCAGACTAGGCAGTTATTTTTACTTTCTAAGCACATCCGCTACAATGAAAAATACGTGCGTACTGCAAAAGAAAAACTAACTACCATCCTGAGCTTATTTGCAGGAATTACATATAGCAGCTGGCCGCTTGGGTATGTACTTAACCCTAAAGTTGCGCGGTCGAGTCTAGCAAGTGGTCTTGAAGCGCCCGGCCAGCCCTACAATTGGGTTTTTATAGGCGCTGATGTTGTGAGTAGCGTTCTGGTCATCGCAGCCTGTGTCTTGCTGTGGCAGAGCTACCGGAAAGTCCGTATGCGTAAGCCTATCCTAGTCGGCTTATTCTGTACAACGCTTTTTGGTATTGGAACAATTTTAGCAGCAGTACTACCTGAACACTGCGTACCGAACCTTATGGTTTGCCCTAGTTTTACGCAGGATCACTTTTTGCTAGTCCATGGTGCATCCAGTATTGTGGCGTCGCTGGCTTTATTTATAGCGCTCCTAATATTGTGGTACCAAAAGCGTACCAGCTCACTGCTGTTAGGGCTCCTGGTAGCGTATGTCATATTTGGTGCTATAAGCCTGATGCAGGCCCTGGTGCCAAGCGGGCGCGGCAATTGGTCACAAGATTACTACATGACGCTATGCAGTGTCTTGCTTATCTCTTTACCGGCGTGCGTAGCGGTTATTGCTCCAAGCAAAAAGCTCCAAGTTGCACGGGTGAAACGTACCCAGTTTACCTAATTCAAAAGACTCAATGGTGCATGATATGATACCAATATGACTTACCCTACGTTAGAAACACTCAATCCAGAATCATTAATACTTAGCGAGGATACTAATCCTGGGTTGTCTGCTGACCAGTTGATAGAAGCGCAGTACCGGGACGGTGGAACGCGTACCATTGCTACAAAAGTATACGGTGATACGGGCGAAAATACTGAAACAGTACTGTGGTATCTGGGGATGCATGAACGCTGGGAACGGCCCTTTCCCGGTAATGTTCTGCGAATGTTTGAGCAGGCAGGGATTCGGCTTATTGCTATAGAGCCGCCAGGACGTTTTACCGGTTCTGATGGTGCGCATTCTGTAGCAGATTATGCAGCCGATGCTGCGGCGGTAATGGAGGCGTACGACCTGGAACGGGCTCATATGGGTGCTCGCTCAACAGGCGGAGCGCACGCACTGGCTAGCAGGGTGTTGCTTGGGGATAGGCTACAAAGTTTGACGCTTATCTCATCCGTTGTTCCGCTCGAAGAAGGCACGCTAAGTCCGTATGATGCATTAAAGGGTACCACAGAAGACTTTAAGCACAGCGACACCCCCTTAGCCGATAGACGAAACGTTGTTGAACCAGAAATGGTTAGGGTGCTCGTTGGGCCCCGAGAAGTAGATGTCAATAGGGTGCGCTCTTATTTGGGCATGCTCAGCATGCCGTGGAATTTTGAGCCAGGTGAAGGTAGCGCGGAGACTCCGACTGTAATTATTCATGGCGAAGAGGATACAACTTTCCCATACGAAAACGCGCGTACCCTTAGAGGATTTATGCCTCGCTCTGTCATACAGATTGAAAGTTACATGGCTCATTTAGGCACAATGGGAGAGCCAACTTTCGATGCACTACGTGCCGCTATTGACATGTCTCATGGCCGGCGATATTTTCTCTAATGTTTTACATCTACTGTAGGCCTACAAACAAAAGAGCGCCAGATAGGCGCTCTTTTGTTTGTGGCGGACACGCCTATGCAGCAGTTGCAACGATGGTTTTACGTCGGTAAACAGCGATCGACGAAACGTACATGACTACCAAGATACTAACGGTCCAGACAAATGCCGTCCAAGCTTTTGGGCCTGCCGTGCCGTTGCCAACGAGCGAACGTAACGTTTCAACGATGGGTGTCATTGGTTGGTTTTCGGCAAACGTGCGCAGTGAATGTGTCATAGATGAAGTGGGTACAAATGTGGGGCTGATAAAAATCAGCAGCAACAAAATGTAGCTAAAGGCTCCCGCCCCTTCCATGGTTTTGGCAAGCAAGCCAAAGAATAGTGCCATCCAGGTAAGTGCTAATGTTAATAGCGACAAAAGTCCGGCAAACAGCAGCCAAGCACCCAGGCTAGCATGTGAACGAAATCCAGCGGCTAGTGCTACTAGTAATACTAATAGACAAGAAAACAGATTGGATAGTGTTGATGACATGGCCTGGCCGCCCAAAATCGACGAAGGCGCTACAGGCATGGTGCGAAAGCGGTTAATAATGCCGCTTTGCATGTCCATACTGAGACGAACCGCAGCATACGCAATGCCACTCGCCACGGTCATAACTAGTATGCCGGGTGTAATGAAATTAATGTACTTTGCGCCAGTGTGCGGGCCAAAGGCACCACCAAACACGTAGACGAACAGCAGCATCATGGCAATTGGCATGAGTACCACAGTAATAATAGTGTCGAGGCTACGGGTAATATGGTGAAAGCTCCGCTTGGTCATAATCCAAGTATCGTGCATATATTGCATACTAGTTTCCTTTCCTATTAGAGCCAATAAGTTTTAAGAATACGTCGTCTAGTGTTGGTGAGGTCTGTGAAAATTCTGCAGGCTCGATATGCGCATCGCGCAAGCTAGCGAATAGCTGTGCTACTTGCGCAGTGCTGCCGTCGGTAGCAATAGCTAGTGTTACAGCATTATGCGTCTCAACCTGGTATTGTTTTGCTAACAGTGCTTTGGCGGTATGACATTCACTCTCTGATACAAAACTGAAGGTAATATGATTACCGGAAACCAGCTTCTTAAGTTCGCTGGCGGTGCCAGTTGCAACGATCTTGCCTTGGTGTAGCACTGCAATCGTATCAGCTAGCTGGTCGGCTTCTTCGAGATATTGGGTGGTTAAAAATACTGTGGTGCCACTGTCTGCTAACTTGCGAATTGTTTGCCACATATCATTGCGAGCTTCTGGGTCAAGTCCGGTAGTAGGCTCGTCCAAAAATATTACCGAGGGATTCCCAATGAGGCTCATAGCGATATCAAGCCGTCGGCGCATGCCACCAGAAAAGGTTATGACACGACGGTCCGCTGCGTCGCTTAAGTTAAACTTCGCAAGTAGCTCCACGGCTATTTTTGCAGGATCTTTTACATGCCGTAAGTTGCCGATAAGTAGTAGGTTTTCGCGAGCAGTTAGGCGATTATCAACGGCCGCAAACTGTCCGGTTAGGCTAATGTGTTCGCGTATTTTACTTGGCTGCTTGGCAACATCTATGCCCTCGACTATGGCAGTGCCACCATCGGCTTTAATAAGCGTAGTCAAGATGTTGATAGTTGTGGTTTTTCCTGCGCCGTTGCTGCCGAGCAAAGCAAAAATTGACCCTTTTGCGACATCAAAGCTGACACCTTTTAAGACGTCCACCTTTTTAAATGATTTTTTTAGCTCATGTACTGCAATGGCGGTTGGTTTATTTTCCATGGGTATACCCTCCTCTTATAGTATTTCTACGGTATCTACTACAGCGCCAGCGCCCTTTAAGAGTGCGTAGGTAACTTTATCCATTTTGGTGCCATCAAAAATGGTGTGTTTTACTTCGGTGTGATGGAATGATACATCGTGTAAGGTGGCATTTTTAAATGAGGTACTTTTGAGTGATGCACCGTTAAATACTACGCCATTTAGCTCTTGGCTATCAAACGTGACACCGCCTAGATCGGAGTGGCCGAAATCTGTACTAGTAAGCTTTGCGTCAGTAAACGTGGCGTTTTTGAGAGCTGAGGCTCTAAATTTTGTACCAGCTAAGTCTGCATTGGTAAAGTTAGCGTTTTGCAGGTCACTAGCGGCAAATACAGCGTCTCGTATATTGGCACCAACAAACGATGTATCTTTAAGTGCTGCTGCGCGGAACTTGGCGCTCGCGAGGTTTGACCTATCAAAGTTTGTACCCATCAGTGCGCTATAGCTAAAGTCTTGTCCGGACAGGTCGCTATCACTTAAGTCTGCTTGTTTGAGTACAGTTGCCCCAAACTTAGAGATCCCCATAGTGGCTTTTGCTTGCCTGAAAGTGTTTTTAAGTGTTTCGCGTAGGCTTGGCTCGGGTTCCGGGGTAGCCTCCTTTTCGCTGCGTGACAGCTCATCCATGATTTCTTTTACGTCACCAAAAGAATCAACGGTTGCTTGGTAAGCTTCGTCGTCGCTCATACCCTGCTCTTTTAGGTCTTGGTATTTTTCGTTTAGGTTCGCAAGCAGCTCCTTTGTTACTTCCGAGCGCGCTGGGAAATCACCATATGGTGCAAATGCTTGGTCTAAAAATTGGCTTAGTTTTTCTTGCATGACTTCTCCTTGTTTACAAAAGCTGTTCTAGGATTTGCTTAGCATAGTCCCAGTTCTGCTTATTAGTTTTATACAAACTTCGGCCACTGGCCGTGATGTGGTAATACTTGCGCCTGCCGCCTTGCGACTCATCACCCCAGTATGAGGCGATGTGCGCGTCTTTCTCTAGGCGCTTCAAGCTGGAGTACATAGTGGCTTCTTTTAACTCGTATGAATTACTTGAACGTTCATATACGAGTTTGGTAATTTCGTAGCCGTATTTGTCTCCATCCGTAAGCAGGCCCAGGATGATAGTGTCGGTGTGTCCGCGCAGTAAATCTGATGATAGATTGCTGTCTGACATGAGTACATCATACGCCACACTACTATGACTGTCAAGGTACTTTGTGATAAGTTGTATTCTTCTAATAGAAACCCCGCTAGCTACTATTGCTAGCGGGGTCTTCTGTGCTAGATACGCCTGCTATTAGGGAACTTTTATTGTTTAACAAAGTCATACATGCGGCAGAAACCGGACGGACTAGTAGTACAAGGCTCAACGCGTACGAAATCGGTTGCGACACCCTTGTAGAAATCTGATGGGTCAGCGGTTAGGGCGGGAATTTTTACAATAGCTTCCACAATCTGATTTTCGGGGTGGTTTGCTGGTTCGTATGTTGGTGATAGTGGCGGAGTACTGGTATCCTTGGTGATCATCTTTACTGTATCGCCTACCTTTAGATCGCTAAAGCTGCCTGGGTTACTTTCATCGTAGACTACTAGACTACTGTCAAACCGATGATAGGTCTGGTTGGGCTTGGTAACAAAGTTAGTGGTAGCATAGTGCGAATCTAGACTGACCATGATGCTGTCTGCCGAGATGCCAGTAATGGTATATGCCGGGCTCGAGTCACCTTGCCTACCCTTGGGTAATGACTTCTCTACGACGCCGATAGCGTCATTACTGAGGTTTTCTTCGCAGACGCCTTGCAAGCTTGTCTGTAGTTGTGTGTCGGTAAGCTTTGAGTTGGCGCGAACTTCGTAGTAAACCTTCTCATCCATTTGGGTTGGTTGGTTACCTTCAGCGGTACCAAAGTAATCACAGTTCTTTGCGTCGTAACCAATAATGTGATTGCCGCTTGGGAGTGGTTTGAGTGCTGTTTTATTAACACTTGGCGTTGGCCAAAGAACCAAGGCAGCGGCAGTACCGCTTAGTAGCAGTGCCCCGCTAATGACGCCGATGCCAAGCTTAGTGTGCAAACGCGCTGCTAGCTTGTCTGTCCAGTTGGCTGGCTTATTTTTCTTGATACCCATAAGTACTCCTTCTGTAAAATTGTTTGGTAATAATTGTTGAGGCGTAAGCTTTTGTTTTTGTAGTATGCTGTCTAGATCATTCATGACAACTCCTTTCGTAACTCGTTCTTAGCGCGAAGCAACCAGACTCGGATAGAGTTAATAGGTGCATCCATTGCCGTTGCTATATCTGCATATTCTAGCCCCTGCCAATAGTAGAGACTTATAACAGCTCGGTACTTTGGTTGCAGATGATCCACTAATTCATGCAGCTCATGCATTTCTGCATGGTGATGAGGGGATGGCTCATTTGTAGGCAATGCATCAAAATCGTCGTTAAGTGTGATCGTTTTAGCGCTGCTGCGGATATGATTGAGGCACCTATTGGTACTGATTTTAAATAGCCAGGTACTAAACCGGTACTGAGCATTATATTTTTTTAGTTGGTAGTATGCCGCAATGAATGTTTCCTGCGCCATATCCTGGGCGGCGTCTTCGTCGCGTATCATCGCAAAACAATGATGATAGATTGCGTTTTTATAGCGGTCAACAAGCTTGCCATATGCTTCGGTGTTGCCGTGAAGTGATTGAGCGATAAGCTCTGATTCATCTGTGTTTTGCATAATATATATACACATAACTATAGTGATAAGTTACAACCGATTTTTTGATTTGCTGGAGTGTGCGTGTAGTGACACGGTGTGGTGTTCCAAGTGATTTATATAAAAACATAAAGAGACTACCTTTCGTAGCCTCTTTATCGCGCACATAGTACTGTTATTTTATGTATAGCGCACAATAGCAAAGATTAGAAATACGATTGAAAGTACTAATACAAGCGTGACTTCTAACTGAACCTGCATGCTATAAGACGAAAGTGTTGCTGAGTTTGTTTTTGCGGTCTGGGGGCGTTTGCTGCTGGTGCTAGATTTCCTAGCCCCAGTAACTTTCCGTGCGGTTTTCTTGGTAGCTGCCATCGTTTAAAATTACCTTATTTGGTTACGGAAATGGTTTTGCCCTGTTCGGCAGATGGCGCGCTGACAATTAATCGTCCATTGGCGTCTTTGGCAATCTTGTAGCCTACGCCATTGGTAGCACAAACAGTACTACACTGTGGATCCTTTGGAATTGAAACCACATATTTACCGTTAGTAGTTAATGCACTTAGATCGACTAGACCCGTGCATGATGCAGCGCCAGTTGCACAGACTTCGGTGGCAGTTGTAGTGATGCCTGATGGTAGCGTTCCGTTATTATCAAGTGAATATTGGTAAGTAGCGTTCAGGATGGTGTTAACGTCGGCTGACCGCTGTGAGTTTCTAGTATCTCCCAGGTTTTTACCAGGATTGATTGCGATAATAACAATGCCGGCAAGAATTGCAATAATCGCGACAACTAACAGGACTTCCAATAGGGTAAAACCCTTCTGGTTGTTTTTGATACTTTTTACAGTTTTTACTCTAAACATGATCCCACCTTCCTTAGTTACCTTTATATTCCATCTTGCCCGCTAACTTACCTCTTGCCAAGAGGTAATGCTTATGCTTGATGAACCAATTGTAACATAGACGGCAAGCTTCCTAGTAGTCGCACCAACGGTTGCCGTGGTCGTTATGGTGCGGGTAGAAGTGCCGGTATTAGTAACGGTATAGCTGCAATTTCCAGCGCCGAGTGTCAGTGAGCTGGTACCAGTGTAGCTGGTGGTGTCGTGTATTTGCTGCAGGGCTTCTTCGGCGCAAGCGTTAGCTAGCTGTCGGGCCTGGATAGATTGCTGTGTGATGAGGGCACTGCGCTGGGCATCGGTGCCGGTAGTAAGCAAAACCAATGCAATGGCAGTTGTTGCGGCCCCTACAATTAGCAGCATAAGGAGTGCAATGTAACCGCCCTGCTGCGCTCTAAAGCTGGTCATGGGCGTACCGCCGCGGAGGTTGTAAATGTTTGCGTGTAATCGTATTCGTTGCGTCCCGCAGTGTTAACACGGCTGAGCGTAATGCTAATCTGCACAATCCCTGACGTACCACTACGGGTTAGGTTTTTGACAGTAAAATTGGTAACCTGCACCTTACTATTGGTGAGCGCGACGGCTGCGCCCGCTCCTTCCTGCACCTGAAGCGTAGTACCCGACAGGCTAAAAATAGTGGGACTAAGGCTAGCTGTTGGTACGACGAGCGTAAGTGAGGAGCCGCTGGTGCTCGTAAGAGGCGTGGTGATACTTGTGGCGTTACGAACTGTTTGAGTAAGGTAGTCTATAGCAAACGTACCTTGATCGTTTACCTCGCTGATAGTTTGGCTTTTGACTCTAGCATCGGCAATCATGCCAAAAAACCCGACGGTTGCTGTTAGCAATATGCCAAGGATCGCTACGTATAGTATTAGCTCAATAAGTGTGTAGCCACTTTGGTACTGGTGAATGTGTAGTTTTTTCATACTAGTTTGGCCCAAAGATAGTCGCTTCTTGTGCGGTATTGGAATCTGCCCCAATCACCACGTTCTGGGTGGCGCTGTAGGCAACGCCTGTTAAGCTGATCGAACCGGTCATATTCACGCTACTAAGTAGTGTAGGACTAGCAATAGTAGCGACGTTGACTACTTGGAGCTCCCCACTCGCGTAACTGGTGCCAGTAAATACGTAATTATGTGTCGCATCGACATCAAGGTCATTAATGGTGCCTGGCAAGGTAATGCTACCGCTGACGGTCGGTGCTAGTGCTGATGCATTATTTAGGGTGTATAGTATGGTTCCCTGCCCGACTACAATGGTAGTACCATAGCCGGCAATAGTGGTTGCATTGGTGGCACCGGACAGGTTGAGACTAGTACCGAGCACGATTAAACCCGGTACGGACACATTGAGAACTAAAACTTCTTGTGTGTCCGAATCTGTTGCGACATAAGCGGTTGTGCCGCTTACATACACTTCGTGCATATTGACGTTTAGGCTGTAGCCGCCGATGCGGACGGGGCTGGCCGGATTGGCGGCATTAACAATTACAAACTCGTCACTACCGCTGTTGGCGCCACGTGATAAATAAACGGTCGTGCCAACGACGTATACACCAAGTCCGTCGGCGCTGCCTGCTGCATCGTAGCTGCCGCTGAGCGTGGGTGTTGTGGGGCTGGCGATACTGACAATTTGGAGTTCGGCACTGTTTGAGCCATTGCTTATATACGCATAATTACCGCTGATAGCAATATTAGTTGGTGTGCCAGCTAGGGTTAAGGTGCCAACAACCGTTGGACTAGTGGGGGTACTAATATTGATAACAAAAAAGTTGGGTCCTGTAGCACTATTACGTACCAAATACGCGTAGGAGCCACTGGTTGCGACCTTGTAGCCAGCAATGGTGCCTGTTAGGTCTAGTCCAGCGTATTGGCTGGGGATAGTCCATGACTTCGGGAATGCAGCCATCCAATTGGTTAGCTCGGTGACGACACTAGCCTGCCCGCTACCAGTAACGCCACTCCAAGTCACATTGCTGGTAATGTTCTTGCGATTGGTGCCGTTTGAGGCAATAGTTACAGAACGCGCATAGATGCCGCTGGTGTCGGAGCTACCAGAGAGCGTCCAGGTGCCACTGCTCTGCACCAATCCATAGGTTCCATCCACTAGGTTTGCATAGCCAGCCCCGCGAATATTGCGAACCGCCTCTGCTCCTTCGTCTGCCAGGTAATCGGCTCGTACTTGCTCGCCACTATCCGCGGTTGAACTACGACCGTATACAACAGCGCCAATCAGCCCTACGCTTAAAAACCCAAAAACGGTCACTGCAAGCAGTGCTTCTACTACTGAAAATCCAGCTTGGCTAGTAATCCACTGTACCTTTAGCATTGATCGTAATTGTCTTAGTTGTATTAGTAGTACTGGCCAGTGTCAGCGACCCAGTGGTATTTGGTGCGCCCGTTAGCTTGGTAAACGTTAACTCACTGAGGCCGCTCGGTGTGATGGACACGGGGATAGTTACCATTTCGTCGTAGCTGGTGTCTCGGCTTGCAAACATAGAGCCCCTAAAAAGAATTGCATTAGTGCTTTGGAATTCGACACCCCAAGTGCTATCACTTTTAGTGCCCCGTGAATACGTTTCGGCGCGCCGTATCATAGTAGCAATACTTTGCGTAGTAAGGTCGAGATCGTTGCGACGGACGAATGATTCATACAGCGGCAACGAGAGCCCTGTCAGCATAGTAATGATAGCTACGCTTAACAGTACTTCAACTAAAGTAAAACCAGCTGACTTCATTGGTTAAGTCCCCCGACTAAACTGTATATGGGTAGTATTACGGCTATAGCGACTAGCATGACGCCGCCTGCTACTAGTACTAGTAGTACGGGTTCGATAAGGGTTTCTAGATTCTGCGTAGTGATGTCTGATTTTTGCTCGTAAGTCTTGCCTATAGTTAGTAGTACTTCGGGTAGTGAGCCGGAGCGTTCTGCTGCAATAATCATTTGTTGTACTGAGGGCGGTAGCATCTTTCGGCTGTGGGTATATTTTGTAAAACTGTCTTTAAAGGTAAGACCATTATCGATTGAATTGGCTAAGTGTTGATATAGTTTCTGATATTGCGGAACGGTAGAGGACTGTTTTAGTAGTGTTAGCGCCTGTGTAATCGATAGTCCAGCACTTACGAGTGTACCAAGTAGGTAGCCAAATTGCGCCACCTCTACTTCACGGATCAAACGGCCAATACCAGGTATATGAAACAGTAGAGTGCGGCCAACGCGTTTGGTACCCGGAGCGCCGAATAGTAAGTAGCTAATGAGCATACAGCTGCCAATAAATGTTGGCACAGCAACTAGACCATGTTCTTTTAAGAAAGTACCAAAACTAATGAGTACGCGTGAGATAACTGGCAGCTTAACGCGTAACTGGGCAAAGGTCGCGGCTAATCGTGGTAACAAAAACCAGGCCACGCCAAGTCCTACGATGATGGTTAAGCTAATCACAAATGTTGGATAAATTAGGGCTGAGCGGACTTTGGTGACAAATGTATGGCGCTTGGCCTCCTGAACGGCGGCTAGCTGCAGATTTTCAACCAAGTGCCCAGACGCTTCGCCGAGCTTAACGAGGGCTAGTGTTTGACTGCCAACAATGCCGGATCGCTCTAGGCTGACGGCCAGGTTATAACCGGCGCTAATGTCTTCCTGCATGCCGCGCAATGCTTTTTTAAACGAACGACTACGTGCATTAAGCAGTAATGTATCCAGCGCTTCGCCAATCGGTACGGCCGACTTTAGTAGTAAGCTCAAGTTCTCACTAAAATACTCACGCTCCTTATAGCTGATGTGTAAACTTCGTCGTTTAGTAGTCTTTCTGGAGTGTGCCATAGGACTAACCCTCTGTAGATGGTGGCACAACGCGGAGTACTTCAGGTAAGGTAGTAACGCCTAATTTTACTTTATCAATGCCATCATCAAACATCGGTTTACTACCTTGTTTGCGTGCGAGCGTTTCAATAGCTAGTGTAGATGGATGCTGCAGCACAAGCTCCTGTATTTCGGGTGTTACCTCGATAATTTCAAATAGTGCGCTGCGCCCTTTGTAGCCACTACCGGCACAGACATTGCAGCCCTTGCCTGCGTAGACTGTAGTGTCTTTTTTGAAGTAGGATGCCCATTTGACTCCGTTTGAGCGAAGAGCGCCAATTGCTTCACTCGCGGGCAAGCTATAACGGCAGTGGGAGCAGATTTGACGTACTAAGCGCTGGGCAATAATAATCTCTAAAGTTGAAGACAGTAGAAAAGGCTCTACACCAATATCAATTAAGCGCGGTATGGCGGTGGCAGCATCGTTGGCGTGAAATGAAGATAGCAGCAAGTGGCCAGTGAGTGCGGCGTTCACCGAAATCTCAGCTGTTTCTTGGTCGCGAATCTCTCCCACTAGAATAATGTCTGGGTCTTGTCGCACGATAGCCCGTAAACCCTTAGCAAATGTCATATTGCCATTTTCGCGGACTTGAATCTGATTGGTTTCGGACATTTTGTACTCTACGGGATCTTCAATGGTTGTGATGTTGACGTCTGGTTTATTTAAAAGCTTGAGTAGCGAATATAGCGTGGTAGTTTTACCGGACCCAGTGGGACCAACGGTTAAGATCATGCCAAATGGTTTGGCGATGTTGCGCTCAACGATCTCCCGGTGCTGGTCATTAAATCCCACCTCCGCAAAGCCAAAGCCAGCAACGTATGCACCCAGTACTCGCATGACAACCTTTTCACCTTCTACGGTTGGAATGAGGGATACACGCAAATCAACATGCTGGTCGCCGCTGGTCCGCTGCATGGCGCCGTCCTGTGCGGTTAAGTGTTCATCGATGCGCATGCCACTTTCTACTTTGATGCGGTTTAAGATGTTGTCATAGTATTCCTTTGGCAGTTCACCAGCTTCACGCAGTGCGCCGTCTACTCGAAAACGCACTACAACGCGTTCACCACGAGGTTCGAAGTGTATATCGCTGGCCCGGAAATTAAGGGCATCTTTAATGATTTCATCAACAATTTCAGGAGCAATCCGCTGCCCGGCTTTGATGATATCTGAAAAACGAGTAACTAGGGGTCGTTCATAAGACTCGAATGCTTGGTCTATATACTCTGGCAATGTATAGGCTACGCTAACCTTTTTGCCCGAAAAGAGCTTTTTGATTTTGCCAACATCAAGTTTTTCGGGCTGATCGGTAGCAACGATAGTATTTTTGGTGTCACTTTTAATAATAACCAGGCGTTGCTCGCGAGCAGCGTCCTCTGGAGTGGCCTGAACCTGAGCTTTAGTAACAGGCCGTTGGCCAAGATCGGCAAATGGTAGCTTGTAAGCTTCAGCCAGGGCTTGGCCTAGTAAGTTCTTACTTAGCAGCTGTTCGCGGATAAGGTAGCTAATATATCCAGCACTATCATGTGCTACCTTTTCTGCAGCAGTGCTATCTGCTTCGGAAATATAGTTTTCCTTTAGCAGCATTGCTTTTATTTTGTCGATGTCTGGATACATGGCCCCACCCAAGTAGTTACTGTCCTTTTAAGCTTTCTTAACTTCTTCAACGATTACCGAAAGTGGCGTATCGGATTTAATAAAATACTTTTTGGCACCGGCCGTTAGAACGCGTGATTCATCTTCGTGCTGACTGAGGTTAGACAACACAAATACAATGGGTTTCTTTGGTTTGCCCTGCAGCTGTTTAAGCACCTCGAAGCCGTCCATAACGGGCATCATCATGTCTAGCAAAATAACATCAAATGTGTCGCTTTGAATAAGTTTTAGAGCGTCCTCGCCATTACCGGCAATGGTGGCTTCAAAGCCTTCGTAACGCAGCTTGAGCTCAAGTGCATGTGCCAGTGGTCGTTCATCTTCAACTATTAGTACACGTTTTGTCATGTTCCTCAGCCTCCGATTGCTAGGGTTCTATTATACATTTTATTTACCATGCTTAGCCTTAAATGGCAGGACTACATAAAAAGTAGTGCCGACACTTTCCATAGAGTCGAACCATACACGGCCACCCATTTTCTCGACTACTTCTTTTACAATGTACAGCCCTAGCCCTGTTCCCTCTACGTCTAGTTTGCGAACGTTATCGGCGCGGAACATCTTACTAAAGATTCGTGACTGATCTTCCTTAGGGATGCCGTATCCGCTATCAGTAACCGAGAATAGCCAGTAAGAGCCTGGTTGTGTAAGCTTGGCGGAGGCTAGAGTGTGCTTATCGGCACGGCCGAGTGTAAAACCAACCGATCCCTTGGCTGGCGTATATTTTACGGCATTGCTCATTAGATTCTGCAGTACCATTCGCAGTTGTTTTGGATCGGCGACAACGTTTGGAAGCGTAGCGAAATCCCTAGTAACGTGTAGTTTCTTATTTTGAATAGAAACGGCCAGCTCTTTTTCTAGACTTTCGGCCAGCTCCTTTACATTAGTTGGGGCTGGTTCGTTATGGAGCTTACCGACTTCAAGCCGAGATACGTCTAGTAGCGCATTAACAAGTTCGACCATGCGTTGGCTGCCATCAAATATTTCGCCAACGTATTCATGTTGACTTTTATTAAGCTTGCCTGCATCACCACTCAGCAGCATTTCGCCGTACCAATTGATGGCTGAAAGTGGTGTGCGTAACTGATGGCTCGCTAGTGAAACAAATTCATTCTTCGCCTTATCAAGTTCGTACTCTTTAGAGATGTCACGGAAAACCACAATGGCACCAATGATGGTATTGTGAGCATCACGAATTGGCGCGGCAGAGTCTGCCACGGGAATACGTTTGCCATCGGACCTTACTAGCACCGTATTTCCTTCCATGCTCGATGTGCGTCCGGCTAGAGCGCTATCGATAAACCGGCGGGTAATACGCCCGCTCTTTTCTAGCTCGAATCGTAGAACCTCGGTATACAATTTGCCAAGAGCGTCTTGTTCGAGTATGCCAGAAATAGCTTGAGCGGCGGGGTTCAGTAGGGCTAATCGCTGATGCCTGTCAATAACGAATACCCCATCTCCAATGCTGGCCAAAATAGCAGTGCTCTTGCGATCGTTAGCAACGGCTTTGTTGCGCTCTACCTGTAGGTCAGCGGTAATAGCATCTGCCAGGTCCATAGCCTGCTGTCGGGAGCGCCACAATATTAGGAATAATAGTAGTAAGAAAAATGAGAATAGCTGACCCGCTAAAAGTGTAAACATAGGGAAGCGTATCTGCCCGCTACCAATGCCAAGGGTTTTACTGGCATGCACTGTTAGCCGCCAGGTGCGATTGGCAACTTGAAGCGTCCGGCTAGTAGTGTAGTTATTTTGCTCTTCATTCTTATTGGATGCAAAGACATTTTTGTGATTTGCCAAATCAGTAATATGCACATCAACGTCCTGCAAGAGGCCGGTATCAGTAAACAAGTTTGAAAAGAAAAGCTTGTAGTTAAGCACTGCGTTAACAACCCCGATAGGCTTTGGGTTGGTCGCGGTTGTAACTGGTGTAGTCAGGAAAAAGCCTTGATATGGTGTCGGTGTATTGACGCCAACGGTAATAGTGCCTGATCCGTAAATATCTTTGCTCGCGAGTGCTTTAGTGTATACGTCGGTTCGGCCAGGGATAGAATTAAGATCTAGTCCAATGTTCGTAGAAGGGCCCGTTGCGGTGTACATTAGGATAAAATGCGTGCTCGCTGATGTTTTAGCGGCAATGGTAAAGGGCCCACCATTTGATGTAATACCATCTTTGCGAATTTGCGCAACAAAGCTTGGGAGATTGGCGTCGTCAACCGCTGCGACAAAAATAACGGACTGTAGGCCGGGGTAATTTTTGGTAAGATCCAGCGATTGGTAGTAAGTACTAAAATCTGATGGACTAACGTAATCGCTGGCGGCAAATAGTCCACTAAATCCACGCAGCGAGTTGGTGTAGGCTTGGATATGACTGGCTGCGACGCTGCGAATGTCATCCGTTCGTATACGTAGTGCTTGTGTTGTTTCCATATGGTTACGGTTAATAGCCTGCTGCCAAGCGCCATAAGTAGCAGCCTGCACCACCAATAACGTGAGTACGACTAGCCAGCCGGTCCGGCTAATCTGCTGTAGCACGTTTTTGCCAAGTTGCCGATACATGACTAACAGCAGTAGCACGGCAGCGCAAATCAGGAACGCAATTGCCAAATTCCAAGCCATCACAAAATTTCCCAAGCTATATATAAAATCATGTGCGTACAATTGGCCGAATATATTAACGGCCGCTAAGCTGCCAATAATCAGAGCAGCTAGATATTCTGCTACTTCTATCCGGCGGCCTTTCCGACCGGCTAGTAATGCCACCAGACCCATAGTAATAAAACAAAAAGCGGCAGAGCTTGCTATTTGCACCGGTGCCGCACTTGCCGTTAACCGGTCGCCGTACAGTAGGTAGTTGATATGTAATGGCAGGAGCGCTGCTAGGCCCAGCGCTATAGTTAAGCTGCCGCCCCATCGCAGCCATTGCCACTTTTTTGCCCAATAGGCGATGAACCCGGAACCAATGATTGTAATACCGATGGCCGATAGTGGGTTCATCGGCCGTAGTGATGGCATCCAGCGAGTCAGCACAGCATTGTTAAGCTGCCAGCCTGCTAATACTGATACTCCAATAGTTATCATGACTATACCAGCAAATGGGCCAAGCCGTAGGGGCTTGGGCTTTGGTGTGCGCATTGTTTCAAGCCATCTGTTAGCTTTGTGTCTATTGGTAAAAAAACGGATATTTTTACCAGCGCCTGAGGCTCGGATTACGTAGAGTGCCATGCTGGCAAGTACGCTACTCCCCAAGATTGCACAGGCGTCAACCGACAGGTCCGATAAAAGGTGGCGGCCTTCCAGGCGTGCTTCGCTAGTGGAATCGGGTATTCGTAGCGTCTGAATTTCTACTAGTGCCAAGACCTTTTTATTTTGTTCGCGTAGTGTGGTGGTGTAGGATAAAAAATCTTTATTAAGTGCTTTTACGGTTTCTCGTGTTTGTTTGCCCCGCATAGTTAACACAATCACGCCGTTCTCGTTCATAGCAACACTATTCCCGGACGGGTCGTGCGGTGCTGGAGTCATACTGCTTATGATAGTTTGCGTCTGCAGTACTCGTCAACGTGCTTTGGCCGGATTTACCAGATAGTTCATTAACATTTAATGAACTGCAATATACGATATCGTGCTGGTTTTATGTACCCTAACTACTGTAAAAAGCTTGCTGCAACATATCGATATATGGTGTAGGGTTAGCTCACTCCTACGCTATAGAGCTTGCGTTTCCCATACAACAAGCACATACTTGAAGGTGCTAAGAGGCGAACAACTTGGGTGATACAAAACAACCTTTGCAAGGCCTGTCTGCGAAATTGGCCGGCCGGCAACGTCCTATGAAGGTCATTTATATTTCAACTTATATTCCGCGGCGTTGCGGAATTGCTACGTTTACTAAAGATCTCACTACTTCCATTAACAACTTAAATCCGCACGCGTTGGCCGAAATTATTGCTATAAATGATGAGGTTCAGGAGCATGAATATCCGTGGGAAGTAAAGCTGCGAATCGGCCAAAATAATCCGCAAGATTACAGTATGGCTGCTCACTATATCAATCAGTCATCAACTGATATTGTCAATTTGCAACATGAATTTGGGCTGTTTGGTGGAGTGTCTGGCGATTACTTGCTACCCTTACTCGATAGTATTGAAAAGCCGTTAGTTACCAACTTCCACACTATTTTGCCCGAACCGGATACGCATGAAAAATATGTAATACAGCGGATTATTGAACGTTCGGTTGCGGTGGTTGCTATGACGGAGAGTTCCCGTCAGATCTTGCTCGATGTATATGATTGTCCACCAGAAAAAGCAGTGGTGATCCACCATGGCGTGCCGGATTTTGCATTTGACAGTATTGCTTTGCATAAAAAGCGGTTGCGCATTAAGGCGGAGCCGATGATTTTAATGGCCGGTCTGCTTGGCCCGTCAAAAGGTTTTGAATATATGATTGATGCAATGCCAACTATTGTGGCTGAAGCACCAAAAGCAAAACTGTACATAGTGGGTCAAACGCATCCACATGTACTGCACCGCGAAGGTGAAAAATACCGCGGTCAGCTGCGTCGCCGTGTGCGCGATAACCATGTGGCCGAGAATGTTGTGTTTGTGAATCGGTATCTTAGTGATGACGAACTGCGTCGCTACTACCTTGCTACCGACTTTTTTGTAACTCCTTATCCTGGTATGCAACAGCCAACTTCGGGTACGCTTGCCTGGGCAGTCGGTGCAGGTAAAGCTTGCATCTCGACTCCGTATCATTACGCGCGAGAAATATTAAGTGAGGGTGCGGGTGTACTGGTGCCGCCAAAAGATAGTTTGACGCTTGCAAAAGAAATTGTAGACTTATGTAAAGACGCAGGCCGACAGCTAGCCCTCCGTGAGCGGGCCTACAAAAAAGGCCGGCAGATGACTTGGTTTAATACCGGTCTTAAGTATCTCAATCTGTTTGAATTAGTGCGTCAGGTACAGGAAGCGGAGGCAGCTGCGTGAGCAGTGTACTGACGCACTTACGCTGGCTAACAGATGATTTTGGTGTTTGGCAGCACACTAAGGGTGATGAAATTCACCGCGAAATGGGTTATGCGCTTGATGATTCAGCGCGGGCGCTTATTGTCTATTTGCTATATGGTGACACCAAACGAGCGAAGGTTTGCTTAGACTACCTGATAGCTTCTCGGACACCGCAGGGTTTTGTGGGGTTTTTTGACGAACACCGCAAACGGCTCGATGTGAATAGCTCGGATGATGCACATGCTCTGGCAATTTGGGCTTTAGCCGAAGCTATTCACCAGGATTTTTATGCCGATGAAGCTCGTACCGCGCTAAACCGTGATAAAAGTCTAATTCCCGGACTCGTGGGGCGCGGCTACATGCATACACTCGCCTACTTATTACTCGCGTATTGCGCACTGGGTGATCGGGCTGCTGCCGATGAAGTAGCCCAGGGCCTGCTTGCTCAGTTCGACGCTAAGATTGGCTGGTTTGGCGAACGGATGACCTATGCAAACGCTGTAATGCCGTGGGCGTTATTACGGTATAGCCAGACCTTTCATCCGCCCCAAGAAGTGGCTATTAATAAGGTCGTACGTCGGAGTATTGGAACACTTGAGGAGTATTGTCGGATTGGGGTTATCCCTGCGCCAGTCGGTAATCGTATATGGCAGCGTGTTGGTGCAATAGAGCGAGATATCTATGGTCAGCAACCAATCGACCCGGGCTTTATGGTGTTGTTTCTAGTGGATGCCTATAAAGCTTATGGCGACTCTGATCTTGCTCGTCGAGCTGACGACTGGATGCGTTGGTTTTATGGCAACAACATTTATCAGACGAGCCTTATCTCCTCGCGGCATGGTTGTGGCGATGGGCTCTATGCGTTGCCCCGCGGTGTGTGTAACAATAAAGGGGCCGAATCGGTCATTTTATACCTCTGGGCTCGTTATGCTCATGCGCGGGTATGGCCTGTAAGCGATACAATCAAAAGTAAGGAGTAGAACGTGCCCGCCAAGCAAGCCGCTAAACCTGATCAGATTTGGATTAAACGGTATGGTCACACATGCCCCATAAAGCCTGGTAAAATTATTACCATCCAAGGCTCCGGTACTAAGGACGGCTATAATCCGACTTTATACGAAGATGATCGTGGCGCCATCTTAGCGTTTCGCTATGAAGATCGTGCTAGCAATTCGGCTAACCCTGTTTCGTATCGACCAAGTATTGCTTTTGCGCGCCCTATGCAGCGTGGTGGTTGGCATCTAGCGAAAGATCTTGAGCCGTTTTCGATGATGGAAGACCCGTTCTTGTTCTATGTTAACGCTGAAGGGTCGCGGCAGGTTATCTTTGGCGGCGTTTGGGTTCGTGGTATGCATGGCACTATTGTGCCGCGTACCGAATTTTATCGCGGCAACTCGCTAGAAACACTAGAGCACATACCCTTTGCGGTTATCGACAACATGAAAGATGTACGGTTACTGCAGCTGCCAGATGGTCGCTTGCTTATCTGTCGCCGCCCATGGGGTGATAAATATATGCGTGGTCGGATTGCACTACATGTTATTAATTCGTTAGACGATCTGGTAGATATTGATAAAGTTGAGCTACCGTTACTTGCATTGCTTGATAGCTGTGGGGAAGAGCTTGATTGGGTCGGGGTTAATAATATGTATATGCTTACAGATGCGGCCGGTGAGATATGTGTCGGACTACTTGGGCATGTGGCACTGCAAGACCAAGAGGGCAATCTCCATTATGCCGCATGTACCTATCGGATTTCACTAGAAGACTTGCTTAGTAAGCAGGTGCACAAGATTTGTCCACAGATTATTGCGACCCGCGGCTGTTTCGAAGAAGGCCCGGCCAAGAATGCTACATTGCATGACATTGTTTTTCCGGGCAGCTTACAGCATCTGGACGGCGATCGGTATCGCCTATGGGCTGGACTATCTGATGCGCGTATTGGCTGCGTGGAGATTGATGATCCATTCCGTCTGCGCACGGCTTAAGAACTATGTGCTAGTTGTGCAGGTTTAGTCTGAGACCAACGCGAGCCTCTTAGCCCGATTACTTTTATTATCAATTGTTTGTAACCTTGGGCACGCATACTGCATATACCTAGATATGAAACAAGATGAATTAGAGCTCATTGCTCGCAGTATGGACGGTGACGAAGATGCGTATACGATTCTTGTCAATCGTTACAAACATGGTTTATATCATCACTGTTTCAAAATTGTGCACGATGAAGATGCGGCTGAAGACATTGCACTTGATGCATTTGTGGAAGCATTTGTTCATCTTGATCGCTATGATGCGCGGTTTCGTTTTAGTACCTGGTTGTACAAGATAGCCACTAATTTGGCACTTATGCAACTACGCAAGCGACAGGATGTGCGGATGGACGAAGATGAACTGGACCGGGTCGCCGGTGATTTACCTGGTAATGAGCAATTTGCTTTATATCGTGAATTGCATGAAGCGGTTGATAAATTACCTATGCGTTATCGCACGGTTGTCTCGATGCACTATTGGCAAGGTAAAAGTTACTATGAGATTGCTAGCAGTATGGGTACAACAGTAGGATCGGTAAAGGGCTGGATGTCTCGTGCCAAAAAACAGTTAAAGGAGGTGCTTTCATGAGCCGCAAAACTATAAGTAGAAATAGCGCGGGTGCTGATCCAAGTCGCCCCCTAGAAGCAGATTTTACGCTGTGGGTACTCCGCAACGCAAGTAGGGCAAAAAGGCGGAGTATCCCAAAAAAACAGTTTGCAGTTCTTATAACGGAGATACTATCTATGAAAATAATTAAGCCTTTAAGGACTATTCCAGGAATTGCTTTGGTTATAATTGCTGCGGCTAGCAGTGGAGTTGGGGTCTATGCGTTAAGCAACTGGTTTGGTGGTGATGTACAAGTAAGCCAAGATGCATCAGTTTTTTCGATTGATCTGTCGGCTTGCAAGGGTAACTTACCTCCTGGGGTTAACGAGTACGACAATCGACACAAGATTCAATTCAAAATCATGGGTAGCCCACACGTTTCGGCTCAGGAATTGCGGCAAGACTTGCTTGGTGAGTGCGAGTATAACGTAGTGACTGATTTCTATGACACAAAATTTCCTGATGCAGTTTTTTCAAGGACTGGTGGAACTCGATACTTTAAATATACGACTCAGCCGGCTGTAATTACTGGTATAGATAACAATATGCTTACAGTAAAATACGTGGTTTCTAAAGCCGGTACTTTTGGTACTCGAAGTCTTAGGCTTGCGCCTGACGTTTTAGTGTACAGCGAGGGCCAAGCCTCCTCGGCTAGTAGTCTGCAGCTTGGTGATAATGTGGTATTTATAGCTTACTCGGCTAGCACCAGCGGGCCCATGGTTGAAGGTGCAACAATACTAGACGCTAGCGACGTACAGATCCAGGGCATCTTTAAAACTCAATATAATGACGGAGTGGGTTCGAACTTTACCTATGAAACAGATAATGTGATGCCACTGGATATGTTGAGCAAATAATATAAGACATAGCTTAAAATAGTAAACACCGGAAGCCCTTAAGAACTCCCGGTGTTTACTATATGAGCGCTAGTTACTGCTAGCGGCAGCTTCCAAATCAGCAATCACAATCTTTTTCATTTGGAGCATTGCCTGCAATACGCGGCCGGCTTTTTCTGCATCAGGATCATTGAGCAGGTCACCCATTTGCTTTGGAATGATTTGCCATGACAAGCCGAATTTGTCTTTTACCCAGCCACATTGTTCACTTTCTGGTACGGCCGAGAGCTTGTCCCAAAAATAGTCAACTTCCTCTTGGTCTTCGCATTCAACCTGAAATGACACCGACTCATTAAATTTGAAAATCGGTCCGCCATCGAGTGCCATGAAGCGTTGGCCATTAAGTTCAAAAATGCCCGTTAGGACTTTGCCGCCCATGCCTGCCATTGGGCCTTCGGCAATACCTTCTGGGTAGTGTTTAATGCTGATGATCTTTGAGTTTTTAAAAACCGACGTGTAGTAGTTTATTGCTTCTTCGCAGTTATTATCAAACCAAAGTGATGGAGTAATTTTTTGCATGGTAGTTCCTTTTTATGCCTATGGTTATTTCTTGGTATCGTCTATGTCTCGTTCGACCGTGATGGTGCACTCGGTCACTAAAGCTGCGATAGCACCGATTGCCGCTAGGGCTGGAGCCAGTACGGTTCCTACAACGCCCACGGTTAATGGAATTTCAACCAGCGTTTTCCCTTCCTTGTTCTTAATGCTAATGCGTCTAACATTGCCCTCGGCAATCAGCTGCTTAACTTTTTTGAGCAGCTCTTCGCCGCTTACCTTAAACTCTTCTTGTCGTGACATAAAGGCTCCTTTGTTGTAGCTAGGTTAATAATTATTCTCGGTGTAATTCGGGAATGAATCGTGCTTGAATTGCGATTCGGGTAGGCCATTCGCCTTAAGTTCATTGCCTAGTGCTTCGACCATTGGTTCTGGGCCTGAAAGATAGACGAGTGAATTATTGAGGTTCGGTAGCAATGTAGCGAGTTTTTCTGCGGTAAGCGGTTCGCCTACAATGTATTCAATTTTCAGTTGATTGTCGTTCGCTACCCAGCTATCTAGCTCTTCTTTGAATGGTATATCGTTAGTGCGATTACCGTAAATCAAGGTGACGTTTAATGGTAATTGGTCGTGTGCTCGTTGTTTTAGAATGCTTCGAAACGGTGTAATGCCAATACCACCAGCAATAAACACTATGGGTAGATCTGAGTCTTGCCACACAAAATCACCGTCAGGGCTAGCGATGAGTTGCAACGTATCACCTACCTCCAGTTTGGATAAAGCCTGTTTGAAGGTACTGTTAGTTACCCGGGTAGTGATTTGCATAATGCCCTCGTAAGGTGCTGCAGAATTAGTGAACCAGCGCTTAGTTCCCTCGTCGTCTGGGTTATCGTGAGGCAGCTCTATCTGCACATACTGGCCGGCTGTGCAGACTAATGGTTCGCTAGGCTGAAAGCGAAAGGCCCAAATGTTATCAACCAGATGCTCTTTTTCTATAAGTTGCAATGCCATTATGACCCCCTTTATGCAAGTATATGAAGTACTGTATATATGATAGCGCTACTACTCAATGTCGCCTAACTGCCCTAAGAAATACCTTTCTATAAAGCCCCACCGCTCGTCGTCGGTATTCAGTTTTTCAAAGAAGTATCCCATTAATTCATATGATTCTTTGTGTTTTTCGCCAACGAGGGCAACGGTGCGGCTTACGTATGATGGGTTGCTAATAATCTTTTCGATTGCGTAAGGGTTGTTTACGCGGACAAAAAATTCTGGGTTACTGCCAGATGAAATTTTACACTCGGCAACTTCTAGTAGCTCCATAAGCTGGCCAATTATTATTTCCTTACTGTTTGCTACTTTGGTGGCGTATCGAACTGTTTTGGTTTTGGTATCGTCGGCGAGCATTATGCGCACGGTCTTTTTTAGGGCGTACAGTCGTCGTTCGTATGTGGTATTTTTTAGAGCATATTTATTGGTTACGGAATTATATTCAAAAAAGTTGCTGGCGAAGAAACTATTGCCAAGATCGACACGTGTCAGTAGGTGCATAAATGACGCCGCAACCATATCGGCGATATGTTTTTTATGGACGCCGTGCTTATTGATAATGTGCTCAGTAAGGTCTTCGGTAGAGAAATGTTTGCCTGATTGTTTTAGGTCATCAAAGATCTCCTTCATGGCGTCTAAGAATGCTATAAGGTCGGACTTAACTTCACCAAAAAACCTATTGCCGCCGTCAATCTCTAAGACTATGCGGTTAATGATTTTTTCGCCAATTTTAAAATCAAAACCTTCGAGCTCCCCCATATAGAAACAGCGCTTAAACATGCCAAATGACATCTCACGGTAGTTCTTTTCCCATAGTGCTTTGAAGTCGAGCTGGTAGGTGTCGCCTGGCGATCGTGTAATAATTATTGAACCCTTGGGGTCCATCTCCTCGGTTACGCGCGGTAATTCCATTTTTTTGAAGAACTTTAGCAGTTTGTGACGCTCAAGCTGGGCTACAAAGTCATCGTTAATCATAAAATAGCCGTAAGTGAACATGCTGCGTGGCTTAAAGACCAAAGGCACGTAGTTGAGATTTGGGTCAAGCTCGAAATCCTTTTTAAGGATCAACAAGGTAGTTTTTAGTTTGGCGTCAACCTCGTCGGGTCGCTGGTCGGCAAAGATGTACGAGAATTCGTCGGGCGATACCAGGAAATTACGCTTGTTGTATTTGGTATACAGCTCGTAAATTTTTTGTAAGACCGCTTTGGCTTGGTAGTTTTTGATGCTCGACATGCCATGCAGCTGCTTGATGTAGCGAAAGTCTTCCTTAAAAAAGTCGGTACTAGCTACGCCGGTCATGTCACTCCTTCGTGCTGCACGGCCAATTTCTTGTACATAGTCGGCTACATTGCCAGTCGGCGCAAAGTGGTAAACGTTTTTGATGTCATCAATATCAATGCCCATACCGAACGCTTTGGTGGCTAGAACCACGTGCTTTGACCCATTTTTGATAGATTTAAGTGTTTCATTCTTCTCGCCAGGTGTCATATTACCGGCGTATCTCCCTACCTGCTCGGGGCGGTTCATTTTGGCGTACAGATCGGCGATATGTCTGGTGTAGGGTACGTACACTAGCGTTTTTTCGTCCCGCTCTGCCATTTCATTAATAGCTGCTACTGCAGTTTGTAGCTTTTCTTCTTTGTAGGCGTGATCTTTTATGTGCTTACGTATGTCAAAGGTTATATCGTTGCGCTTGACGTTGCCGATGTATTTGAGTGGTGTCATTTTTAACGACTCAATGATTTCTTGGTACATGTTGTCGTTGCCGCCAAAGGTTGCAGTGGCGGTAAACGTGACGATAGGAAAGCGATGCTCGGTTTTTGGGTCGTTACGTAGACGGTGAATAAATTCGCCTAGATACCAGTAGTCCGGTCGGAAGCTTTTGCCCCAGGTGGCCACAATGTGTGCTTCATCCACTACTACTAAACCGATTTTACGATCGCCAATTAGATTGGTGATATCGGAGTTGGAGAGTAATGATTCGGGCGACAAATATAAGATAGATACTTCACCTGATTTAACGCGGTCCATAGTGTTTTCTTTTTCAATCGGTGTGTAATCGGAATTGATGGTGGCAGCCTGTTTGGTCATGGTCTTCACGTTGTCAACTTGGTCGTTCATCAGGCCGATCAATGGACTGACTACAATAGTCAATAGATCGTATTTCTCTGCTAGGTAGATGGCTGGCACCTGAAACATTACTGACTTACCCGCTCCAGTCGGTGCGGTTGTGAATACGTCCCTGAATGGCTCGTTGTGTTGGGATTTTATGGCGTTCTCAACAACGTCATTAATAATTCTTGCCTGATTGACGCTGGTTACGGCCGTGCCTTCGTACGGGTCGCTGTAGACCTGTATATCTTTAAAGTCGTAGGAGCTGTTCTTGCGCTGTAAGATTTCTCGGTAGGCGGCAAGCTTGTCTGAGTCTATGGTGTCACGCGCTATCTCATAATCTCGTGTAGCAAATATAATGCCCAGTGGCTCCAGGGTTGTCTTGATATTTTGCACATTGCGGTCGGAAGCCAGCTTGTCTACCAGAATGCTGACTTTGCTGGCTCCCATTTCTATGACCTGTGTTACTAAGCTAGAGAATGTTACGGCATCGTATTCTTCGGGAATCTCTATTGCTTGGCCTGGAGTCTCTAAGCGGATGCCCTTTACTAGCTCGGATAGCTTGAGTTCGGAGTATTGTATATTCGTCAGATCGTTATAGGCAATGTACAACACGCCTTCTAGTTCCGTAACGTCGCCGTAGTATTTCTGTATGATATTGTCGGTATCTTTGGTGTATAACTCTTGTAGTTCAAGCCCTTCGTGCGTCAGTCGGGTGTGTGGGTAGTAGATGTAGTACAAATCGTTCTCAACTATGACGATTTTGTAGCCTTGCATCAGTGGCAATCCGCCCAGTGAATTATCGTTTAGCCACGCTATGTCCTCGTGCAGTGCAAACAAAGGGCCGCCCGATGATAATTTTGAGGCTATAGCGCTAAGGTCAGGCCGGGCATCCATGATAGGCTGCTTAGTGAATAAAAAGTGATCTGCAATATCCTCGAGCCAGTAATTAAACCCTTTTAGTACATAAATGGTATGTGGATCGTCTAATTTGTTGATGGCCTGTACAATTGCGGCTTTGAGGGTAGACATAAGTACTTGCAAGTATAGCATTCTAGGCTATGTAAGAAGTGATCTAACTTTCGGGGCTAAATTTGTGGTGTGCCGAATTCGGTAAGAGAAAGCGCGCCACTGCCAATTTCAACAACCGTTCGGCTGCAATGTTCAACACCTTCCCTGATAAGATCTATGTCTCCTGTTAGTCGTACGCGTAAACAACGAAGCGCAAAATCATGAGTAAAAATGGCGATGGTAGCATCCGGATCTTCTTCGGCCGCGGCAAGCTCGGATAGAGCATTTTCCATACGTAGACCCACCTCGGCAATACTTTCCCCACCGGTCATTTTACCGTGCAAACCGCGTTTGTAAGGATGTATATAGTGCTCCAAAGATCCATTGGGTAAGATAAGCGGCTCTCTTCGATCGTGTCCTTCCCATTCACCCTGGCTAATTTCTTGCAGGCCTAGATGTTCAATAATGGGCAGTACGATGCCTGATTTTTGGAATGCAAGAAGCCCTGTGTCACGAGCACGGACTGCGGGTGACGTGTAGGCCCTGGTAAATACCTTGCCTTCGCGAATAAAGTGGTTGCCGAGTTGTTCGGACTGAGCGTTTCCTGCAGTAATTAACGGCGAGTCGTTACTACGCCCTCCCACGGTGTTGCTGTTGAGGTTTTTCTTGGATTTTGCGTGGCGATATAGCTCTGCGCGAATCATGGAGCCGATTCTTCTAGGTGATCAGGGTGTAGAAGTGGGTATGCATAGATAGGGTCTGAGTGGTCGGCCTCTGGTAATACGTGGGGCGTAAGCGTGTCGCCAGTTGCTATCATACGTACCCAAATGGATGTTGCTGTCTTGGCTTGTTCGGCGTTTCCAGTAAACCAGGTAGCCAAGTGATATAGGTTGAGTATTCGGTATGGAGACTGAGTTGGAAAGCTTGTCAACCCGTCACGTCCAGCTTCTTGAGTAGGCACTGCGTATGCGATTTTATATAACTGGGCAAAATAGCCGAGCATCGTGTAGTAGCTGTCCACGTCTTTACCGAGTGCTCGCAAGAATGCTGGTGCGTACTCTGTGCCTTGGCCCTCGAAGCGCCCTGAGTCTTTCGGAGAGTGCAGAGGAAGCGCATGAATGGTAGACCAAGTTATTCGCAGCGTTTCAGGGAGTCGGTCGAATGCAGTTTGGGGCGCGACAAATTCCTCGGAGCCGTAGGCTCGTAAGAGGTCGGCAACAGCAAGCTTGGTCAGCAACTCGGCGCTTGAAGTCTGGCTTCCATCCGTGGCCGTGATACCTAGGCGCGCAGCACGCAGGCTCATGTAGACTTGCTGTCGTAATCTCGGTGTGATGGGCGTGTCGGTGCTTTCGGGAAATCCGAAGTCGGCCGCATTGCCCGTTAAAGAGTAAGCTGCGTCTAATAAACGAACTGCGGCCGGTTCGTCTAAGGTTAAGGATGCTCTTTCGTTCTTATGTCCCATTGCTCCGCCCAAGTCGTGAATGCCATGTGCGATAGCAGCTGCCAGAATAGGCTGAGGCATAGTAGCAAGCGATTCGATTTCGTACTCTGATGCTTGTGATTGCACAAAACGAATAAAGTTGAAGGGAGCCGTTAGAACACCTTGTATAAGCCTTCGCTGGTTGTCGGTAAAAATCTCTGGGTTGTCGTATGAAGGTAAAAAATGTCGCCTGACCGCTCCATATTCCGGCAGGAATAAGCGTCGCAAGCCTTCGTCGTGGCTATCATTCCCGGGCTCCAAGCCAACTGCACGCATAATTTCCGGATTTTTGCATATATCATGGATCGTGTTTATGTACTCTACGGCTGCATAGCTCTCTTGGTCGGGCATAGCGTAGCGGCTAAACTCGTGTAGCTCTTGATAGGCTCCGGGCGTTAGCCGTTGCTGATCCGGCTGCAAGGCGGCTAGTTCGGCAAGGCTCTGCTCGCTGCCTTCATGCAGGTACTGCTGGGTATATAGTGCCCCATGAGTGCGTGCAAGTTCGGGGTATAGCGCCGATGGATCCTGGATTGAGGCACTGGCTGTCATGGAATCAGTGCGCAGGAAGTCTTCTTCTGGATATGCGACCGGACTCCGCGGAATATGCTCAGACATAGAATTTATATTATAATAAATATGCCCTTATGTCAATTTGCGGTTCGACGCTGTTGGCACTATTTAATAAAACGGGTTGTGCCAAGATATGTTTAAAGCGAACGTCCTCGCTTGCCCGGACCTTTGCCGAAAAGCGACTCTAAGATACGCCTACCAAGCCCTCGCTTAGTTCTTGCGGAAACAACTTGCTCACCCGAGGCTTGGCGCCCTCTCCTGTCCCTATCGGTCAAAAGGGGCTCAGCCGCCTCTTGATTTTGTGATGGCATTGAGGGTGTCTCTTCTTGCGCGGGTTGTCCTCTGTAGCGTCTATGCTCTGTATTTGGGGTGGCGTCTGGTGTGTCAACTTCACCGTCGGTGGAATAAATTGCTTCGTGTCCTGGAGGGGTCACTAGTTGTTCACCAGGCCAGTAATAACCATCGGCGCGACCGATCAGTGATATGTTATGCGTGGCTGATGGCTGGATGTCCTGTTGCCCGTCGTCTGGAATATAGTCTGGCGCGGCAGACTGGGCGTGAATGCGCTCTAAACGTGCATGTATGGCACTATCATATATAAAAAGAGCACCACCAGTGTCTCTGCCGATCAGCCGGAAGCGCTGTCCATTAGCTTCACCTGCTATGTTGCACCAATTACCTTGCGCATCTATGTAGGTCGAACACCCTTCCGGGGTAGCGCTTTCGCCCAGGGCGCTATCGTAGAAAAGTGTGCCGGGTGCTGCTGGCACAAAGGGACTGTGATCATCACGTGCAAATAGCGGTAGGCGTAGATTGCCGCTGTCGTCATATAAGAATCTAGCTTTGCGTATGTCTAAGGCTGCTTCGCTCGGGAATGGATCGTGAGGTTGCTCAAAGGACTCAAAATCGTTGAAAGGTGGGGCTTCATGGAAGGTGGTGGACATTGTACTACCCTTTTATCAGTAAAATGTTAATTATACACGATATTTACTGATCTGGCCAAAGTAGTTTATATGTGATTTTTATCACACAAGGCAATATGTCAAGATACGCTTATCCAAATGGATTGCCCCCCACTTCCACGGCGGTGTTATTTCTATGCGGCTTTTTACTAGCGTTGTAACACTTTGCGGTTGCAGGTAGGGCTACTCATCCACATGTTTTAACTGTCGCTTCCATAAGCGCGCATAAATGCCATTCTTCTCTAAAAGCTCATCATGTGTGCCGTCCTCAACGCATGTGCCCTTTTCAATCACTACAATCCTGTCCATTTCAGATAGTGTGCTAAGGCGATGAGCAATAACGATTGCCGTCTTACCTTTTAGTATGGTCGAGAACGAGTCTTTTATAATCTGCTCGCTTTCGCTATCGAGTGCACTAGTAGCTTCGTCGAGCAGTATAATTGGAGCGTGCTGCAAAACTGCTCTGGCAATAGCGATGCGTTGTTTTTGACCACCACTTAATTTAACGCCTCGTTCACCGACGATACTATCTAGGCCTTCTGGTAGCTGTGAGGTAAACGATAGGGCATGTGCCGCCTGGAGTGCGCTCTGTACTTCTTTGTCAGTGGCATCTGGTCGCGATAAGAGGATGTTTTCGCGAACACTGGCGTGAAACAACAATGGTTCTTGCGGCACATAGGCAATGTGCTTGCGGACATCTGTTTGTTTGAGATTGCGGATGTCTATATTGTCAATCAGGATTTGGCCGTCATCGACATCGTTAAAGCGCAGTAGTAACTTAGCGAGCGTGCTTTTGCCTGCTCCACTAAGGCCTACAACCCCTACCTTTTGGCCAGCTGCGATACGCAATGTAAAGTTTTCAAAAACAGGCTTAGCACCCTGGGCTTTATTGTAAGCGAATGAGATGGCGTCAAAACTAACCCGTCCCTGTACTTTATGTAACTGTTTAGGTTTCGCTGGGTCAGTAATAGTGTTTTTGCGGTTCAAAATCTCAAATGCTGGGATGATTTTATCAATGAGGTCGTCGTGCTCATCAAGGTCATCCGACAGCTGATATATACCAGTGAGGATTGTGGCTGTGTAGGTAACGGTTAATACTGCGGCCGTAATACTAATGTGACCGCCGCTCATACGATGAACAGTAAGCCATAGCAAAACTAAAAAGAATATGACCGTCATACCTTCTCGCATTGCTATCAATTTTGCCTGGGTCTTGTATCGTTCATAAAACAGTTGACCTTCCTCTTCTGAGCCCTGGCGAACTTGCTGAACGCGCACCTCCTCTTGGGCTGTCGCTTTTACTGCCAGGATATTAGATACGATGTCGGCCATTCGTCCGGAGTTGCGCTTGTATATCTCTCGTGCTTTTGTGCGGGGCTCCGTAATGGCGTGCGAGGCCCAGAGCAAGTAAGCTGCTTGAGTGGCGCTTAGGGCTAGAGTTACGAGTCCTAGCCATATATCTAGATAAGTAATGATGCAAAGTGGAAAAACAATGCTAAGAACAGTGTTTAAATACCGATCACGCACAGTTCGCGCTAGCTGCATGCAGCTGTCTACGTACTGTCTGGTTGCGGTCGTTAGATAGCCGGCGAGATTAGAGTGGAAATAATCAAGATCAGCCGAAACTAGACGGGAAAAGTAATTGCCGGTAATAGTGCGGTACGCCTTATTTTCACCGAGCATTCCAACGTATTTTATAAGTGGCGTAAGCATCCCTAAAAGCAATGAAAAACTAGCATATAAAAACACTGCATTTTGTGCGCCACTAAAATCTCTCTTAGATAGACCGGTAATAATTAAGCTGATGGCAAGGGGTAAAACGATAAGCTTGCAGACCCGAGCGGCAAGCTGCAATATGAACGCAATACGGACCGTCCAGGATTGACCGTAAGTATGCCACAGATGACCGTAGACGAGTTTATATTTGTTGAAGCTCTGGAACATTTGACCATAGTACCACTTACGTGGCTGTATATGATACCTGTTGTAGGAACTAATATGTACTGAGCTGCCGACGCTAGTGTTTTCGTACTGTGCTAGGGCTAAAGCGGTATGTATGTGTCATGGTTGCAGCAGCAAGCATACATGCAGAAATTACTGAGAACAGTAGTGCACTTATGCCGGTGTCGGCTAAGGTGTCTGCTGACGGCGGCGGTATTCCTAAGGTGACTGGATCAACAATAGTGCCATTTGCTGCGCCATCACTGTCTAGCGGACCACCATCAGTTATGGTATATGTGACATGTAGGGCTGGTTCTCCGCCAACAGTTGTCTGGGTAATAATAGCATCAGGTATTGTTGTATACGTTTTGGTAGTTGAGTTATATTTCCGAGCGACTACCTGACTGGGTTGAAGTGTAGTTGGAAAGTCGAGTGAAACCTGGTTATCGATAGCATCAGTGGCAAACGTGAAGTTAACGAGATCGAGTGGATAACTAAAGCCATTAGTAGCGGCACTGGTATCAACCGCGGCCGAAGTCAGACTAGTAATGTTGGTGCCGGCCGGTGCTGTCAGGGTTATTTGTGCACTAGAAGATGCGGCCGCAATCGTATCGGTTGAAATAAAGCCAAGCTGTGTAGAGTAGATAACATTTTTAACGGTACCAGTGAACTGGCCGCTGATAACATACCAGTAACCCCCGTAGACCACCGATGTACTAGCTTCTAGAGCTTGCGGAAGATGGTTGGGGCTGCTGATCCACGTACCAATAGAAGCGTCGGTGTTAATCTGAGAATAGTAAACTGCATCCTGCTCAATATTGGAGCCATTTCTACCTCCGGCTATGTAGACGTAGCCGTTAGATTTTGCTCCGACATGATATTCAAGTGCTTGTGGTAGATTGGTGTTATTTGTTGACCACGAGCCCAGCGTGCCATTGGTGTTCAATTTAGCATAATAGATTGTATTTGTTGCGCCCGAGTTGTTGATGCCCCCTAGGATATATATGTATCCGTTTGCAACAAAGGACGCTGTGTCTTGGAGTGCTACGGGCAAGCTAGTCGTGCTCGTGGTCCAAGCATTAATTGAGGCGTCGGCATTAACTTTAGTGTAGTAAATAATATTATCGGGTAACCCGCTGTCATTCTCGCCACCCAGGACGTATATGTATCCATTGCTGTACACGGTTGCAGCGCGGCTTTTAATCTGGGGTAGGTTATGTGCGCTCGTTGTCCATGCGCCTACTGAACCATCGGTGTTTATTTTGGCGTAATACACTGTATTTTGGAAATAGCTGCCAAAGCCGCCGATTAGATAGATGTAGCCATTAACCACAACTGCGCCTTCGTTGATCATCGGATTTGGCAGGCTGATTGTGTTAGTCGTCCATGTTCCCGTAGTGCCATCGGCATTTAGTCTTGCGTAGTACACAGTGTCTAACCTGCCAGAGTTTGTATCGCCACCCAGCACATATATGTAGCCATGATAGGCTATGGATGCTGCAGCTACCGCAGCCGTCGGCATCGTGTTCGTATTGTTAGCCCACGTGCCAACCGAACCTATCGGGCGGGCAAATGCAACTGGCGAAGCCATAAATACCGAACTAACCACACAGGCCAAAATATATCCAACTCTGACTTTAGCCACGACAAAATTTTTCATAGCTACTCACATTTTTAGCTTATGCTTTTAGCGTAGCATGTAGAAACTTTCACTACAAGCTACGTGAATAAGCTGACCCTAGAAAGACTTCTGGGGTTGGCTTACCAGCTTGAGTCTTCCTTGCATTATTAGTGTGTTGCAAGCTTTCTCTTGCATCACTATGTAGATCTGCGGACCTTGCCTCGCTATAAAGCATGCCTGTATGTCTATAAGAGCCAACGGCATCAATGTTGGTAACTAAGATAAAATAATCTCTAGTTTTTAGTGATGCGTGGCTTGCTACCGGACAGCTTGCAGACAATCCATGTCAGCCCCAGGCATAGAGCTAACAAGGCGAATGAGGTTATCACTATACTTACGTAGCCTTTGCGGCTTGGGTCTAGGAAAGGATATGGGTACCAGCCAGTGATTGCGCCGCGAATCAGGCTATATAGTACGTAAGCAATTGGGTAAAGCAGCCACTTGAGGCTTTGCCTGAAATGCAGTGTGGTTTTTGGCTTATCGACCAGCAGGTCAACAACCGCTGCAATTGGAATGATGTAGTGCAGTACAATATTATCCCACGGCACGGCGGTGAGCACTGTATTCTCAAGACCCGAAAGCAGCACTGCAAACCCAATACCTACAACAGCAATATACATAGTAGTCGCACCACGTAGCTTGTCGAGCCAAGGCGGGTTCTTACCTACTGCGATGACCAAGGTGCTCAGTAGAAATGTTGCAAAGACGAGGATGTTATTTTGGACAGTAAAGAAGCTAAAAAAGTTAAGGGGCTTAAACACGCCACGCTCCACAATTGTCGCAATCTCGGTGACAATGGCACTAATGCCTAGCAGCCCAAAAAGCAGTTTGTAGCCCACCAGAAAGTTTTTGTTTTTTACCATAATGGTATTGTAGCAAAAGCCTTGTATCGTGCACCTGCTCCTAGGGTTATAGCTATAGTTCTAACAATTGCAAATTATTATCAACTAACGTTACGAATTCGACAGGTTTGTTCAGCGACCAGTCCATTGTCTTGGCATACACTCCATTATGCTTTGTCGGTAAATTGGATTTACAGCCTGAGCATTCGAATTTCAGCACCTTGTCCGGGGTCTCGCCAAATAACGTTAACTCGCCGGCTATCTTCCTTGATTCGTGCTTGCAGCTCATGGGTATAACATACTTGATCCCATCCATTTGAAATATGTTCCAGCTTATAATTTCTGCAAACTCCCTCTGAGTATGCAGGGGCGGGTTTCTGCTAAATTTAGCGTAGTAATAATCAATTAACGTGTAGAGGAGGTTCTCTCGGGCAATTAGTATATTGTCACCTTGCCACTCATAGCCGTAGCTTGCTTTGTAGGCTTCTTTGGCCCAGTAGAGCCAATCCTTCGGCTTATCGTTATATTCGGAGACAGCACGAAGCTTCCTGTCTAAAAACCCTACGCGGTTATTAATTGCTATAACTTTACCTGTGTGCGCCGTTGGATTGTACCTACTGACAATAAACGGAGCTTCGCCGCACGTGATTTCTAGCCGTAGCTCCTTTATGTAGTCTTGCCAGTTCTTATTGCTAGCGGGAAAGTTTGGTGACTTCCAATCAACCGATTTATTCATGGTGTCAATGATCTTAAGCGGGGTAAAAACTTCTGCCTTTTCTCTTGTGCGAAAACGCTGTTCTTCCAGGCTCTTGGCTGCACGCGGCTGGATCAGCTTTCCATAAATGCCCGTTACTATCTCGGGTTTGATCGGTTTTTTGGGCGCAAATACGTCGCCGCGCTTAAAGTAAGAGTCTGTTCCCCATATGATATTTTTTTTGGTTGTGCGGTCGCTGAGTAAAATATCAAGAATATCGCCCTTTTGGCGAAGTCTATTTTCAGAGATGTCGATTTCAGTGAGCGGTGCCATAAGCCATTACTCCATGGCTTTAACATTTGTCTCTATGAAATGTATCGCTTCTTCATCTAGGCTGTATTCTTTGTAGAGTTGTTGGTCAATGCTGCTGACTGTGTCAGACCAATCAATTTGAGATTGAGGCGAAAAATCCTTAAGTGGCACATTTTTCCACGTGCTTCTTGAGTTGTCCTGGGTGACTTTTAGGGTGTTTAGTAGGGCTCGGCAAAATTTTGTTTTGAAATATTTTTCACAATTCTTTGCTTCGGTTTCTGAATCAAACGGCCCTATTTGTATAAATGACTCAGTGCATCCTGTAAGAGGCTCTCCGAAGATTGGCGCGCTCAATGCTTCCCCAAACGTGCCACTTCCTATTGATTTTGGCAGGAATAACTTCCACTTAGCTATATTTTGATCATCAAGGAGGTTTTCATTTACGTAGCGTTCTATTCTCTTATTGTCTATCAGACCTACGAGTTTAATCTTGTGAGAAGTGTCTGCCTTTTCAGCGAATAATTCTGGATTGGTAACAAAAACACTAGACGGAAAATATGCTCGGGGGCGCTCGTAGCTATCTAGCCAGGTCTTAGCGCGCGTACCACCCCTAGACCCCACGATAGTGTCAAATCCGCCATAACCCACTTTTTTGATGACATTCCTCATCTCTTTGTGCGCAATAAATACACCGCCAAGGCCGCCGTTGGTCTGGTGTTTGTTCCATAGGCTTATAGCAATGCCACCTTTAATATCAACGCTAGGAAAGATCTTTCTTGAGTCTGCGGCATACAGCGGTATTGAGAGATGCGGGTCGTTGAGCATTTTTTGATTCCATTCTTTGGGTGTAGCGCCAGCATTGAATAGAAATCTAGCAGGGTGGATAAGGGATACGTAATCTGGATTTAAACTTTTTGCCGCTTCAATAAAAAGGTGGTAGATTGGTTTTGCAAAGTTAGTACCAGTATTTATCTGATACGGTGGATTACCCACGACGGCTGTAAACTTCACTTTTTCTCCAAACTCACTTTCTAATTGCGTACTTAGATTATATCCTTTTTCATCACTAAGCTTAGTAATGAGCTTGTTGATGTGGACGATATTAACCTTGGCGCCACTGTAGCCTGCAAGTGTTCTAGTGGTAATGGTTTGCGCCATAGGACTTTTGCAGAGCACAAAAATGTGATCAGAGAGTACCTCGCTCCATAATTTGCCATATATCTTATCCTCGGACTTATGTTGGCTCTTGAGCTTGCGTGTATAAATATTGTATGCGGCAAGTAGCGGGTACATACCGGACTTTGCATTAATCTCTAAGACTTTGACATCACTGTGTGACCATATGCTTGTTGGTTCACCTGCACTTTTCCATTCCGGCTGTCCTGTTTTAGTAATAACGCCGTCTCTAAAATCGTGACCGCCTAAGGTAGTAACCATGTGCATGTTTACTACATCCCACGGCGTAAGCACGGTTTCTTTATCAGGGTTCTTAAATGTAGCAAATATTTCAGCAATTGCCTGAATACGTTCAACTGGTAACAGTTTGTCGCATTCGTAAACTCGTAAACGAATATTCTTCGTAACGCCGTGAAAAACTTCCTCGTCGTAGTATTTAGTAAATTCTCTAAAGGTGTCTTTGGTAAGCCCTTTTGGCATGAATTCAACCCATGACTCATCATCAACCAACTTAATAAAATCCTGGAGAGAGATGCCTTGATTGGGAGCAACGTGTGCACCATATACCAACATTGGCATTCGTATGCTAACGGCGCGGAGTATGCTTATTGCACTTTTCTTCTGTTCCCTAGCTTGCTTGAGCTTTTTAAGTAGCTCTTCCTCTTCTGGCGTGAGTTGCTTCTTTTTTTTCTGTTTGCGTTCAGCTTCTTCGGCCTGTTCTGTGACTAGCTTATTCATGCCGAGGTCGTTAACTTTGATTTCGTTGGTCCGCTCTGTATTACTTGCGCCAACTAGTTCTTTCAAGTTGTTGAACTTAGTTATTTCAAGTTCGTCCAGCTGGAGTAGCTCATCGTTATACAGTTTTGGGTCGTCAAATCCATTGCGGCTCACACGCTCCACAATTGCTTTCTTAAGCTGCTCAAGCATGCCAGAGACATCATACTCACGCATTGATCCGCTTTGAGCAGATAGTATTGGGCAGAAGTTCAAGAACTCTGACATTGCCTGCCGTTGTTCGGGCGTATTCACCTTTCCAGATTTGTGGTTCAGTTCGATGGCTTCAGCGACTAAGCGAAGTGTACGGTCAGGAGCAAAATCAAAAACGTATCCTTGTGTTTTCAATTTACCGTCAATTCTTGCTGGTGTCTGACATCTAAATGCTGTTTGAAGATACGTTGTAGCTGAGTTAGTGTCTGACATCATGCATACAGCTGTCCACTGAGGGATTGAGGCTCCAGTGGTCAATCTCTGCCCCGTTAGGGTGATGGTGTACTCGTTATTTTTTATTGCGTTCATGACGCGATCTTTTGCGCCAGTGTCTGCCTCGTCGTCGGCCGTAGCATTACCGGATATATTGACAATGCCAAACTTGCTAAATACCGGGTGAGCTTTTAGCAGCTTTTCCATTGCTTCGATGACTTTCGTCCTGTTCGGTAAGTGCCACAGAGAATGCTTATTGTAATCACGGTATGCCTGAGTTGCGTATGGAAACCTGGTTGCAAGCTTGTCGTCTACCAGTAGGTCTAAAAATTTGTTGACCATTTCTTTGTAGACAAACTCAGTGGTATCGTTCCCGTCTTCGTCTTTAATAACACGAAGAAACTCATGGAATTTGAAGGCACCGTCTACGGCGTCGGCAAAGGTTCCAAGGTCTCCTATATGGCTCGAAAACTTGTCTATGTCATACGTGAACATGGATAGCGCTGGTAATTCAGCGTAAGGGTTTGGCATGCCGGGATGTGTTTCGTCCCAATGTACTTTGTCATGTTGCTCCATGACATAGTCCCACGTGTATACTTCATCCTCTTCACGTTTGTGGATGATGTTAAAGGGCGTCCCAGATAGCTCAAGGGTGAACTTTGTATCTATTTTTTCTATGGTCACGTTGCCAAGATTGCTCTGGGTTCCTTCGTGGGCTTCATCAACAATGAGCATGTCCCAGGTTGTGGCAAAAATTTCGTCGTTCTTTTTGAATCCCTTTGCGTTTGATTTCGACGATTCGTCGGTGACTACGGCCTCAGAAAGACGTAAATCTTGCAAAGATGCAAAGTACACAAAAGGGTCTTGGTGAGATAAACGGTATGTAATGTTCTCGCCTCTGTCCTTTGAGGAATATTGATAGCTAGTTCCCTGAAATACCTTGTTGAAATCTTCGTACCAATCCTGGCTTACGCTGGGTCGGTGGGTAATAATCAGGACTTTCTGGAGTCCATTAACTCTGGCCACCTCCATAGCGGTCGACGTTTTACCAAAGCGCATTTTAGCGTTCCATAAGAAGTGCTTACGGCCACGTTTAATGGCTCTAGTTGTCTTTTCTACTGCATCGAGTTGGTTGGGGCGAAAATCAAAGTGTTGAACAACGCCGCTGAGTTTCTCACTACTATCTAATGCAGCCCTACCTTCTTTGGCCGCCTGTACGGCATTAATGGCAGTAGTCAGGTCAACCTTGAACCATTCTGAATGAGTGTTTTTGACATTTGTTGACTGTCGTTCGTAGCCCGATCGTTTGAGGACCTCGTGGACGGCGTAATCGGGCAGATAGTCATTGTTTACTGTTTGTGCTAACGTGATGTACTCAAGCTCGTAGCGGATATCTGCTGTCTTCGTCTGTTGCTTTATGCGTTCGTGAGCTGCTGCTTCTAGAGATGCTTGTGATGTGTCTGCAACTGTTGCTGATCCAATTTTAAGTCTTCCTGCGTGCGCTCCGTCTGAAATTGAATATATGTATATCAGTCCGTATGAAAAAGTGGGAGAGATTGAATATTTTTGTGTAACCATCAAATTGTCTGTCTACTTAGTGATCGGATGAACTAATTGTAACACCTACGTCGTATCGCTAGCACGATCAAAGAGTCTGGTTCAAAACATCTACGCCGAATTGCTAAGCAGTGTTTAGCCTAAAAAAGAGGAACTTCCTGTTTTGGCGCATCTGGGAAGTTGACTTCATCCCAAAAGAACATTTTTGTAGGTTTAAAGACCCAATATGCCCTGCCTTGCGGCAGGCGTTTCTTTATTTCTTCAAGGCTGTAGTCTTTTGGTCCGTATTTGGCCGTGTATAGCGCATGAGCATTTTCTAATTCTTCGTTTGAGACTTCGCGGGCCTCTCCAACAATTTGCAGAGCCTGCTTCTTCTCGGCGTCCTTCACTACTGCCACAGCAGCTCTTGAGTTTTTTGCTATTTCTTGTGAGTGTTGTCTGTCTCTGGCCGACATCCAATATAAGTTAAAAGCTTCATCTGCAGCAAAGTAAACAGTACAAATCCAAGGCTGGCCATCATGTATGGTTGCCAGCTGCATAGGCTTAACAGCGTCAAAATACTCTTGGGCAAGTTTTTGTAAATCCATAAATAAATAATACCACCAGAGAAAGTTTGGGAGTTACTAATCTTCCGCTTAATATAAAACAGAGGCGTATGACCTCCGTTAATTTGATTCTAGGTGTGCCGCACTGGTATGAGCTGTGGACTTTTGCTGTAACTAGGGATTGGTCAAATAAAAATAATCTTAGCTAGTTCGGCCTTGTCGTAAGATGGATTCATTCCTAGATCCATGAACTCACCTTTTGTGAACCAACCCCACGCTTCAACCTGGTCTGTCTTTACGATTTCTTCCTCCGGCACGGATACTTTAAAGAATACATTCATCCTTGGAATACCGTTTACAATTTTTCCAATGGTGTAGTGAAGAATTTGAAAGTCGCTCGACACAGAGGAGCTCGCTACGCCGATTTCTTCACGGATTTCTCGCAAAAGACATTCTTTCAACGATTCGCCATAGTCTACGCCACCACCCGGAATAGCCCACCAGTCGCCACCATCGAATTCTTTGACGGCCAACATTTTGTTACTTGATACGATTAACGCTCGTACAGCTACGCGGTATAGTGAGTCGTCAATTTGTTCTAGTCGGGGGTCTACTTGCATATGTCAATATAATCCAAGAAGGTGAACTGCTATTGCGCTGCAGATTCGATAGCGGCTATGACTGTGTCGTAGTAGATTTTAGTATGAGGCACGTACTGATCGCTGGTACATTCAGCTTTAAACTGATCCATAGACATCCACACCAACGACTCTACTTCTGAATCCTGTAGTGTGAAGTTAGTATTACTAGTAAGCTCTAGACTGTAAAGGTGCTGGAATTCGTTTTCGATAGCCCCATTCTCTGCCGTAAGATGGGCACGGTGCACGCCGAATAATCGTAATTCCCGCGGTGCAATATCAAGAGCAATCTCTTCCTTTGCTTCACGCAGGGCAGCGTCTAATGGTGTTTCGCCTAAATCTATATGACCCGCTGCCGATATGTCGTAGCAATTAGGCCATGTTTGTTTACTAGCCGCCCTTTTTTGAAGCAAAATTTTAACAATGCCATCAGCTTCTCGCCAAATCCATACGTGGGATGCGGCATGTAGAAGACCATTGCTAAAGACTTCGTCTTTTCTAGCGCCTTTATTGTTTAAGGCTTGGCCTTGCTCGTCGTAAAGTTGCCATAGCTCGTCCATGCTATCAAGTATAGCTTGAGTGGTGATAAATTATGGAAAATAGAATGCTTTTAAGGAAGCTTAGCTGCCAAAGCGAGGTATGAAGCGATCTCTAAATCTTCGACGCAGTCACCGTGAAATGGCTCGCCAGAGATTAATGTTTCGTATAGTTGGAATCCCTCTGATGGAGTTATGCTAGGATACATAATACACGCTCTGTCGTTACAATGATCTAATCCAAAGCTGTGCCCGCCTTCGTGAACTGCGGAAGTGAGGGTTAATCCTCCAGTGGTGTCTATTAGCGGAGATGACACTTTGACAATAGTTTTTGATCGCGTCACGAGATTCCCATCTTTTTCGTAGTCACAAATACCATCGGAGACTGTTCCGTGAGGTGTACTAATATTTATCGGTCTACGCGTAAGAAGCATAGTGTGAGCTGCCGTACCAAGGTTGATACGTCTTGGGTGGATGGAGTCGCTGTTGCTGGGAATTCGTACTCCTCTTACGCCATTTTACCAGTGTATCGGCTTAATATGCTATAGGTAGTCTCGACAAGAGTCTCGGCTAGTTCCCTATCAACAGCAAAAGGGCCGACTGCTTCATAAAAGGTATCTATGGTACGGACGACTCTGGGCATAGTATATATTATAACATATGGAGTGGTGTTTGCAAATTAGGGGTGTTGAAGAATCCAAAGGCGTGAAAACACCCCAACCAAACTTTAATTCCTAAAAATGGAAACTCTAGTATAAAAACTTTCTTTATCTAGTAAGTGTGCTTCGCGAGTTAAAAAGTTTGAAAGCGTGGAACTAGGTTTCCTTAAAGAATCCCAATAGCGCTAGTCGGGTCAATTGTGGATCTGTAGTAGCTTTCAACCGCTGAATTACATCCCGTCTGTCTACATACCTCATTGCGGTTAAAAATGCTAAGTCACCAGGTGAGGGATCAGAGAATGGATGCTATGACGAGCTTCGTAACGGCCACTTTAAATTGGCCCCCAATGAGTTTCTAGGATCCCTGTACTGCAGTTAAGTTGTGCTGCTAGTTGACCATCTGTTTGCCAGTCAACCTCAAGATTAGTTGCCTCTAATAAGGCGAGATTTGCTAAGGCATATGCTCGATCTATCTCTGAATATCGGTAATACATGCCCTCGGGGTGTGAGTCACCGCCACCAACCCAAATACTCGTAGCATCAAGACGTCCAATTCGGGGTATGGCTTTCAAGGCTGATCTAAAGGCGATAGCCCCTTCAGGGTCAGAAAAATGGTCAGGGTCTATCTCAGTGAAGTGGCCTACTAATCCAGTTAGGGTGCGGGAGTTATGTGCGGCAAGAATTAGGCACTGCATCGCGCTGGTTGTGGTAAGCGTAGCGGTGCCGATTTCCCATCTATTGACCCCAATGTCTTGCGATTCCGGGACTCTGATTGGATGAGCACGGAGTGCGCGTATCATATATATTATTATAGAATTGTTAGTATGTAATGTCAAATATTCCTGAGACCCACTAACTTAAGCAGAAATGGCAGCTGCTCAAAATGCTGCACTCGAACTTGGGGTTGGATGGTAATCTACTGCCGCGGAAACCAAGAAGCCGTTTGACCCCCTTATTAGACGAGCTTCACAACTCTACAGTAGAAAGTGGAGATAGAATTAGGCAGTTTGTTGCTTAAGTCTCGCAAGTCTTAACTCGTGGTCACTTAAGTTTTCATGCAATGCTTCTGAAATTGTATCGACTTTTAGGTCTAGATCATCAATCTTGGCTTTCATATCTTCCATGTCTTCTGAAAGCATAGCAGTAGTCTGAGATACGGTTGTACTAGTGAACTGCTTCAGTATACAAAAATTCAGGACTGAATTAACAGTTCTGACTTCATCTATTCTGGCTCGGCTTCCTCTAATAGGCGTATCTCGTAACTTTATACCAACAAATAATTTAGCCATCACTTTTTAGGCGACTGGGTATTCGGTCAGGCATCTGGCGTAGCATAAGGCCATCACCTCCTACACGTCAACGTCACAACGTACAAAGGGTATTCGGAGAAGTCTTATGTATGCAAGTATGCTCGTTTATGCTATTATATAAATAAGCAAGTGGTTACTATTAACTTCTCCGTTGTCATAATTGATTCTTCCAAGGCCTCAACTATCATCTCGGCCAGGAAATAATAAACGCAAGTGACATAACTTAAGAGAAGGATTATAAAATGGCAATGAAACTTTACGTAGGTGGTCTCGCATATAGCGTCACTGAAAAAGAACTTGAAGCAGTGTTCGCAGAACACGGTACAGTTACCGGTGCTGCAGTCATCAAAGACCGTGACAGTGGCCAGTCCAAGGGCTTTGGCTTTATAGAAATGTCAGACGACAACGAAGCCAAGGCTGCTTTGGCCGCCCTGAACGGCAAAGAAGTTAGCGGCCGCTCTATTGTGGTTAACGAAGCTCGTCCTCAGGAAGATCGTCGTTCCGGCGGTGGCAACTTCCGTCGCTCATACTAAGGAGACTTTCCAGGTCTACAGATAAATAGTCCGCTTGCGGTCTGCGGGGCGGTGGTTTTCCTATGGCGAAAATTAACAAACGTATCGAAATCGTGACTTCTACGAAACGTGGTCTGAGCTCTATGAGCTTGAAGTCCGCCGGGTTCGCTCAAGTCGCTCTGGCTAGGCGCTATACCCAGGTTCAGATTACTATCGTGAACAGTCTGTCTGATCTTGATGTTCTGGTGTCGCGTCGTCCAGACGTGGTCTTTTTGGGCATGAAATTTCTGCCGAGCAATCCAGCGCTTGGCTTTCATGATCCCAACAAGATTTGGCTGAACGCATATCTGGATGATGCGGGTATCGTGTGCACAGGCTCTGACTATAGGGCGCATCAGCTTGAACTCAATAAAGAATTGGCCAAGCAGCGCGTGCTGCAAGCCGGACTCAAGACCGCGCGGTTCTACGTCGCCAAGTCTGATGAGCTACTTGTCCAAGACGATATACCGCTTATGTATCCTATGTTTGTGAAGCCGTCTAACAGAGGCGGTGGTTTGGGAGTCGACGCCGATTCATTGGTCCATACGTTTACTCAACTGCGGTCGAAAGTCCGCTCCATAGCATACGAGCTGGGTTCTGATGCGCTTATCGAAGAGTATCTGCCGGGGCGCGAGTTCAGCGTGAGTATCCTTAAGGACGTTGAGTCGGACACGTACTATGTGATGCCGCTAGAGCTGGTTGCTCCAGCGAATGACTCCGGGGAAAGTTTTTTGAGTGCACAGATAAAGTCTGCTGATACTGAACGGCACTTCGCAGTGACCGACATAACCCTAAGGGCGCGTATCAATACGCTGGCGATGGACGTCTTTCGTGCTTTGGGTGCTAGAGATTACGGACGAATCGATATCCGTTTGGATGCCGCCGGTATACCGCATTTTCTGGAAGCTAACCTGCTGCCGAGCCTGCTGGAGGACTATGGCAATTTCCCCAAGGCCTGCCTACTGAATATGGGTGTTGGTTATGAACCGATGATACTACAGATAGTGGAGCTGGCCTTGTTCCGTAAACTGCAGGCAGAGGACGATACGCTCAATGCTCTACTCGACCCAGTGCTGTCCGTTACTTTTGGAGCGGCACTTGAAGCTATCTAGTCTGCATTAATCTTGAGCCAAGTAAAAAAGCCCTTCGGAAGAAGGGCTTTTTTACTTGGCTCCTCTTACTGGACGATCTTCGCAACTCTTCTGCGGTTATTGCAGTCAAACAGGTAGACCTCATGGCGTTTGGTCGATGTTACCAATAGGTCTTGCCATGTTGCATCTATTTGCGTAAGGCTTGAAAGTGAATGTCGGTGATAATAAACGCAAGTATCGCAACAATAACCCCAGCAACAGCGAGTATATTTGCCTTAAGGCTTGCTAGCTCACTTTGTTGGGCAAAGACAGCAGTAGTGTAAGCGCTCATTAGCCTCTCAATTGTTTGTTTCTGGGATTCTATAACACTCAACTCGGAAATAATGAAACTTCTGCTTGCTATGTCTACATCGGTAATGAGCGCTTGTTGCCTGGCCATATTAAGGCCTGTGTACTGGCTGTGTAGTTCAAACATATGATGGAGGTCTGTACTTGGATTTACCTGGCCTCTGAGTGTTTGGTATATATGACGCCAGCCCATAATTTGGTACAACGTTTGCTCTAGCGCCTCTTCGATATATGCAATAAGTTTTGTGCCGAGTAAAAATATATCGTCACTGTTATGAGTTACGGCTTTAGGCGGTGATGGTGGAGTTATGTTTGTAATAACGAACTTTCTTGTGTCGGACCGTAGTAAACATCCCAAACTCTATCGGTGTTAGCAAGACATGATTTGCCAAAGAGTACCATAGGTAATCTCATCTTCGGCTTGATACTGCCTTGCTCCTTTTGGGCTTTTTTATTGCCTTACGCCCTTTATCTTTTGACATGACTAGACCTCCTTGGCCGAAGGCTCGGCTCGATGCAAGACTGCAGTAAACAGCTTTACTTTAAGAGTACTTTTCTTTCGCAATGTGGATGGGCTACTTTTTATCTTTGCCCCATCTGCTGTATGTAGGTACTGAGAATAATGAACTTTTGAGGGCGTTTTTACTCTCTGATGCGCGAATAGAGGCATAATGCTGTCCTTTTAGGAACTGGTGTTTCTTGTTGGCCAACAATAATCTTTTCTTCTGCTCCAGCTTGAAATTTAGTGTTAAGGTGGTCTTCTTAAATTAAGTATGCGCTTGTTGGGGCTTGATGCCTAATCTCGCTAGACCGTATAATTTAAGTAGACCGCAATTTACCTCGGTGGAAATTAAAAAAGCCACTTGAAATAATAGCTTTTTGTAAGGAAAATTCAACTTGGCTCCGGGGACTGGATTCGAACCAGCGACCTAGTGGTTAACAGCCACCCGCTCTACCGCTGAGCTACCCCGGAATAGTTTTGCTTGAGGCCCGACGCCTCAATAACTTGCTGAATTATACCGAAAGAATTACAGAGTGGCAACTGTGTTTGTGATCCAAGCAAGCTGCTAAATGGTAGGGCCGAACTAGCGGGGCTTGAGCGCGGCTCGGGCTTGGCGTTCTTCATCACGCTTTTTGAGTGTCTGGCGTTTGTCGTATTCCCGTTTGCCTTTGCCGATGGCAATGCGCAGTTTTATGTAGCGGCCTCCGGTGAGGAGCTCTAGCGGAACAATCGTGCGTCCCTGTTGCTTGGCAGTGATCAGCGAGTCAATTTCGCGGCGCTTTGCTAGCAATCTGCGAGTGCGGGTTTGGTCTGATTCAGGTACTGGCACTCCATTGGTTCCATGTATAGTGCTGTTTAGTAAATACAGCTCATTACTTTTGACAGTTACATACGCACCGCGAAGCTGGCCATGGCCCATCCGTAGGCTTTTCACCTCTGCTCCAGTAAGCTCTAGACCGACCACCAAAGAATCACCTAGCTCATAATCAAAACGAGCTCGTCTGTTCTGGATTGCTTTAGGCGCATTGCCTTTTTTCTTTGTCATAGCACCTATTGTAAGTGATGTGGGCTCATCGACAAACACTAGGGGCTATGGTATAACGATCAGACTATGGCGTTTGAGTTTGAGACCAAACCCCCAAAAGGGACTGAATTCGCAGAACGTTTCTCTCGGGTTACGCGTGCTTTGAAGCTTTTGCCGCCAGTTGATTGGCTTATTGTTGGTAAGGAAAGGAAAAATGTGCCTGACGGTTGGCATGTTCTTGATGGGCAGCCAGCCTTTGTCCTTGGTTCCCATAACTGGTCGAAATTTGAGGGCGACCCAACGGCGACCAATCTGCCTATTCCAAGGTGGGCCCATTTTGCTGGCATTGTGGCAGTGGAGTCTGACACAATGGACCGCGCTCGAGAAGCTACAAGGGGTGGACGTGATGCGCTTGCAATTAAGTTTGAAGAGGCAGTTGTTATCGGCGCACTTCCTGAAGGGCAAAGCTTTGCTGGAGGTGTTGAGGAAGGTTATGAGCTTGTTGCGGCGCGGATTTTACGAGGACCACTGGAAATGATGCCGGGTAGAGTACTTGGTGAGATAGGTATTTTTGGCCACGGAGGTTTTCAGTTCCACCCTGCTCCACCTCCTATGGGTGAAGAGTTTAGGATGCGTGTTCCTATTGAAGAGGTTCCCACTCGTATCCCAATTCTTTAAAATCCGTCGTATTTATGATATCTGTGGATATACAATAGTCCGCGTCAACTTAGTGTGCCACTAACCATTAAAGATGTATTTTGCTGCATTCCATACGCTAGGATCATGAAGTTTTACCATACGGTAATACCAATATTCAGCACCCCATAGATCAATGTTTTGTATGCCCGTTTGCTTGCCAAACTTGACAGTACTTTTAAGCGTCTTAGCATCAAGTGTTTTATTTTGTTCTGGCAAACTGGTCTTGGTGATGTCTTGTCCGTTAGGCGGCCAGGGCTCGGTTTGCAATTCGTGGATTACTGAAGGTTTCCCAGTTAAAATCTGCTCGCCACCGGCTAAAAAGGCGTAGTACCAGCTGGGGAATGGGTATGTTAAGTAGTGATGCAAAGGGCCTGCCCACACATGTCGGTAAATTGATATGCCTACTACATCGGGTAATGGCTGCCGTAAGCTGAAGCCCGCGTAGTTGTCACTGCGGCTCATAATTACCTGGTGCGCGGAGTCCAGACGGCGTACCAAAGCCAGTTCGCTACTGAGGCGTGTCCGGCTAAAGTTATTACATTCTCCAAAAGCGCTTAAGTAGTACTCATTTTCTAGCTGATAGCTTTCCAGAGCGGGGTTGTGTTTATAGCGGTTTATGACTGCAGTGATGTACTGCTCGAGCCGTGGTTGCCAGGTTTGAACTGGCTTAGTGGTGTCAACCCACGTTGGGGGATGACACTCTGGCCAGCGCGGTTGGCGAAGCCCGATCGCTAGGCTCACTTTGGCGCCGTGTATTTGGGCCTGCTGCATCTCCCAGTCCAGTTCGCTAAAATCGTAATTTCCTTCTGTGGGCTCAACGTCACTCCAATAACTTACTAGCCGCAAATGTTTAACGTGCAAATCGTCCAAAATAGCGGTGTAGGTTTTGTGAGCGTCGAGGCTTAGGCTAGTGGCGTAGTCTGCTATAAAAGTGACACCAAGTGTGGTGGATTTACCTTTCTGCTCATGCTGGTACCACAAGGCAATGCTATACATACTACTGCCGCAGAGCACACCAATTACAATTGCTATGGTAACTATCCTATGCCACCAGTTTTTCCGCCAATAGATAACAAGTCTACACCAGAGCAGTTTAGGAACCGTGCGGGTTTTCTTCAGTAAATTCTTAAGATCTGCCATACAATATACGGTTAGTGAACGAACGACACATTAGTATTATCATACCCGCTTATAACGAGGAGCGCTATCTTGGACGCTGTTTGGACGCGATCGCGGCCCAGCGAACCACGCCGTACGAAGTGATCGTGGTGGATAACAATTCTACCGATCAAACCGTAAAAATCGCCCGAAAGTATCCGTTCGTGCGAGTGCTGTTTGAGCCTCGTCGAAGCCGCGCACTTGCCCAGAATAGGGGCTTTAATGCTGCCACAGGTACTGTGCTGGCGCGCATTGATGCTGATGCCATTGTGCCACCCGATTGGACTGCCCGGATTGTCGAATATTTTGCGAAACCCGGGGCGCTACAAACGGCTTGGAGCGGTGGCGCACTGTTCTATAACGTGCGATTTCCCCGGCTGGTCAGTACTCTGTACGATTGGGTGGAATTCCCGGTGAATAGGCTAATCACTGGCCACCCAAGCTTGTGGGGTTCAAACATGGCGCTGCCAAAGACACTTTGGGCGGAAGTAAACGATGAACTGTGTACGGAGCCAAACCTGCACGAAGACCTGGACCTGTCGATACATGTGCACGACAAGGGCCACAAGATTGTGTACGACAGGCGTGTCAAAGTGCGTGTAGAGCTGCGACCCGCCCATTCCAGTCCCGGAAAAGTGTGGGAATACCTGAAAATGTGGCCCCGTACGCTAGCGAAACATCGCATTCGTACCTGGCCGCTCTGCTGGCTAGTGTGCTTACCAGTCTTCGTGGGTATGCCGTTTTTTGGTATCACTGAGTGTATTGCCCGGCTCTTTGGACGTAAACCACTCAGCTAATAGCTACTCGGCGGTATTGCTTTGCCAGCGGCCGTTGCTGTCCTGGTAAGGGTGGCAATTGCCCCACAGCCCTGCTGATTGCTTTTGAGCGTTTGTTTGTGCGGCGCTAAAGGCATCAGTTTTGGTGAATGGAAACGAAACATAGGCGAAAGCATAGCCTTTGGTAACTAATTCCTGATCAAGGTTTGTGCCGTCGGGCAAGTATACGTAGCGTAGTAGGCGCTTGTAGCGGTCGCGATTTTTGCTAAGACTATCGGCGACCAAGCGCACGCGGCTGCCCGCGGTTTTAATACGGTTTTGTGTGTAAGCGGCTGCGGCTGGGCCGTAACACTGCACGGGCGTGTTAGGCTTGTGGGTTTCGGGCGTGTCGATTCCTATAAATCGCACTGTTTCATTGGTGCCGTTCATATCCACACTAATAGTGTCACCGTCTACGAAGTGGTTAATACTGTAGAGCCCTGGTTGATCAGCCATGACTCCTCTTCTGATATTGATAAACGAACCTTGACCCTGGCTGATTGCTGCGGGTATGGCCAATAAAAGAATACCAATGCTGATCCAGTGTTTACGGTGCAAGTGGTACCTCATTGTTGCCTAGTATACCGTGAAATAGAAGCGTTAAAAATCTATGCCTTTGTTGGCGAGGAACTTATCGTCAAAATGATGCTTGATTTTGGTCATATTAGTAGCAATATCAGCTTGTTCAAGAAGTGCTTCGGGAAAATTCCTGCCGGTTAAGCAAAGACTGGTTTTGGGTGCCCGCTTGGCAATTAATTCGGCCAGTAGCTTCTCTTCGAGTAGACCGTCATGCACAGCGTTGTTGATTTCATCGCAGATAACTAGTTGATACTTGCCACTGGTGGCGCACTCTAAAGCTTTTTCGTAGGTTTCGAGTGCCGCAGCTTTGTGTTGCTTGGGCGTAACAGACTGCGGGCTGAGCTCACCGGCTCCATAAAAGCCTTTGCCACCTTTGTAAAACAGGAGTTGATCTTTAAAGAGTGGCATAATATCGCGAATAAACACATGTTCGCCAACACCCCAGTACTTTATAAATTGGATAAACGCTACATTCCAGCGGTTACCAAGGGCGCGGGTAAGCAGGCCTAAACCGGCGCTAGTCTTGCCCTTGCCTTCTCCGGTATATACTACTACCACTGATTCTTTAGTCTCAAAATCCTCGAATGCCATATCGGTTTAGTAGTATAGCTTATGCTGCGCCCGCTAGCGAGGTACCACCCAGGCTCTGGGCTTCGGCAAGCCTAGTAAGAAATATCTCGAAGGCTCGAATGCGCTTTTTCCGCATGATGTCGTCCGGATGGTCATTGCGGGTGCCTTTAATCGGACGATGTGCTGCATCTGCAGATATGGCATCCAGCGTAGCTTCGTCAAACTCAAAAGTTACATAGAGCTGGTACGAATCAGGGCCTCGTTCTATGAGTGGCGACCAATCAAAGCCCGTAGGCCGATCGTAGGGTTTCTCGGCAAAGATCCCGAGTGTCCTTTGAAACTCTTGCGGGTTTGCGCACATCACCCAGTAGGTGTCTGCTAAGGTCACCTGTATGGCCTCAGGTATATGAGGAAAAATAATGAACTGAGGTGCGGCTACTAAGGATGAGGCAGACTGCTCGGGACTAGGCGTAATATTTTCACCGGTCATAATACCTCCCTAAACTTAAGGTGCTCTTAACTAAGCATACGAGCGTGGTTTATGCGGTGTATGTGAGAAATGTTACGAATGACTTAAGGCTCCAAAGCGGAAGCTGTCTTTAGAGGGTGGCGAGTGCTTCGTCGATTTTGGGGCGGTCAAAACCAACTACAATTTTCTTGTCGCCAAAATCAAGCACCGGTATGCCCATTTGACCGGACTTATCGACTGCTTCTTTAAGCCAGTCGCGGTTGGTATCAACATCGCGATACTCGTATTTCACGCCTTTTTTATCGAAGTATTCCATGGCGACATGGCAAAAGGCACACCATTCAGCACCGTAGACGATAACAGGTTGAGTTTGAGCCATACTGCTGTCCTTTCTAATCTTTCACTGTAAGTATACCACCGATCGTCCAAAACTATACATAGTATAGCGTAGGACTTATCAAGTGGCTTTTTGCTCCTGCGGTATTGGGGGAGCGTTTTCATGCGGATTCGACAGAGGCGCCGAGGTCCTGTTGCACTTCGCCTGACTTTCCTAATACCGCAGGCGCAAAAAGCCCCGACTTGATAGACACTATGCTGCAGCTAATATACAGCTTGCAGGGGTCGCCCAAGGGGTGATATACTAATTATCAAGGATGACCGGATCACACAGGCCAGCGATACAAACGCCGACTTCTGGCAAGCTTGTAGAAACGCTTGTTGATTCTAACCCACAAAAATCTACTCGTTCTGCACAGCAGATGGCCGCAATTGCACTTAGTATGAGCGGTCAACTAGTAGTCGTTGTGATAGCTCCTATACTTGCGGGTCATTACTTAGATCGGCACTACCATAAGGCATCGTTTTGGACTATCATTGGGCTGATTGTGTCTGTGGCTGGTATGATAGCCGTGGTAATTCAGACAAATCGCCAAATTAACGAATATATGCAAACGAACACGAAGAAGGATACAGATAAATGAACTCGCTCATCTCGCGTTTTGCCGATAGTGGTCCTGCCATTCATGTGGCACCAGCGGGCGTGTTTCATTTGGGCGGCGTTGCTATTAGCAACTCAGTGTTATATGGCTGGATTGCTGGCCTGATTATTACGACCTTCCTAATAGCGGTTGCGCGCAAGGTGACGGTCCGCCCAAGGGGCGGCGCCATGCAGTTTATAGAAGCCGGGGCTGATTTTATTGCTAGTCTAGTCGAAAATGCCTTTGACGACCGCAAGCGCGGTCGCAAATATGTTCCTTTCTTTGTCACGCTGTTCTTCTTCATCCTACTCAATAACTGGTTTGGGCTGATTCCGGGAGTGGGTGAGGCCTTCCATCGTGGCGACAATCCGCTGTTACGCCCGTTTACAGCCGATCTGAATGGTACCTTTGCTATGGGTATTGTGACGATGATCTACGTGTATGCGTCATCGGTGCGTGAATCAGGCGGCTTAAAACGCTACTTTGCTCACTTCTTTGTCGGCAGTCCCTTAAACCCACTGTACTTTATTATTGGTATTCTTGAGATGCTGACTGACCTGACCCGCGTGTTCAGCCTAAGTCTTCGACTGTTCTTAAACGTCACCATCGGTGAAATTGTAATTGCCGTCTTTAGCTACCTAGGCCACGTGGCAGCACCACTAACTGCCCTGCCCTTCACCCTTGTCGAGCTGTTTATTGGTGCCTTGCAGGCCTATATCTTTACAGTGTTAAGCGTGATGTATCTAGCCATTGCCGTTAACCATGCCGGGCATCATGCCGATGAAGTCGAAGATGTCGACGCCCATGTTTTGACCCCTGAACCCACTGCGCACAGTAAGTCACCGAAAGGTAGCACCGCATAACGCGCGCGTAAGTTTAGGCCAAAATGATGATAGTAATTAATAAGGAGATAAAATAATGGAATTGTTTGCAGCAGCTGCCAGCACCGCCGTACTTGGTAAGGGTCTGATGATTGGTCTTGGCTTTATTGGCCCAGCTATCGGTATTGGCCTGATTGGTGGTAATTACCTAAGCGCCGTTGGGCGTAACCCAGAAGCCGCTAAGTTCTTCGGTCAGGCCCTAGTGTTCGTGGCTATCGTTGAGCTGTTTGGTCTGCTGGCCTTCGCTTCAACCTTCATTGTTAAGTAATAAGGCGTTAAAACTAAGACATGATGACACCTGTAACACAATTTGCGGACAGTACCTCCGGTATCGGGGCTCTGGGCGTTGATGGGCGATCGCTGATCATTCAGCTGGTCACCTTCATTTTGGCGTACCTGGTGCTGCGGAAATTTGCCTTTGGGCCGATTCTGAAGGTGCTTCAGGAACGCCGTGATCTGATTGAACAAGGCGTGACCTTGGGTGAACAGATGAAGAAAGATAAGGCTGAGCTGGAAGCGAAGATTGACAAAGAGCTCAAAAAGGCCCGCGCTGAAGCTGACGGTATCATTGCCGGCGCTGAGGAAGCTTCCCGCGAAACCACTCGCGCGGCCGAAGACAAAGCGCACGCCAAAGCGGCAATCATTCTAAAAGAAGCTGACGAGCGTATCAAGGCTGATACGCAGCGCGCCCGCAAGCAAATGGAAGGCGAACTAGTTGGCTTAATTAGTGATGCGACTGAAGCTATTATCGGTGAAAAAGTTGACGCTAAAAAAGATGCGCAACTAATCGATCGTGCCCTGAAAGGCGGAGCATAGACGTGACTAAAGTTTCGCGCCGTGTGCTTGCTGAAGCGGTGGCTGCTCATTTGTACTTTACTGATGTCCACAAGACGCCGGAGTATGTGCGTGATCGCGAGGAATATATCCGTTCGGTGGCATCTTATCTGCTAGAAACAAGGCGGACGGGCGAGCTGGATAGCATTTTGCGCGACATTAGCACTGATTGGGCGCGTGTTGGCTACGTAGAAGTGCTAGCTCGCAGCGTACATTCGCTAGACGACGCTGCTAGGCAGGATATCATTGCACAAGTGAAGCCGCTGTACCCTGATGCAGAACAGGTCGTAGTGACGGAAATTGTTGATCCAACTGTTGTAGGCGGGGTGCGTCTGAGCGTAGCCGATAAGCAGCTGGACCTAAGTGTCGAGGCAAAATTGAATAAATTTAAACAACTCGTGAGAGCGGGAAAGGAATAAGTGATGGCTGAATTATCAATCACGGAACTTTCGGCGGACATTCGCGCAGCCATTGCTGAACTGAAAAACCGCCCAGAAATTGAAGAAGTGGGCGTAGTGACCCGCGTTGGTGACGGTATTGCCTGGATCTACGGACTCAGCAAAGCCGGTTATAATGAAATGCTCGAAATTGAAGGACTCGACGGTCAAAAAGTGACTGCCTTTGCCTTCAACCTCGCAGAAGACGAAATTGGTGCCGTTATTTTGGGTGACAGTACTAAGGTAAAAGCCGGTGCCACTGTTCGTTTGAGTGGTCAGGTGTTGGAAGTGCCGGTTGGCCCAGAACTCGTCGGCCGCGTGGTTGACCCACTAGGCAATCCACTAGACGGCGGTGAACCAATTAAGGCTAAGCAAAAGAGCCGCGTGGAGCGCCCTGCTCCTGGTGTTTTGCAGCGCAAGCACGTGCATGAACCACTGATGACTGGTCTGGTTGCCATTGACGCTATGGTGCCAATTGGCCGTGGTCAGCGCGAGTTGATTATTGGTGACCGCCAGACCGGTAAAACGGCGATTGCCGTTGATACCATGGTGAACCAGGCTCGCCAGAAGACTGGCGTGATTAACGTCTACGTGGCCATTGGTCAGAAGCTATCAAAGGTTGCTGCTCTGCAAGAGCGCCTGAAGCGTGAAGGCGTTATGGACCAGACGATCATCGTGGCTACGTCTCCAAGCGACCCGGCTGCCATGCTCTACTTAGCACCATACGCCGGTGCCGCTATGGGTGAGTACTTCCGCGATAACAAGCAGCACGCCCTGATTATTTACGACGACCTGACTAAGCACGCCCAAGCTTACCGCCAGATGTCACTGTTACTCCGTCGCCCACCGGGCCGCGAAGCTTACCCTGGTGACGTCTTCTACTTGCACTCACGCCTTTTGGAGCGTGCCGCTAAGCTTTCTGATGATCTAGGCGCTGGTTCGCTAACCGCCCTGCCAATTATCGAAACACAGGCTGGTGACATTTCGGCTTATATTCCAACTAACGTCATCTCGATTACCGACGGTCAGATCTTCTTGGAAACCTCACTGTTCTATCAGGGTATTCGTCCGGCTATTTCAGTGGGTCTGTCGGTGTCCCGTGTGGGTGGTGATGCTCAGACCAAGGCCATTAAGGGCGCTGGTGGTGGTATGAAGCTATCGCTCGCCCAGTTCCGCGAATTAGCTGCCTTTAGCCAGTTCTCAACCGATCTTGATGACGACACTCGTCGTACCATCGAACGCGGCCAGCGTCTAACTGAGCTGCTGAAGCAACCACAGTACAGCCCATACGCGATTTGGGAAATGTACAGTGTGCTGTATGCCGCTAACAACGGTGCGTTCGATATCGTACCAATCGAAAAGGTTGATGCCGCCCGCGAAGCGTTGCTGCGTGAGCTTAAGAGCAAGCATGCCAAGCTGGTTGACGCCATTAACACTGGTGACAAACCTAGCGACGAGCAAAACGAGCAGGTCATGAAAGTGGCCCGTGATATTGCCAAGCAGTACGAAGTAAAGGCTGAAAAGAAGTAGGCTGGAGTATTTATGGCAAGCACCATAGTATTAAAACGGCGCATTAGTTCTATTAAGAACACTCGCCAGATCACCAAGGCGATGCAGCTGGTGAGTGCCAGCAAATTGCGCCGTGCTCAAGAGTACGCTCAGGCTAGCCGCGCCTATGCAGATCTGGCTAACGAGTTGCTCGCTCGCATTGGTGGTATCGCCGAGGTTGAACGCCAGCCCTTGTTTGTAAAGCGCGCCGTCAAAACCCGTCTATACATAATAATTACCAGCAGCAGTGGCCTGGCCGGCGCTTACAACGCTAACGTCTTAAAGCAGTTGGCTATCGCCGTACGTGCTGATCAGAACGAAAAGGTCGCTACACGGGTGATTGCCATTGGAAGCAAAGGTGCACAGTTTGTTCGCCGCATCCGTGAGATCGATTTGCTGGCTGCCTACCCTGGCTTTGGCGATCAGCCGACCGCTAACGATTTGCGCCCGGTGCTGAACACCATTGTCGATCAGTACAAAGATGGCGAAGTGGATGACGTGCAGGTGCTGTACACAAAGTTCAAGTCTACCGTTTCACAGGAAGCCCGGAGCCTGCAGCTGTTGCCCGCTCAAGCTGTTGCAGCAGCTGAAGGCGTTAAAACGGTTGCCAATGGTAACTTTGAGCCAAACGTGGAGACGGTAATTGATCAGGTAGCTACCCGATTGATTGAAGCTCAGGTGTGGCAGGCACTGCTCGAGAGCATCGCTTCGGAGCATGCTATGCGCATGGTTGCCATGAAGAACGCTACCGATAATGCCAAAGATCTGATTGATGATTATACCCTGGAGCTGAACACTGCTCGCCAGGCGGCGATTACGCAGGAATTGGCTGAAATCACTGGTGGTGCGGAGGCGCTCAATGGCTGACGTATTACATAACACGTACCCCGTAAACGATCCGGATAATGGAGTAGAGGCCCGTAATCTGTATGATTACAGTGGAGGTGAGCAAGCTAGGTTTGTTGCCCGTGAGGTAACGCATCATCCGGTGTCGCGTGGCACTGGAGCCGCAATGCAGATAGCAGAAGTAGTACTAAGAGAGCCGAATCTGGAACAAGGAGAATAACGATAATGGCACAAGCGACAAAGGATACAACTAAAACGGGTAAAATTACCCAAATTGTGGGCGTGGTGATTGATGTTGAGTTTTCAACAGACTCTCTGCCGGCAATTTATAACGCACTAAAGGTACGGAACGGTGATCAAGAGTTAACGCTTGAGGTTGCACAGCATCTTAGCGAATCAAGCGTTCGCGCCGTCTCATTAGGTTCAACCGATGGTTTGGAGCGCGGTGCTGAAGTTACTGACACTGGTGCGCCTATTTCTGTGCCAATTGGTGACGAAACACTGGGCCGCATGTTTAGCGTCACTGGTGAACCAATCGACGGCAAGGGTGGTACGTTTAAAACCAAGTCACCAATTCACCGTACTCCTCCAGCTCTAGTTGACCAGTCTGGTTCAGTAGAAATTCTAGAAACCGGTATTAAGGTGATTGACCTGATTTGTCCGATGACCAAGGGTGGCAAGGCAGGTCTGTTCGGTGGTGCTGGTGTGGGTAAAACCGTGCTAATTCAGGAGCTGATCAACAATATCGCCAAGTTCCACTCTGGTTACTCAGTGTTCGCTGGTGTTGGTGAGCGTACCCGCGAAGGTAACGACCTGTACCACGAAATGGAAGAGTCGGGCGTTATTAGTAAGACTAGCCTAGTCTTCGGCCAGATGAACGAGCCACCAGGCGCCCGTCTTCGTGTGGCACTTTCCGGTCTAACTATTGCCGAAGGTTTCCGTGACAAGGGTTCCGACGTGCTGCTCTTTATTGATAACATCTTCCGCTACACCCAGGCTGGTGCCGAAGTGTCTGCGCTGCTTGGTCGCCTGCCGTCTGCGGTAGGTTACCAGCCAAACTTGGCTGAAGAAATGGGCTTGCTGCAAGAGCGCATTACCTCAACGCGCCAGGGCTCGATTACCTCAGTGCAGGCAGTTTACGTGCCAGCCGACGACCTGACTGACCCAGCTCCGGCTACTACTTTTGCCCACCTGGACTCGACTATTACCTTGAACCGTGCCTTGACCGAGATCGGTATCTACCCGGCTGTTGATCCGCTGGACTCAAGCAGCACTATCCTTGACCCCGAAATTGTCGGTGAAGAGCACTACAAAGTGGCCCGCGAAGTACAGCGTGTTTTGCAGCGCTACAAAGACTTGCAGGACATTATTGCTATCCTGGGTATGGAAGAACTGTCCGAAGAAGACAAGCAGCTAGTGGGCCGCGCCCGCCGCATCCAGCGCTTCTTTAGCCAGCCGTTCTACGTGGCCGAACAGTTTACCAACAACCCGGGTCAGTATGTAAAGCTTACCGACACTATTAAGGGTTTCCAGGAAATTCTGGACGGCAAGCACGATAACGTCCCAGAAACGGCCTTTAACCTGAAGGGCACCATTGAAGACGTCGTAAAGGCGGCTAAGAAGTAAGTATGGTTAATCTCGTTGCAATGCTTCTGTTTGGGGCTTTTGCCGGGTGGTTAACGGCGCAGATTATGCATATTAAAACTGAGTTTTGGGGTAACGCGCTGCTTGGTACTGTTGGTGCTATGATTGGTAGCGCTGTCATGATATTGATTGGTGGTTCGGGTGTGCATGGTTTTACTATCTATAGCTTGCTCGTATCGACGGGCGGGGCGTGCCTCTTTACTTGGTTTGTTCGCCAGATTACCTATAAAGGAACCAAAAGACGATGATACATTTTCAATTAGTTGCCCTGACCGGCACTAAATTTGACGGCGATGCTTATGAAATTACCCTGCCAACCTTGGAAGGCGAAATTGGCGTGCTACAAGATCATATGCCGCTAGTTAGCGTTGCTACCAACGGCGTGATTGCGGTGCGCCGCGAATCAAAGGATAGCGATGCTAGCCGTGATTTTTTTGCAATCAGCGGTGGTGTTCTAGAAGTCAGTGACAACACCCTGCGTGTATTGGTAGATGAGGCTGATCACGCCGATGACATCAACGAGGCTGAGGCCGAGGCTGCTATGGAACGTGCCCAGCAGCTCAAAGCTGAAGCTAAGGATGAAGTTAGTCTAGAGCATGCTCAGCAGTTAGTTGACCGCCATGCGGTTCGCCTGCAGGTGGCAGGTCTTAAACGCCACCACCAAAAGCGCTAAAGACGCTCAGCTTTATAGGTAGAGTTGCCGTCCGGCCGTGATGGTCCTCTGTGACAAACATCACAAAAAGTTATTGACAGTGTGGCATTTGCGGCGCAAAATCTACGTGTAATTAGCGAGAAACAGTGGTAGCCCAGCCTGCCGGAAAGATTATATGACAAACGAAAATGCCTATCTTGATGAGGCGCGCGATGTAATTGTGTCGGTTCGTGGCGTGGAGCCTGGCCTTTTAACGGCGGCTAAAAAGTTGGAAAAGCGCCTGGGTAGGCCCCTACGCGGTATTGATCTGGTGGATGTTCGTGCTACCGAAAATAAGTATCGCATCAAAGACGAGACTGGCTTTTTTAAGGAAGTTATCTGTGATTTCGATAACGTAACAGAATTACAGCAGGCTCTAAAGCCCTACGCGGATACTGTGCTAGTCGCAACCTGTCGTCTCGAGGAAGCCATTAAGGATTTTCGACGCCTTACCCCACTGCTACCCTACATTAGTACGCCAAGCGAATCATCCCTAGTATGGTGTACACAAAAAGCCTTGATGCGTGATAGGCTACATGCTCACAATCCAGAATTAGTGCCACGCTATATCAATCTAGGTGCCTATAACCCAGAAACGCTGTCTCACAATGTTGCCGATTTTGAATTCCCGGTTATCGTAAAGCCAAATGGCCTCTATTCTTCCCTACTCGTAAGTCGCTGCAACGACTATGCAGAACTACAGGCATGTTTAGCCAAGACGTTTGAGTTAATTGACGAAGTGTATGCCCGCGGTGATGGTACGGGCGTGCCAAGCGTACTAGTGGAAGAAATGATTCAAGGTGATATGTACTCCATTGATGCCTATGTCGACCCTTACGGCAAGGTGTACTGTTTGCCGGCAGTCCAAGTGATTACGGCGCATGCAATTGGTTTGCCCGGTTTTTATAGCTATCGCCACATTATTCCAACGGGCCTATCTGAGGCTGAGCTGGAACGTGCCTACGAAGCAGCGCGTGATTCAGTAAAAGCACTTAACCTGCGAGCCACCTCGGCACATATTGAGCTGTTCCATTCACCTTCGGGCTGGAAGATTATTGAGCTTGGTCCACGTATGGGCGGCTACCGCGAAGATCTGTATCGAGAAGCGTACGGTATAGATCATCACTATAATGATCTTTTGGTACGCATTGGGCTAGAACCAGAAATACCGTCGCGGGTACTCAAGCATGCCGCTGGCGTTAACATTTATGCTGACGAAGAAGGTATCATTACTGAACTAAGCGGTATCGAGGAAGCTCGTCAGTTGCCAAGCCTGGTAACGCTCGGCACTAACGCCAAGGTGGGTGATATAGCACTGTTTGCTGATAGTGGCGGTGAGCTAATTGTCGATGCTATCTTAAGCAACGAAGATCCTGAAAAGCTTGAGGCTGATGTGGCACGCCTCAGAGAACTGGTAACTATTACGGTTGAACCGCGTCCCGAAGAAGTTATAGAAAATATAGCCTAGAGCTTTTCTAGACCAAACTTTCTGCTGGTTGCTTGGTATGAATAGTAACTAACTGGCGTGCCTTGCCAGTGTCAACAACTAATTGCTGCTTGTCTTTGTTAGATAAACTAATGTCGACAAGAATCTTACCGCCCTTGCCACTTGCCAGTGCGATATCACCAGGCTTGCAATGGACTTCTACGGCTACGGCAGAAGCTAGATGTGACGTCTCATCGATGCCATTAACTGATTCAATAACACCTTCTTGGTCGGCATAGGTATTGGCAATAAGGCTATAGGCAATGGGCGTAGCGTTAAGCTCTTCCGGCTCAAGGCCAACTTTTATAAGGAGCTCGTTGTAAGCGTGGTCAATCCCATACGCTGACTGGTATAGGAACTGACGCCAGCCACCAGGCCGCGGACCAAGCTCAATAATCTTCCAGCCAGTTGGTGTAAGGTATAACTCTACATGCGCAGTGCACGAACGCAGACCGATGGCGTGAGCCGCTTCTATGGCAGTATGCTGGCCCTCTCTAATAGTGTCCGCGTCAAGTACAATATCTGTTTCTAGCTGGTATTCATAAAAGCCGTCTAACCCCATGGCGTGAGCGGTCTTGGCTCGTATTAATGGAAGCGCCCAGGCTCGTCCCTGGTCGTTTAAGTATAGGTCGACGGAGTACATGTCGCCTTCCATAAACTCTTCGACGATCATCTCTGGCTCCCAGCGGCCTGCATAGCGGTCGTAGGCCTCGTCAATTGCAGAAAAGCTATGCTCGAGCGTTTCTCGTAACTCCTCCTCTGTTGAAACCTTATTGACAAGAATCGATGCAGCTAACCCTGTCGGCTTTACGATATATGGTAACTTTAGATTTTTTAGGACACTGGCGACAGTATCTTCCGAGCTATCTCTCACAACCTGGACGTGAGGTACTAGGTTTGGGTTGTAGGCGCCAACTACTGCACGCATCTGTCCTTTATGCGTTGCCCACTCCAGGGACGTCTCTGTCGGGGCTGGCAAATACGGTACATGGGGCAAAACACGTTTAAAATAGGGCTGCCCTCGTTCGCTAGTGGTGTCAATTAAGAGCATACGGTCTTCAAGGTTCTTGACGGTGCGTCGTAGATCTGCAGGGTTTGAAAAATCGCAAACCACCGTTTCAAATACATGGTCTTTATCGGGGTGGTATTGACCATGGAGGTGGGCTTTTTTATCAACCAGCATAACCCCTTTTAAGGGGCGACCTAGTTTTTTAGATAATCTCTCAAGAGCGGGCGGTAGTTCTGGGTAGAAGTCGTTAATAAAAACTGCCACATCTTTAGTGGCATCATCCACAAGCGTGTTCATAACAAATTAATACTACTCCAGATTTCGCAAATAGCAAGATAAAAATCACATAGATTCTACCCATGATGTGGTATAAGTCATATTTATAGTAAACCACGTGAATGTCTGTCGGTGATTGCTTAAAAACAGTCTATTGGGTATAATGCGGCTGTCTTTAAGGTAATTAGCCTAGGCATGTGCTAGTCAGTTGCTAATAGCTAAACCGCTTCGTTACTTCTTTTATTTTTGTCACGAATTGAGATCGAAAGATATATCGCATTGAACTGGATGCAAGCATAATTTATGTCTGAGCAGTATAGCCGTCACTTTGATGAGGCGCACCTTTTGAGCATGCTAAAGCATTATTTACCTACTCAAGGTCCGCTCAAAGATTTTGTACACCACAATACCCTACATGCCTTTCAGGATATGAAGTTTTACGATGCTATCTTTAAGGCATCGGCTATTTTTGGATTCCAAACTACGTTTTCGCTTACAGAGTACCGGGACTTGTATAGAATTGGGCGGATTACCCCAGGTGTCTTAAGTAGAGTAATACGGGAGACAAAAGGCAATAGTGATTTTGAGGAGTGGCAGTTTAATACACTCCACAAAATGTATAGTTGGGCTATTGAGTCACGCGTTGGCAAGCTGAGGAGTGAGTGGAAGCGGCTATATTCCATTGACATGGATAATGCAGTGCAGCCACTCTTGTTCCGAATCATTTGTAGCTATATTGACCAGGGTATCGCCATCTCAGCCTTTCCCTTTGAAGACAAAGGCCTTCTGAACGCACTCCGGGAGCTAGAAGATCGTAGCCTAGTGAGCTTTTTCAAAACACAAAGGGCGCGTGACCTTTTGCATGATAAATCTTGTACTGTTACTAAGCTTCTGGATTTAGTAGTGGGCAAACGCAAAGAGGCGTACTACGAACAGTATGTTTACGACCAGCAATTTGCTCATCGTGGATGGTCGGGTATGGTTTCGGCTCTTGAGGATAAGCCGGAAACGCTACTATACCCAAAGAAGATTGCCCTCGAAGACATGATAATTCTGGAGCTTCTACTCGAGATTGATGTATTAACTGACGCCCTGGGGAGTAAGTGGGAGCCGCTAGGTAATAATATTTCGCAGCCACCGGTGGATATGTTTGCGGATGAGCCAAGTAGCGAACTGCAAGAAGTTATCAAAATATGGCAAGATGCGTTTGAGTGGAGCTATTACGATACGGTACTTTCCGGGTTACTGCTGACACTACCCGCCGGTTCCGTTGCAAAGAAGGCAGCTGCCAAAAGCTTTCAGTCGATCTTTTGTATTGATGAACGTGAGTATTCCCTGCGCACTTACGTAGAGCGCGCCGACAGTCACTGTGAAACATTTGGTGCGCCAGGATTTTTTGGCATAGAATTTTATTTTCATCCGGCTCATGCCAAGTTTTATGATAAGCTTTGTCCCGCGCCAGTTACTCCTAAATATCTGATCAAAGAGGTTTCAAAGAGTGGTTCGCATGCACACGAAAAAGAGGTGATGTATAGTAAGCACTCTCATAAATTGGTCAGAGGCTTCCTTCTTTCTTATTTGTTGGGAGTCCCAGCCCTGGGAAAGCTTATCGCCAATCTTATAAATCCTACTATGAGCCCAGCAATTGCCGATGCATTTGCACATATGGATCCAACTGCAGATCTGACCATTGTACACAACGGTGAGTACGACAAAGAAAAAGGTTTGCAAATAGGCTTTACTGCAAACGAAATGGCTGATCGCGTTGAGAAAATGCTGCGCTGTATTGGTCTTATTAAAGACTTTGCGCCGCTCGTGTATGTTATAGGTCACGGATCGAGTAGTGCTAACAATCCCCATCATGGTGCACACGATTGCGGTGCTTGCAGCGGAAGGCCAGGTTTGGTCAATGCGCGGGTGTTCGCCTATATGGCGAACTATCAGCCGGTGCGAGCATTACTTAAGAAGCGCGGCTTGGTAATACCTGATACTACACAGTTCGTAGGTGGCATGCATGATACTGCGGCTGACGAAATAAAATTTTACGATACAGTGCTCCTGACAGAGAAAAATAGTCGATTGCACGCCAAGAACGAGCAGCTTTTTGAGAAAGCACTCGACCTGGATGCCAAAGAGCGGTCACGGAGATTTATGTCTATTGACACAACACAGCCAGTAAACAAGATCAGAAATGATATAAAGAAACGCTCAGTTTCCTACTATGAGCCTCGGCCTGAACTGGGACATGGTACTAATGCGCTATGTGTCGTGGGCAGAAGAAGTCTTACGAAGCATTTGTTTTTGGATCGGCGTGCGTTTTTGAATTCATATGATTACACGACTGATCCGGAAGGTGACCTATTACTAAGCGTCCTTACGCCGCTGGGAGTCGTTTGCGGTGGTATAAACCTAGAATATTTCTTTTCGCGCATGGATAATTACAAATTGGGCGCTGGGACAAAATTGCCCCATAATGTCATGGGCCTTATAGGAGTGGCTAACAGCAGTGATGGCGATCTACGGTCCGGATTGCCTCTACAGATGATTGAGGTGCACGATCCTGTACGACTCTTGATGATTGTGGAGCACTACCCTGAGGTAATTAAGAAGGTTGTACAGTCAAACCCTGCGCTTTACGAATGGTTTGATAATGGGTGGATTCATTTAGTCGCGTTGCATCCAAAAAAGAAAGCGCTTTATGTGTTTGAAGAAGGAGAATTCGTGCCATACGTCCCACTTACTAAAAAACTGCCTACCGTACATGATCTACCCGGTATGTTTAATACAACGCTTAAGATGAAGACGAACCATATTTTGGACGCTACGCAGGAAAACCTGCCGGTGCACATAATCAAGTAGAGCCTATGCTAACGCAACTTCTTACTACACTACTTCTTATTCCGATTCTCGGTTTTACCGGCTGTATCCTTATGCCCAAGCAGCAGGAACGCGGAATCTTTTCTATTGCTACTACTACAATACTTTCGGAACTTGCGGCGTTTTTGTTTTTGAGTTATCACTGGCTCAGTGCTGGTGCCGCTCCGGTATCTACGAGTATCGGGACCTTATATGCAAGCCGCCAATATACTTTCTCGCTTGCTCTCTATTTCGATCGACTTTCAGCTGTATTCCTAGGGATGGCTGCGATTATGACATCCCTTGTCTTTATCTTTAGCAAATACTATATGCACCGCGAGCCGGGCTTCAAGCGGTTTTATTCTGTCGTCATGCTCTTCTTTATCGGCTTGACGTTCATTATTCTTGCGGGCAACTTTGAGATGCTGCTACTAGGTTGGGAGTTTATTGGTATAAGCTCCGTGTTACTCATTGCTTTTTATAGGGATCGATTCTTGCCTGCAAGAAATGCTCTGAAAGTTTTTTCGGTATATCGTATTGCGGATACGTCTCTGCTAGTTGCTATTTGGTATGCGCATCATATCTTTGAAAGGAACATACATTTCTCTGAGTTTTCGGCAGTAGGCGCTCAGCATGGAGGCCAGCTAGCCCTGCTTGGCTTGTTCCTGTTTATAGCCGCTTTGATTAAATCTGCTCAGTTCCCGTTCTCGTACTGGTTACCACGTGCCATGGAAGGGCCGACTACATCAAGCGCTATTTTTTATGGCGCTCTCTCTGTGCATATGGGTCTGTTTTTGCTGCTTAGAACGTACCCGCTCTGGCAAGGTAGCATGTGGCTACGGATTACGATTGCAGCCTTTGGTCTAGGCACGGCAGTGATTGCCTCGACCATTACTCGTGTTCAATCGTCTATTAAGACGCAGATTGCGTATGCGTCTATTACTCAGATTGGCATAATGTTCACGGAGGTTGCCGTGGGGCTCCCGTGGTTAGCGCTTCTGCACTTTGTGAGCAATGCTTCCCTGAGAACCTACCAGCTACTTATCTCTCCGTCGGTGGTTAGCTATCTTGTGCATGATCAGTTTTTCTATTTTGCGCCTCCTCCCCAAAGAATTAAAAATACACTCCTAGGCAAATTACGCGGCACGGTTTACGTTTTGAGTATCAAGGAATGGAATATGAATACGGCAGTCAGCCGTTATGTATGGAGGCCACTCAAATCTATTGGACGAGCCTTTGCTTTTCTGGACGCGTTCGCCGTTCAGGGTATTTCTTTAGTACTCCTTTTGATAATTGCATGGATTGCTGCACATGTGGCGCTAGCAGTGAGCACTAAATTGGCCATTTCCACTGTTGCAGCTATGATAAGCATCCTCTTTTACGTACGGGCATATACAACCAAAAATTCGGCCAAAATCGGCTGGAACCTTATCATGCTAGGGCATCTTTTCGGAACGCTTTTCTTGGGACTAGCTTCCAAGGGAAGTTCGCGGTATTTGGTCGGATATGGCGCAGGAGTGGCGGTGGCGTTTATTATGGGTCACGCATGTCTCTGGTACTTGCAGGTGAGGGGCGAGTCGCTGATACTTGGAGAGTACCACGGGTCTATATATGCGTTCAAAAAGCTGGGTAACTTTTTCTTTCTTGTATGTCTTTTGTTTATGGCGTTCCCGGTTAGCTCTTCCTTTTTGGCGCAAGATATCTTGCTAAGTTTAATCCCGAGAAACCATGAGCTACAGATAGGACTTTTCTGTATAACGTACCTGCTAGTGGGTGTTGGTGTTATGCGCCTATACGCAAAAGTTTTCTTTGGGCCGTATAAGACGGGCTATCATGAGGTGGCCTACAAGTCTTCTTAGTGAAGGCTTAGCTTTGTGTATTGTGGGGCGACCTCTGGACCTTTCAGTAGCCCAGTACTACCAAAGGTGCTCTTTACAAATCTAGCGTCTATCGGTACGCTTTAAATATCACAAACAAAGTGGAGGTAATACTATATGTTTCGTAAAAACAGGGTCGCGATGCTCGTGGGTGAGTTTTTGGGCACCACCGCCCTAACGCTCATCGTACTGGCGATTAGCCACTCACAGTTGAGTTTGAGCTACTTTATCGCAACGGCGGCTGGTTTGATGGTGGCACTGATGACGCTATCGCTGGCTGGCATCTCTGGAGCGGTCTTTAATCCGGCTATGACCATTGGCCTATGGACGGTTCGCAAGCTGCGCACGTTGCAGGCGCTAAGCTACCTAGCAGTGCAGTTGCTTGGCGGTGCGGTAGCGTGGGAGCTCTTTGTCTACTTAACTAAGATAGCGGGCGTGCACAACACCGGCACCTATAACGCGCGGACTTTGGTTGCAGAAGTGGCAGGTACATTTGTATTTGCATTTATTTGGGCAGCCGCAATTTACCAACGCTTTCCCCTGTATGCCAAGGCTGCTGCTATTGGCGGCGCTTTGACAGTCGGTTCACTAGTGGCTTCACTTGGATCTGCTGGCGTTATGAACCCAGCTGTGGCACTTGGGCTACACCAATGGGGCTGGGGTACTTACGTGCTTGGTCCAGTCTTGGGTGCCATTATTGGCTTTAATGTCTACAACCTGCTCTTTGTCGAAACAGAGCTGGCAGAAGTTGCGGCTACCCCTTTGGAGCGCTCCAGAACTAGCGCACTTGATGCAAGCTTGACCCAATCAGAGATTGCGGCTGAATCTATTGCAGAAGCAGAAGTAAAGGCTGCTACGGCTCCCAAGCGCAAGGCTGCTACTAAAAAGCCGGTCGCTAAGAAGAAGAGCTCTTCCGCTCGACGCCGGAATCCGAACGCTGCCTAGAAAACAATAGACAAACTAGAAGTTTATCTAGCGGTATCTAGAGCCAGTAAGCTTAGCTTACTGGCTCTTTTTTGTTGACGAGGATCTAGTTTTTAGCATAAAGTCGAGCTTGGTGTTTGCGAGACTTCCTAATCGTTACGGCCTGTTACTTTATTTCTAGTGCGAGTTGCGTCTCCAGCGTAGCAGGTTCCAGCAGGTCTTGTTCGAATTGTTTGATGCCTGCAAAGCTTGCTGCATAGCCAGAAGTATCGGGCAAATCCAGCTGTGTAATACGAACCCACATTGTCTCTATCAGTTGCTTGATGCGCTCTAGTTCATCATCTTTAAAGATAACTTTGTGGCTGTGAATAGTACCGCCATTGTCGGGTTCGACGAAAACAAGTCGACCTTCTGTGACTTGATAATCTCGAAATGTATGAGAGTACTGCAATAGCAATTTGTAGCAATATAACTGCAGCTCATAGCGGTGGCGTTTTGCGGGGTCTGCGCCAAATGCACCGGTCTTGTAGTCTACCACGCAAACTGTTTTGGTTTCGTCGTCAATTTCAAGCAGATCAATCTTGCCAGACATATGGGCAGGGCCGACAATGACACCTTCGTTATAGAAGTTGTATTCGGGCCGATTGCCAGGCGTAAAACCTTGTTCTTTTAGGAATGTCTCAAGTGCATGTTCGCCCCGAGCCTGCTGAAGGGCTAGCTGTTCTGAGGTGAGAGCCTGCATAGCCAACCGGGCTGCAAAATACTGGATGGCTGTAGCTAAAAGGGGTGTCAAACCATGAACATTTGTTTCCTGCTGAAGCCATTCCATGGTTTCGTGTATGGCGTTGCCAAAGGCGATATCGACACTTGGCGCTGTGGGAAAGCGCAACAAATTTTCAAGTAAGAAGCTTTGGGGGCCAGCATGCTCAAGGTCTAAGAATTTGGTGAGGTGAGTTGGGCTTAGACGGTAGCGTTCCAGACGCTCACGCAATAGTTCACGCAGTGGCGGTGAGAGTGTTTGGTGACGGGTGCGCCAGTCTACTTCTAGGCTTTCTAGTGGCAGGGCTTCGGCCGTATCTTGAATAAGTAGGCAATGGGCTACTGGTAATACTTGGCTAACAATAGTGTCATCTGGCTGCGTAATTTCGGCTAAATATTTTAAGCGTGCTGGTTTCTTACCGGCATAGGTGTTAGCATGGCTGCTGATGTATAACCCATGTTTGGCACGAGTGAGGGCAACGAAGAAGATACGTAAACGCTCATCCTCTGTAGTGCCAGCATGACGAATTGGTGCCAGGTTAGCGGGTAGTGTCAGCTTATTGCCATTGCCCCGTGCCCCGTTGCCCCAGACATCATCCTGGCAGCACAGTAAAAATACGTGTGCAAACTCTAGGCCCTTAGCCTTAAAAACGGTCATTAGCTGTACGGCATTGGCAGCTTCGCTGTAGGGGCTAGTATTAAGAAGTTGTTCTCCGGCAGCTTCATACTGCGCTACGAAATCAAGCAGGTCGCGCAAACTTAATGCGCTGCCCTGCTGGAGCTGATGCTCGTGCAGCTTGGCGCGTAGCACCGTCAGCTCGGTAACGGTTTGGTATAACGTGCTTTCGTTTTCGGCAAGCAGCGCTTGACGGAGCCTGGAATGCACAGTTGGCAGATCGGCTTCACCCGTCGCCGCTTCTTCAGTGCCAATTAAGCGGTCTAACACAACCTCTAACGTCTCGGTTTCCACTTGGCTGGCCAAGCTCAAGAATAGTAATGCGATGGGCCGAAAATCCGGATGTTCTAGCAAAAGCTCACTCCAGTGAGCGCGCTGATCGGCAGCTTGCCAGGAAAGTTTCCAGATGGCGCTCACCGAAAAGCCCCAAAAGGGATAGCTGAGTATCTCTGGCCAGTAACTATCTGCCAGGGTAAAATTGCGGTCATGTAGCGCTAGCACCAACCGGCTCATGGTCAGCAGTTGGCGCACAACAGGCGCGTCTAAGATATTTTCGCGGCGTTCATAGCGAAGCGGTATGCCATCCAGATAAGGTACGAGCGGTTCTAGATAGCGGTGTTTGGGGGCGAGTACGGCAATGTCGTTTGGGTTTACCCCTTCCTGAATAAGCCTTTTGATCTGCAAGGCTACGCCTGCCCGCTCAGCAATGTCGCTGGTGTATTCAATGCGCGTGAGGGTGCAATCCGGCAGGCTATCATTGGCGGCTATGAGTGTTTTGGTAAGCGCTGGGAAACTTGCCGAGAGAGTATCGGTAATCTGAGCCGAAATATTCTTAGCGGTCTCCAGGATTTCGGGCCGGGAACGGTAATTTTCACTGAGGTTAATAACCAGCACGCCCTGAAACAAATGGAAGAAGTCGAGCATGTTGCTATACTGTGCACCTTGGAAGGCATAAATAGCCTGGTCGTCATCACCGACTGCTAGTACATTAGGGCGGCCCTCGTGCGCCGGGTTGTCGGTTAGTAGTTCAACCAAGCGAAGCTGAGCAGCATTAGTGTCCTGAAACTCGTCAAGCAAGATGTATTGATAGCGCTCTTGCAAGGTATATTTTAGGTCATCATTAGTTTCAAGAACTTGGATAGCGCGCAAAATCATATCGTCAAAATCATATAGTCCCTGTTCTGCCGTAGCTGCCTCGTAAGCTTCCAGAACATTAGCCAGCTCTGCCATACGGGCTGATTCTAGGGCGCCGGCTAGTACAAACTGATTGTCGCTATTTTTGACAAGCCAGCTGTTTTTCCAGGCAGTGAGTGGCGTGGTTTTTCCAAGCTCAGCCGCGGTCGACAGTGCCTTTTCCAGCTCGTCGGCGGCTATCTTTGCCAGATTCTCAAAAGGCGGGTGTATATTGGCGGCTTCGGCTAGGTCCACTAGTTCGCCGTATATTTCACCAAATAGTGGTTCGGCAATGGCTAATTTGCTTGGTAAGCGTTTAGTATAGTCGGCCAGGCTATCTCCAATTACCCTACTCGCCTGCTCAATAACCGCTAGATTGCTGGCGGCAATATCACGGAGGCCTTTGGGCGTAAGGAGTCCACGTTTTACCTCGCTAATGGTAGTCATTAGATCACCCACGTGATGGCGGGTTTGTTTGAGTGGACTGCGGTAACTTAGCTTGTCGATGATCTGTGTGAGTATTTGCCGTTTGCCTAGCTCGTCTATCGGCCGTTCCAAACGAGTGTCAAGAAAGTATTCTGGGTAACGGCGAATCAGGTCACCGCCAAAAGCGTGGTAGGTGCCAATCTGTACGTCGTAGGCATTCTTGCCAATAAAGCGCACTAATCGTTCGCGCATGTTGGCAGCTCCACTTTCCGTAAAAGTCAGGCATAAAATGTTTTGCGGTGCTGTGTCGGTTTGCCGCAAGATTTGCGCTACTCGTGCGCTGAGCAACTGAGTTTTACCCGTACCTGGCCCGGCCACTACTAATACCGGCCCATCAATGGCATCTACGGCTTGCTTTTGTGCCGTATTCAGCGCTGCATAAACTTTTGCGAACTCCTCCATGTCTTCTTATTATCGCACAGCAGTACCTGTTTTCGCGATTGGGGGGCTCTTGTCGTTAGATCTTCTATGAATCTACAAATGGATATCGCAATATATGATGTGGAACGCTTGCGTTATCTCGCAAAGTAACAAAGGTAACATTCCGTCGCTTTGCAGTGGAAGGCGTAGCAACTGGTTTTTATATTGCAGACGACGAGGCGCGCGTTTTGTTAGAAACCTTAGAAAGGTGAGTCATTCTGCGAGTTAGACCCCAGAGCTATCCTAAGTTAGGAAACAGCACCACAGACGCTACACATGTGCTGCTCTTGTAATACGTGTGCCCACTGCAAGGCGGCAATAGGTATTGGTTCGATATCGGTAAAGGCGACAAAATCAGCTGCCTCGCGCAAGAACCAGCCTAGCTTGCCGTAGAGGTGCACTTTACCCCATTCAACAGCTGCCCACCTTGCTCCCACAGGAGTAACGTAGACTGGTCTCTTTGGTCGGTAAGCTAGTTTTGGCTCACCCTCAGCTTCTTTGACAAAATTATGAGCGACAAATTCGGCGTCGTAAACTGCTGTTTGTGCCATACCGCTGTACATTGTGTCTGCATTGTCGCCAATTACAAAGATATCCTTTTCTGTTCGTAAAAACTCATCGACAACTACCTTGCGGTGTTCGCTGATTTGGAAGTTGTTATCGGTAAAAAATGGGTTATTAGCTTGCCCTGCGGTCCAAATCACTGTGTGGCTACGAATTGGCTTACCTGATACGGTTAACGCATCGGCGGTTTCGCCTTGTACCGCTTTGCCTAAATAGAGCTTTACTCCAAGGTGCCGCAAGCGTCGTTCAATGGCTATGCCAACGCTCCTAGGCATGCGTGGCATCAGGTGCTTATTACCTTCCACAAGGTCTATGTGTATCTTCCGGCCAGTAACTCCGTGGTGCTTCATAATAAACTGCATGTAGGCGCCTAGTGTGCCTGCCAACTCAATACCCGTAGGGCCACCGCCCACTACCACGTAGTTAAGGTCGGGCTTGCCTTCATCAACAATCTGCTTGTGCAAGTGTTGCTTAAGTTCCTCTGCTTCGGCAATTGATTTGATGCCGTAGCTAAACTCTTGGAGTCCCGGAATACCAAAATAGTTAGTGACCATGCCCAGCGCCATCACTAGCTTATCGTAGGAGACAGTTGAATCATTGGCGAGTACCAATGTTTTGGTTGCTCTGTCAATACTGACAGCCTTACTCTCTATAAACTTGACGTTAGTATTTTTGAGCAAATGTGGAATAGAAATGCTGCTTTGGGCTCGCGTACCACCGGTTGCCGTATGATACAGCGTTGGAAAATACCAGAAATCTGGTCGCTCCGAAATCAAGGTTACCTCAAATAATGACGAGTGCTTCGCAAGGTCAAGCGCGGTTTTTATTCCGCCAAAGCCACCACCCACAATGACTATGTGCTGTTTTTGTATTGTATTCATTTCGTTGAATATTGTAGCAATAACAATAAGCAGTACGCAAATAGTCAGCCTGTACTGGCTTGGTGCTTGCCAGTCGTTGTAATTTCTCTTATGCTTATAAGTATCTATGGAAAACTTTAAACAAACATTAGTTAAAAATGGTTTTAAGGGCGAGCTAGACGATTCTGCTGCCGCAAAGGAAAAATATAGTCACGATGCTAGCATGTTCGAGCTGGTGCCACAGCTGGTAGTCAAACCCAAAGACACTAAAGACGTGCAGACGCTTATACAATTGGTGTCTAAACAAAAAGCTGACATGCCTGATTTATCGGTGACGGCCCGCTCGGCGGGTACGGATATGGCGGGCGGCGCTATTAATGAATCGGTAATTGTTGATTTTAATGCGCATTTTACTAAAGTTGAGCATGTCACTGCCGAAGAAGCGCAGACCCAGCCTGGTGTGTTTTATCGTGACTTCGAAAAAGAAACCCTCAAGAAAAATGCCTTAATGCCCTCCTACCCCGCTAGCCGTGATCTCTGTACGGTCGGCGGTATGGTTGCCAACAACTCCGGCGGCGAGAAATCATTGGAATACGGCAAGGTTAAAGATTTTGTTAAAGAGCTACACGTAGTGTTTGCTGATGGCAACGAGTATGTGGTAAAGCCGCTTACCAAAAAAGAACTGGACACAAAGATTGCCCAGAAGAACTTTGAAGGCAAGATTTATAAGCGTATTTACGACTTATGTGAGGCTCACTACGACGAAATCAAAGCTGCGAAGCCAAATGTCAGCAAAAACAGCATGGGTTATACGCTCTGGGAAGTGTGGGATCGTGAAACAGGCATCTTTGATCTGACCAAGCTGATCGTGGGCTCGGAAGGAACGCTTGGATTCGTCACGGATATTACCTACCGCTTAGTACCACATCGTCCACACTCTGGCCTGCTAGTACTCTTCCTTAAGAATATCGATAGCCTGGGCGAGCTGATTCCAAAAGTACTAGAGCACAAGCCAGCAACGTTTGAAAGTTTTGATGATGCTACGCTATGGTTAAGCATCCGGTTTATGCCGGCGTTCCTTAAAATGCTAGGCGTTAAGCGCTTTATTCATCTGTTGATTACGCTGATTCCCGATGGCTTGCAGCTGCTACGTGGCATACCAAAGCTGATTCTAATGGTAGAGTTTAACGGTGAAACCGAAGCCGAGGTGCGCGAAAAAGTCAAAGCGCTGCACCGTGACCTAGCCAAATATCGGGCTCGCTATGAAATTAACGGCTTTGAAGAAGATCCTACAGAAGGTAAAAGCGAAAAGTTTTGGATAATGCGTCGCTATAGTTTCCAGATTTTGCGTAGCAAAGTTAAAGACAAGCACACTGCTCCTTATATTGATGATTTTATAGTACCACCTAAAAACCTGGCTGAGTTTTTGCCAAAACTCCAGAAAATCATCAAGAAATACAAGCTGTTTGCAACGATTGCCGGGCATATGGGCGATGGTAATTTCCACGTGATTCCGCTTATGAAGATTGAAGACCCCAAGGAACGTAAAAAGATCGAGCCTTCTCAAAAGGAAGTCAACGACTTAGTCCTCAAATATGGCGGCTCGCTCAGTGGTGAACACAATGACGGCTTGGTGCGTGGCCCGTGGCTAGAGGCACAATTCGGCAAAGAAATCGTGGGCCTGTTCCGCGAGGTAAAAAGCATCTTTGATCCGGCAAATATCTTTAATCCGCACAAGAAAGCTGATGCCAATTGGGACTATTCGTATTCCCATATCCGTGATCATTTTTAGTGGAGTAACTCAACGAGTATAGGACTTTCCGCAGCTATATAAACTACGCTACAATAAGCGTAAGAATAATGCACGAGTATCATCAAATAGGTTAGTATGAAAAAACACGCAAAAATTTGGCCAGGCCTAATACTGATAGTGGCTATTGTTGTGCTTGCTGGGTGGTATTTGCATCACCATGTGGTTGCAGTCCTGCAACCAGCGGGCGAGGTTGGCCGTAAGGAGCGTAACCTGATTGCCTTTTGCGCCGCTCTTTCGGTTCTGGTGATTGTGCCGGTGTTTACGATGCTCGGGATGTTCGCTTGGAAATACCGAGAGAGCAATGTTCGCGCTAAGTATAGTCCTGAGCTAGAGGGTAACAACCTAGCTGAAACTGTTTGGTGGCTGATACCCACAGCGTTAATCGCAATAATTGCCGTAATAACTTGGCGTAGTAGTTATGCCATGGATCCATTCAAGCGGCTCGATACCAGTAAGCCGACACTACACGTGCAGGTAGTGGCGCTTGACTGGAAATGGTTGTTTATTTACCCAAACCAAAAAGTGGCTAGTGTGAACGAGGCTGCCGTACCTGTTGGTGTGCCGGTAGATTTTGAAATCACTTCCGATGCAGTAATGACTTCGTTTTGGGCACCGCAGCTTGGTGGTCAAATGTATGCCATGCCCGGTATGACTACGCACCTAAACTTGGAAGCTACTAAGCTGGGGAGCTATGGTGGGGTTGCCGCAAATATTAGTGGGAAGGGTTTTGCGGGCATGAAATTTACTGTTAAGGCCGTAGATACTACTGATTTCAACAATTGGCTAAACGTGGCTAAGCGATCTACCACCAAGCTTAGTGCTACTACTTATGCCCAGCTGGCTCGCCCAAGTGAGAATGTTCGGCCAAGCTATTATGGCGCAATCGACAGCGGGCTGTATGATACGATAGTCATGAACTATATGATGCCGTCTACAGCGCAAATAAATAATAATGGTGGAACAATTTAATATGCTGGGACAATTTGCAAACGCGTTCCTGGGGCGTTTGTCGTGGAGCGCTTTGCCCACAAATGCAATAACGCGTGGTGGTGCTGCTATGGTTGTATTGGGCACGCTCGCGATTATTGCACTACTAACGCTTACTCACCGCTGGAAATGGCTTTGGAAAGAATGGCTAACAAGCCAAGATCCGAAGCGTATTGGCGTAATGTATATCGTAGTCGCGGTGATTATGCTGCTGCGCGGTTTAGGGGATGTGGCGCTGATGCGTGCTCAACAAGCAACTTCAGTGGGTGCAGCGAAAGGTATTGTGGGTGCAAGTCAGTTCCAGCAAATTTTTAGCGCTCACGGTACTATCATGATTTTCTTCGTAGCAATGGGTTTTTTGTTTGGGCTTATCAACCTAGTACTGCCATTACAACTTGGTGCTCGTGATGTGGCCTTTCCATTCTTAAACTCTACTAGTTTTTGGCTGTTTTTTGCGGGTATGGGTCTGGTTAATCTATCACTAGTTATCGGTGATTTTTCGGCAGCGGGTTGGCTTGCGTACCCACCACTTAGCGAACTAAAGTTTAGTCCAACCACAGGTGTTGATTATTGGATTTGGAGCCTAGAAATATCGGGTGTCGGTAGCCTGCTGTCGGGTATTAACTTTTTAGTGACCATATTAAAAATGCGAGCGCCGGGCATGACACTTAAAAAAATGCCTATGTTCGCTTGGAGCGTGATGGGCAGTATGACGCTAGTAGCTTTTGCCTTCCCTATTCTGACCGTAACTTTAACGCTTCTGGCGCTTGATCGTACGATCGGTACGCACTTCTTTACTGCTGGTGCTGGTGGTAACGCCATGATGTATGTGAATCTAATATGGGCGTGGGGTCATCCAGAGGTGTATATTTTGATCTTGCCTGCTTTTGGTATCTTTTCTGAGATTGTACCGACCTTTAGTCGCAAGCCGCTCTTTGGCTACACTAGTATGATATGGGCTATCTGGGGTATTGTATTCCTGAGTTTTACCGTATGGCTACACCACTTCTTTACTATGGGGGCCGGCTCGGATGTAAACGCTTTCTTTGGCATCATGACCGCGGTAATTGCAGTACCCACTGGGGTTAAAATATTTAACTGGTTGTTTACGATGTATCGTGGGCGAATTCGCTTTGCGACACCAATGCTGTGGTTTATGGGGTTTGTGGTGATGTTCACCATTGGTGGCGTGGCGGGCGTACTCCTCAGTGTCCCGGCAATTGATTATCAAGTGCACAATAGTCTGTTTTTGGTAGCGCACTTCCATATGATGATTATTTCGGGTGTGCTGTTTGGTTACTTTGCGGGTCTTTCGTACTGGTTTCCAAAGATCTTTGGCTTTCGTTTGCACGAAGGCCTCGGCAAAATCGCATTTTGGTGCTGGGCAATTGGCTTTATGCTAGCCTTTACGCCGCTCTATATCTTAGGCCTTATGGGGGCAACTCGTCGCCTAGACCACTACGACGCGTCCCTTGGCTGGCAGCAATTATTTATCGTTGCGGCCATTGGTGTAGTGTTTGTATTTTTGGGTGTTGCCGCTCAAGTACTACAGCTGATCTTAAGTATCTGGCAGCGCGATCAGCGCCGCGATTTCACAGGCGACCCATGGGGCGGCCGAACACTGGAATGGTCGGTGCCGTCTCCGGCGCCTGCTTATAACTTCACTACCCTACCCATGGTAACGGCGCGTGACCAATTCTGGGTCGACAAGCATACCGGTAAAACAGCCGGGACTCGCTATGAGGACATATTAGTGCCCAAAAATACTGGCGCCGGTATATGGATCGCCGGCTTTGCTTTTTCTATCGGCTTCGGCATGATCTGGCACATGTACTGGTTGGCTGTGGTAGGCGTATTGGGAATTATGGTGAGTGTAATAGTGCGCGCAACTGATGACGAGCCAGAATACATCTTGCCTGCTAAAGAGGTTGAGAAAATAGACAACGCCTTACGTCGAAGGAAACAATACACATGAGCGAGGTGACCACTTTGGATATGCCACGCTTGGAGGCTCAAGCGACCGAGAAAACAGTGCTTGGTTTTTGGGCATACTTAATGACAGACTGCGTACTATTTGCGAGCCTATTTGCTGTGTATGCCGTGCTGCATGGTAACACTTTTGGTGGTCCTGGCGGGCGTGAGCTATTCAAGTTGCCGTATGTGCTAATTGAGACGATGGCATTGCTCACCAGTAGCTTTACCTGTGGTTTAGCACTGCTTGCTGCTCAGAAGCGTGATCGCTCGCAGGTTCTCTTGTGGCTTGGTGTAACATTTCTCCTTTGTCTTACCTTTTTGGGACTAGAGCTTAGCGAATTTCACAAGATGGTTATCGAGGGTAATAGTTGGCGCCGCAGTGGCTTCTTAAGTAGCTATTTTACCTTAGTAGGAACTCACGGACTGCACATTACTTTTGGCCTGATTTGGATGGCAGTAACGTCAGTGTTTATCATAAACCGCGGTTTGACTGATAGCATGCTAAAGCGCCTAACGCTTCTAAGCCTTTTCTGGCACTTCTTGGACATTGTCTGGATCTTTATCTTTACGATTGTGTATTTATTTGGGAGCCTTAGTATATGAGCCCTACTATTTCAGAACACAACGCACATCCCTTGTCTCTAGCTAAATATATTGTTGGCTTTTTGGGTTCAATAACACTGACATTAGCTGCATATGTTTTAGTTACTCGCGGAGGTACAGGCAAAGGGCTGCTAGTGGGCATTTTAGCTACGCTTGCCGTCGTTCAGTTTATGGTGCAGATGGTATTTTTCTTACACGTAGGTGACGAGCGTCGGCCACGCTGGAAGCTGCTAGTCATGTGGATGATGCTGGGCGTGATAGCGATCTTGGTGGGTGGTTCAATTTGGATTATGAACAACCTAAATTCCCGCATGATGGATTCGCCAAAACAGGTGCAGCAGTATCTGAAATCTCAAGATGACTTATAGCGCAAAACTGCGGGCGTACTACTATGCGCTCAAACCAGAGCGTACTTACGCTAATGTGATGACCACGGCAGCTGGGTTTTTGTTTGCTTGCGTCTGGCATATCAATTGGGCACGGCTACTGGCGACACTAGCTGGTACAACGCTGGTAGTGATGAGTGCTTGTGCGGCCAATAACGCTACCGATCGCGGAATCGATGCACGGATGCCTCGTACTCGCAAACGGGCGACGGCAACGGGCGAAGTGCCAGTAAAACATGTGGTTGCAATCGCTATAGTGTTTGGTGTGGCTGGTATGGCGATTTTGCTACGCTATGTGAATACGCTAACTACGCTGTTGGGGCTAGTCGGCTATATCGACTACGTGGTGCTGTATGCTTGGAGTAAACGTAGAACACCGCATAGTACTCTAATTGGTACAATCTCTGGCGCTATACCGCTAGTGGCTGGCTATACGGCCGTTACAGGGCGTCTGGACACGACTGCGTTATTACTAGGCCTTGCTATGACCTTTTGGCAGATGGGACATTTTTACTCTATTGCCATTTTCCGCCGTAAAGACTATGCAGCTGGTAGTCTGCCGGTCTGGTCTGTTCGATACGGCGTTATAAGCACGCAAAAGTGGCTGCTATTTTATGTGATGTTGTATTTCTTTGTGGTTGTATGGCTTGCTATTCGTGCGCCCGGTGGCTGGATGCTAGGGGTTGTTATGAGTACTCTAACTCTCTACTGGCTCTATCGAGGTTTTGTGGGTTTTAGGGCTCTTAAGCCGGAAAAGTGGGCCCGTGGTATGTTCGGCCTTTCACTGGTTATATTACTAGCATTTTCAGCTAGCGTTGCTTTTATTCCGCTTATGCCCTAGCGTATACTGCATAGAGTATGTTGCTGCTAGTCCATATCATCATTGCGTTACTTGGCGTTGTACAAGCTACGTATGCCCTTTTTATGCCTTCGCAGACTAAAATACATATATCTTACGGCCTAGTTGCAGCTACATTGGTAAGTGGTACTGTTTTGGTGTGGCAAATGCACCTATCGCTTGTGCAGCCTTGTTTAAGCGGGCTGGTATATGTTGGCGCGCTCACTGGTTTGCTATTGGGTGCGAACTATCGATTACGCCTCCTAGACCGGATGGGTCATTGGTCGCAGTATTTACGCGACTGAAACAGTTGACTTCGATACAAATTGACTTTATATAATACTTATGCTATAATAATAGGTTGTGACGTAGAGAACGTCAAGCTACACCTTCCTCCGACTGGAATGAGGTTTCACAATGTCAATCCGCGACTCTATCCGCCGTTTCGTGCCCATCGCAGCCGCCATCGCGCTGGCGTCGGCGTGCAGCTCTTCTGGCCCGGCTCCCTGTAACCCGGTTACGCCCCAGGCCGCCGTGGCCGCGTCGAGCCCGTCCCCGACTCCGTCCCCCATCGAAGTGGCTCCGGCTGTCGGTAGCAAGTTGGGCGTGGTGGCGCACGGCAAGCGTGCCGTCGACGACCCGTCGTCCGGTGGCCTCAAGTACAGCTGCACGAACGCTTCCGCTTCCATCCCGGTCAGCATCAACGACAAGGTCGAGTACAACGGCACCACGGTGCAGTTTATCACCAGTCACCCCACTGCGCCCGATGGCACTGTCGACACTTCCAACCAGAACACTGTCGTCACGCTGACCTTCGGCGGCACCACCCTGCATGCGACCAGCGCCATCGTGTCGTTCGTCAATGTCGTGGGTACGGATAGTTCGGGCCACGATGTCTTCGCCGCCGAGGATGACCAGGTGGTCAACCTGCAGGACGTCACGCTGACGACCGCAGGGATCGCCCTGGAGACGTCGTACTTCGTCCGAGACGGCGCGTTCATCGGTGGCGTCGAGCTGTGCCTCGCGGGCTGACCTGACCCACGTTCTCCGTCACTCGGCGCAGACTCTTCCCCTTCCCAGGGACACATGAAGAGCTGCGCCGTTTGACTATAACGCATCTAAATTTGGCTTGGACGAGCCCTCTATGTTTACCTGGGCGCTTATTTATACTTTGGAGACTTCCGCAGTTATCAAGAAAGTTTGATAACTCTGGAAGTCTCCGGAGGGGTTTTGTGTGCGATTGCACATATACCCCTCCGGCGGCTCCTTGATCTTGTTCAGTTGTATTGGGGTCCGACGGAAGTGCCGTCAGGTCATGAAGTTCGAGTGGCGGCCGTGCAGGGCAGCGATCAGGCGGGGATCCCCGTGTCCCTCAGGTCGAGGTACGCGAGGCCCAGCGGCAGGTTGGAGCCCTTGGCAGTCACCCAGAAGTAGAACGGCCGGTTCAGCATGTAGCACGGGTCGAGGCTGGCGCTGCGTGACATGACCATGCCGGTCACCACCTTGGCCTCGGCACCGAGCTCGTTGATCCGGTAGGCGTAGTCCTGGAAGGCGTCCGTGAGGAACATCGGGGGCTGGCCGGGGATCTGTGCCTTGAGGCCCAGGAGCCAGTCCGGACGGGTCTCGGTGCGGAACTCGATCACCGGCAAGGTGAGGTCGTAACCTCCCAAGGGCCGGATCGGGTTCGCCGTGTGCAGCCGGTGCACCTCGTTGACGAGGTCCATGGCGCTGGCCGGGGCGACGCCGCCGTTGGGCAGCTCGCTGAGGTGGAGCGTGTGCCCCGACTGCGTCTGGATCGTGATGACGTAGCACTCGAAGTCGCCGACGACCTGGTGGACGTTGATGTGCTCCGGGTCCTTCAGCTTGAACGCCTTGTAGTTCTCGCCGTCCACGAAGCGGATGGTGCCAGGGGTACCCTGGTTGTACCACTTGGTGGCCAGCTCGTACAGCGTCACCATGCCGATGCCGTTGAACGGTTCGAAGCGGCGGCTGGAGCCGACCTGCTGCAGGAAGTCGTTGAGCATCGTGTTCAGGTGGCTCGCGCAGCCGCTGAGGCCGGCGTTCCGGATCTGGTCGCCGTAGGCGGTCAGGTACCGCAGGAAGGCCTCCTGGTCCGGCGTGCCGTCGCCGATGAACTCGATGCCCGCGGTGCCGATGTACTCGCTGAACTTCTGCAGGCCGGTGCCCACGGACGCCGGGTCGAAGACTCGGCTGTACGCGAACTCCCGCAGGGGGAGGTTGTCCAGCGTGTCTGCGGAGTTGGTGGCTGTTGAAGCCGGGTTCTGGAACGCTGCCAACACGGTTTCGAGCGGGCTGGGTCCGTACATGGTGCTTCCTCCTTGAGAGGGGACAGTCCACTAGCGGTCTGCTAGGGGCAAGCTACACATCGTATGTGGATATGCTACCTGCTCCTAGCAGAGCACTTACAACTGAAATGTATGGCTTATAGCCAATTATCAAAGAACCGTGTTATATAATAACACATTATTGTCAATATGTCACTACTTAATAAGTCAAGAGTATACCGTTACAGCATGTAGCACCTTAATTAACTTGCGGCTGACCACGTAGCCCAAAACTGGAGCACTATCTATCAAAGTCTCATACTCATGCATGAAAGGTTATCGAGCTTACGTTCGGCGTAACGCTTGTATATGACGACACATTGGGATGATCCAAAGTGTGTACGAGATAAGTAATAGGCGGCCAATTAAACCAGCGTAAACTCCCTTATGATATACATTGTTCTTTGGTAGGGCAGCGATAAACGCAAACATCAGCCCAAGAGATAGGCCTGCGGCGACAAACATCCAGCTGCGCATAGACCGCCAGGCTTGCTTGCGCCATAAGCTGATACTCAGAAGTAGCATGGCGACCGGCGAATAATCAAGGGCAGCGCCAAGAACATGCATGTTGCCACTGAAGTCCATTGCATTTTGAGGAGTCGTAATCGGGTCGGTCGTGAATATTCCAGCCATAAGGATGCCTATAGCAGCAAGAACAAACCCAGCGAGGCCAATATATCCCAACTTAGTGCGTGCTTGAGACCAAAGACTTACTGCGGTGGCCGCTAAACTGGTGGCGAGAGCTACGAATGCAAGGTGCATGAGGAAGCCGTAGCGCCCCAACTCATACTCACTGATAAAACGCCAAGTTGGGTCAAAGTTAGACTCTATCACATGAAGCAGACCGACTAGCACCACAAATGCGATGCTGCCAACTACGGCAATAGTAGCGGCAGTACTCGTCCACTGAGGCGCCGGTCGTGCTCGGGTAAGTGTCTTCTCCACGGCTATTTAACTCGTTGCATGGTTGACTTATAACCCCCACCTGGATACACCCACTCACCTTCACAGGTATCATTGTTTGTAAACGTACCCTTGAAGTACGATGGTGAACCCTTCTCGCCGCCCCAAATGGTCAATGTATCGCCTTCCATCTCATATACGTAATCAAGCGTATTACCGCTAGTGTCGTACGCTCTTGAGCGAATATCGGCACTTGGCTCTTCACCAAAAGGCTGTAGGTGACCAATTACCTCAAGGCTTTTGACGACATGACCAAATAACTGTATGTCGACGTGCTGAACCAGGAAGAATTTACCATCCATCCATTCATATGTGACAGCGCCGGTGGTGTCGCCAGACAGTTTCCAAGTGCCGACCAGTCGGTCGAGTGCTTTTAGATCGGGATTCGGTTGAGCGGGTGTATCCATGCTAGTGTCCTTTCGTACGTTTATATAGCTTATACTATAATAAATATATGCGTGAGGTATCACAAAAATCCGCAAATTCACCCGACCGTGAGAGGATCTTGCTGGAAAGCGGTTTGCTTGAACCAGCTATCTTTGACAAGTACTTCACGGTGCGAGCCTACGAGCCAACCGATACGCTAGTGCCTTACGTGTCGCATTATTGGGTGATGCGCTGGCAGTTGCCCGAAGGTGTTACCTACCGGCCAGCTGAAGTGCTATCTGCTCCAATGATGCATGTCTTCTTCACTAAAGACAAAGCCTTTGTGCACGGCATTGTCGACGGCATGCTCAAATACGAGACGACTGGCATAGGGACAATCGCTGGTATTACGTTCAAGCCTGGCGGCATGCGTCTCTTTTGGCAAGGGGAAATGGCAGCACTTTGCGGCGTACGCACGGACCTAACGACGCTTTTCCCAATTGCTGATAGTTCATATAGCGCGCAGCTGATCACGCAGTCCGATGATAAAATCGTCACCGAAATGGAAAACCTGTTACAATCCGCGCCTCTTGGACCGCCAACCCCTCAACTCAAGTTGGTACAAAAAGTGATTGATGCTATCCGTACCAATAGCCCGCCAGTTACCGTAGCGTCAATTGCTAAGGACTTTAAAACAAGTGAACGTACATTGCAGCACTTATTTAAGACATATATTGGAGTGGGCATAAAATGGGTACTTATGCGTGAACGCTTGCTCAAAGCTATCGGCAATACCGCACCAGTCGCTAGCGCCACCCACCTGAATTGGGCGCAACTCGCAACAGATATGGGTTATAGCAGTCAGACGCACTTTGTGAATGATTTTAAACGTGTGGTTGGCAAAACTCCTCAAGCGTACCTTAGACAAATGAGAGACAGGGGCTCATTGTCGCCGTGAAGATTCGAACCCGGACCAATCGAGCAACTGTTCCTGGGCATAAGGGGATACTCTCGTAATAAGTAACAGGAGAACTACTTGTCAACAAGCTTGCCGTCGTCTAAGTAGAACGTGTTGTCGGTTTTGCCGGCGATCTCCAAATCATGCGTCACTACTACAATAGTGGTGTTTTCTTTGCGACTCAATGAATGAAGGAGGTCAAAGATCATCTTGCCAGTAGCTGCGTCAAGGTTGCCGGTTGGTTCGTCTGCCAGAATGAGTTTTGGCTTGTTGGCAAGTGCCCGGGCAATGGCGACACGCTGCTGTTGCCCGCCACTCAGACGTCCCGGTTTGCGCTCCATTTGATCGGACTCCAGACCAACTTCTTTTAGTAGTTTTGCAGCACGCTCAATGCGTTCTGGCTTAGGGACTTTGGCGAACTCCATAGGCAACATGACATTCTCAAGTGCGGTGAGGCTTGGTACAAGATTATAGTTTTGGAACACAAAGCCAATACTGTTGCCACGATACGCGATAAGCTGGTGGTCGCGCATGGTAGTGACGTCTTGATTGCCGACTACTATACTGCCGCTGGTCGGCTTATCAAATGCGCCCAGTAGGCTTAGTAGGGTTGATTTGCCAGAACCACTGCGCCCAACAATACTTGCGAACTGCCCATCCGGTACGGTAAAGCTGATATCATCAGTGGCGGTGACGGTAGTATCGCCGCTCTGGAATTTTTTAGTTAAGTTCTTTACTTCTAACATGTACTTCTCCTAATCGGCGCGCATTATAGTTGATGGACGAACGCGGGCAATCATGCCGGCGGATAAGGCGCTACCCAGCAACGCGATGACGATTGCAGCGCCAAAACCATCAAATAAAATGCTCCAACCAATCTGTGTCTTAACATTGCCGATGCTTTTAACAGTACTGTTAGCGCGGAAACGATTGCCAAATCCGCCTGCGCGTATAGGACGATCAGTGGAAATACTGTCGCCACCCTGCAGGCTAAACATTCGGCCACCTGGACCTTGTGCTGGTGTGGCTTGAGTGCTGCTAGTACTGTTATCAACCAACATCTTGGTAACGGGCTGACCACCAACTACGCCAATTGTTAGCCCGACCACAGCACCTAGCACGGCGAGTGTCAGTGACTCAATCATGAACTCCCCAATAATACGCAGATTGCTGCCGCCAATGGCTTTGACGACGCCAATCTCACGCTTGCGTTCGCGCACCACCATAATCATAACTAGCAGGATGATAACTGCCCCAGCCATGACCGCACCAATCAGACTAAAGGTGGCAACGGTGCGAACGTTATTGAGCGGCTTTACGGTATTGTCAGCCTGCTCCTGTGTGCTGGTTACATCGGCACTGCTGCCTAGTTTATCTTTGATAGCTGTAGTTGCTGCTGATAAGTTGTCCAATGAGTCAACAGTGGCAACTGCATTAGTAACATCGCCGGTTTGGCCGCTTAAGCGTTGCAGGGCTGCTAAAGACAATACTACGGTATTTTGAGCGCTCTGATTACTGTCACTAAAGATGCCGGCAACCGTCAAAAGGGCATTATAGGCAGTAAAAGTCGAGCCGACTGATAAGCTATTTTTACTGGCCATGGCACTGCTAACTAATACGTTGTTAGTGTCCGTAGAGCCGCTGACGGTACTGCCTTTTGTAAGTGTAATGGCCGAGCCAGAAACGTTTGTCGGATCGGTAGTACCCAGGAATGTTATGGGCAGGCTAAAGTTGACGGTAGTGTCACTGCCACCACTCCCGCCACCAGCAAAAAAGCGACCGGGTCCATTGGTGTTTAGTGTAACTGGTGACGACAAGCTGGTGGTAGTACCGTTTGATGAATCGTCAGCGCCAAAACGGCCGAAAGATGGTGCAGGTGCGCCGGTCGTAGATTGGCGGTCATTCAGCGTTTCGATAACGCCTGTTACGTGCGCAATCGATTTAATCCCATTCAGTTCGGTGGTGGTTAGGGCGTTGTTAGCCTGCGAGCCAGGATTAAAGCCAGCCGGAGAAATACCTATGGTGTTACCAATAGAGCTTTTGACGTTCTTTATCTTATTGTCGACAGCCTTCTCGGCCACAAGCATCGTTAGGCTCAAACCAATACTCAAACCTAATATCAGCACAATTGAGCTGGTACGTACGCCGTTTCTGAAGGCATTCCGAATGCCACGCGAAACTGGATTCATATATACATCCTAATTAATTAGTTGATGATCGTGATTATACGGCCAAGCAGCTGAAGCTTGGCTTAAGGGTTGTTATATTTGTAGGGCTTAGGAGCTATACTACAAGTAGACGTCTTACATAAACTGTTATGGTCAAACAAAAACCTACTGGAAAACATCGATTGCTAGTCCGTTTAGCAATAACAGCTACACTGCTTCTATTGGCTGTTTGGGTACTGGCAAGACACTGGCAAATTGTTTCAAATAGCCTGCACATAGCACAAACGGCTCACGGAGGGTGGCTTATAGGGTCTGTGGGGCTTATGATAGCAACGTTTTGCATTGCTGCGGCAATTTATGGTGTTCTTGCGTTGCACCATCTACGCTATGGGCAAACAGTTTTGATAGAGTATGCGGCGGCATTTGTAAATCGGCTACTACCTTCGGGTTTGGGCGGTTTGGGACTGCACGGTGTGTATTTATATAGGCGGAAGCACACCATTGCCGAGTCTACAGCGGTTGTTTCGGTCAATAACCTTATTGGTATTACTGCGCATCTAGTTTTGCTGGTACTCGTTGGTATCCTACGCCCAACCGTACTACATCAGTTTATTTTGGGTACACACTTACCAGATAAGCGACAAGCAGCGGTAATGATACTACTTGGTGGCATCACAGTGGTGGCCTTATGGTCATTACGCCACCGAATAGCTCGCTTTGGGGGTAATTTACTGAGGAGCTTACAGGCTCTCCGTATTCAAAAGGTCTTTATTGCACTACTACTAGCAATGGTACTCACCAGTACCTACACGTTTATTTTGTATAGTGTTACTCGTTCACTCGATATGTCGATTACACCCTTACAGGCTTTCATTATCTTTTCTACAGGGATGCTGACTAGTACTGCTACGCCAACTCCGGGGGGCTTAGTTGGTGCCGAAGCTGGGTTGTTTGCCGGTTTTCTGATATATGGCGTGTCTGATGCTTCCGCTGGCGCGGCGGTGCTGTTGTATCGCTTGATTACGTATTGGATTCCGCTACTACCAGGGGTGGCGGCACTGCTAGTGGCGCGGCGTAAGCGGTTGCTCTAGGCTGAATATCTCTACTCTATAGCGCGGCAAACCACAAAATGGCGCCAGCTAAGCCTAGCCACGCGATTTCTAAGCTTAGGCCGAAAGGCTTCTCGTACCACTGAATGTCCTGATGCAATTGGTCAAATTTGGTGAGCGGTAGTGATCTGCTGCTTTTAGCCTCTCGGATGTACAAAGATACCCAGACAACATCAGGCAGTGTTGCTGCTAACATACAAACAAAAATTGTAAGCCAGCTTACTCCGGGGTATTGGTGATGAGGAATCAATAGAAAAAGACCGATTGTGCCAGCTACGCTTAGGCCAGTGATGAGGCGGAATAGCCAGTTGGCATCTCGCTTAGCGTGGTCATGTTCATAAATGCCGAAGTGCGGGATGACGTCGCAAACATAGTGTGATACCAGTGATATTGGTACTGCAAGCCATGGTGATTTCACACAGATGGCAATAACTGCTCCTGTGGCGGCATGGTTTAGTGTGGTCATTGCTTTAGTATACCTTTTGGAGCGCTGGCGTTCGCTCTTTCCAGAATAGAGTTCGCTTGCTCGGTTGTTATAAAGATGCTCTTCGCTTTATTTTTCGCTATTATTGTAATAGATCTTACAGACATCAAATGGGTTCCCCAAGTTCTTGATCTTATAGATGTTGCATTTATAACAGTAATGTGTTACAATATAAATTATTATGACTTTATATAGCCCTGAAATGGCTGATACTATGGCTGCAACCCAGCATTTTGCTGATGCTGGAGAGACGATGGCTGTACGGCAACCCTACGAGCTAGCGCAATCAGCGGATGGCCTAGTAGATAACCGTCCTGCATATGCTAAGAGGCCTGGTCAAGATGCGTATACCTATAGTCCTGTGGGTATTACTGAAGCTGCCGACAGAATAACTCTGCTTGCCAAGCGCTTTGATGGCCTAGGTGATTCGTCGGTTGGCAATACTGAACCTTCAAGTGCTAGTAAAGAGTTGCGGGTATTATGTGATTCGGGACACTACGAATTCGTAAGACGTATAGATAGCGCAGGCAATGTATCATACGCGCTACAGATGACCGATGAGGCCGTTGCTAAGAGCTTAACTGATACTATGCAGGAAGCGGTGGCGCAACAAAGGGAGATGAAACTAAGACCTCAGCCCCTAGAACGTTCATTGGGTAAATATCGACATTGTGATCCAACTGATTTATATCGTAGAGATAGACGAGGTTGGGTAGCAGATCCGGACGAAACCACGATACTAGATCGTGTTGTTGTGATGAGCCGTGCTCAGGATAGCGAAGAGCTTCCCGATGCGCAAAAGCGAGGGGATGTTCGAAGGGGACTTGGGTTGGCGGCCCTTAAGATCAAAGGCATCTTTAAACCTCAGGGTCGCCGACGTTTGCAGACAACCTAAGTCTGGGCTTAACAAGATCTAGCCACATAAAAAGCCGGAATAAATCCGGCTTTTTATGTGGCTAGGGCGGAGGGATTCGAACCCCCGAATGCCAGGACCAAAACCTGGTGCCTTACCACTTGGCCACGCCCTACTAGCTTCGCCCGATTATACTAAAAACTTTATGGTAATGCCAGGGGTTACGGCTTCTAGCTCTCGAGATAGGTATATATTTGCTGTGAGAGCGTAGCGAGCGGCTGTGTACTTGAGCCAGCGGTCATAATAACCAGTAAATATGTACTCTTTGGGCCGTACACAATAGCTGCGTCGTTTTGTGTATAGCCGGCTTCTCCGTCTGCCGGACTAAGCCAGCCAGGTTTATCAGCCACTGCTATGCTAGCTGGTACACCGGCCGGGATACGCTCGCGGTAATGTTGTTGCTTCATCAAGGTGAGTAACAGCTGTGTATTTGACGGGCTAAGTAGCTTGCCAGCGTATAGCTTGCTAAGCATGGTTGCAAGATCAGTAGCTGTGCTGTGTTTATCGCCAACTGGCTGTGTGCTAGGCGGTACATAGTTATACAGGTTAGTATTGTTCATCCCTTGCGACTGCAATAGTGCATTTATGTTTTTCCAGCCATATAGAAAGCCGAGTGTTCGGGCGGCATCGTTATCGGAATTTAGAATCATGTTGTTTAAGTCGGTCTGGATGCTGTTGCCGTCGCTAGTTGTTGTACTCAAACTATAGCTTCCTTGCTCTATGCCATGCAGAATAGCGTAGGCAACATACAGCTTGTAGGTACTGGCGGGTATCATGCTGGCGTCTTGATTGGAGCTAGCTATGCGAGAGCTGCCCGTTAGTTCGCGAACAACCACTGCTGCGGTAAAGCTATGTGCTTGCTGCCAACTGATAACAATTTTGCTCAGACCTGAACTATCCTGTGTTGGTATGATAGACTCCGGAGATTGCGATAGATTTGCAAGGGGCTCTACGGTGTTATTAGTTTTTTTGCCAGCATTCTGTGTAATGTTTGGGGTGGCTGTGTGGTGGTTGTGATAGTGCAAGAAGATAATGAGTGTAGCTGATAGTGCTGCTAAAGCAAGGATGATGCCTACCAGTAGCGGTTTTTTACGATACCAACGTTTTTGTATACGCGGCAGAGGTTTAGTGGTACGTCGTGCCGCCGGTAACATTAAAAAACTCCTCAAGTGTTTCTATGTGTTGTTTGTGTAGCTCTTGGGATAAGTCGGTGCCTATATAGCGGAAATGCCAGGGCTCGTATTCGTAGCCGGTTACGCTCACCTTATCGGCTGGATAACGCAAAATGAATCCATAAGTATAAGCGTTAGTAGCTAGCCATCTACCCTCTGGAGTAGTGCCAAAGCAGGCTTCTAGGCTACAGGTGTCGCTTTGTGAGCGTATATCAACTGCCCAGCCAGTTTGATGTTCGCTATAGCCGGGACGAGCACTTTCCTGGTCGGCGGCAGCTTGACCTACGCTATTTACGTAGCCATCATAGAGTGTCTTTTGGTAGTTGTAACCCCGATAGGCGGTCGAGACCTGCAGCTTATACCCAGCTTGTGCTGCGCCGGCAAACATTTGCTCTAATGCTGACGCGGCGCTTGCGCGCATCTGCATTTCGGCTGCACCGGCTACCCGTAAGGTAACATTTGGGTAGTGTAAATCACCCGGTGCGTAATTAATCGGATTTAATGGGTGTTGCTTGTTGACGATGACCCATAAACTGCTCGGGTCAGTTACTGAGTATTTTGTTTTGTCGAATGCGTCTTTCTGCGTTGTACTTGGGTTGGTGGAGCGCTGATTGTTGTTAGTGGTTGTGGGCTGCTTTGCGGGTGCTGAAGCGGAGTGGCCTACAAACCACCACAGACCAGCCATAGCGAGCACAGCTATGACCACCAATACGATAAGGCGTTTACGCATCCATTCCAGTATACCGCATGTGCTAGTATGAGATAGATGAAACAGGTGCGCGGCGGATCTACTAAGAAATGGCTCACATGGCCCAAGTTATTAGTGGTGCTTGCTGCAGTGGTGCTGGTTGGCGTCGGTGTATATACATGGACACGCCGTGCAGCGCCAATTGTCCAACACCCGGTATCATCTCTCTCTAAGTCAAACGATGTTACAAAGCTGAAACAGCCTGACACCAGCCAAACCATACGCTTTATAGCAACAGGCGATGAATTGCCACATGACACAGTTAACCAAGCGGCAAAAACGACCGCTGGCTACGATTATTTGCCTTTTTATGCCAAATTGCAGCCCTATCTTACGTCTGCTGATATGTCGTTTTGTAACCAGGAATCACCCAGTGATCCTAGCCTGCCGGTTAGCGGCTACCCTACATTTAATGCGCCGCAAGTATTTGCGCAAGATTTAAGTAAAGAAGGCTGCAATATTATAAATCTCGCCAATAATCACGCTGATGACCGGGGTCAGGCTGGCATCGATGCAACGCGTGGTGTTTGGGACAATCTTCCAAAGCTCGCTATTGCTGGCACGGCACGCAGTAGTACTGAGCAGAATCAGATTGCTTATTTCACGGTTAGAGGTGTTAAGTTTGCCTTTTTGTCCTACGCGCAGTGCTCTAATAATACTGGTGTTAGTAGCTATGGGTTAAATATCTTTAGTGTTTCCCTAGCTAGCGCACAGATTGCCCAGGCTAAACAGCATGCTGATATGATCATTGCCGCTATGCATTCCTGCGACGAAAACCGTTCTGATGAAGATACCTGGCAGGATCAGACTGCTCAGTACTTTGCAGATCAAGGAGTGAATATTGTCGTCGGCACTGGTCCGCACTGGCTGCAAACAGTTAAACGGTTGCCACGGGCTGGTGGTGGTACCACGGTTGTGTGGTTTTCGCTCGGTAACCTGCTGAGTACACAGGAAGATGTAAATGGCCTAATCGGCGGCATTGGGGTGATGGATATTGATGTCAAAAGTAAAACAGTAACTAACCTGGGTTTTATGCCGACCTATATGCACTATGAGTGGACTGCCCAGCAGAAAGCGGCCGAAGATCTACTGGCTCGGCATAATCTAATGCTGTATCCGCTTGATCAAGCGGCGGATGCGCTTGCCCGTTCGCAAAATAACACAACAGTGGCTGCGCAGACTCAACGAGTTACTACGCTCATGAATCAATTTACTTCGGTCAAGATGTTAACCGGCCAGACGTTTTCAAAATAAGTTAGGCGAATGGCGATTTATTGTAGTAAATCGTATCAAGTGCGCATATTAGTTTGACAGTTGATAGGCTTGCCCCGTTGCAGTCACGTACCGTATAGTAGTTGATAAGTCTTTATTATATGGCAAAGAAATCTCAAGATCCGGCTGACTATATTCAGCCTCTCAATATCAACGGCCTCAGTGGTCGTATGTTACATATACCAGCTCCTAAAAGCCGCTCTGACCGTGAAGTGCTGATGATTTATGGCCACCATTCAACACTTGAGCGTTGGTGGGGGTTGGCGCAATGCTTTAATCGTTTTGGCGCAGTTACCATGCCTGACCTACCTGGATTTGGTGGTATGGAAACACTGTATAGCATTGGTAAAACGCCAAATTTGGATAATATGGCCGATTACCTGGCAACGTTTGTAAAATGGCGCTATAAACGCAAACGGGTAATTGTAGTTGGCTTGTCATATGGCTTTTTAGTAACAACTCGGATGTTGCAGCGCTATCCAGAGTTAACAAAAAAAGTTGAGTTTTTGGTGAGTGCAGTCGGCTTCTCGCATTATAGTGACTTTGTGTTTACGCCCCCGCGAATGCGAATGTATCGCCTGGCTTCTAAGACAATAACGTTCAGACCGGTGGCTTTCGTGTTTCGCTATGCGGCGCTTAACCCATACGTACTTCGTAAGGCGTATGCAAAAACCTTTAATGCTAAGAAGAAATTCGCAGGAGCTGACGAGGCGCTTAGCAAGCGGCTAATGGACATGGAAATTGTGCTATGGCATGCCAATGATATTCGAACGCATATGTATACCACGCATGATATGCTCACGGTTGATAATTGTCAGAAGCAGATCAACTTACCCCTTTGGCACGTGGCGGCTTCGTTTGACCAATATTTTGACGGGCATATGGTTGAACAGCATTTGCATGTAATTTTTGAGGATGTGCATGTGGCAAAGAATAAATCCTTGAAGCACGCGCCTAGTGTTATTGCCGATGCGGCTGAGTCGATGGTGATGATTCCACCTAAGGTGCGTCGGGCGCTACTCGCGAAGCGGCCCTAAGGTTTGCTATACTGGAGTTAATATATGAAAATCGGATTAGTCTGCCCGTACAACATTGCAAAAGGCGGTGGTGTACAGGAAATTGTAAAAGCTATCGAAACGGAGCTTACGAAGCGTGGGCATGAGGTGGCAATTATTACACCGCAGCCACGTGAATCTTACGTTGATGATGGTCGCAGGGTTATATTTTTAGGTTCGGCTGCGGATTTTAAGACGCCACTAAATACTACGGCGCAGTTTAGCGCCAGCATGTTAACTGACGAAATTGACACAATGCTAGAACATGAAAAATTTGATGTACTCCATTTTCATGAACCCTGGGTGCCGGTGCTAAGCCGGCAGATCTTAAGCCGTAGCAATACCGTGAATGTAGCAACCTTTCATGCTAAGCTTCCTGAAACGATGGTGAGCCGCACCATGGCCAAGGTTATTACACCATATACCAAACCACTGCTGCGTCATATTGATGCCTTTACGGCTGTATCAGAAGCGGCAGCTGAATATTTGTTGACGCTTGCAGATGTGCCGGTAGAGATTATCCCAAACGGTATTAACCTCAAGCATTTCCGTAAACCGCCTACTAAGACCGAACCAGCGCAAGGCTCAAAGATGATTCTGTATGTGGGCCGTTTGGAAGGTCGCAAGGGCGTAAAATATTTGCTTCGGGCGTTTGCAGAGCTTGAAGCTCGCGAGGAGAGTGTTCGGCTGGTAATAGCCGGTGACGGTGTAGACCGTGAAAAGCTTGAACAGCAGGCGCAGGAGCTGGGTCTTCGCAATGTTGAATTTTTGGGCTATGTCGATGAGGCAACCAAGAAGCGCTTACTTCACACCGCTGATCTATTTTGCGCACCAGCTCTTTATGGCGAAAGTTTTGGCGTAGTACTCTTAGAGGCTATGGCTAGCAGTCTGGTAACAGTAGCTGGTGATAATCCTGGCTATGAAAGTGTTATGCAAGGCCTAGGGAAATTATCACTTATTAATCCCAAGGACACGTCTCAGTTTGCTCACCGCTTACAGCTGCTTTTATTTGACGAAGATTTACGGTCACTTTGGAAAAAATGGGCCAAAGACTACGTACGGCAATTTGATTATCCCAAAATAGTAGATCGCTATGAGGCAGTCTATGAAAAAGTTGTAAAGACAGCTAAAAAACAGGCGTAGTAAAAAAGCCATGAAAATAGGCTTAGTGCTGGATGATACACTTGACACTCCAGATGGGGTGCAACAATACGTGCTGCAAGTAGGTACTTGGTTGAGCGATCAGGGCCACGAAGTGCATTATCTGGTTGGGCAAACGACACGGACTGACGTTTTAAATATCCATAGTTTAAGCCGCAACCTCCAGGTGCGTTTTAATGGTAACCGAATGTCCATGCCCTTGCCGGCAAACCGGCGTAAATTACGTCAGTTTTTGCGCGAGATGCAGTTTGACGTTTTGCATGTGCAGGTGCCCTATAGCCCGTTTATGGCCGGTAGACTTTTAGCGGTAGCACCGGCTTCAACAGCGGTGATAGGCACTTTCCATATCTTGCCTTATTCGACGCTAGTGACGCTTGCCAACCGAGTGCTGGCACTCATGAATCTACGCTCTGGTAAACGTTTCGATAAACTGCTTTCAGTTTCAGCTCCGGCGCAAAGGTTTGCAAAACGTATCTATGGGTATCAATCAACAGTCTTGCCAAACCCGGTGCGACTTGAGCAGTTTGCGTCTGCACAGAATACTAACGCGGACCTTACTGTTGTATTTCTTGGCCGTTTAGTAGAGCGCAAAGGTGCAATGCACCTGCTTCGCGCCCTAGCGTATTTGTGCAGGCACGAGCTCTACAGTGGCAATTTTCGGATGATTATTGGTGGTAAGGGCGAGCTGCGCGGTGAGTTAGAGCGCTTCGTAGCCGAAAATGACCTTAGTAACATAGTGCAATTCGCAGGCTTCGTAGCCGAGGAAGCTAAAGCGACTTTTTTGGCGCAAGCTGATATTGCGGTATACCCAAGCATTGGCGGTGAGAGCTTCGGCATTGTGCTACTTGAGGCTATGGCTGCAGCGCGTGGTGTGGTGATTGGTGGAGATAATCCCGGTTACGCTTCGGTGCTACAGCCCTATCCCGACCAGCTGATTGATCCAAATGATACACGTCAATTTGCCGAGAAACTAGCGTGGTATCTCGAGAACCCAATTGGCCGAGAGCGAGCAGCTTTGCTACAAAAGGAATATGTACAGCATTTTGATATTAATGAGATAGGCCGCCAACTGCTGCATGTGTATGAGCAGGCTTTGCAAAGCCGACGGCAGTCGTGAGATACTAATGCTATGGCCCGTTCTAACGACACATCTACTCCTGAAATTGCCGTAACCGTTTCTAATCGTACTATCTTGCGTGTACTAGTTGCCGCCATTGTAGCGATTGTGTTTTTTGCGGCGGTGCGGCATAGTGCACACACCTTGACCTTGATTGGCGCTTCACTCTTTTTGGCGCTAGCGCTTGATGCGCCAGTGCAGTGGCTGGCACTGCACCTGCCAGGCAAACGACGGGGTAGTCGCGGCTTAGCAACGGGGCTATCTATCGGCATAGTGGTGATACTGCTCGGTGCCTTTTTATCGGTTATCGTTCCACCGCTGGTCCGTCAAACCAACAAGTTTGTGCGCCAGGTGCCAACATTGGTTAGTCAGGTGCGTAACGAAGATTCGGGTATTGGTAAGTTTGTTCGTGATCATCACTTGCAGGGTCAGGTAGATAAGCTGTCGTCACAGCTTTCTAGTCGTGCCGATAACTTAACGGGGTCCGCCGTAGGAACGCTTTCTCGAATTGGTAGTAGCCTGTTCTCAACGCTAACTGTCATTGTACTAACCGTAATGATGCTTGCTGAAGGCCCTCGTTGGCGGCGCATCTTAGAACAGCTTATTCCAGAGCGGCACAGTGCCCGGACACAGCGCCTAGCTCGTGACATGCGTCGGGTTATACAAGGCTATGTGAATGGTCAAGTATTCCTAGCAGCTATCGCTTCGGTACTAATCGTACCGATGTTATTTATTCTGCATATCTCGAATCCGCTGGCACTGATGGTAGTAATATTTATCTGTGGGCTTATCCCGATGGTCGGGCATACCATAGGTGCGCTTATCGTAACGGCGGTTGCACTGTTCCATTCACTGCCGGCTGCAATCATTATTTTGGCGTACTATATCTTGTATCAGCAGATAGAAAACTATGTAGTACAGCCCCGTATCCAGGCAAATGCTACAAATATGTCGGCGCTCTTGGTCTTTATGGCGGTTATTTTAGGCGCGAACTTTGGTGGCCTGCTGGGTGCGCTAGTGGCAATTCCGCTAGTGGGTTGCCTGCGTGTTGCGGTGCTGGATTACCTGGAAGGCCACGATATTCTAAGCCACAAGCTGGTCAAACAAGAAAAAACCTAAGAGCTAACTTTAGCTGGCAAAGTGCTCTGGCTAGACGTTGTCGTATCGGTTTTTATGCTAGAGCATTGACACTAGGGTATCTAATTTTACGCTCTGTCCTTACAGACGATACCACTGAACACCAAACGATTTGTCACGCAAACCAATTCCCTGTTCAGTTAATTGATCGCGAGCCTTGTCGGCTGCGGCCCAATCTTCATTCTGCCGAGCTGCTTCACGCTGCTGGATAAGGGTTTTTTGATCATTAGTGATGTCTGGTCGGTTTGCTACGCTGATGCCAAAAACATTTTCTATCAGTGCCAAAGTGCCATCGGTGTAGTTCCCCTCTACACCAGGAATTGGGATATTTGACATATACCCAATAAGTTTACTGAGTGCGGCTAATGCTACCGGTGTGTTGAGGTCGTCCTGTAGGGCTTCAAGAATAGCTTCGCGCGTGGCCTTGAATAGCTCATCGAGCTCGGCTGGTATAGTATTGGCACTTGGTTGCCAACGCAGGTCTGCCCAGGCGTAGATGTCGTTTAAGCGGCTTTGAGCGGCTTGCAGGCTTTCCCAGCTGAACTTACTTTGTGAACGGTAATGGCTTTCAAGGACGTGTAACCGGAAAGCTTCTAGACTGATGCCTCGGGCTTCAATGTCTTGCAGGCGGATACCGTTTTCCAGGCTTTTGCTAATCTTCTGACCGTCAATCAGTACGTGGTTGCTATGGAGCCACATATTGGCGAAGGTTTTTCCGGTGGCTGCTTCGGACTGTGCGATTTCATTGGTGTGATGCACAGGAATATGGTCTATACCGCCGGTGTGGATATCGAGCGTCTCGCCAAGATATTTCATGCTCATGGCTGAACATTCGATGTGCCAGCCTGGGAAGCCAATACCCCACGGGCTGTCCCATTCCATGTCACGCTGCTTACCTTTTGGGCTGAATTTCCAAAGTGCAAAATCGGTGGGGTTACGCTTTTGCTGGTTATACTCTACCCGGGCACCAGCTTGTTGTTCTTCTAGATCGAGTTTGGCAAAATCAGCGTATGTGGGAAATTTTGATGTGTCATAGTAGACACCATCGTCAATACTATAGGTGTAGCCTTTAGCTTCGAGTTTTTGGATTAGTTCAATTTGCTCTGCAATATGCTCGGTGGCTTTGGGTAAGTAGCCTGGCATTTGGATGGCAAGCAGCTTCATCTCGCGTAAGAAATCGGTCGTGTAAAATTCGGCTACTTCCTGTGCGGTTTTCCCTTCCCGGCGGGCGCCCTTTTCTAGCTTATCCTCACCGTCGTCGGCATCGCTTACTAAGTGACCAACATCGGTGATGTTCATTACCCACTTTGGTTGCAATCCACTGGCCTTGAGTGTTCGGATTAGTGTATCCCAACGGATATACGTAAACCAGTGACCGATGTGGGCGTAGTCATACACTGTCGGGCCGCAGGTGTAGATGGTAACCTCAGGAGGCTGAAGGGGTTTTAACTCCTCAGTCTGGCGCGTTAGTGTGTTGTAGAGTTTCATTGGTGGTTCCTTGTTCGAGTTGGTCTAAGAGTTCGCTAGCATAGCGCAAACACTCTGATTTTATCTCGTTGAATGGTCGGCCGTCGGCTACTTTAAAGCCGGCGCTATGTGGGTGCCCACCGCCGCCGAAATGTTCGGCGAGCTTATCGGCAATGGGTGCACTGTAGTTGCAGCGTAGCTTGCCGGTAATCTTGCCGTCGTCGTAGGTTTTAAAAACAACCGAGAGCTGTACATCAGTGACTTGCAATGAATCAAACTGTACCAAAACGGCTGGGTTATAAAGAGGGCTGTATTCGTTGATTTCGTCCTGGGGGATAGTGACATGGGCGATGCGGCCATCGGCGGCAAACTCCATACGTTCGATCAGGGCTGCTTTGTAGCGGAAAATGCTCTCGGGCATACGGCTGTATTCGCGACGTAGTTCTTCGAGCATAGCGCGGTTGACACCTCTGTCTGTTAGGTCGGCCATGATGCGGAACGTGTCGGCGGTTGTTTTATTGTTAGTGAGTCCCTGTGTGTCGCCCAGGATGGTGCTCATAATATGTGCGGCAGCTTCAACGGTAATACGCCAACTAGCAGCAGTAGCTAGGTGAAAAATAATTTCGCCAGTGGAAGCGGCGGAATCATCTATAATAGATGCGACCGCAAAATCAAGTGGTTTATCGACGGAGCCATGATGGTCTAGTACGATAGATGGTTTGCTTTTAAGCACACCCCATTTACCATTCTTTTCAAGCTGTCCGAAGAGTGTGTAGGTGTTGGCATCGACAACGATAGATAAGTCAAAATCACTCGGTAGCTCATTCAGCACTCGGTCCCAGCCGGCAATATAGTGCAAATAAGTGGGGGTGTCGACGCCGCAGTACTGGTACACATTCTTGCCCATATCACCGAGGATATGCTCGAGCGCTAAGCTACTGCCCAGACTGTCAGCATCCGGATTGTCTGCCTGCACTATGACGATCTTCTGTGCTTGTGTTATTAACTGGGTGATTGAATCTTGCATCTTTGCTATTTTACCAGTTTTACCAGCTAATAGCTTCTGTTAAGCTTAGAGAACATGGAAAAAATACCTTACGACCAATTTATTGACACATTAGCGGCAGCTCGGTTAAGAGTGGCTCCGGGCACGCGCTGGCGTCATTACCGAGGCAACGAGTACGTTGTAAAAGATATTGTGCTACTTGAAGCGACTGTTGAAGTCGCGGTGGTATATATGCCGATTAACCAGCCCGAAATCGCGTTTGTACGGCCAATTACGGGTTGGTTTGAACTAGTAGATACCGGTGGCCAGCCTCTGCAACGCTTTACGAAGCTAGCTGACGCGCCGCAAGAAACAGCCGTTGCTTAGAGTGTTTGGCGCCCTTCGAGTGCCCGGCTTAGCGTAATTTGATCGGCGTATTCCAGGTCTACGCCAATAGGGAGACCGCGAGCTAGACGCGTAATTTTAACGTCTCTGTCGCCGATTTGCTGTTGAATATATAGAGCTGTTGATTCACCTTCTACACTGGCGTTGGTAGCTAGAATAATCTCTTCAACGGCATCAGCGTCGATACGTTGGACCAGTTCACGAATATGCAATTGCTCAGGCCCAATGCCATCAATGGGGCTTACTAGTCCGCCCAGCACGTGATAGGTGCCATGAAATCCATTGGTTTTTTCGAGTGCTGCAATATCGAGCGGCTCAGCTACGACTGCTACTAGCTTCTTGTCTCGCCTCGGATCGCTGTACAGTGGTGACACGTCATCGTCGCTACTGATGAGTGCGAATGTCTTTGGGCAGTACGTTATACCGCTGTGCAAGCCTACAAGTGCTTGAGCTAATTGCTCAGCCTTGGCCGGTTCACGGCGTACGAGATAATATGCGTAGCGTTCGGCAGTACGTGGCCCTACTCCCGGTAAGTTGCCGAGAGCTTCTATTAGTTTAGTTAAAGCTGGAGGTAATATTTGCATAAGAAAATAGTGTGACGCTAGACCTAGGGTCGGAAAAGTAGCACGGTCAGATCACTGAGTGGTCTGACCGATGCGTAGAAAACCCTTTAGGGTTTTTCTTGAGTCTATGGAAGGTGCAGCTAGGGATGCGGCCCTAGTGAGCTAATATCTATCGTAGAGTGTGTTTGGTCTAGAGCTACAACCCCAAATCACCCAGCGCACCCATCATAGGCTGCATCTTTTCGGCGGCGATCTTTTGACTTTGCTGGATAGCGTCTTTAACAGCATCTTCTATCCAACGCTCCAGCTGGCCGATGTCACTCAGATCCACGGCCTTCGGGTCAATGTGAACCTTCTTGAGCTTCTGCTCACCAGTGATTTCAACGCGTACGGCGCCGTCACCTTGCTCAACGGTAATGACCTGTTTTTGCAGTTCCTTTTGAATTTTTTTGACGCGCATCAGCATTTTTGCTTGGTCGAATCGAGACATGTAAAGCTCCTTTTATGTAAGACTTATGGCAATTGGCGTATTCCAGTAGGTACCGCATAATACGTTCCCTTACCTGTGCCGTTTGGCCGTCTCTAGTATTGTAGCAGATTTACTGGGGCGGTGGCAGATTGTAAGCCTGTAAGGTCGTGGCAGTGTGTGGCCAAGCAACAAAGTAGGCCCGTACTTGATACAGAACTGAGAAAAAGAGCATTGCGCAGATGATACCAATACCAGTGAACCTGGCGATTGGATTGCGCGGGAAAACATTTAACCACTGCCCTAGCAGTTGCCGCAACCCGTGAATGACGAATAGATATACTAGTGGAATTAGGCTGGCTAGTGTTACTGCCCCACCTAGGCTAACTAATACGATGCTTACAGCTGCCATACTGGCAAGGAGCAATGCTCGTGGCGAGCGGTCTTGATAAAGGTAACCGTATACGCCAAGGGCGCCTAAGATAAGTTCTGATGCGGTGAGTAGTGGTGCTCGGCCAATCCAGAGTAGCGGGGTGGCGAACCCATGGGCGCTAGCCGAAAGCATAGCAGCACGTAGGTTAGCAATGGGGTGTATGGCGGTTGAAAGCGATGTTGGCAGTCCTACAGTTTTTAGCAGAATATGCATATCCCCTAGACTTGCTGCTAGTAGGGGGGCTAGTACTAGTAAGAGTGTAGCACCCCAGCCAACCAGATGCTTCCTTGGTGTACTGCGCCAACGCTCCTGAGCGTACGTACGCATAACTAGTAGCCCAAGTACTTCGTACCATATCATGCCTGGTACATACCACAAAAGTGCTAGCGTTGCAGCAAGGCCGTAGCCAACAAACTTATGGTAGGTGTGTTCGCGTTGGTACCATATCATGAAGGCAATAAAAGCTAGCACAAACATTTGGAGGACTTGGCCCGTTCCAAGCCGAGCGAAATGTAGAAACCCAGAGGAGGTGGCGAATAAAAGCGCGCCAAGAAAAGCGATGCGAAAGCTATACCACTGCCGGATAATAACGTAGAACATAAAAGTTATAACGACACCAAATCCTGCAGCGACTACTCTAGTGGCGAGGATGTGGCGGTGTAGCAAGGCAGTGAAAAACCAGACCAATATCGTATAGGGTGCATTGATTGGGTTTGATGCAATATGGTGCCAATCATTTGCCTGGTAATAAGTGTTGATCTCGGCCGTGCTGTAGCCAGGTACAAGAGTGCTTAGGCGGTTAAAGTATAAGAGGTAGGCTATCAATGACAGACTTACAACGACTAGTAGTGCTCGCCAGTGCCGGAAAAAGAGTTTTCTTGCGGTTTCCATAAGCTCCTTACCGGCTAGTATACATTATTTTAGATGCCTTATTCACCAAACGGATCAGCACCATGAGAGGTGTCCAGTGAACGGAATTTTTGCTTGTCACGGTCAAAGTATAACTCTATATTACGCAGTGCACCATTACGGTGTTTCTTGATTAAGATATCAGTGATGTTTTTACGGTCTGTCTCGGGGTTGTAATAGTCCTCTCGGTAAATAAAAGCAACAATGTCGGCATCCTGCTCGATAGACCCTGACTCACGTAGATCGGCTAGCTGTGGGATCTGCGGGCTGCGGTTTTCTACCGAACGACTCAGCTGAGACAATGCGATTACCGGCACATTCATTTCGCGGGCCACGCCTTTGAGTCCACGGGAGATCTCGGAGATTTCCTGAACACGGTTGCCTTCACCGGCAAATCTGCTGCCGCCCGACATAAGCTGTAGGTAGTCAACAATAATTAGCCCTAGTGGACGCAAGTGAGCTTCACGTCGGGCTTTGGTGCGTAGGTCTGCGATGGTAATGCCGGGTGTGTCGTCTAGATAAATCGGAGCTTCACCCAGGACGCCCATAGCATTAGCAAGTTTTTCAAAATCCTGGTCGGTAAGATTGCCGGTACGTAGTGCCCAGGCATCGACGCCAGATTGCATGGAAAGCAAGCGGTCTACCATTTGCTCTTTACTCATCTCGAGACTAAAGATCAGCACTGGCTCATTGGCGTCTACGGCGACATTGTGGGCAAGGTTAAGGACGAATGCCGACTTACCCATGGAAGGGCGAGCAGCCAGAATAAATAGATCTGAGCGTTGCAAACCGGCCAGTGTTTCGTCGATGTCACGGTAGCCCGTGGGAATACCACGAATCTTCTTTTTGTCCTTATGGAGGTCGTCCAGGCGCTCAAAGCTAGCTGTCAGAATTTCTTCAATGCCAACTACTGTTTGCTTGACATGCTGTTGGCTAATCGAAAACAAGCGGGTTTCTGCTTCTTCAATTAATTCTTTGAGTGGCTTGGATTCGTCCTGGCCTAGGTCAGCAATCTCGGAGCTGACTCCGATCAAACGGCGGCGCATTGCTTTCTGAGCAACGATGTCAGCGTATTGTTCAACATGCGCAGCAGTCGGCACGTAGTTGGTAAGTTCGGTTAGGTAGGCGGGGCCGCCGACGGCATCTAGAAAACCGGTGCCCTTTAGCTGGTCAGCAAGCGTCAATACATCAATAGAGGCGCGTCGCTCATAGAGAGCAAGCAGTGCTTCGTAGATGCGGGCGTGGCGTGCGTCATAGAAATCCTGAGCAGAAATGGCGTCAGCAATTTTTACTATAGCGTCAGTATCAATAAGTATGGCACCTAATAGTGATGCCTCGGCATCAGTATTTTGGGGTGGGGTTTGGTTTGGTCTTGTAGCCATCTCGCTTAAAATCCTTGGAGGTTATCTTATGGTAGCAGTTCGGCGCCGCCAAAGATATTACTTATTGCGGCAACGTCTGGTTGTGCAGTGGGTGGTGCGTCTGATTCAGCAACTATGCAGACTATCTCAATCGGATTGCCATAGAATTTGGCTGCGGCGTCGGCAAAAATCTGCCGGTTTTTAACTTCGTTAATGCGTTTTTGGTGAAACCCAAATTTAAAAGCAAGCGTTAGCTTTGAGCCATCAAATGAAGGCTGAGCCATGCGGGCAATGCCATAGAGCGTGTTATATTGCTTTTTAATATCTTCGAGTACTTGGTTCCAGAGCTCTGTTACATCTATGTTTGTTGCTGAATCTGTCGGTACGGCTGCTTGCTTCGTGATTGGTATCAGTGGGATATCATGAGACTGATCCTCTACGGGAGCGCTTGGCTGCGATTCTGGCGCGATCGGGGCTATAACCTTAGGCTGAAGGGCAGCAGCTGAGGGTTGGACAATGGGACTGGCTACTGCATTGGCTTGAGCTAACTGAGTTGTAACGGGGGTAGCCGTCTGCCGAGGAGTGACCGGCATTGTGGCTGCTGGTAACGTTGACTGCAAAAGAGTGAGCTCCAGAAGCTGCTTGGGGCTCCGAGCGGCTGGTACATCGAGGAGCCTTTTGAGTAGCAGCAGGCTAGCTTGTGGGTCTGCGGCATCGCCACTTAATACGGTTTGTCGTGAATACGCACCAAGCTGGCGTGCTATCGTCGCTGGCTCAAGACCTAGATCATATAGCTCGTTTAGCGTAGTTACAATTGCGCTGGTGTTCCCCTTTGCCACTGCGCTTGCTAATTGTTCAATGTGAAGCTCTGGGGCAAGTCCAAGTATACGCTCTACATCTGCACGCGTGACCTGTGCTGCTGTACTGCTTGCTTGGTCAAGCAGGCTGATACTATCCCGGAAAGACCCTTCACCGTGTTCGGCGATAAGCATCAGTGCATCATCGTCTATGGCAATGTTTTCGGACTTAGCAATTGACTTCAGATGTGCGGTGACCTGGCTTAGCGGTGCCGGCCGAAGAGTATAGCGCTGCGTACGACTTATGATAGTGTCGGGCAGCTTATGGGCCTCAGTGGTAGCTAAGATAAATACAACATGAGCTGGTGGTTCCTCGAGGGTTTTAAGAAGCGCGTTGAACGCCTCTTTGGTAAGCATGTGTACCTCATCGATGATATAAACTTTGTATTTAGCGTGTACTGGTGCGGTAGTGACGCGGTCACGCAGATCACGGATCTCGTCGATACGACGGTTGCTGGCTGCGTCTATTTCAATAATGTCCAGGTGTGTCTCATCATCATATGCTAGGCCGTTAATTTCATGAGCTATAATGCGAGCAATAGATGTTTTACCTGTTCCGCGTGGTCCGGTTAGTAAATAGGCATGGCTAATCTTTCCCTGCCTTATAGCATTTTCCAGGGTTTTGGTAACATGTTCCTGGCCAATCGTTTCTGCAAACGTTTTAGTCCGGTATTTCCGGTAGAGTGCTTGCCCCATAGTTAGTTATTAGTATACCTGGTCTGTAAGCCTACGTCTGCTGTAGAAAGTACCCTGTGCCAGTGTCAGTACGCCTATAAGATACATGCGCTGATCTTGGGTGCTGATAGCAGCCCGTTACCGTCGTGCAGTTTCATCAAAGGCTTGTTTAAGCTCTCCGGGGCAGCTGTACTAGAGAGCTGCTTCGAGTGCGGCCCACTCGGCCTGACTGTCGTCTTCTGGTACGTTGACACTAACCTGATCGCCTGGCTTGGCTTTAAAGTATGTAACGCTTGCAAGTAGTACGCGGAACTCGCGTTTACCGACAGTTACGAAGTAGTGGCCGCCTTCAAGCATAAGCGTGCCAACGACTTGTTTACGTGGAATAGGACCAATTTGCTTGTAGAGGAAAGCGCCGTCTTCGGCGATGGTGAGTTTGAGAATGTCGCCCTGTACGAGCTTGGACTTGCTGGCGTAGTTAGCAGGAACTGGGTAGGTTTTACCGTCTGACCCAACCATGTTTTGGCCGTCAAAAACGCCTTCTACGACTTTACCAAGTATGTCTTCGGTAACTCGAGCCTGTACTTTTTCGTCGTCACCGACCAGGCTAATTAGTAGTTCGTTAGCAGCTGCCAAATTAGTCTCGGCCTCTTGAATAAGGGCTCGGAGCCGCTTGACTTGTTTTTCTGGTACGTCTGCCATATTTATTCTCGTTTCTATCTCACCTCAGTGTTTATCTAAACTCTTACTCCACACCTTACCCTAACCGTACCATACCCGCCTTGGCAAGTCAAAACTACTGCTTGGTTTCGCGAAAAACTGTGGATAACTGTGATCGTAGGCTTGGGATATGGCAAGTGGCTAAGTTAGCCTAGCGGACTCCGTAATGATGGCATCGTTGGTCACTACAAGTTCCACGCTAGAATCTAAAATATTTAGAAGCTCTGAGTATGTATAGTTGCTAGCTATCCCCGAGAGGTCTATGAGGTAATCTGCAATATCAGTGGTCGACATACGATGAGACTGTCGAAGCCCAGCAGCAATTGTAATTAGATAATCTTTTGATGGGGGTACGGCTTGAGTAAGTGTTTCGCTAGTAGTGAAACTTAGCATTGGATAGTTCTCTAGCTCACCACAGTATAGTACCGTGTTGTAAAGCCGGTAGTTCTGATCTATATCATCTAGCAGTAGTTTACCTTTTGTGCGGATAACAGAGAGAGGTCTAGGCTGCACGGCATGGTTGAGGGCGTTTTCCTGTGCTATTACTTCCCAAAATTGTTCGGCGGTAACAAGATAGGCGCGCGCTTTTGTTGGTGTGATGCCCGGGACGTCAGTTAAAAAGCCGACCCCACCTTCGTATACCTGTGAATAGCCGCTAAAGTACAAGGCGTACGGGATTTCTAGCGCTTGATTACGGCGTGGTAAGGTTGTGTCGCTACAGCCACGATTGATAAAGGTTCGGTCTGGTACACTCCCACCCCGAATATAACAGAGAAAACGCTCTTCCAGAAGGTTTGAGCCATAACAGACATACCAGACAAGTTCTTGTGAATTTTGCATGTGATTAGTGTAGATATTACTATACAGGCCCGTTTCAAAATCTGAAACGGGCCTGTAGTTGTCTGGTGATACTCGCAACTAGATTCGTTCGAGTATAGTTTCACCTTCCAGGAGAAGATGTACTTTAGACTAGCTCAACTGTAGCGCCGGCCTCTTCAAGAGCCTTCTTTGCGCTTTCAGCGTCGTCCTTAGCAGCGTGCTCAAGCACAGCCTTTGGAGCGCCATCAACGAGAGCCTTAGCTTCGCCAAGACCAAGACCGGTCAGGTCCTTAACAGCCTTAATAACGGCTACCTTCTGGGCACCTGCGTCTTTTAGTACGACGTCGTATTCGCTCTTGCCTTCGTCAGCAGCAGCGCCGCCGTCAGCAGGAGCAGCGGCAACAGCAACAGCTGCGGCAGCTGGCTCGATACCGTATTCGTCTTTTAGGACATTCTTTAGTTCATTTACTTCGAGGACAGTCAGCTTAGTCAGCTCTTCTGCCAGTTTCTTTACATCAGCCATGTGGTTGATCTCCTATGATTAATTTAAAAAAGCGATTGTTTGCGCTTTTAAGCGGTAGCTTTAGTCTCTACACCGTCAAGCAGAGCATGCAGGTTGCCGGAAAGGGCGTTCGTGACATCATTAACTGGTGACAGCAATGTGGCCACAACCTGAGCGATGAGCTCGTTCTTACTTGGCAGGTTAGCTAGAGCCTTCACGTCCTCACTACCTATAAATTTGCCTTCGCCGGTTAGGGCGCCTACGAACTCCAGAGTGGGGTTCTTTTTGGCAAATTGGCTCAAAATTTGAGCAGGTGCGACTTCGTCGTCAGCGTTAAAGGCGTACAAAAGCATACCTTGCAGGGCGCTTGTGTCAGCGCCTTTTAATGTGTCGTTTGCCTGGACGGCTTTGACAACTAGGCGGTTTTTGACAACCTTTACCCTAGTGCCATTGCTGCGGGCTTCACGGCGCAAACCTTGCAAAGCTTTTACGGTTGTGCCCTGGTATTTGGCGACAACAGTCATTTTGGAAGTGGCGAGCAGATCAGAAACTTCTGAAACTACATCGTTCTTCTGGGTTTTGCTTAGTGCCATGTTTGGTAAATTCCTTTGGAATTTAATTTGTTCCTCAAGTAGACTATCGACCTTGCCTACAGTTTTGTTACAAAGAAAAGAGCTTCTGGATTACCAAAAGCTCTTATTTACGGTGCTCGAAAACAAAAAAGATTTCGCTAGCCTCGGTGGCATTCTTAAAATGTATGTTACGTATACATTCGCCACTGTCTTTGGTAACTTAAAAGAGTATAACAAACAGATAAACAGTGGTCAACCTGAAAGTGCTTTACTGGTGACGCTTATCGCCCTCGGTTGCAATTGTTTTTTCCAGGAAGTCGCGCATGGTCGCCAGATAATTCCGGAAAGCCTGCAGGGTAATATATTCGTTTTCGGTATGTTGGTTTTCGCCAGCGATACCAAATTCGCAAGCTTGGTTACCGACTGAACCGTAAAAGCGGCCATCACTAGTGCCATTGCGTCGGGCAAAGCTGAATTCGGCACCTTCAATCATCTCGGCGGATGCCTTGAGGCTTAATAAAAGTGGGTTATCGGGACGTGTGTATATAGGTGCAGAGAAATCGTGGAACTTTATGATACGGGCGTCAGGGTCAATTGATTTAATCAGGGCGATGAAACCAGCTTCGCTGCGGAAGTTGGGATCACCAGCCACAAAGCGGGCATCAATATTTACTGTTGCGAGGTTAGGTATTTTAGTCAGCGCGCCGCTGTCTGCGTTTATTCCGGTGATAGCAAAGGTGGTTTCCCCGGTAGCTTCGAGAGGTGTGGGATAGCGCTCATGTAGTTCTTGGGCAAAATGAGCAGCTTTTGCTATAGGATTGTCGGCATTCCAAGGGTAGGCACCATGACTGCTTGTGCCATCGAAGCCAACGACTACAAAGGCAGTGCCCTTAGCCTCATTGGCGATTTCGTATACATCAGGGGTTCTGCCGCAGTCACCACAAATAACAAAATCACCTCGTACGCCTTGCTGGACTTGATATTTGGTACCGTCGTGGCCACTGTGTTCTTCATCAGTGACGATTTGCAGCGCTAGTGGATAAGGCACTTTATCAACATATTCACAAAACATAGCAGCCAGTGCAATTGCAGCAGCTTTCATGTCGTATGCACCACGGCCGTAAAGTTTATCATCCTTGATATATGGTTTGTACTGCTCTGGCGTGCCAGGTACGACGTCCAGATGTCCGTTTAGGATAATGTGAAAAGTTTCGGGACGTGGGCCGCTTTTGTAGGCTAAGAAGCTTGGCTCACCACCGCTTTCAAATTCTTCGACAGTTATAGCTTTGCCGCAGCTACGTACCATGTCGAGGACGTAATTGTAGGCTGCCCGCAGTCCATCGGGGTTGTCAACGGTAGAAGGGATGGCAATAAGCTCTTGTGCTGCTTGTAATAATGCTGTTTCGCTGTAGGGTTTCATAATGCTGTTAGTTCATAATAAAGCCGGGCATATTGCCCGGCTTACTGAGCAAATTTTACTTCTTTCTGTCGTATGCTGTCAATGATTCCTTGAGTTTATTTCTGTATATTTAATCGTTAATAACTAGCTCAGGTGCCGTAACGTCCGGAATAGTTTCTGCAGCAAGTACCGTCGCACCAGTGGCATGTGCTACTTGGTGGGTCGGCATTCGAACTCTACCGGCTTCTTCGTCGTCTAAACCGTGCCATCTATCCCAACTCGGATTTTCCATAATCTTTCTCCAAAATATTTAAAAGTAGGTTTCAATGATTGAAGCCTACTTTATGTTTGGGACTGTGCTGGGCGAGTTATGATCGCGAGGCTTCAACCGTAATGAAGCACAGCCCTTGGAGGCCGAGGACAATAATAAATTGCTTCATTAAGTTGGACATTAGGTTTAATGCTACTTGCTTGGATTAGTACTGTCAAGTTGTTTGAGCTTGTACTGCGTGTAGCGCTCGGCGGCAAGCCGGGCAAGCTCAGGATCTTCGCCTTGATTGACAAACTTCATAGCCTCGGCGAGCATAGGGTGAACCTCGGCGACTTTTTCGTGCATCTGTAGCACTAGTTTACGGTAGCCAGGATGACCCTGAGGGCTGGTACGTAGTTCGTGAAAGTGGAAAGCCTCACGAGCGTTATAGGTAAGCTTCCAGCGCATTTTATGGCCAAGCAAAGTGGCGTACTGTGCTTCGAGTTGGTGATCGCCAGCTTGTAGGGCACTATAGAGTTCTAGGCTGAGATCAAAGCAGCGTTCGAACGCATCACTTAAGCCCGCTTCCTCCACGAGTTTTGGTATATCATAGCCGTAGCGTGGAGTAAGCGCTTGCCACTCTAGGTCGTCAACCATACGATGGCGTTGGAGGTCGCGAAAAATGCCGTAGTCACACACCAGGTCAAAGCTATAGTGAATCTTTTCTAAGGCCCGACCAGGACGGTGGCGGCGGTTTAGGCGTTCGCCGATATAGGCCGTAAAGACATCGAGTTTGCGTTGGTATGGCCAGCTGGCGACTGCAGTACGGAGCGTTTGCAATGGCAAATCGCTGTGCTCATAGAGCATGTCGGCGACAATCTCGAGCTCGTTATGGGGCGCGTATTCTACAAGTGTTACAGGTGCGGTTTCAGTAGCATGATTAGTGGGTAACAGCTCGTCTGCTAACTTTTTGACAGCTTGATAGGTGTTGGCGCGGTAGGCTATGGTTGCGCCGCCGCGGTCAGGTTTATCGGCGCGTTCTAAAAATACCGGTGCAACTTTGCGGGCTTCTTCTAGAATCTGCTGCCCACTTGTTCGCGCTTCTGGCAATTCGTCGCTCAGTAAGTGCATGATCAGGCTTTCAAGAGCTTGCCCTGAGGCATAGATGCCCACCGTAGACTTGGTGGCTACGGGCAGGAGGGGGCGGATGGCATCGCAGGCCTGGGCCTTAGTGGCGCTACGCCAGGCAGCATCTTGCTCGGCCTTAGGAGTACTAGACGTGCTACGGACGTACTGCGTTAGATCAATAACCAGCTTCGAGTAAATATCGAAGATTTGGTTCATGGTACGTATGTACTGGCTCCGTAACTTGCCTCTCAGGTTTTCGGGAATGTGAAAACGGTAGTGGCCGTCAGCATCCCTTTGATCAAAATAGATATACCGAGTCGATTGCTCGAGATAAGCGGCCAGCCTGCCCCACTCGAGTTTCTTGGTTAAGAGATTACTAGCATTCTCAACCACAATATATTGGCCGGTAAGCTGCTGTACAGAATCATCGCCAAACGCGGTAATAACACGGTGAAGCAGCTGGGCGTCTTTATCAACTTTTCCGATAAACTCATCAAGCAGTGTGACACGCATATCATCACCGCGGCGGCTAAGCCGCGCCATGGCGGCGGCTATCGTAATGGGTGACATAGCGTCGGTGAACCCATACACATTGCCAGTGGTATTGGTAACAAATTTAGTAAGTTCTACGTTGCCAGCTTCAGTAGCGCTCATCGAACCGTTTGAGTGTTTTTCGACCCAGGCGGGACTTTCGACTGGTGTGGTGTCTTTTGACAATTCGACTCCCGATTTCTTAAGGGGAGCTACTGTGGCTGTCGCTTGAGTTTTGATTGGCGCAGCTTGAATGGCAAATTGTTCTGTGGTGCTGCTTTTTGTGGCTGGGGCGGCAGCCAATACTTCGGCTACTGATTGTGCTTTCGTAGATTCGGTGGTACTAGGGCGGAGGGCGAGTGTTGCGGTTACTTGCTGCCAGACACGTTTAAAGACAGTTTCAACGTCTTCGTTAGCGTAAATTATTGGCAAGTTTCGCTGCTGGGCTTCCCATAGGTAGCCGGCACGAACGCGCTCTAAAAATGCTTCGTCTAGATTGTCGAAGCGTTCGCCGTTGTAGCGGTCCTTAACGCGCTCGCGCAGAATTGGTACTGGTGCGTCAAGCACTACCATAAGGTCTGGCTGTATGTCGCCGACGGCAAAATTGATAATCTCGTTAATTTTGTCGTAATCGGTAACATCACCGCGACCATAATACTGAATTGCAAGTGTTGTTAAGTAGCTACGGTCCACCAAACATGTTACGCCGTTTTCGGTCATCTGATGGATAACTTGAAGCGACTGTGAACGTGCGGCGTTATACAAAAGCACTTCAGTGCGAGTGTTCATAGGGTACAGCGGGTCTTGCGTGAGACGGCGGATTGCCCGCGCCGTCAAATCGTTCTGGCTATCTGGTTCGCGCATGATTTTTACTGGAATTTGAGCAGCTTGTAATTGCTCGGCGATCAGACGAACCATTGTAGTCTTGCCGACACCTTCAGCGCCTTCGATGACGATGTATTTACCTTTATTCATAGCTCATCCCTTCAATTTTCTGCGGCAGGCTTCGCTGGTCTTTCCAGGCCTGTGGCAGCATAAGGCTTGGCGACCAAGTTCGGACTAGTGTTTCCAGGTTAGTCCCACTTTGATATTTGCCGCTGAAACCGCTGTCTCGTCCGGAGCCGTAGTTGCCTTCTACTGGCCCAGTTTCGTGAAAGATAATCTGGGCAATGCGCTCGCCCACGGGCAGCACAACTGTTTCGCGGTGGTTGAGATTGTAGATCTCGAGCGTTAAGCGGTTGATGTATCCAGGGTCAATCCAGCCAGCGTCAAAACAAACTGCCACGCCGTTACGGCCCCAGCTGCTGCGGCTACGGACTTCGCAGGCTCCCGGTGGTTTTATGCCGAAAAACTCGTGAGTATGCGCCAAAATACGCTCGCCAGGCTTGAGTGCTATAACCGGATGGTCATCGGGAATACCAACAATTGGTTTTAGGCCGTTCAGCGCGCACCACTCGACATGGGGCATGGCTTTGTATGGACCGTCGAAATATCGTTCGACATCTTCACGATCAAAAGGGTTATATATAGTACGCTCGTTGGCCGGTTCAATACGGTAATAATAGTAGCCAAGTGTTACATCAAGACTAGCATGTGCAACGTGCTTGGGCGTAAAAGGGTGGCAAACAATATGTCCGTCTTGTATAAAATCCCGTATTTGTATATTGCTGAGTACACTCATAGCTTGGCGCTTTATTACCCTCCATTTATCTTTAGCGCCCAACCCGCTTGAATACCCTCATTGTACGGTTATGGTTCATCTAAACGCAAGATTATCGGCACAATTTTACAACCCTATCTGCCCCTACATGGTCTACAATAAGCATAATGCAACAAACTCGGTCGACGTATATACTGACACGTCTGGTAGCGTATATCGTACTTAGTTACGGCTTAGTACTTATAGCAAATGCGCTTATTCACCAGCTGCGGGCGCACACAGGGCATCGCATTAACGCATTGCTGATAGGGGTGCCTCAGGTTATTGGCATGGGGTTTGTGTATTTGGGTACTTTGCTGCTGAGGCGAAAGTATAACGCTTGGCTGGCAACATTGCTGCTGTTTGGCGTAGCCTTTGGCTTAGCAGTCGCTCGGTTACTCCTTTTGCCGGATCTGGATAAAGAGTCGCAGATTATTGGACTAGCGCTGCCGCTGCTGATCGTAGTGCTTTTAGTGCTTACCCAAGATGCCTTTCAGGTGCGTAGTGATGTTCGGACTTTCCGACGGGCCTTACGAGTAAGCTTATTAGTGCTTTGTGTGGCGCTGGTTTACGGCATCAGTGGTTTCCTACTGCTTGATCATAAAGACTTTCGGCGCGAAATAACGTTACCTATGGCTATCCATCAAACAGTTGACCAGTTTAGTCTGACAACCGACCATCCGGTAGCGCATACTCGGCGAGCGCGTCTCTTTATGGACTCACTATCAGTCATCAGCGTGACTTCAGTTGTGTATGTAGTTATCTCATTCTTTGATCCAATTCGTATGCGTTTTGTTAACCAGGCTGCCCAGCGTGAAAAGGCCGAGCGACTACTCAAAGAGTATCCAAGTGATATTGATGACTTCTTTAAACTTTGGCCACACGATAAACTGTATTTTTTTGATAAGCGTAGCGAAGCAGGTCTTGCCTATCACGTGACGCGCGGAGTAGCGCTGATTATTGGAGACCCGTTTGGTAATCCCAAACGCTTTAAGACACTATGCGCGTCTTTCCAAGAGCTCTGCTTCGTTAACGATTGGCGGCTGGCATTTATTCATGTTAGTGACACAAACCGGCGACTTTATGAAAAGCTGGGGCTACATATGCAAAAGCTTGGTGAAGAAGCAGTAGTTGATCTGCAGGAGTTCAAGGAGCATGCCAACGATAAGTACTTCCGACAGATCCGTAATCGCTTCACAAAACAGGGTTTTACTGTGGAGCTTTTGGAGCCACCACATAGCGATCAATCACTGGCCTCATTAAAGGCGACCTCGGACGACTGGTTAACTCGTCCAGGCCGGGCAGAGCGTCGTTTAACTATGGGCTACTACACTACAGAGTATATGCAACAGTGTAAGGTGGCAGTGGCGCGCGATGGCGAAGGTGAGATCCAGGGATTTATCAATGTGGTGCCGACTTTTGAGCCGGGTACAGCGAACTACGATATGTTGCGCTGCAAAGCAGGTGCACCGGGTAACTGTAACGATTTTCTGCTCCTAGGCCTAATTGCTCTTTTGCAGGAGCATGGCTATACCAAAATTAACCTTGGACTAGCGCCTTTGAGCGGACTTGATGACCGTAATGAAGCAACCAATGTTATAGATAGCGCGCTGCGTTTTGTATATGCCAGCAGCGGGCGTTTTTTCAGCTTTGAAGGGCTTCGACGTTTTAAGGCGAAATACCAGCCCAACTGGGAGGACCGGTATGTTGCCTACGCAGGTAATCCAGCCCAGTTTGCTCGCATTATGACAGCACTTACACGGGCCATGAAGGTAAAATAAGCGCCCGATTTGGGCGCTTATTTTGGGTGGAGAATTCCTTCTGGGGTTCTTGGCTACTCGTTCGTAGAAACGGTAACGCTTGGTCCCATTGTGGTAGTTACGTGAACAGCTTTTACGTAGTTGCCCTTAACACTTGTCGGTTTAGCAGCGCGGATAGAGCTCATAACCGCTTGAGCGTTTTCAAGCAGCCGTGCGCCACCAAAGCTCACTTTACCAATGGCCAAGTGGATGATACCAGTGCTATCAACACGGTATTCAACGCGACCAGCTTTTGCTTCGGCTACAGCTTTGGCGACATCGTTAGTAACGGTGCCACTCTTAGGGTTTGGCATGAGGCCGCGCGGACCAAGCAGTCGGGCGTATTTGCCAAGCTTAGCCATGTTAGCAGGAGTTGCGACCAAGATGTCAAAGCCAATGGTGCCCTTCTCGAGCTCTTTGGTAATGGCTTCCACGCCGCTAAGGTCCGCACCTTCAGCGTTTTCGTCAGCAAATACAGCAACGCGGACGGTTTTACCGGTACCCTGTGGCAATACAATGCTAGCGCGAATGTTTTGGTCAGCCTGACGTGGGTCAACACCGAGGTTGGCATGTAGTTCGACACTAGCGTCGAATTTTACACTGCTAGTCTTAGTGACTAGTTCAACGGCATCTTTAAGACTATACACGGTGCCCTTCTCAATTGCTTCTGCACTCTTGCGGTAGCCTTTGCTACGGCGCTCTAAGCGTGAGCGAGCTGGTTTAACGGGTTGCTTTGGCTTAGTGGCGGCCTCGGCTTCTTCTTCGGTGCGGTGTTCCTGATGCTCGGCTTTTTCAGCCTTAGCTTCAGCTTCAGCAATACCCTTGGCGCTACGCTTACCAGCTTTAGCGGTTGCCTTTTCAGCCTTAGTCTCTACAACTTCGGTGTTAATCGTTTCTACGACTTCCTCTGCAGGAACTTCCTTGTTTTTGGCATCTGCCATAATTTCTTATCTCCTTCGTGGTATAACGAGCGTACGGTGGCGCTCTCCCACAAAATTATGTAACTAAATATCTATTCTTTAATCTTCGACTTCAACGCCCATAGAGCGGGCGGTACCAGCCACCATCTTCTTGATGGCTTCAATGTCATCAGCATTCATGTCCTTGGCTTTTTCTTCGGCGATTTGCTGAAGTTGTGCCTGGGTCAGCTTCTTGCTGATCTTTTCGCTGTTTGGTTTGCCACTACCCTTCTGAATGCCTAGAGCGGCGCGGATGCGGTCATCAGTTGGCTCGGCAACAACACGGAAGTCCATGCTTCGGTCATCATAAATAGTAATGTGGGCGGTAACAGTCTTGCCCATCATTTCCTTAGTCTGGTCATTGAACGGGTTGATGAAATCCATCATGTTCACGCCGTACTGACCAAGCGTGCTACCTACTGGAGGTGCGGCACTGGCTTGACCAGCTTTAATCTTCATTTTGAGGTTTGCTTTAACGGCTTTTGCCATTGGTTTGTCTCCTTTTAACGAATATTCACCACATGTTGAAGCGTGGTTACTAATTCTCCTACCATTTCTTTACACTTTGCTTCGCAAAGATAAGTAGTGCGTAACTGGTTAATTATATCGTTTTTCTCTGGAAATGTCTAATACGCCCAGAAGCTTATGTGTAAGAGATGAACCTGCCGCATACAGTGCTCGACTTATAGTGTTTTTACTGTGTCTTCGGTGACTTGCTCGCGCTAGTCGAGCAGCCTCACGCACAATTGGATGAGGGTAGCTAGCCCAGACTGTCTTTTCTTTGTCTGTTGCGGTGTAGCTGACTCTCTTGGCAGTTCCTCTGATAACTGTGGTACCGCGCCCCGTGATGTCTGTCGACGCTAGGTTCTTGCTGCTTTCAGCTTGCGATAACGAAAAATTAATAAAATTTCCTAAGTCTTCGTCTGGATCGATCGTCCCAGGACGTTCCGGGCTTCTTACCCACTTAGGAGAATCATCAGTGACGCCGAATATTATCTCGTGAGCAGTGTGTCCAATTGCTACTGCCACAGCATGGCGCCTTGGCGTATAATCAACTCCCTTGAGCGCTTGCGAGGCTATATCTGCGGCATTAGTGACAGCTTCATTTAAGCCGGTAATCATTCCTGGGTCTACTGTGCCTTGTACCACGAGACTGGCAATTTGTTCGACGCGAGCGCGTAATGGGCTAAGATCTGTAGGAGCGAAGTCAAGGCCTAATGGGACGGTATCTAGTAATACAAAGTCACCCGGGGCTCTCTTCTCGAAAGGCGGGTCAATGAGGTCTAATGAATCCTCGGGGTGACTATCCATAGGTTTACACGACAAAACAATGCCTAACCTTTCATTAGATAAGGGCTACATGTCTGTACACGAGCGTGCAGCCACTTAACTATATAGCACTGGCGTTATTTGCTAGTCAATATTATTGCGTACAATGCCTGTACGGTCTGTAGATTTCAGGCGCTTTGCTAGACGCGCTTAACCTGGAGGCTATCCAGCTCAACTGGTGTCTCGCGGCCGAACATGTTCACGAGTACCTTTAGCTTACCCTTTTGGGGGTCAATCTCATTGATGGAGCCATCAAAGCCCTTGAATGGACCGTCGGTAATATTTACAACTTCACCAATACCATAATCAATCTTGTGCTTAGGTTGTTCCAGGCCCATGCGCTTCTGAATCTTCTCAATTTCTTCCAGATCAACAGGGGTTGGTTCGGTTCCACTGCCTACAAAACCAGTTACACTTGGGGTGTTCCGCACGATGTACCATGCATCTTCACTCATCTTCATCTGGACGAGCACATAGCCTTGGAAGATACGCTTTTCAACTACACGGCGCTTACCATTTTTGATTTCAATTTGCTTTTCTTTTGGTACTAAAACTTGGAAGATCTTGTCTTTCATGTCTAGTGATTCGGCGCGTTGGCGGATGCTCTCGGCAACCTTCTCTTCGTAACCGCTGTAAGTGTGGATGGCGTACCATTGTTTGCTGGCGTCGTAACGCTTGTTGGTCATTTCTTAAAAACTCCTTATTTCAGTAAAAGCTGTTTAAATAGTTTGTCGAGACCGTAATCTACTACGGCAATGAGTGCACCAAAGACGACTGAAAATAGGATAACAGCGGTGGTTAAGCGCCGTCCTTCACGCTTGGTTGGCCAAGTAACGAGCCTAAGTTCTTGCCAGCTACTGCGCACAAAACTGAATCCTAGTATACGACCGATAAATCGCACTACCTTAAGTCGAAGGAACCAGCGCATGCCATGGCCGATTTGTTTAAGTGGTGGTTGGTGACTAACCCAACTCAACCCTTTGCCCAACATACGAGCGGGCAAAAAGAATCCTCTAAAAAACACGCGTACTACTGTGTCGCTGTCTTCGTTTGTGTTATTTGGCGTAACTTGTCGTGCCACCTCTATAATACCTCTGGCGCTTTGTGCCAATTAAAAAGCCTACAATATTTGTAGGCCGTACTAGTCAAGCATACTGTATGCGCTGCCTCAGGTCAAGCCACTAGACTGCTTGGTTTTGATGAACGCTGGCTGGTATAGTACAGCATATGTACTGGTTTATTGGTCTGCTCGCAACCGAGACAGTGCTCGAGGGCTTGTTGTGTGCGGGCGTTTTTTCGGCACGTGCGCAATTGCGGCGCATTGCAACGCTTTTGACTCTAGTGATGTTGCTGATGGCGACGGGAGGCTTAAGTGTGCTAGCGTGGAGTATTTGGATTTGGACGCTACCTTTAACTATCTATCGTTGTATAAATTTGCTACGTATTTTCTATAAGCGTTTACCCACGCTGCAGTTGCGGGCTGTTGGCTTGCGCGCTTTTATATGGCTGGCTATGAGTGAAATTCTATTGGTATTGTTCGCATGGTTCGTTGACAGGTACCAGTTGGCTAACCTGCTATTTACAAGCCTGGTAGCCGTACAACTGCTAAGCGCGCTGATGCTCGTAAGAGTTAGTCTGCACACTTGGCGTCATGCGGCAGTGTCTAGTGTTACCGCGGCAATGTCCGACAAAGAGTTGCCTTCAGTAAGTGTATTAGTGCCAGCTCGCAATGAAACTGACGATTTGGAACAGTATCTTGAAACGCTAGTGCAAAGCGATTATCCAAAGCTTGAGATCTTAGTGCTTGATGACTGTTCAGTAACGCGGCGCACCCCGGAGATTGTACGATCATTTGCGCACGCTGGCGTGCGGTTTTTGCAAGGTGCGGCACCGGATGAAACACGTTGGTTGGCTAAAAATTATGCCTATGAGCAGCTAGCTCATGAGGCTAGCGGTGATGTGCTATTGTTTTCGGGCGTTGATGTAGTGTTCGCGCCCCATACTATTCGGCAGCTTGTAGCTCTGCTTGAGACGCGTAAGAAAGACATGCTGAGTGTGATGCCATTGCGGGCTACGACAAGCGGTCGGGGCAGCTCTTTATTACAAGCCATGCGCTACTACTGGGAAATGTGTTTGCCACGACGGCTATTCAAGCGCCCTCCAGTGCTCAGTACCTGCTGGCTGATCCGTAGCAGGGCGCTTAAGCGTATGGGTGGTTTTGCGGCCATTAGCCGTTCTGTGAATCCCGAGGCGCCGCTTGCGCGCCAAGCGGTCGTAACGGATGCTTATAGTTTTGTCCGCAGTGATGAAATGCTTGGACTATATAGTAATAAGCCGGCTAGTGAGCAATACGATACTTCAGTGCGAATGCGCTATCCACAGCTGCATCGTCGGCTTGAGCTAGTAGGACTAGCGGCCTTGTTTGAAATATTGCTGCTTCTGGGCCCTTTTATCGGGCTAGTATTCTCCGTATATATGCCCCATCGGCTACTATATATATCTGTGTGGTTGCTTTGCATAGTGTGTCTCAGTGTTACCTATTGTCTGGTTGCTGTCGGGGCTCGATTAACTCAGGCTTGGTATGGCTGGCTGCTAGTGCCTGTTGCATTTATTGTTGACCTTATCATCCTGCATGTATCACTTTGGAAATACGAATTTTCCACTGTGTATTGGAAGGGGCGGAATGTTTGTATTCCGGTGATGGGTGTTGGGTCGGTTGCTGATTACGATCTGCCGGCGACCTCGACATGGCGTAGTGAGTAACCTGGCTAGCGTAAGTCGGGAATAAAAATACTGAAAGTAGAGCCGTGATTAAGCTCGCTTTCCAGGCTGATCTCAGCATGGATGAGGCGAGCAAGTTTCATGGTCACATATAGCCCCAAGCCTGTACCATTATTTTGACGGGTACGATAATCTTCACTGCGAAAAAACTTATCAAAAACTTTTTCTTGATCACTCTTGCTAATGCCAATCCCCGTATCGGTTACCGTGAACATGACACCTTTTGTCGTATGTGTCGCTCCAATAGTAACGCTGCCATGTTCGGTGTACTTTATGGCATTTGTAATAAAATTCTGTAAAATTTCGCGACTGTATAGTTTGCTGGTTTGTAACACCTCCAAATGTGGGTCAATGTCAGTTTTAAGCTTTAGTCCTTTTGTTTCAGCTTGCTTGGTATAATCGGTCGCCAGCTCCTGTACGAGCTTGTGCGGGTTGACTGGCTCAATATTCACTTCCAGCGCATTGCGCTCAGCTCTTGAAAGCGTAGAGAGGTCATTGACAAGGCCCGAAAGAAACAATACCTGCTCATGAGCGTCATGCAGTGCTTTGCGAATCTCAGTAATGTCACCCGATTTTCTGGCGATAAATTGGGCGTTACTAATGTTGCCCTCTGTAATGGCAATCGGGGTGCGCAGCTCGTGGCTAACCACGCTAATAAACTCATCACGCTCTTCTTCCAGGCTCTTTTCGTGCGTAATATCACGTAGTAAAAGCACGTACCCATGATCACCCTCACTGCCATAGCCAAGCCGCACCGGCGCAATAGATAAGTATATATTTACCACGCTACCATCATTGTAATGGAGGACATAATCCCGGCTTGAGGTTGGGATTTTAGTGTCTTCTACGACCTTATGTATGTCGATTGCCTGATGGTTTTCGTCAAATAACTCTAATATGCGCCTCAAGGGGCGTCCCGTCATGGTGCCGTTTACGTCAAGGATATTAAGTGCGGCACCGTTATACAGCACCACTTTCATGTGATCATCAACTGCAATAACACCGTCCGCCATGCTGCTGATCAAGCTGGTCAGTCGCTCATGTTCAAGCGCAGCGGCTATGGGATCGGCGGGCTCGGTCTTGCGGAGTGTATGTTTTGCTGGCATTTACTTTCTATTATGCCATAAGCGTAAATGAGAGCATACGACTAAGGGCTACCCGGCTGTGCTTCGTGGTGAGCTTGGCACTGTATGCCATGTCCCAATTGCTGGTTGATGGCTACGGAGTTGTTTGCTAAGCATACGCGCACGAGGCTCCATTGCAGTAAGGACATGCCAAAAGGCTGGGCCGTGATTCATTTCCACAGTATGGGCTAGCTCGTGCAAGATTACATAATCTATGTGCTCCCAAGGAAGCTCCATCAGAAAGAAGTTGAAAGTCAAGGCTTGATGACTATCGCAACTGCCCCAACGCCGTTTGAGTTGTTTGATTGATATGCTTTTGTAGTCTCGATTATGGGCCGCTGCCAGGTTTTGTACCCGCGGCGGGAGTAGCTGCTCGGCTTCACGTTTTAGTGCTCGTAGAGCTGCTGTTTGGGCACGTTTTTGTACGGCCGAATCAGCAATAGCTTCACCTTGCTGCATGCGAACAACAATCTCGGTACCTGTAACGCGGCTGGCCGTGAGTCGCTTATTTAGAGCTTGTTCGAACCGTAGATAATGCAGTTTGCCGATGCGTTGACCGCCTTCGATAAGCGGCATAGATATTTTAGTAATTTCCTGCTGGATCCAGCCGAGATTATTGATTGCAAATACCTCACCGGCGCTAAATGGGGTCCATTTTGGCATACTTACACGAACACCGCTTGCAGTAACGCTAAGGCGTATGCTACGGTTTTGCGCGCGTTTTACAAGTGTCACTGATCCGATGCCGGCCAGCTCAATAATTTTCTGCGACATAGTAGTTAGATTCGCTTAGCGAATGCTTATGTTGCGACGTGATAAGTCGACGCGGCCAGCGCTAGGGTTCGGTACGAGATTGACAAGACCTGGTTTGCTAATATGCTGCGCGTTTGGATCAAGCGTGATAAGTTTGCGGTCGAGTAAGTGACGTAGCATTGCATTCTTTTGTGTACCAAACACATGCTTGCCGCTGATGACTTGATAGCGTTCAGTGGCGTCCGGATTTTGCATGCCGGCGCTTAGCGTATCGAAAGTGGCTCGGTCAATTTGCTGGGCGTAACGATCGTCAATTTTACGGCGATCTCGTTTAGCGGCACGTACATAGGCGCTCTCTGGATCGATTTGTAGCCAAACTAGCACGGTTTCTATGCCGGCTTTGGTGGCCATATTGCGTAAGGCTCGCCGCTGGCTAACGCGCAAGGCGTTGGTGTCGTAAATGACACTCACGCCAGCATTTAAAAACTCACCTGTCATATAGTTCATGAGACTAGTAACTATATGATTTTCTTGCTTGCTATACGAAGGGTTTTCAAATAGCTCTGAGCGCATGCGGTCACCTTGCACGTGCACTGTCGTAATAAGGTCACAGAGTTGCCGTGCAAAAAAAGTTTTTCCACTGCCAGGAAAGCCGTAAAGCAATATGAGCAATGGTTTAGTTGGAACGATTTTCGCCATTTCTACTATTTATAGCAGAGTTGCGGCTTACGCGCAACGCGCCAACAGATTGAACAGTTGAAGCGTCAGGATGGAGAGCCTCTTGAAATTTTGTAGTAAAACGGCTATGATAGCGGGGTTGCTTGCTCTTAAAAAAAGGGAAAGCTGCGCGGACGTGGCGGAATTGGTAGACGCGCTACTTTGAGGTGGTAGTCCTTAACGGGGTGGAGGTTCAAGTCCTCTCGTCCGCACCACAAACGTAGCATGAGACAAACCTTTGGTTTTTCTCATCGCGCCGGGAAACGAACTGAATTCGTTTCGCGGGCTGCTCTTTTCCGGGCCGCAGAACAGATAAGTACTCGGGCGCTTAGCTCAGTTGGCTAGAGCACCTCGTTTACACCGAGGGGGTCGGGGGTTCGAGCCCCTCAGCGCCCACCAAATAAAAATACCCTATCTATGATAGGGTATTTTTATTTGGTTTTTGCCAACTCTTATTTAGGGCCGCCGCATACGGCTTATACTAGTAAAAGATACGCGTCTCTAATGGTTGAGATACTTGGAAGACTAAGACTTAAGAGCTTTAAGATCTGGGCATATGATCGTATAGATGATTGAGCGTGTAGTCATTGGTAACTAGTGGCTTAATATCATCAAGTGAAACGCCAATCTTTACGCCCGGATTAAGCGTGCCGTATGGGTCGAATGTTTGTTTGATCTTTTCAAACATAGCATACGCCTCAGGCCCGTAAACAGAATGTAGGTAGGGTGCGCGTAAACGACCATCACCATGCTCACCGCTGGTTGAGCCACCCAGTGAAAGTGTTAGCTTGGTGTAATCGTCAAGCAAGCGGAAGGCCTTTTGGCGATCACCAACCTGAGATAGGTCTAGGAATGGCTGCATGTGCAAGTTCCCGTCGCCTGCGTGTCCCCAGACGGCTACTTGTAGTTGATTTGCGGCAAAGAGGCTATAAATGCCCTTTATGAACTCGGCTAGTTTTTCTGGGGGCACGATGCCATCTTCAATGACCGGAATGGCTTTTAGTCGTCCTTCGCTGTGGGCTACAACGCTGGCAGCAGCATGTCGAATCTTCCATAATTCATCTTGGATGGCTGGTTCGGTTTCATGACGCACTGTAGTAGCGTATTCGTGCAGGATTTTCTCAGCCTTTTTAGCGAGTTTCTTTCGTTGGCGGTCAATGTCGTCGAACTCCACTAGCAGTACTGCCTTGGCAAACGGCTTGCTTACCACATCTTTTAGCTGGTTTGGGTTAATGCGGTCGACCAATTCAAGGAGTTGCCCATCCACTAGTTCAATAGCGCTTGGCAGACTAGATAAATCTCGTAACGCTAGCACTGCTTGTTCGGTTTTTTCCAGGCTGTCAAACTCAGCTAAAAAGAGATCTCTGGTGGGGTTGTAGACCTCAGTTTCCATAGTAATTTCGGTAATAATACCAAGTGTGCCTTGGCTACCAACAAAGAGTGGCGTCAGGTCAAAACTGCCGTCTTGTCTCTTGATGTCGCTCAGGAAATAACCGGCTGCATTTTTAGTGGTGGCTAGCTCCATCTTTTCTAGATTTTCGCGATTTTCATCAAGCAACGCATCAAGGGCGCGATAAATTTCACCTTCAAAGGTGCTTAAGCCTAATTTTTTGTTAAGATCTCGTTTGCTAAGGCGCATTGTTTCAATGACTTCACCATTCGCGAGTACTACCCGCAGCGACTTAACGAAGCTTCTTGTAGTGCCATACTTAATAGTCTTTTCGCCGCTAGCGTTGTTGCCTACAGCCCCACCAAGCGTGGAGTATTCGTAGCTCGCGGGATATGGTGGCAAAAAACGCTCGTGCGTGTGAAGGGTTTGCTGCAGACGGCCGTAGTTTAGGCCAGGCTCTACTACTACTATTCCACTTTTAGGATCGAGTTCTACGATTCGGTTCATGTGTGCTGGAAATGCTAGCATAATGCCACTTCCTAGCGCCGCTCCGCTCTGGTCGGTACCACTGCCTCGGGCGGTTATAGGGATAACACGGCCACGTTCGGCTAATTGCCAAGTAAAACGAGCAGTTTTACGAACATCATTTTCGTTGCGCGGGTAGACAATTAGGCTTGGTACTAGTGTAAAAATGCTGGTATCGGTGGCGAAATACTTTCGGGCATCGGTGCTCGTCATCACCTCACCTAGCAAATGTTCCTGTAAATAATGAGCTATCTTACTCACCCTTTTCCGCCTCCAGAAGTTTTATATCTATATAGAGCTATGATAGCATAAACCGTTTATGTTTTGGTTTGTTACGGACGTAGGTGGTAACCCAGAGAATCATAGGAAGACTATCCTACGAAAGGCTACTAGCAGCCCTTTCTTTATGTCAAACTCAAAAATTATAGTGTGACTCGACATTACTAAGCAATTTAAGCTATAATGCCCCTGTTCAATCCGTGCGGACGTGGCGGAATTGGTAGACGCGCTAGTTTCAGGTACTAGTGAGGTTACACTCGTGGAGGTTCAAGTCCTCTCGTCCGCACCAAGAGTACGAATTTAAAAATTTCAAGAACTCCTCTGCAATTGAGGAGTTTTTGTTTGATTATTTTGAAAGTATAAGGATGAACCAAGCCTAGCTCCTTTATTAATAATGGAGCTAGGCCAATCCCTATTTGCGCGTGCGAGTTTTCTGGTAAGGACGGATACTAAAACCTAAAATGGCGACCGTGAGTAATATGCTTGTCCAGGCGAATATATCACTAACCTTGCCGTACAGTGTATTACCATTGCCAACAGGTACGGTTGCAACACTAGAGCTAAACGCAGCTGTTGAACTCATGCCTCGTATGAGCACTTGACCACGATTGTTGCTTATTGTTTGTTCACCCTTGCGAGCAGATCGTACCACCGAAAAGCCATTCTCGACACCCCGCATAACAGCAACGCGGGCATGCATCCAGTGATCTATGGTGAAGTCCTCGGCTGGTGCGTAGACAATCCCGACACCATGTCCTGTGACATCACTACGGATCATATCTGGGAAATCCATATCTTTGCAGATCTCCACGGCTGTGCCGTCGCCCAGCAAGCCTGCAGTTGAGCCTGGCGTCAAGCTACCTTCGTCACTACTAGACTCAGCGGTAACTAAGTGCCGTTTTACGTAGGTTTGGCTGGTGCCGTCCGGTTCAAAGGTTATAGCAATGTTGTGCCCAGTAGCGCCAGGCACCTCATCGTCAAACCCTGCGATAATACGCACATGATCGGCGCGTGCTTCTTTTGCGAGAGGGGTGAGTGCAGTAGCTCGCCAGGACGGTTGCAGAATTGCAAGTTTCTCAGGTAGTACGACTGCCGCAAGTCCCTGATGCGCCGCGACGACTTTGTGAATTTCGGCTGCATACTCAGCCGTAGTAGCAGTCCAGGTTTGTCCAGGGCTTTTACGCAGCACCGAAAAATCTTTGGCGATGACGGCTATCCTTGCGGTCGATTGACCTGCGCTTGTGTTGAGCCTGAAGATGCCGAAGCTAAGATTACTTAGGAATAGGATAGTCACAACGAGTATAAGCGGTTTGGCACGCTCCCGATCACGCAGAGACAATGCAAGGCCGTTGGCAACTAGGCAAATGAGGAACGTGATGCTCCATATGCCAAAAAGCGCCGCGCTCTGTATGAGTACGGGCGCGCCAACTTGCGTATAGGCGAATGATCCAATCGTGCCGTTGGGCGAGACGAGAGAAGTAACATATTCGGCAGCAGTCCACAACGCGGGGAAAAATAGTAAAGCTCCTGCCCAATTCGAACGCTTATGTACCCATCTGGAAAGAAGTATTGCCGCCACAGCTGTGGCGGCAAGGCCTAAAACGCCAAAAGTAACGCCTATTGTTGCCCCACCCATGCCGTAAAACGGCCGGATAAACTCACTATTACCGATCCCAAAAGCCAGAAATGTTGCCAGCCCTATACGCCACCAAGGCTGCTTACTATAGGCAAGCCACAGAAGTGGCAATGGGGCTACCCACGCAAGAGCCCATATCGACCCGAGACCTGTTGATAGATAGAAGAATAGGGTGCTCAATAAAGTGCATCCAATCACCACAAGCCATCCTTGTTCTTTGAGTTTAATCATTTTGCTCTCCTTTATTTTCAATGTATGCATCTGCTATAATGTAACATGTTACATATTAATGAGCAATGAAACTAAATGGAAGATTTTGAATTTATATTCGAGCTAAATCGAGCGGTCAATATTTTTAATGCCTACTACGACGTCCGTATTGCGCCAAGCACCGGAATAAGTCGTGCGCAATTCACGGTTCTACTACTTATTAATCGCTTTCCCGGAATTACTAGATCAGAACTCGCACGCAAACTTAGCTGTTCGCATGTTGCAATTGGGAGAATTGTTAAAATTTTGGTAGGCGTAAGTTACGTTGAGGAATCATTGGATTCGCAGAACCAGCATGTGGTACATCTCAAGCCAACTAAATTAGGCGCAAGCACAGTCAAGAGTGTTACGACTATCTTTGAGCGAGAGTCTGCTTCTCTGTTTGCGAGTCTTAAGGCTAAAGTGATGCTAAATCCACTACGTGAACAGCTCATGGTCTTTAGTGAAATTGTCCTAGAGCAGAAGATATAATATATTCATCATTCTTATCAATCTTGTCGTAAAGGTCTACAACACTAATATCTTCAAGATCAGCCGAGGTTCTATAATCACCCCTCATGCTGCACCAGGATTTAAAGATACAAAAGAAGTGTTCCAGCCATGGAACACTTCTTTGTTTGGGCCAGAATATTAATGGAGTAAAGAGTCTATTTGCCGAACAATGACACCTATAAGTTAGCAATAAAGTTGTTAATTATTTCTGCAAGTTCATCCGGGTGGCTCATCATGGCTAGGTGGCCACTAGCAATGTCGGTGATCTTTGCATCTGGTAATTGCTTTGCCATGCTAGATTGCAGCTGTGTTGGCGTCTGCTTATCATTTAGCGTACGAACATATAAATACTTTGAAGCTGGCAACATACTTGTGGAGGTTTTGTTGCTATACAAATTGCGCGGTTCTGAAACGAAAGCGTTGATAATATCTGTGGCTTGTTGATCGCTGAGGTCACTACAAAGACTTTTCTGTATGGCTGATGCCGGTGGCTTTGTTCCCGCAACTTTGAGCAGCAAGGGCATTACAAAATTTTGAGGAAAAGGTAGCGTGTTAATAAATGATTTCCCTGGTGCAGGTATGGTAGCGCTGACGGCGATTAAGCCGCCTAACTTGTCTTGGAGCGTACGGGCGAGCTCAACACCTATAACGCCACCAAGTGAATGAGCGACTATAACGTATCGGGTGGCATCGATTTTTTGTATTTGCCCAAGGACATCTTGAACGGCACTTTGGAGTGTTGTAGTCGTGTCTCGATTGTACGTCAGCGCAACATTTGGCGTGGTGACTTTGGAGTGTACGGCATCCCAGATGGCGGGAGTCAACCCTGCACCGCTAAGGTAAATGATGGCTGTTTTCTGTGGAGTTTTTTCGGAATTCATTCTTAAAGTATACCGTGAATTGTTAAAAAATAAGACCCAAACCTTAACAGTAGACAGCATCCTACTCGGTACTTACTAACCTGCAAGTAGGGTTTCATCCCAGCTATGACGTATCAAACACTGTAGCCCACTAAGCAAGTCTGCTAAAGAATTTACAGCGTAGCTATTATGTAGTAAGGTAATGTATTACACAGAATGTTTCGAGGTTTCTAATGCCAATACTTACTAGTGCCGAGGGAATGCCCAACCCAGATGATTGGGCGGTCATTGAATTAAATATCCACCATAATCAAACTGATTCAAGAGTACAACAAGTTGGGCTTATATCTCACTATGAAGTAGGTTTTATGGATACTTTGGATGAGCTTGTCCCAGAACCTGCAATGCTTGCCTTGGCGCAAACGGCGGCAATTACTGGTATTGGATTGTCTATAGTCCAGCGTCGTCTCTTTGTTCCATATGAAGGTAGTAACCACAATTGGCCGGCTGAGGTTCTGGTGGGTGCTATAGTTGCCGAAAGTAGTGCCGATCCACAGCAGTTAGCAGTTGGCCGGGCTGTGCTGGGAGGTCTACTGGGCGCTATGAGGGGCAGGCGTGCTGCGTTCCCTCAAGAGCGTATAACTCATGGCCGCAAGTATGTAGCGCCGCCTGAGGATGAAGCATATAAGGCTACACTGGATAGGACAGCTTTGCTTCCCGCTGGACAAGAGCCCCTAGTGCTAGATACACTGAGCCTACTTGTTCCAAGGGACTTCATAGCTCAAACTCAAGCCGCACTAACGATTCGCGCACAAAGCCGGCGATAATAGTGCGGACGAATACGCTAGCACCCTGCCGATTACATCGAAATTAATGTAGGCTCCACATAGTTTGTAGAGCCTACATGCTGTATTACGACTACATTTTTAATGTTGTGTCGGGAGTACTTCGTACACCTCAATGCTTCCCTGGCCCACACCAACACTTGGGGCGTCCTTAGCCAGCGCTTCGGCTTTTGCAAGATTTTCAGCTTCCACGACCACGTAGCCGGTTGTAAGGTTATCGGCATCCTTACTGCCGCTTTTGCTTACACTTTTACCGCCAAATTTAAATGCGTTGCTGGACTGCACTGCAGAACCCATCGATTCAATCCAATTACCCCATGCGCTGGCTGTTTTTTGCACTGCCTCTGGTGGCAAGGCAGTCCAGTCAAAGGCTTGGTTTGATTTGAATACTAAAGCATATTGTGTCATATATTTATTCCCCGTATGTTCTTTGGTTAGTATTGTGCTATTGAGTGCTGCCCACTTCATGTAGACGTCTTTCAATGCGTCGCCTTGTTGGCAAAGGAAAGTATAATATAGATAGTTAGCAAAATGCAAACTGTTCCTAAAATGGGTATTGTTACTAATTTGATATCATGTTATAAAATATATTATGAGAACGCAGAAATCACCACGGTCAGATTGCCCGGTAAACTACGCCACAGAAGTCTTAGGTGATAAGTGGAGTTTGTTGATTGTTCGAGATATTGTATATCAAGGAAAAAGGACGCACGGTGAGTTTCTTAAATCGGACGAAGGCATTGCAAGGAATATTCTGGCCGATCGCCTTACCTGGCTCGAATGTCAGGAAATTATCACAAGGAGCGCTGATCCGAAAGATAAGAGAAGAGAAATCTTTACCCTTACCGAGAAAGGGCTGGCCCTTATTCCTATCTTGCTAGATCTTAATATGTGGAGCGACGAATTCGCTCCTACGCCTATTGGTGGCAAGAGCATGCTCCTTGCCACTGCTCTAAAAAAGGATAGAGACGCGGTCATTAAGCGGATTACTAGTAGTGTACGCGAGGGTGGTTATTTGTTTGCGATTGCTGATTGGTTCCCACCACAGAAGGTGTAGGACTGGTTGTCGTCCAACTTGTATCATTACAGGCGTATATCAAGCCTAACCTGAGTTTTGACACCTACGGTAGTATCTGGCTCTGGTGCTAAGTATCCTGTAACGTCTTTTGCTAGTTGATTTTCTTGTCGTGGAAAACTTCATCTGGATATAGATCTGCCAAGAAGAGTGATAGTTTATGTGACACAAAAATAACGTGATTTGGATGAAGACTAAGTGCGTGGTTTGTCTGTGATGGCCATACAACGGTCTATGGAACATACGTATGTTCAAATAAAAACCTTTATGATAAAGTTAATTTACAATGGATAACGAAAACACTAACGAGCGTGAACGCCTACTTGCTGAGCTGACCGCAGCTATCCGTCAAGAAATGCGCCTAGCGCTAGCCTGGAATGACACTGCAGCTGCATTTGCAGGTTTGCATCCTACTGACGCAACTATTCTATTCTTTTTATACGAGCATGGTTCTGCGACTGCCGCACAAGTCGGCGTGGTAGCAGGCTTAACCACCGGCGCTACCACGGCCGCACTTAACCGTCTAGAGCGAGCAAATTTTATCTACAGGGAGGTCGATGAACGTGATAGACGGCGCGTTATTATTCGCACCAAACAGCTGCCAAGTCCGTTCAAGACAATCCGACAGGTGACTGAGGCAGAACTACAAGCTTCTTTAGGAGGTAAGAGTAATGCCAGCATTCAAAGCCTTATTGCTCATCGTGAGCAAACCAATGCTATGTTGACGCGTATTATTGAAAGGCTCACAAAGCCTTCGCCGTAATGCCAAAAGACGGAAAACGTAACCCTACTAACTAAGGAGGAATGATCGTGGGCAGTAATTCAGAACAAAATATCAAGGTTATTAAAGATTGGCTAGAGGTGCATAACCGTGACGACATTGAAGGCGAATTAGCCTTTTGGGATGATAATGCCGAAATGACCATCACCCCAACTGGTAAGGTCTATAACGGTATTGATGAGCTTCGTGCAGCGGCGCAAATGGCAGCCAAGTCGCAAGGCCGTAAAACATTAAGCCATATTTTTGCAAGTGACGAATGGGTTTGCGCTGAGTATATTGCTAAGTCGTATGTGGCGGGTCCCATGGATGCTCACAACATCAAAATACCAGCGGGTGTTACGAAAGAACTAACGCTGCAGATCTGTTTTTTAGCTAATGTTGTTGATGGCAAGATTGTTCATGCGCGTGAATATTGGGACACTGGTAGCATGCTAAGACAGCTTAGTGATTAGAGCCCCTTTTAGTTATGAGCTGACTGCTATGACGGACGTTCTGTGAGGGTCTTGAAGCTGTAGTAGTGTGTAACAAATAAGAGTGGCACGTAGAACGTAGGGATTAGATAGGTAACACCGAAGTTGCCGATGTTTTTAATAAGCAGTGGCCCTACGGTTGCGCCAATAAGCAGATCAATCGTGCCAAAGACATTAAATATCCAGGCTAGTGCTGTGTATGTTCCTGGCTTACCATTTTTTCGCAGAACCGTGAAGGTAGTGTAGGCCAGGATAGCAGTGATTAGGTCGCCGAATGCGGCCGGGTTAGCGAATGCTGCGGGCAGCTTGTGGACCACAAGGCCAACAATTAAGAACGTAGTGCCTAAGTAGCGGAAAAAGTGTGGGGCTGTCAGTAGTTTTAGTCGCTCAATTTGCGGGCGAGTCTTGAGTTTTGGCCAGATAAATGTAGAAAAGATAGTAGCCCAGGCAATAATGCCGAAGGCGGCGCTCATGCCAAAATATAATGCGTCCATAAGTTGTAAATCTCCTTTTAATTAGTTGCCGTAAGCAGCTGATGCTGATGTGGCATACAGAGCCTGGGCTTCCTTCCAAAGTGTGTATGCTAGTTTGGTTGCCTGTATGCCCTTTTCCGTTAAGGATATGATGCGCTTGCGTGCGTCACGAGCATTACCAGTGGTAATGTAGCCGCTGTGCTGTAATGGTGCGAGTACACGCGTAAGTGTTGTACGATCTATATTGATTGCCTCCGCTAGATCACTAATTGTTGCTGACCCTGCCAGCAGAATGGATAACGGGCTAAATTGGGTGATCTTTAGCCCCGATGGAGCCAAAATCTGATCGTATGCCTTCGTTAGCTCACGTGCCCTGCCCCGGGCCTGCAAGCAGGCGCAGGAGGCTTGTATATCCAAGATGTGTTGTGCAGACGAGTTCATAAAATTAACACACCAATTAGGTGTATATACACGTATATTACGCTAAGCTTGTTGTTTCGTCAAGTGTTTTTTGCCCTGTAGTGTTGGTTATTCTATGCCAACATGCTTGCGGTGCGGAGTGGCCAATGGCGATTTGGCTGCAAGTTTCCCTCAGCCTCTTGAAGCACTCTTCCCTAGGCTGAACATGCTAGACGTGCAGCGTGGTTCTCTATGGTCTAATCTTGGCTTGTCTCGATTGCTAACTTAGGGGTTATTGATTTGCCCCTACCCGTGATGTCTAATTAGTTACTTTGGTGGTGCGAATTTCCCAGTTTGCGACAGAATTATAACGATCAGCATCGACATTTAACGTGTGCTCTTCTAGGCCGTAGACAGTGCCGCGGGTAATGTATAAAAAGCGTGGTTGATACAAACCAAGGGCCGGTGCGTCACTCTGCCAGGCTGCTAAAAACGGCTTATATTTTACTGCACGAAGCGCTGGGTCGAGTCGGGTGCGGCCAGCTTCCAAAGAGGCATCAGCAACTGCAGACTTATATTCTGAAAAGTTAAGTCGTGAGGTGCTTAAAACACCCGCTTGGCTACTGTCCCAATACGCGAAGACGTCGGGGTCGACGCCAATTGATATGCTATACAGAAGCGCATCGTAGTTATGGAATTCTATCGTAGTTTGAAAGTCAGCCAGCGATTGCAGTACCGGCGTAACAGTAGCCCCCAAGGCTCGCCAATCTTTGGCAAGAATTATGGCGTCGCGGTGGTTTTCACTAGTGTCTTCTGCATACAGCTGGAACGCAAGCTGCTGCCCATTTTTGCTACGTAAGCCATGTGCGCCGCGTACCCAGCCGTCTTGGTCGAGCAGCGCATTAGCGGCGGTAGGATTGTAACTAGCTTGTTGATAGGCGGGAGTATAGCCAAGCTGTCCGAGGAGGAATGGCTCACGCACAGGACGTGTGCCGTATCCTAAGTCGCCAATGATTGTGCTAGTATCGGCTCCCTGTACTAATGCTTGACGAACTTGCGCATCAGCTAAGACGCCGCTAGATGTTTTAAAGAACGACATTACAGCAGCGGTTGAGGGGAAGCTCAGTGTTGTTACGTCGGATACCTTCCGTAGGTCGGCTGGTATTTCAGTAAGCCCTGCCATGGCGTTAATATCACGTTGCTTAAATGCGTTAACCATTTCTGCTTTGCCGCCAAAGACGTGCAATACGAAGCCGCCCAACCTAGGCGGGTTGCCGGAATAATGATTAAAGGGCTGTAGCGCGATCAAGTTGACTACTTTGTCTGGGTCGGTGTTGGTACCGACCTGTATGGCTTGCCAGGCAAACGGCCCTGCACCTACGGGTCGTGTAGTGTTAAACGCGTCTGAGCGCAACTGACTGGCTGGTACGCCGGCTAATATATGCTCTGGCAGAATGCCAGTAGTTAGGCTGTATGGAAAAGCGCTAAAGACGTTGGGCAGGTCAAAGGTGATTGTATATTTATCTGGTGCATTGATGGCGATATTTTGCCAGCTTGCCAATAGTGGTGAACCAACATCTGGGTTTTGGATCAGATGAAAGGTAAATACTACATCTCGAGCGGTGAGCGGTTGTCCATCTTGCCAGGTGAGATTAGGTTGCAGCTTTATGGTATAGTGCCTACCCGTTTTATCAACGGTGTATCCGGACGCTAAGTCGTTAGCCAGCTGGTTGTGGCTGTTGTATTTCATAAGCCCGGCAAAAATCAGTCGCGAGACTGTGGTGTCAACCGAACCAGTTGCAAATAACGGGTTGGCGTTGCTATAAGTACCGACGATGCCTTCATTATAGATACCGCCAGTAGTTGGCTCGGCGGTTTGATAATAAGCGCTGAGCGTCAGCGTTTGAATAATAGTACAAAATATGGCAAGTATAGCGAGGATTAGCCATCCAAGCGTAAATCGTTTTACTTTAAGCAAATGATCGAACCGGCCAATCAGATCGGTCTCAAATGACTTTTCCGCAGCTTCGGCTGCCGCCTCCATTTGCTTTTGTCGACGCCGAACAGATCTTCGCATGCGCAGCTGAGTCGTTCGGTTTATAAAATTCATGGCTGTTTACTACCTATGTCCCACTCCCTAAGCCTTACGCTAAAACAAGTTACATAACGATGCCGAGCAGCAGTGACAATATGAAAACAGTGGCCGAAATGATAGTGAGCTGATAAATAGTTTTATCAGTTCCCCGACGTTCGGTGTTCACTTCGCCGCTGCTGCCAAGTCCTGCGCCCAGTGATGCGCCACGGGTTTGTACTAAGACTAGCAACACCATAAATAGCATTGAGACAATTGAGACATAGTTATAAATAGACATAGTGAGCGTGCATTTCCTTACTTTCTACTAGTATAGCAAATTTGTGCGGGTTGCTTCCTAAGGGACGGGGCCGTACCTTGCTATTTATCGCTCTTCAAGTATAGCTGTGACCAAATAATTTACCAAGCCAATAATGATGCCGGCAACGACGGCAGCGCCAAAGTTGGTTATATGAAGCGATGTGTAAAACTTGCTAACCAAGTAAACCGTCAGGCCGTTGATAATTAGCATAAACAACCCAAGGCTTAGAAGTATTGCCGGTAAGCTTAGTACAACCAGCAACGGCTTAATAATGGCATTGATAACCGCGAGTACTAGTCCGGCAATGACAATCACACCAAAACTTCGACCGTAATCGATACTGTTGGTTAAAATACCCGCCGCAATCCAAAGACCAAGCGAGCAAACGAGCCAGCGAACTAAAAAGCGGTAAACAAAACCTTTATGGGTAGAACCCTGCATTACTTTTATTGTACGGAACTTAGCTGTCTGGGGCAAGCTACGCTCATGTTTCGATTACCTGTTTTGGTAATCAAGATGTCGTCTTCTAGGCGCACGCCAATGCCCTCCTCCGGTATATAAATACCCGGTTCACAAGTGAGCACCATACCCGGTACAAGTGGTTTACTGTAGTCGCCGACGTCATGTGTATCCAGACCTAGAAAATGCGAGGTAGCATGTGGAAAGTAATAACGGATAGCACTTGGTGTGGGTTTGGTAATAAGCTGTAAGTTTACAAGCTGTGTGCCCATATATTCCATCACCGCTTGCTCATAGTCGCGCAGCATCGTGCCAGGTTTAAGCAAGCTAAGCGCATAATCTTGCACCTTGGCAACGGCACTAAAAACTGCTTGCTGACGCTTGTTCATAGGCTTCATGCAGACTGTACGGGTGATGTCAGCGGCGTAGTGTTCAACGCTAGCGCCTACATCAAGCACGATAAGGTCCTGTGGGTCGATTGGGCCATTATTATTAACGTGGTGTAAGGTTGTGGCGTGCTTACCTGCTCCAACGATTGGTTCAAACGCATGACCTTCAGCTCCCCGCTTGCGGAATCCATAACTTATAGCTGCTTCAAGCTCGTATTCGTGTTTTGCGTGCTTGAGTGTATTTACTTGGGCGACCTCTTGCAAAGTTGCAGCTGTAACATCAATCGCCGCTTGCAATGCTTTGAGCTCCTCGGGTTGCTTGAGCATGCGCATGCCAGCGAGATTTGATCGGAGGTCTTGGATAGCTACTTGTGAATCCAGCCGCTTAAGTTTAGCGATAAGTCGGCGGCGATAGGGCAAAGCATGTAGGCGGTGCCGTGCCATAAAGCTTGGTGCTGCACCTAAGGTGGCGACACGAGAATTACTCTTCAGGAGCGTGCGCACGCGCTGCCAACCAGTACGCTCATCGAGTATTGTAGTGATGCCTGAATGTGCAGTAATTGCTGCAAAATCGTAAGCGCCGTCGAATGCCTCTCGCTCAGCGCTCAATACTGGGGCGATCAAGAATGTATCATGCTTGCCAATGACAAGGACTAAGTCAGGCTCACATAGTCCAGTTAGGTACCAAAAATTGCTATCTTGTACGAATTTGAATGGCTCGTCGCTGGCACGTTGCATATTGCCATTGCCAGTAATGATAATGGGGGTATCGGTGTTAACCTGCGCGCGGAGTTCCGCCCGATTACGTGAGAAAAAGTCAGCAGTAAAAAAAGCATCCATTAAGCACCTAGTATAGCAGAGCCTAATGGCGTGTTAGCCGCCACCAAAAGCTCGGGCCAGGCAGTGGTTTAGCGAGCATCAGATCTGTCGCTTTTTGAATGTGGCCGGCAGAAACGGTCAGGTTGCCGATTTTGCCGCTGCGTACCTGTGGGTTGAGCTGATGTTTTACGCTCACTGCGCTAGCACTCCAACGCACTAGCTGCACCGGTTGCTTAGCGACAATAGTTGCAGACGCTCCCCAGACAGAAGTGAGCTGGCCCATAGTTTGACCTGCACTAGCAATTGCCACTTCGCTAAAATTTCGTCCCACTGAGGCCACTAGTTGCGTGCTGTCCCGGAGTGCTGTAGTCAGATCTGGTGCTCCTATAACGGCGCCCGTAATTGGTATAGTAGTGTCGCCAATTGTAGTGTTTGCGGTAAACAGAAAGGCGCCTGGATCGCTATCGTTATTCCCTGTTTTAAGCCCGGTTATTCCGTGAACGCCTAGTACGGTGTCGTAATTATAAACAGTTCCTACGACAGGAAGACTAGTAGTGCGTTTGCCTGCGATTTCTAATAGTACTGGATTTTTTAGTGCTAATTGGCCTAGCCCTGCTAAGTCGCTAGCCGTACTAACGGTGCTTGGGTCAAAACCGCTGGCGTCAGGACCAATCTGGGTCTGGTCAAAACCGTGTGTCTGCAAGAATTGTGTAGCATATGTTTTGTATGCGGCCTGGCTGCCAAATACCCATCGCACCAATGAATCAGCGATGTTATTTGCCGAGGGGATCATCAGCGCTTCAAGTGCTTGATATTCGGTTAACTTTTCACCTTGGGCCACTGGGATTAGCGAGCCATTTACTGCTAGATAGTTTTGATAAATTGCAACATCGGCTGGTCCAATAGCGTAAGCTGGGCCGTTTTGACCGGCCGTCAATGGTTGCTTACTGAGTACGCATAAAGCTGTAATAACTTTGGCAATGCTAGCAGTAGCCAGCGGTGTCATGGTGCCATGAGTGCCCAAGAGGCCGTATTTTTCGGCTGCGACGCTTGCCTGCCCTTGGTTCGGCCATGCCAGCACCGGACTTGCTGCTGGCGTTGATTGTGCAATGGAAAGCTTAGCAATCGGTTGGGGCAGTGGCCTGCAATAATTTATAACGGCAACAATGAACAACCCTATAGACAGTGTTACTAAAACAGACAGTTTTTTAGTGCGCCTTTGACCAACTTCTTGATAACGGCGTGGTTCGATAACATGCATAAGACTATCCTATAGTAGCACTTGCCATCTGCCAAAACGTCTCTACCGCCTTACCCACCTTTGCTATATACTAAGTAGCATAACCAAAACAAGGAGTAGGTAACTATATGGTTGTAGTGATTATTATTGCTGTACTTGTCGTACTAGCACTGATTTTTGGGGCTATGTATAACGGACTAGTACGCTTGAATGTTCGTGCCAATGAAGCCTGGAGCGATATAACGGTACAGCTAAAGCGTCGCGCTGATCTTATTCCAAATCTGGTCAATACCGTTAAAGGCTATGCCAAGCATGAAAGCGGTGTGTTTGAAAAGGTCACTGAAGCACGGGCTCAAACGCTGAGCGCTAGCACCCCTGTCGAAGCTGGCAAGGCCGAAAACCAATTCCAACAGACCATGAAGAGCCTGTTTGCGGTCGCCGAGTCGTACCCAGACCTTAAGGCTTCACAAAATTTCCAGCAGTTGCAAGCCGAGTTAACTGACACAGAAGACAAAATTCAAGCATCTCGTCGTTTCTACAATGGTGTAGTGCGCGACTTTAATACGAAGCGCCAAGTCTTTCCTACTAATGTCTTTGCCAATATGCTTGGATTTAAGAAAGACAAAGAATTCTTTGAAGTAGACGAGAGCCAGCTTGCTGCCATTCAAAAGCCAGTTGAGGTAGCATTCTAAGTTAAATTGGTTTGGGGCGCCTGTATTTGTAAGCGTAATTCCGCGAGTACTGATGCAAGGGGTCGTTCTGTGCTAGTTAAAATATAGAGTAACGTTCTAGATTGAGCGTTAAGAGTAAACCAGGATGTCAAGTGTGCTGTAAGGAGAAGATAGGAAGTGTATAGCGAAATAGCTAGTAATAAGCGTAAAACGGTGTTTATATTGGCCGGTTTTGTGATGTTTGTTGGTGTGCTCTCATGGCTCCTCGGGCAAATATATGGCCAAGGTACGATGTATTTTGTGCTTATATTTGGTATTTGCTACGCAACTATGAGCTATTTTGCTGGTAGCAAGTGGAGCTTGGCGGTGAACAGTGCTAAAGCGATTCAAAAGGCTGATAATCCTCGCTTATGGCGTGCAGTAGAGAACTTGGCGATTACCGACGGACTGCCAATGCCTAAGGTATATATTATGAACGATCCAGCTCCGAACGCCTTCGCCACTGGGCGTGACCCGAATCATTCAGCGGTTTGTGTGACGAGTGGCCTGCTTGATATTATGGATGATAATGAACTGCAAGGTGTACTAGCGCACGAATTAGGGCATATTAAAAACTACGATATTAGAGTTAGTATGCTAGCGTTTGCGCTGGCTGCAGTGATCGCTATCCTAGCGGATTTTATTTTGCGTATGACATGGTTCCGTAATAATCGTGACAATGAAAATAATAGCCCAATCCTCCTGGTGGCCGGCATTGCGGCAGCGATTATTGCGCCACTTGTTGCCACCATGATTCAGCTGGCTATTTCCCGCAAGCGTGAATATTTGGCAGATGCTACCGGCGCTCTCACTACTCGGTATCCAGAAGGTTTGGCGAGTGCGCTGCAAAAGATTGATCAGACGGGCAGCGTACTGCGTAAACAAAATACCGCTACAGCACACTTCTTCTTTGCTAACCCCTTGCGTGGTCACGGCGTGACTAACTTGTTTAGTACGCACCCGCCAATCAAAGACCGAATTGCTCGCCTTCGTGCCATGGGGACTCATGCCTAAATCGTCCACCCCTAAAGGTCGTTCGGCTAAAACAGCGCAAGCCAAAGCGCGAAAGACCCAAAAGGCTTCCCTCAAAAAAAAGCAATCTACCGTTGCATATCAGGTTATAGATACAGAACCTCGCCGATTACAAGCCCCTAAAGCGGTCTGGAATAAGCCATTTACCTGGCGACACCGACCACCGGTACCAGCCTATAAGCCGCTATCCAAGGCTCGAATTTTATTGACGCGTACACTTAAACAGCTGTGGCAACATAAAGAGCTATTTGGCGGCATAGCTGTTTTGTATGGGCTGCTGAATATGCTGCTGGTACGTGGTATAGCGGGCAGTAACAACTTAGACAACCTTAAGGCGGTACTAAGCCTGACCCACGGTTTTACTGGCAAAGTGATAACGTCTGCCGGGAGTTTTGTATATTTGCTTTCGACATCAGGCAATGGCACTAGCGCAACTTCGGGTATATATCAGGCAATACTGCTGCTCGTCTGTAGTTTAGCGGTCATTTGGGCGCTTCGGCAAACCTTAGCAAATCACCAAGTAAGAGTTCGGGATGGCTTCTATCAGGGAATGTATCCTTTGGTGCCATTTCTGCTAATGTGTCTACTGCTGGGCGTTCAGCTTTTACCGCTACTGCTGGGTGGAGGTTTATATGGTACGGTAATGGCTAATGGTATTGCTGCACACACCTGGGAAAGGGCTCTCTGGCTTGGCTTATTTATAGTGCTTGGTCTTTGGTCGCTACGTATGATAACGGCTAGCTTGTTTGCGCTGTATGTCGTGACCTTACCAGGTATGACCCCGCTTAAGGCCTATCGAAAAGCCAAAGAAATTGTGTATGGTCGTCGGTTGCTCATTTGGCGCAAAGTTATCTTCTTGCCTACGGTGCTTGTACTAGCGGGATTCATAGTTGAGCTGCCGCTTATCTTTTATGCAACCGCTGTTGCTCCGTGGGTATTCTTTGTACTGAGTATGGTTGCATTGCCGATAATCCATGGGTATCTTTATAACTTGTACCGGGAGATGCTATGAGCGCGCCGAAGACTAAGCGAGCCACTGAGCTTCGTACTTTGCTCAATCAATACGGTTACGAATACTATGTACTTGATGAGCCATCGGTAACTGATGCGGTATATGATGGCCTGATGCGCGAACTAAAGGCCCTTGAAGCTCAGGATTCGTCCCTCGTTACGCCCGATAGTCCAACACAGCGCGTTGGCAATGTGCCGCTCGATAAGTTTATAAAGGTGACCCATAGCCGCCCTATGATAAGCCTTAACGATGTCTTTGATCGTACTGAAGTAGAAGCATGGGTAGAGCGGATGGATAAGCTCTTACCGGGCAGTCAACATGAGTTCTTTTGTGATATTAAGAAAGATGGGTTGGCTTGCGCGTTAGTCTATCAGGACGGCGTTTTAGTACAGGCAGTAACGCGTGGCGATGGTCGAGTGGGCGAAGACGTTACTATGAATGTGCGCACCATACTGAACGTACCGTTGCGCCTGCGGGAGTCGAAAGAATTCACCGCCTTCTTAAAAGGGCGCACTGAAATCCGTGGCGAGATTGTAATGTATAAAAAAGATTTTGAGGCGCTTAATCGGAGCCGCGAAGCTGCCGGGTTACCTATCTTTAAAAATCCGCGCAATTTAGCAGCCGGTACTATTAGACAACTAGACCCAAAGTTAGTAGCCGAGCGCCCGCTGCGTTTTATAGGCTACGACCTGCTTCGTAACGAATCCGCCGAAGTCCCTACTAATATGTCTGCGTATGAAACTTTGAGTGGTCTTGGGATCTACCGAAGCCCGGAAGCAAGTGTCTTTACTAGTCTGGATGACGTAATGCACTTTGTAAGCGAGTGGGACGAAAAGCGCCATGATTTGCCTTATAACACCGATGGCTTGGTGGTAAAAGTCAACGACCGCGCGCAATACGATGCGCTTGGTAGCGTCGGCAAAAATCCACGCGGTGCCATTGCATATAAATACGCTGCCGAGCAAGCTACCACTGTTGTTAAAGACATTGTGATCAGTATTGGACGTACTGGTGCGGCGACGCCGGTGGCAGTGTTTGACCCCGTAAGCGTAGCTGGTACAACTGTGCAGCATGCTTCCTTGCATAACGCCGATGAAATCGCTCGCAAAGATGTACGCGTTGGTGATACCGTGGTTATTTATAAAGCAGGTGACATCATTCCGCAGGTAGAAAGTGTGGTGGTGGGGTTACGTCCCAAAGCAGCCCAACCATTTAACTACGAGCAAGCACTAGCTGCCCAGTATCCCGATCTGGAATTTGATCGTCCTGAGGGTGAAGCAGTCTACCGCGTTAAAGGTGCAAGCGGTACCATACTACTCAAACAAGCCCTAGAGCATTTTGCTAGCAAAGGCGCACTAGACATAGACACCCTGGGAGAAAAGAACGTGGTGGCGTTAGTGGACGCGGAGTTGGTGCGTGATCTTGCTGATATCTATACCATCACAAAAGAACAGCTGCTTGAGCTTGATCGCTTTGCCGAAATCTCAGCCCAGAAAATGATTGACGCCATTGCTGACTGTAAAATTCCACCACTTGAACGATTTGTATATGGGCTTGGTATACGGCACGTGGGTGTGCAGACTGCTATAGACCTGGTGAATCACTTTGGTTCTTTAAGTGCACTGCAGCACGCTACTATTGATCAGTTAGAAGCGGTTGATGGTGTGGGTGTTGTGGTGGCGGAAAGTATTGCTGCTTGGTTTACCGATGAAGATAATGTGGAATTGCTGACTAAGTTTGAAGAGCTTGGCGTTACTCCTTATTTTGAACGTAAAACCGGCAAACTAACTGGCCAGAACTTTGTGATAACTGGTTCGCTTGAAAGCATGGGCCGCGACGAGGCGGCCGAAAAAATTCGTAATTTAGGTGGCACGTTCCAAACTAGCGTTGCCAAGGATACTACCTACTTGGTTGCGGGTGGCAAGGTTGGCGGCAGTAAGCTAAAAAAAGCCGAAGCATACGGTACTAAAATTATTGATGAAGCGAAGTTCTTAGAACTTTTGTCCTAATATTTCCCAAGGCCAGTTTTTTGTGAGTATGACATCTTTGTTAAAAAGATGTCTTTTTTGGAAAACGTGGCGTACAATACTACTTATGAACCCGGACGGGAGGTGGACGGCCACTACCCCTGTGGTCACTCAACCTCAAAATGCAGCAGCTTATCAGGCTCAGTACCCTGGTGATTCAACGTATCTTCCGCAACCCGACTATGTTGGACATCCAGCAATGCGGCCTACTTTGCCTAGCCCAGATCGTCATCGACTTCGTTTGCTAGCTATGCTTATTGCTGCGGTTCTTGTGTTGGTAACGGTGATCGCCAGCTTGCTGGTGTTTCATCTCGCTACCCAAAAACCGGGCTCGGCAGCGCAAGCTGGGCATACGCAGTCTTCTGGCGGGCCAAGTGTTACGGTTACCTCAAAGAGCGTCGACGCAAAACACAAACAAGACCTTAAACAACTGCAGACAAGCTTAGAAGCGTATTTCGCAAAAACTAGGCATTATCCAACTGCGGAGCAAATGAGCACTGTCGATTGGCTTAAGGCTAACATGTCTGACCTGCCGCAGATAGCTATAGCAGATACCACTGCAGATCCGAGTCTCTCTGGTCGGCCTTTGTTGCAGCAATATACGTATGCAGTATCTGATGCTACCGGGGCGAGTTGCGAGGATTCGCCCAATAGCTGTAGCCTGTATACTCTTACTATTCCGCTTAGTAATGGCTCTGCTTACACATTGCATGCGGCTAGCTCTTGACAACTAGTCGATACTGCTTATAGTTATACGTAATTCGTGCGCCTAAATGCGGCGCTTGAAACAAACATTTAAAACAAATGATTGCCCCTCACCCGCCGCAGGGTGGGCGCGCACGAAAATAAAAACCGGGCTATAGACGCTCGGTTTTTATTTTGTACCATTTTCCGCTATAATTACCCCTGATCTAAGGTCTGCAAGTGTAGTCCAAAGAAAAAGCAGCCAGACAAAATGTGAACCATTCTGCCTGCGCGATGAGAGAACCCGATTCTCTCGTGTAGCTTACTTAGGGGAGTAGCTCAGTTGGTAGAGCACCGGTCTCCAAAACCGGGTGTCGCAGGTTCAAGTCCTGTCTCCCCTGCCAAGCGTATATTTAGAACCATAACAGATACGAACATAGTTCGAGCGTTATGGTTCTTTTCATTGTCACCCCTGTTCGAGTCCTGTTTCCCCCTTATGCTCATTTCTTAGACTTAGCTTCGTCATCTTGTACGCTCGTTACCGGCCCACTCATGAGCGCCCCATAGAACTCCATCAGATCATCCCCCACCCGCTTTGCTTCCTCGATCGTTACTGGTCTCTTCTTTTCTTCTTCGAGTATGACTCGGAGCGCTTCATAGTCGTACTCACTGTACTGTCCTAGTGTTTTCATTTCTTTGCTCCGTGATGCTTATGCGTGTACAAGTTCACATTTCTCTACCCAAGAACACAGCAGGCTCATGGCGGCCAGTCTCTCTAATGCCTCTTGTTCTGTTAGTTCAATAAGATTATGCGAAGATGTGTTGCGAATAGTCTGAAAGATTCCACTGCCAAAACTACGAATCCCTCCTTGCATGCTTTTGTATTCTTCGTCAGAGGGCTCACCAGGCCAACGTAAACGCGGTTTACCTTTGCTCGGGGGAAGTTCGGAAAAGAGCTCGATTACCAGTTTGTAGTCCGAGACATCTCGGCGGCCAGACAAATCTTGCAGATGCGCATTAATACTCGTTGCAGAGGCTTGCACCGCTTCACGGTAATGGCGGGTTGCCCAAAGACTACGTGCCGACTCCCAAACCCATGGGTGGAAAGTATCAGCGCCTAACTGTGGACCCGCAGGCTTAAGGTTCGCCTCCATCTCCTCCGCATCTCTTAATAGTGCGAGTGAATGAATAACACTTGTTATAGCGGTGTTGTGAGCGTGATGAATGAAGTTATAATCCTTGAAGTCAGGGTTAGCCTGCTTCATTATCGCCTTTGCGGCTGGCTCTAACGCCATGACGTCTTCGTAAGCCTGTTGATTATATCCTTCGCCATCTTCAATGTTACTCACATAAGCTCTCACTGCCTCTAGGTATTTTTGCAGCCGTTCTCGCGCCCATTCCTTGTTCATAAGGTGAATTATATCATCGGTGCTATCATTGATCAGGTCCGGTTACGCCGCATGATAAAATACGGATATGAGTTTGCCGTTCTTGAAGGTGTCCCCAGAAGAAGCGATAGCTTTGATTCAAGAAATGATTCTTGCTGGTTACCGCCTTAAGGATAGGGTTAATGCCGAACACGAGCAGGCCAGGATTGTCAGCCAAGACGCAGTTGTTGCTGCAGCTCCAGGATGGAGCCGTGAATTTACAGCATGGATTAACGAATCTCTAGCCAAGCTTGACGATATCTACGAATCGCAGGTTTACGCATACAATTTTCGTGACGCCAACACCTCAAACGGCTTAGTAATGGTCGGCAACACCGTAAGAAGTGACGTTATTCTAGGGACGCATTCACGAATAGAAAAGCTTAACGAATATGAACGATTCATACGCGAACACGTAACAGTAGAAGTAAGCGCAGGTCGTGATATTTATCTGATCAATGGGGATGGTGCCAATGTCAAAACTAAAAACTAATAATGCTGGCCGTGATCAATACAACATTTCTGGTGACGGAATAAATCTTCAAGTTGACAACCGAGACATCGGACACACAAGGTCGGTTGTGGCGGAGATTATCATAGGGGTGATCATCATTGTGATTGGTGGATTCTTACTCTACATCTTTAAATTGAACTGATAGTTTACGTAGGTTTTACCCAATTTCCCACACCCTGTCTTCGCTTTCTACGAATCTTTGCTTATCCTGTAGCCCGGCTAGCGCCCATTCGTTCGATAATCGACCTATTTCCTCTGCCATGAAATCATAAATCTATCAAAATCGCGTCACCGAACACGATTTTGTATTCTGACATTTATATCTTGAATTCGAGGTAGCTACCTTGTTCTGCGTCCACCTTCCATGCTTCCTCGTTTGAGACATTTCGGATAAGAGCAACGGTCATTCGAATTACCCATCCAGAAGTTACAATTAATACAGCGTCGTAAGGCTCTGCTTTTAACTTGTTTAGAAATTCGGCCATGCGGCTTTTCATATCTTCTATAGATTCACCGCCATTAAAGTGCGCTGTCCATTTATCTTTAGCATCGTCCAGGGCTGCTAAGAGGAGACTAGCGGGCCGGCCCTCATACCCCGATCGATGATCATTCAACAGAGGGTCCACATCAATTGTTGCATGATGAAATTGATTGACGATTTTGGCGGTTTGCTGCGTGCGTCTTAATTCTGAAACAAAAATATGATCAATAGGCACTTCTTTGAGCTTGTTAGCTAACGCCTCTGCTTGCTTCATGCCTTTGAGGGTAAGGTGTACGTCGACGCTAGGATCACTATTACAAAGGTCAAGGTCGTTGTAGTTAGTTCTTCCGTGTCGGACAACGTAAATCTTCATCCTCTTAGCATAACCTATCAATCAAATAGGCTCCGAATTTCTTCCAAACCATTTTTCTCAAGTTCTTCAAAAGTTACCTTAACGACTTGTATCCCTGCCAAGAAGTTATCTTGATCAAGACAATGACCAAACCACCTTAAAACCTGGTTTGGTTTTGTTGATTTTTGGATACTTTTGAAAGCAGACAGGATAACCAAGCTCTAAGACTAAATCGTCTTATGTTTGTTGTTGTGTGAGCTTAGTTTAAGTTTTGCTCGTAGATTTGCATGATATAATCGGTGACTATGAACAGAGACCCAACAAATCCTACCCCTGATCGCCTATCTGTTGAGGCTATGCATCCTCGCGAAGATGATAGCGAGTTCCTGCGACAAGTAGAAGCATATGCGGCTGCTGAGATACCAGATGTGTATGCTGAAAATGACCCGCTCCTCTACCGTCTTCAAAGTCCCAGTCGGCTTTTGCGAAAAACTCCAAGGTTGGCTAGTGAGATAGACTCAGTACTTACGTCTGATGGTGATCTGTCGCTTATCATGCTTGCGGGCATTATTGACACAGCACAACAGAGCCATGCCCCGGCAAACGAAAAACCTTTTAATAAACTTCTTACTTATGCAACCCTCTGTCTGAGTGTGGATGCTAGGCAACCTGAAGATAATAACGAATCAATGCGCACTGATGCACTTATGTGGCTGTTATCTAAAAAGGTTGCTGATTCCTTTGAGCCCGAGCAGCTCATTGAAGCTACAATGAGCGCTGCGTACTTGCGTAAACGAGTACGGGAATTATACGAAGCAGAGGTTGATGGCAAAAAACAGAGAGATCTATGGGGTTTGTGTCAGAGAGTTGACGCCTTGTATTCGGATATTGGAATCAGGAAAGAGGCGTACGCTTATATTGGTAGGCTCACCCAGGAGGACGATATTCCTGTTGACGCTGAGCAACTTCGACTGGAATCGGAGCACAGTAGGCTACTTTTTGAAAAGATTCTTTCTACTCGACGCTATGGCATGAAGCCTGGCTATATTGCGTATGAAGGTGGTGGAACACTTATCTTTAATCCGGCAATGGATTTTAATGATGTACCAGAAGTTAGGCAGATGCATCCAATAATGGCAACGGGTGCATCTGTTGCGTTTATTATTCACAGCCGTAAACAGCGTCATACGACTCTTAAGTTAGAAACGACCCGAGATATATCAGAAGCTTTGTCGCTTGACATGGGCCCGCTCGATCCGATTATTAGGCTTGAACTTGGCCCAGACGGCGAGTTATATACGGATCGGGATTGTCGGACTTCATTTCTAGCAATTGCAGTTGAGTGCGGAAAATACGCAGCTTACCGCACCCTGCAGGCAGAGGTAGTTGCGGATTATTTTGACTTGACACATCCAGCTGCAGACGTTGCTCGCATTAAACAGGCAGCACAGAGTGTTCCTGTTGATTCTCAACGAAATAGAGACCAATCTCCTAGGGATACTATTGAACGTCTTGTTGTTCCCCGAGCGTATTTTTACTCACAGTCTGAAGCTGGAGGCGTACGACCCTCAACTGATGAAGAAGAGCCAGCCATACGAACAGTGCGCAGGCATGATGTTACTTGGCACATCAGAGTACTCCCGGAGGGCTGGCATGCTTCTCCAGAGGCTCACGAAACGGCAGCAAGCTTAGGTGTCAAGCTCAAAGCGGGTGAAACTATTGTCCGGGCTCATAGTAGAGGAGCGGCAGAAATCGGTCAGGTAGTAGCCCACTTTTTTGTATCCCGTGATGAAACGGCTGGCTTGGATGATAAACTATAGCCCTATCACGGGTGGCTCCTAACATCTCTCCTGGTTTGCTGCATAATGAGACGCGACTACACATCCCTGTCGCGTAACAATGCCTGCTCAAACAATGTTGTAAGCTCATCCGCATGTCTTCGTACGTCGTAGCTTGGTTCGTTGTAGATACATGTCGTAACTCCATTAAGAGCCTGGCGGAGTGTAAGAGCTACGATATCTGGATCAAATGCCCGAAATATTCCTTTTGCCTGGCCTGATACAAAAACGCTGGCGAGATCAATAAGCTCTTGCTTGTAGAAAGTATTTGCAAGGCTCTCATGTTTTGCTGGTTGAAAATTTACTCGTATTGTTTGCAGTGCTTTTATGTAAGTGGGATATTGCTGATAAAATTGGCAACTCACTTCTATAAAGCTGCAAATCTGTTTCCATTCGTCAGTTGTATTCCAAATTTGAGCTGACATAAAATCTCGCGCAGTAGCATAGATGTAGGCAATAACTTCCTGAACCAGCTCTTCTTTACTTGAAAAGTGGTATTGGATAACCCCTTTACTGACCCCAAGTTGCTTACTTACTACGCCGATTGTTGTTCGTACATAACCTACATCTGCCATTGTTTCCATGGTGCAGTGGAGTATCTCTCGTTGTGTGTCTGTGATCGCTCCTCGTGGGATGTATGGTGTGTAGTTTTGAGTTGTCGACATGTCAGCCATGTATTAGAATTAGTACAATCGTACTAATTAGCGTAATACAAGGAAGATAGTAATGCAATTGCCTGAACATATAGCAAGCGACTCAATACAACGTAAGTGGTTTACGCGAGGCATGGCCTGCTTGCTGATGCTTGTAGTTTTCTTTGTAGGACAAGCTGTAACTCAGCTTGGTGTTTCGGCACCATATAGCGCCAAGAATCAATCAATAAGTTCTCTTGGGATAACTGCATGCGGTAATTTCAAAGAGCCCCAACCAAAACAATGGTTCTATGTTTGCTCGCCGCTTCATATTGTAATGGACGCAACATTTGTTCTTTGTGGCGCTTTGATTATGCTTGCGACTACCCTGGCCCTTCGACCGCTCTGGCCGGGGGGCAGGCTGCGAAAAGCGGGACTTGCACTGCTTTTCTTTGGCGGTATAGAGGAAATTGTTGCAGGCTTCTCACCGCTCAATCTGAATCTATTTCTTCACAGCCTTTCGGGTGGACTTGCGATTTCAGCCCTCAATGTCGGCCTTGTCTTGCTTGGATTTGCGGCCATAAAAAAACAACCAGGGTTGGGTTGGTTTACGCTAGGGTGGGGTGCTGTGGGCATCGTTGGATCAATTATGGACGGTAAGCCGCCGTATGCTGGTCTTGGATATGGAGGATGGGAGCGTGTCGCTGGTTTTGCTTTCCCGGTGTGGGGCATTTGCCTGGGGGTGTATTGGTTATTACAGCTTCGACAGCACACTCATCACACTACTAGCTAGTATGCTCGGCAAGCGTTACGAGGTTATCTGCTGCTGGCTGTAGTGCTTGCCGAGGTTTCCCTCATTATTGACCCAAGAATAAACGATGTGGGGCCATGCACACTGACGTCAAAGGTGATTTCACGGTCGCCATCGACACCGCTTATAGAACTACTACCTTGTCTCCATCTGCAAGGGATAGAACCTCTTCTCCAATATATCGAAGATAGCGTCCTAGATGTTCTGAATGTCGTAGATCTTCAACTCTTTCGGCGGCTGCAACCTTGGCAAAATTGACCGCTTGTATAGAGTCGTCATCCGGATAAGTAAACGGGAAAAGGTGAGCTGTGATTTGCCACAGATATCTATCTCTTACTATTCGCAATTTGCACTGAGCTGCCGCGTCTTCCAGCTCGACTGGGCTTAGCGTGCCGTCACTCACCCTACTTGTAGTACGACTATATGCGGCAGGTTCTGCTGATGTGCGTCCAAAGTAATGTACGGCAGGTAATAAACCAGGTAGGTTACCTTCCGAAAAGATAGTAAAACGATCAGGGTTAATGGGTGCCTGGTATATTTTTTGTAATCGGTCGGCAATCTCTTCAAATCCGTGTTTACGCTCGCGAGGGTCTGAGGCAAAGAAGTCGATATCAGTAGGGTCCGCCATGTGCCCAAAGAGGGCTGTAGCGCTGCCTTCTAGTTCGCGGTGTAGGGCTAGTGCGCGGAAAAAGTCAACGCCGTCTGTATGGGGTGAGAAGGTAGTGAGTTCTCCATTTAGTTTTGTTCTAAGCCAAGGACTTCCTTCGGTAAACGGTATTGGTGCCCCACTTTTGTGGTAATTGACCTCTTCGAGTACGCCCAGCACAGCCAGTTCAGCCAGCAAAGGACTACTCGCTTGGCGTCTGGCAACTAGTGATTCGGCATCAACTTGAAATGCTGGGTACTCATTTTCATGCAGGGCTTCAGCATATTCGGCTGCTTCTTCTAAAGAACTTGCAAGGGGTGCTTGGGGAAATTTATAGATGTTCATTCGTTTGTCTCTGGTCTTTTCTAGCTATGTAAAAATACTATTATAACGCTCTAGTAAACCCCAGTAAGCGTTTGGCTAATCTCATCTATCGTCGAACTTGATAGAGCAACACGATAGTGTATACTGTTGCAGGTTACAAGGCATAACTCGCCAACAATTGCAGTTGGCGTTTTATTTTTGTCTTTTTATAAGTATGTCAGAACACTTTCCCCACTTCGATCAAGATCCAGTTGCACCTGAACAGCAAGGGCCACCTCCGCGAGTCTTTTTAGAGGTTGGAGTCGGCGCCTCGATGGGATATAGCTGGATAGCAGACCCTTTTCGGGAAGGTGATGTTTATATAGGCATTGATAACGGCATGGCGAACAACGAGCGGTTCGGTTGGTCTGACAATGATCAGCTGTATGTCAATCTTCTTTCTGCGCAAAAGCCCAATAAAGCTCAACAGTATTTTATGGCGGCTGATGGGCGACAATTGCCGCTGTGCGGTGGGTGTGTTGATGAAGTGCTTTTTAAGGATGTATTTAGTGATCCGCTGCTTGCTCCACTCATTCCAAGCAAAGACTATACCGCAGAAACAGATGTAACGCTGGTACACACACCTTCCGGTGAAAAGTTAGAGATTGCCGAAGGAATGGGCCGCATAGCAAAACCTCACTTTATTATTGATGAGCTTGGCGAAGCCCGTGGAGCGCTCTTGCAAGAAGCGGCACGCGTAACAAAACATGGCGGAAGAGTGGTCATACACTCGTTTACCACGCCCCTTGTTGTTAATCATGTAGCGCTTGCTCAGTGGTTTACGTCGCATAATTTTGACCCGATACTTTACGAGGCAGGTTGTTCTGAGTGGAATGAAGTTGCTAGACAGTATTATGACTGGGATCCTGCAACCACTTTGTATGACCAGCGGCTGCTTATAGCGGTCAAAAGGTAAGGTCGCCGTGCTCCGCGGTTGCTTTATACAGGCGAGATTACACCCATCTGCCTTCGCGTTTAGCTCTCTCGATCTCGGTAAAGCCTGATGGCTGCATTCTGCCGGCTTTGATTAGCTCGTGTACCGTGGCAATATTGCGGGCTGACCAAGCACTGCCAGTGCGGCGCGGTGTAAACTTTTGTAAGAAATATGTTTCGTCCTGTCCGCGCCGCAAACTGTCAATCCAGCCATAGCATAGTGCAACGTCTAGAGCTTCATCATGTGTGATTGAAGCTAGACCTGATGATTTCTTTGCCATTTGTATCCATAAACCTGCAGTAGATGCATGATTGGCTTGCATCCAGACCGCAAATGCAGCCTGGTTCTGGAATGGTAAGATGGGTAATTCGCTATGCTGTGTCATAGGTACACTTCTACTTCTGGGAAACTTCGACGTAGTGCGGATTATACATAATGCCAAGTACGTTGCCAAACGGGTCAACGGCTGTTGCGGTTACAAATCCGTGCCCGCGATCTTCGGGCTCCTGAAGCGATGTCGCCCCTTCCTTTAAGAGCCAGGCATATGTAGCGGACAGATCGTCAACATGCCAATACAGTACAACGCCAGAGGGGCTGCCCGGAAAGGCCATATGAGGTGCATATTTTCGATCAATAATTCCTACTTCAGTTTGATGATCGCCAATGCGGAATTCTGCATAGCCAGGACGTTCAAAATACGGTTTTTGATTAAACAACTTGCCATACCAGACTACTGCGTCTTTATGGTCTTCGGCCCACAAGCTGATGGTTGCAACGCCTCGTAATGAATGTGTCATGATAGTTCCTTCCTTAGGTTTGCTTGATTGCTAGCTTATACTATCTAGTGAAGTGGCTGATGTATTACAAGAATCCGCAGAAAGCAAAAATCCACGTGGACATTTAGACCCCCAAGGTTTTGATAAGCACGTAGAATTTCACACTTATGAGGCGCCGGCTGATTTGCAGCCATTTCTTGAGCATTTCTGGGTGCTAACATGGCATGATCTGGATTATGACTATCAATCAGAACAAGTTATGCACCAGCCAGTTGTCGATGTATTTGTTTCGGCCGATTGGTCAGGGATACAGGGCACCTTTCGTAGTAAACGAACCTATGTTGCAAAAGGCCAAGGAAGAATTGTGGGCGCGCGCTTTCTTCCTGGAGCGTTTTATGGTCTTTGGCCTGGTAAGATGACTGAGCTGCAAGATCATATTGCTGATCTGCAAACGGTTTTCCCGGAAGCTGACAATGCTTGGCTAAACGATTTACTTGCGTGTGACAACCAAGGAGTAATTGCCGGGCTTGCGTCACTTTTGCGTGCCCACGTGCCTGAGCCTAAGCCACAGGCAGCGCTTATTCAGCGCATCATTACTTTTATAGAACATACGGATGAGCCACTAACGGTTGCAGGCATTGCAGCTCAATACGACAAAAGCGAGCGTTGGCTGCAGCAGCTCTTCCAAGATTATGTCGGGGTTGGGCTTAAATGGCTGTTACAGCGACATAAACTTCTTATCGCAGCTGCGGCGATTAGGGCAAGCGAGCAGCCCGACTGGTCGGCAATCGCTTACGATGCAGGTTATAGCAGCCAACAACACTTCATTACCGATTTTAAAAGGGTGACCGGCAAAACACCTCGTGAATACAAGCTCACACTGGCTTGAGTAGCATTGAATCTCCTTTCTCGTCTTGCCATACAACATCGCCGCCTTGACAAAATGTCTGATTCTTCTAGAATATAACCATATGGTTGAATATGCGCTGAACTTTGATATAGTCTTTAAGTCCCTTGGCGACCCTACGCGTCGTGACATTTTACAGCGCTTAACGCGCGGTGAACTGACGGTGGGCGCAATTGCCGAACGGTACACTATGAGTCTTGCCGCAATTTCGAAGCATTTAAGTCTTTTGCAGCGCGCTAACCTTGTTACGAAGCGGCGTCAGGGTAATGAGCAAGTGGTTAGTCTCAATCCAACAACCCTTGCAACTACTACCGAGTATCTACGGAACTATCAAGTTTATTGGGAAGAGACGCTAGCTTCCCTAGATCACTATTTGGAGCAAGAACGGAAATGACATCGGGAGCCCCGGTGTATGTTAAGCGGATTATTAACGCGCCAATTGAACGCGTATTCCAGGCATGGACTGATCCAGAGGAGCTAAAACGGTGGCATGCACCCGAGCCGGAAGGTATTCTGGCAGCTGTTTCAGAGAATCATGTCGGTGGTAAGCGGTCGTTAACCTTAATTATTGACGGCAGAACGTATCACATCGCCGGCGTCTATCATGAGTTTGATCCACCCTATAAGTTAATATACAGCTGGGAGGATCCTAGTGCCCCTACTAACTCAATTACTACCGTCCTTTTCAGACAAATCAGCGAAAATGAGACAGAACTTGAAGTTAGCTATACCAATCCGCCTAACGGAACTGTTCAAGATGGTTTACGCATTATTCTGGGCCATTTGCAGCACTACCTGGCTGCGTAGGCCAACTTCCCCATTCGAAATGAGTGCATTGACAGCCGCCTCAAAGCACTATACTATTTAACTGATCATTTAAATAGAAGTAAGGTAGGCTATGACATTAGATGAGGTGAAAAAGACTTTTTCGGGTGCGATTATAACTCCTGGGGATTCGAATTACGATCAAGCTAGCGCAATTCTTATTCGTAAAGGGTCACCGGCAATTGTCTTTGCATGTGCCACTCCTCAGGATGTTGTTTTAGCACTTAGCTATGCTCGTGCAACTGATCTGATTGTTTCTGTACGGAGTGGCGGTCATAGCAATGCTGGCCTAAGCACCAATGATGGCGGTGTTATTATTGACGTTACCTTACTGAACTCTGTTGAGGTGCTGGATAAACAGACTGGCCGGGTGCGAATTGGGGCTGGGGCGAAATGGTTTGATGCCGCTAAGGCATTAGAAGAGTATGGTCTAGCGATCTCATCGGGTGATACGCGCACGGTGGGTGTCAGTGGCCTGACACTAGGTGGTGGTATCGGTTGGATGGTTCGTAAGTATGGCCTAACCATTGATAGCTTGCTGAGTGCGCAATTGGTTCTGGCGAACGGTGAGATTTTAGAAGTTAGCGCTGAGTCATACCCTGATCTTTTTTGGGCAGTTCGTGGCGGTGGCGGAAACTTTGGCGTGGCAACTAGTTTTGAGTTTAGCGCACACCAAGTGAGCGACGTTTTCTTTGGCAATATCGTTTACCCTCTTGTTGATGCTGAAGCGCAACTTATGGCGTGGCGCGATTACATGCGCACTGCTTCTGAAGATCTGACAACTAGTGCGTTTCTGACCCCGGTAATGGGCCCTGAGGCGCCGGCTATGTTTATTGTTGCAGCGTGTTGGGCGGGTGATGTGGCTGATGCCGATGCGGCGTTAGGGCCTTTGCGAAGACTTCCAGGTAAGCCGGTTAGCGATACCGTTAAACAGGAGCCCTATTACGCAGTGCTAGAGGAGGCAAAAGTGCCGCAAGGTATGCATATTGAAGTTAACAATGCGTTCTTTCAGAGTTTAACTGATGAAGTAATTAATAAGCTTGCTGCTGCGAAACGTGACCATAACCTGATGTTTCAAGTACGCTACCTGGGTGGTGCAATGAACCGTGTTGCGCCAAATGCTGCGGCATTTGGACACCGTGACAGCGAAGTGATGGTTTTGTCACCATTGATACTGCCAGGCGGCACTAGCGAAGAAGCTATTCAGGCAGCGCTTGAACCATGGTACGACATTGCCAAAGACAGTAAAGGTGCCTATGTTAACTTCTTTAGTCGTAATGAAGATCGAACCGTTCAGGCGGCATATTTGCCGGAGACATTAAAGCGTCTAGAGCAGATTAAGGCAAAATACGATCCTCAGAATATTTTTAATCAGAACCTGAACATTAAACCTGTAAAGGAGTAAATTATGGCAAAAGTAAATACGTTTATTAACTTTCCTGGCACTTGCGAAGAGGCATTCGCCTTTTATAAAACTGTATTTGGTACTGAGTACGAAGGCGAGCCAATGCGTCTCGGTAGCGATGCACCCGAGGGGACGCAAAATATGATTGCGCACATTGCTTTGCCAACTATCGGTGAGCATGTATTGCACGGTGCGGATGCTCCTAAAGAGATGGGCTTTGAGCTGGTTGTTGGTGGCAATGTATATATTATGCTAGAGCCAGACACTCAAGCAGATACGGATAAGTTATTTAAAAGTCTGTGTGATGGCGGTGAGATTATGCAGTCACTCGAAGTGCAACCATGGGGTACCTATTATGGTATCTGTGTTGATAAGTTTGGTACCAAGTGGGTGTTTAATTGTACCGCCAGTGAATAGCCTAAGATGGGTAACTTGTTAGTATATCGTTAAAGATTTAATTTTGACACGAAAAAGCGGGCTCGGGTGTGGTTAGTATAAAAATACTTGTACCGACACCCGGCCCGCTCTTTCGAAATCGTGGTCACAGCGCAACCGGCGTACTTAAGCCCTAGGGCTAGGAGGTAGCGCCGATGCTGGCGGCCGGGAGAACGCTGCACGGCGGTCGGTTCACGATCTGCGTGCCGGTGTAGTACCCGAACTCGTTGTACGTCTGGACGACGTTGACGATGCCCTTGCAGGACGGGTCGCCCATGAAGGTGACCGAGGCCTTCCAGCTGTGGTTGCCAGTGGTCTCGATGGACTCCACGTAGAAGCCCTGCTCCGGCTGGCTCAGCCAGGCGCTGATGTTGGCACGGTCCGTGGCCTTGGCGTCGTTGTCGTCGGCGTGTGCGACGCCCGTGATGAGGGCGATGACAATGAAGATCACGAATGCCACGATGGCACCGCCGATGAGCTCGTCCTCCTCGGTGAAGAAGTACGCGCACACGGCCACGGCGATCGCCGCGATGGCGAGACCCAAGAAGCTTGCTGCGATGGTTCCCATGAGGGACCCCCCTTAAAGAACGATTCCGAAAGTCGACATCTGTCGATGTGTATTATTATAGCATAAGTACTATCTTTTGTCTATACTATATGACGACGGGCATCTCTATAAGGGATTTTGCTACACGTATGACACCTTCGTGAAATTCTGCACAAACAGCATGTACTTCTTCGGGCGTTGCATCTCGCCCTCTTCTGTGTCGTGTTACAAAATTCTGCATGACACCCATGTAGGCTTGCATGTGCATCAGTCCTTGATATGGCGAATAAAGTGGTGAGCGGTAATTGTCGCTATGCTTCCAGACATCGGTTACAAGTGTCTGTAATCGTTCTTCTGGCGTGTTGCCTGGGCCGTGCATTAAATAGTGCAATAATTGTATATATCCGCTCGACTCAGTGACGCTGTCAATAATATCCATTCCGTCTCTGTAGTCTTTTTTGTACATGAAACCGAAGGGATCTTGCGGTGGGTCGTTTGGTAGATGAATCATTCGCTCTTTGGGGTCTGGATGCTGTGCAAGCCATCGGCGCTCGGCTCTGCCCACCCTGGTTATGAGCTTCTGCGCGTTTTGTGGCAGTAATAGGGACACCGCACTATGAGTCGCCACATAATCATGGCTCAGGGGGGCTTCTCGGCCGCCATTTACGGTAATCATAATGGGCCATATGTTCTCCTCTGTTAAACAATCTAACCAGAATAGATTATTTGCACGAATACGGTCATGCTGATTGGGCCCCTTATGGTACTGTTCAGGGTAAGGTGGTCTTGCAAATGTTGATGGGCGCGCCTGTTCTTCGGCTAGCAGCGTAGTCGCGAGGTGCTTGTGTATATCGCACATTGTCTCCAGTGATGCCTTTTCGAAAGTTGCAAGACCTCCCCCGTAGATACTGGGTTTATTAGTTACTCGAAGACCATATAGAAGACTCACCCACTGTTGTACCGAGTCGGGATCATCTCCAAATGAAAATTGCATATCTGGTGTAAAATCATGCTGCCGCAAGCCGGCTAGAGAGCTATTTTCAAGTCGGAGCTCTGGTAGATCACAAGGAACCCAAAGTGATGGATCACCAAAGTGTGTCCCAACAGCTTCTTCTACTAGGTTATGATAGGGCAATGGCTGAACAGCTTCTGGGTCATAGGCGGCTCTCATAGTATGGACCATACTACCAGGTTGCCTACCCGTAAAACAGAGGTTTTTTAGATAGCAAACAGTAACAGTTTGCTGCTTGGCGGAAGGATTACTTTTTAAACCAGGGTTTAATCTGAAATAACATATAGAAAAACATGGCCGATAAAAGTGCCATTCCAAATAATGGGCCAATGCTACCTTCGCTAGAAAAAATCCGTACCACCCCATAAGTTAAGTTGCAAAATACGCTGTAATAGAGCAACTGCCAGCTAGATTTCCGATGTTCCTTTAGGCCCGGTAATGCCATAACTTGAAGCGAGACCTCAAGTGCCATGACGGCAAATGCTATATAGAAGAAGAAGTTTGGTCCGACAGTAGTGGCGTGTACGTCATCCCAATAACCCCACCCTACCCATGGCTGCACAATGATGACGGCCGGGATCACCAACCAAGTCCAGTCGGCGATAATCCGACTGAACCATTTTGGTAGTTGGGCAGGAAAGATTTTGGTGAACAGCTTATCTAAGCTTGTTTCAAGATTGGACGTAGTCTTCATACTGATAGCCCTCCGTTAGCTTACTATTTTGTACTAAAGAATGTTTTGGTGCTACGGCTGTTTAGTGCAAACGTCAGGGCGATAAGTAGTAGTCCGCAAACAACCTGCTCTAGCTTCATCCACATTGGGAAATCACCTGGGATGGCGCTGGTTACGGCGATGGCGACAATCATAATACTTGACGTAATACGTAGGCGCAGATACATGCGGCTATTGCCACGAGCTGTACCACGAGCAAAGGTGGCCATTAGTAGTGCGGTAGCTGCAACAATGATGCCGTGTACCCATGCTTCTTGAGTCGCCTGGTTGTGGTGGTTGTGTAATAAAGCAAGTGCTACTAATGCACCGAGACTAATAGCCAGGTAGCCGCCAACGTACAGGCCAATTGCTTGTGCGGCTGGGTTTTTGGTTGCTGAGGTGTTAGTTGGTTGGTCCATGATGGTCTCCTCTTCGGATTTTATAGTGTAGGTATACGAGTTTTAAGCCTCAACAGTACTTTTATATCGGGGTTATGTAGTGGCCTCCTTTCTTTGCTATGGCAGCATCAAATAACCGCACGATCTCGGTAATGTACTGTGTAATGTCAAGTGACGGATGGGTTAGGATGTACTGCGCTGAACCATCAACAACTAGGCGAATGCTAATAGCAGTAACCAAAGGGTTAAACTCGTTAAACTCACCCGCCTTTTGGCCATTTATAAGCATGTCTTTGAGCCAGCGCATTGGCGCATCGTCTTGGTTGTAGGTTGAACTATCAGTAAAAGTCTGATGGCCAATATTACGCTCAATCTCCAGTAGTGCGGCAATTGCGGGTGCGTTATTCGCAATGAACTGCAGATTTGACGTTAGATACGCACGCAATTTTCCGCGGTATGTACGTGCTCGTGTAATAAATGGCGCCATATAGGCTGCACCATCTTCAAAAATTGACCCTACCAGCGCTTTTTCGATCTCCGCTTTGGATTTGAAATGGTATAGCACGGTGCTTTTGGATGTTCCTGCTTCCTCGGCGACCCTTTGGACTGAAGCGCTGGCGTAGCCATCACGATTAATAACAGTGATGGCGGCGGCAATAATATCGGCACGTCGAGCCTGCTGGGTTCTTGTAGGTTTTGGAAGTTGACCAGTGGATTCTGACCGCATGGTCATATATTAGACCAATCGGTCAGATAGTGTCAACACTTTTCTTTTCAGCTCGGTATTGTACCCATCCTGGTTCATGGAAATGGGATGGTATACTGAAATCATATGCAGGTTTTGAGGGAAAAACAGGACAAAGCAATACACGCCATAGCTACGCGAATCTGCAAAGATTTGCTTGCTGGAAAACGTGTATTGTGGCTGGTAAGCGGCGGCAGTAACGTAAATGCAGAAGTAGGCATTATGCAGCTAGTTAGCAAACGAGCAGGGAGCATGCTAAAAGGCCTTGCTATTTTACCGATGGACGAACGTTATGGTTTAAAAGGCCATAAGGATAGTAATAGCGAACAACTGCGTGCGGCAGGGTTTGACCCTGGTGAAGCCACCTGGGTGGATGTACTTATACACGATTTGTCATTTGAGCAGACAGTCAGTTTTTATGGCGAGGTGGCAAGCACAGCGCTCAGTAATGCGACTAGCATTATTGGCCAATTTGGTTTGGGTAGTGACGCACATACGGCTGGTATCTTGCCCGGCTCACCCGCTACTGAGGCAACAGAGGCGGCAGTGATTGGGTATGAGTGGAGTGATTATGAGCGTATGACATTAACGCCAGCGGCTCTAGCTAAGGTACAGGTCGGTTATGTGCTGGCCTATGGTAAGGGCAAAGAAAAGGCGCTCTCTCGTTTACAAAAAAACACGGAGCCAGCAGCAAAATTACCGGCCAAAATCCTCTACGATATTCCGGAGGTCTATGTATATAATGATGCTAGTAACGGTAAGGGGTAACAAATGAAAATCGCCATCCAAGGCTTGGGCCGCATGGGCATGCAAATTGCACGTAAATTGTCAGAAAGTGGTGAGCATACGGTAATCGCTCACAATCGGAGCCACGAACCGATCGACGAAGCTGCTGAACACGGTGCCATAAAGGCCTATGAAAAAGCAGATGTAATCCATGAGTTTGGTGATGATAGGGTCGTCATCTGGATTATGCTGCCCGATGCAATTGTTGATGCGCAAGTTGAGGAGTGGCTGACACTAGTGCCTCAAGGTTCTATTTTAATTGACGGTGGTAATTCGGATTTTCGAGCTACGCAAAAACTAAACGAAAAGGTCAAGGCTGCCGGCTGCGAATTATTGGATATTGGTGTTTCGGGTGGCGTATGGGGATATCAAAATGGTTTCCCGCTGATGTGTGGCGGTGACAGTGCTGAAGCTTTTGCAGTGCTTGAGCCGGCGCTACGTACCTTGGTACAACCAGGTGGCATGTACAATCATTTTGGTCCAAGTGGCGCTGGCCACTTTGTAAAGATGGTTCATAATGCCATCGAATACGGCATAATGGAATCATTGGGTGAGGGTTTCCGTATGCTACACGATGGTCCGTATAAAGGGATTGACCTAGCTAAAGCAGCTGATCTTTGGCAGCATCATAGTGTGATTACCTCATGGCTAACAGAACTCAGCCGTGATGCGCTGGCTGAAAATCCAGAGCTTGACGGTATCTCGGGTTATGTAGCCGAGAGTGGCGAAGCTCGTTGGACGCTTGAAGCTGCAAAGGACCTAGGCATTGCCCTGCCCTCTATTCAGGCAGCCTTTGATGTGCGGGTGGCTAGCCAAAAGGGCGAGGTAAACTTTGCCACTAAAGTGGTTGCCGCACAGCGCAATAAATTTGGTGGCCATAACCTGAACGGCGAAGGTGCCGAAGCGGGCGTTCGCGAACGTGTGGCAACTGAGCCTACGGAGAGTACTACCGCGTGAACTACGATCGCCTAAAGCAGCCGCTGGTGCTGGTAATCTTTGGTATTACCGGAGACCTAGCGCAGCGCAAACTTTTGCCTGCGCTGTATCAGCTGGCGAAGGCGCAGGAACTACCAGAGAAGACGCATATTATTGGCGTCAGCAGGCGCGATGTCGATAAAGAGACGGTGTTCGAACGGCTGGCCGAATTTGTTAATGAGGCCGATTACGACACTGGTGTCGAGCAACGCTTAAAAGATCAAACAGAGATGCGACAGATGGATTTGGTGGACCAAAATGCATACGAGCAGCTTCTTGTGCGAATTCGCGAAGTTGAAGCCGAAATGGGCGAACTGGGCAATCGCCTCTACTATCTTTCCATTCCTTCTCGGGCGTTTACACCCATTATCCGTTTACTTGGTAAAACAGGACACAATTCGCCGCTCGCAAACAGTCAAGAGTTGCCGCGTTTGCTAATCGAAAAGCCATTTGGCTATGACTTGGCATCTGCCCGAGAGCTCGTTGCGGTCCTTAGTGAGCATTTTTCGGAAGGCCAAGTGTATCGTATAGACCACTATGTCGCTAAAGAAACGGTACAAAACATACTTACGTTCCGGTTTAAGAATCCGTTGTTTGAAAGCATCTGGAATAATATGCACATTGACCACATAGGGGTTGTGGCACACGAAGAAATTGGCATCGAAGGCCGAGCAGAATTCTACGAGCAGACGGGCGCGCTGCGCGATTTTGTCCAAAATCACTTACTGCAGCTACTAGCTGTTGTAACAATGGCTCGCCCGCGGAACTTTACTAGCGAAGAGATACATCAGCAAAAACTAGTGCTACTAGAGGCTATTAAGCCGGTTGCGCCAGATGACGTTCCTCAGGTGACGGTGCGTGGGCAATATGAAGGCTATCGTGATGAGGTTGGAAATCCCGATTCTATTATTGAAACGTTTGCTAGTGTAAGTTTGTGGATTGATAACGATCAATGGACGGGTGTTCCGGTGCTGCTGGAAAGTGGTAAGGCGCTCCAGGAAAAACTAACTGAAATCAGTGTGTGTTTTCGCCAGCCGCAAGATGCTGTTGCAGAAGAAAATAAGCTGGTATTCCGTATCCAGCCTAAAGAAGGTATTACGTTGCACTTACAAATCAAGCAGCCGGGTATCCAAAATATTACTAATGGGGCTGACATGGAATTTGATTACGCGCGGTCATTCAATCAACGTCCGGCTGAAGCGTATGAACGGGTTATCGTCGATGCTATACGAGGTGATCAGACGTTATTTGCAACTAGTGCCGAGGTGATCCGCTCTTGGGAAATTGTAGAGCATGTGTTGGAGCAATGGTCACGAAATGGCGCGGGGCTTACCTCTTATAGAAAGGGCTCTGTAGGGCCAACAATCGCTTAGAAACAAAGCGTAAGCATTTTGGTTGTACTTGGCGACTTTTTTACTTATACTGAACTTAGATAAAATCATCAATGTAAAAGACGAGGGCAATGAAGATATTGATGCTTGGGTGGGAACTCCCACCTCACAATAGCGGCGGTCTGGGGGTAGTATGTCTCCAGCTCTGCAAAGCTCTCGCGAAACAAAATGTCGACATAGAATTTATATTGCCCTATGAGGCAGACCATGGCATTGATTTTATGTCTGTCACTGCCGCAACACCGCAAGGCGTGGCAAGTGTTATCCGCTCTGGGATCGCTTATGATAGCTACAAATATATCAAGGAAGATGGTAGCGAAGAGTGGCTCAATATTTACGACCAGCAAGAGTTATATGAGAAGTCTGTCGAGCGCTTAATTGATGGCCGTGAATTTGATATTGTGCATGCGCACGATTGGCTAACGGCTCGGGCTGGAATGCGTGTTAAGGAAAAGCGTGGCTGCCCGCTAATCATCCATGTCCATTCTATTGAGTCTGATCGCTCTGGTGGTAACGGCGGTAATCCATTGGTGCTCGAAATTGAAGAAATGGCCATGCATATGGCAGATCGTATCATGGCCGTGAGCCAGCACACCAAAAACTGTATTGTACGTGATTACGGCGTTCCAGCGGATAAGATTGAAGTAGTGCATAACAGCATTGAATCAAGTGATATAGTGCCACTGGACACTAATAATACATATCGTTACTTGGAGGCTATGAGGGCGCAAGGTTACCGAGTCGTAACAAACGTCGGCCGTTTAACGATACAAAAAGGTTTGCCAAATTTGCTGCGCGCCGCTAAGGAGGTGGTGCAGCGTGCGCCGAAAACACTCTTCCTTATTGTTGGTAGTGGCGAGCAGTATTATGAACTGATTGAGTTAGCGGCAGATTTAGGGATCGGCGCTAATGTGTTCTTTACTGGCTTTTTGCGTGGTAAGCAATGGCGTGATGCATTTGCAATTAGCGATCTGTTTGTGATGCCATCGATCTCTGAGCCATTCGGTCTTACGCCGCTTGAAGCGGTTGTATACGGTACGCCTTCAATAGTAAGTAGGCAGTCGGGTGTGAGCGAAGTATTTAAGAACTGTCTAAAAGTGGATTTCTGGGATGTCAAAGAAATGGCCAACCAGATCACTTCAGTCGTACAAAATGATGAGCTGCGTGATACGTTAACAATGAATGCTCAAATTGAGTGCCAGAATTTTTCATGGGAGAATGCCAGTAAGAAGGTTGTTGCTGTGTATAATCAGCATCTAGTAGGAGCTGCCGCATGAACCAAAAGGCCATTGTTCTGTACTTGCACGTCCATCAGCCATTTCGGATCCGTCACTACACGGTTTTTGATGCTGGGGTAAATCATGATTATTTCAATGCGCCATACGAAGACAATGCAAGCAACGAGCGTATTGCCCACAAAGTTGCCGAGAAGTCATATTTGCCAACCAACGCTCGACTGTTACAACTGCTTCGTGATAACCCGGAATTTAAGCTGAGTTTATCAATCACGGGTACGGTTATAGAGCAGCTAGAAAAGTGGGCGCCAGCTGCTTTGCACTCATTCCAAGAGCTGACCGAAACGGGCCGTGTTGAGATAGTGGCCGAAACCTACCATCACAGTCTAGCCTTTTTCTATAGTCGCGCTGAGTTTGAGCGCCAGGTAAAAATGCATGCCGACAAAGTGAAAGAAGTTTTTGGCCAAACGCCAAAAGTATTCCGTAATACCGAACTTTGCTACAACAATGATGTTGCCTATTGGGCTGACAAAGCTGGCTACAAGGCGGTTTTGTCGGAAGGCTGGGATCCAGTGCTAGGCTGGCGCAGCCCAAATTATGTGTACCGCCCGGCTTACACTGAGAACATTCGCTTGCTCATGAAAAACTACAAGCTGAGTGATGATATTGCATTCCGATTTGGTGATCGTGGCTGGAGTGAATGGCCACTAACGGCTGATAAGTTTGCACACTGGCTTGGTGCAAATCAAAACGCGACTAATTTTGATTTATTTATGGACTACGAAACCTTTGGTGAGCACCAGTGGGAGTCAACCGGAATATTTGACTTCCTGGCGCACTTGCCAGGAGAATGGCTCAAAAATAAACATCATACCTTCATGACAGTGAGTGAAGTTGCCGATGCATTCGAACCAGTTGATGTTGTAGATACGCCCAATACTGTTACTTGGGCTGACACTGAGCGCGACTTGTCTGCCTGGCTAGGTAATAGTATGCAGACCGGTTCTATCCAAGCACTCTATGACTTAGAAGATAAGGTATTAGCCACTGCTGATCTGGCGCTTATAGAGGATTGGCGTCGCTTAACCACTAGTGACCATTTTTACTACATGTGTACTAAATACTTTAATGATGGCGATATTCATGCGTACTTTAGCCCATATGAAACACCATACGAAGCCTATATGAACTTTATGAACGCGTATCATGATATTAGATTCCGCCTTGCTCAGAAAGGTATTGAGGTGTAGGTGTGTTGCGGGTGGGAATAAATGTGATTCGAGTAGTTGTTCGTGGGGATAATTTTTAATGGGCCGACCAGTTATGCTTGGCAATGGCAGCCTTACCGTGGGTCTGGACGAAAATGGTCTCGTGCATGACTTCTACTATCCCTATGTAGGCTTAGACAACCTCACTACCTCGCGCAGCATACCTCACAAAGTAGGGGTGTGGGTAGATGGCGTTTTTTCGTGGATTGATGATGGTGGTTGGGATGTGCGGGTAGATTTTGAAGATGATGTGCTACTCAGCAGCATTCATGCACAATCAGACCAACTACAGCTGAAATTAGAGTTTCATGATTTTGTTGATTATGAGTTTAACGCTTTTTGTAGACAGTTGACGTTGCATAATCTGACGCAGGAAAATCGCGAAGTGCGCCTTTTCTTCCACCAGGTATTCCAGATTTCACGCGCTGGGCGTGGCGATACGGCACTGTTTGTCCCTGAGGGTAACTACGTACTAGACTACAAAGGTCGTTGCACGCTACTTATGTACGCTCAGGGTGCAGATGGCACGCCGATGGACCAGTTCTCGGTCGGCAATTACGGCATTGAAGGAAAAGAAGGCACCTGGCGCGACGCCGAGGATGGTGAGTTATCGAGCAATCCCGTTGAGCATGGTGGCGTTGACTCGGTACTGCGTTGTACGCTTAGTGTTGCCCCAAGCTCCACTGAGGTTGTTAATTACTGGGTGATTGCTGCAGATGCACAGTATAGCGCCGAGAAAATTCACCAGCAGCTTCTGAGCTCTGGTTTGTCCGCCCGGACTGATAAACTGCGGAACCACTGGCGGACCTGGCTTAAAGTTGCCAACCCGCATATTAGCAAAATGGAGCTTGTGCACCAAGCGGCAGTGCGCAAATCACTGATGATTATCAAGGCGCATACTGATAAGCGCGGCGGCGTCATTGCCAGCTGTGATTCATCAATTTATAACTTTGGCCGCGATTACTATAGCTATGTATGGCCTCGCGACGGTGCATATGCGATGTGGCCATTAATACGGCTTGGCTATAGTGATGAGCCACGTCGCTTCTTTAGTTTTTGTCGGGATATTATTCACCCCGATGGCTACCTGATGCATAAATACCAACCAGACCGCGCTATTGGCAGTACTTGGCACCCACTGATGCATGGCAAGCATACTGAACTTGCGATCCAGGAAGATGAAACGGCCGTTGTGCTCTATATGCTTGGTGAGTACTACGAGACTAGTGGCGACGAAGAATTTGTAGAGAGTATGTACAAAACCTTCGTGCAGCCAGCAGCCAACTTTATGACTGAATTTCGTGATGAAGCGACTTTACTGCCTCATGCCAGCTACGACTTATGGGAAGAAAAATTCACTACAAGTACCTACACCACCGCTATTGTATATCGGGCACTACTTACCGCAGCACAGCTGGCTGACGTATTCGAGTTTCCAGATGACGCGGTGCGATGGCGTGACGCGGCGAGCGAAATTGCTGCTAATTGCCATGTTTTGTTTGATGCGGAACAAGGTATCTTACGAAAAGGTTATTTGTTACAGGATGATGGTTCGTTGCAGCTTGATAATACGCTCGATGTCTCCAGTGCTTACGGTGCGCTAATGTTTGCTACTGAAGCTTTTGGGAGTAAAGCGATCCGGAGCACATTCAAAGTAATTGAAAGCGATATGCTGGATAAGTCCCCTTCTGGCGGTGTTCCCCGGTATCAGTGGGATAATTATTTTGCAAGCAAGCCGGCGTACCTCGGCAATCCATGGTTTGTAACAACACTTTGGGTTGCACAATATTATCAACAGCTGGCTCGTAACCCGGATGCCGAGAAACTGTTGGCCTGGACGCTTGCCCATCGTTTGCCAAGTGGTGTGCTGAGTGAGCAAATCAACCCCTCAGATGGTACGCCGCTTTCGGTTACGCCGCTGGTGTGGAGCCATGCCGAACTTATTAACACCTTGCTTGATTTGAATGATTAATTACTGAATGGGGTAGCCTTAAAGCGGATTTGCCATAAATGGCATCCGCGCCGTTATCTAATTGGCTATCATCTCATAATTTGTTCGCTCTCGGGTAATGTAAAAACACCGGTTTTAAACCGGTGTTTTTATCATTGTAGAATAAGCTTTAGTGCTTGCGCGGCTTAACTTCGTTGCGGCCAAGATTTTTCTTGGTTTCTACGAACAGCACGTGCTTGCGGAGCTTGCGGCTGTATTTACGCAGGCTAAGCTTCTCAGGAGTATTCTGAGTATTCTTGCTTGTGTAATAAATGCGCTCGCCGGACTCTTCGCTTACCAGTCCAATTAGTTTACGCTTTTCGCTCTTTTTCGCCATAACCTCAGTAGTGTAACAGATAAGGGTACACTTGTAAACACCGGTGACATGCTAGTCTAAAAACACTCCATATAAACAAAAAAACCGGGAGATCAGTCCGGTATTTTTGTTTTCCTTCTTGCAAGAAAAGAAATAGGATTTTAAGTATATTTCTTTTGGATTTATACTCTATAAACTAATGTAAACCGCTTATGCTTTAGTGTCAAGACTTTTCTGAAATCTACCATTTTAAGGTCGGGCAAAATAAAAGTCTCAACACATTTGTTGAGACTAGAGACAATATGGAGCCACCTTCGAGACTTGAACTCGAGACCCCTTCCTTACCATGGAAGTGCTCTACCACTGAGCTAAGGCGGCGCGCCGGGCTAAATTACCAGGCAATTGTAGCAGATAAAGGTGTTTTTTTCTAGAGTGAAGTGCGTGTAGCGACTTGAAATCAAAGCAATTTACACGGGGGTTTATGCTACGTTTCCAAGCAAATAACCGGTTCTGGCGCGATCGGAGATGTATAGGCTATAAATGATAGGGTCAGTAACCAATTTCAAGGTAGGGTTGCTTGCTAGTAATCCCAAACTCTATGATCTGCCTAAAATGATCAATAATATCACTTGGGAGATTCTGTAGATCTGCCCAGATAAGTTCGCTGCACTTATGGGGCTCTGCATTAGTGAATGGGTAGTCTTTGTCCCGGATAGCAAACTCATAGGCTACTGTTTCTCCGGCAGCTGTATTGCGGGCGGCTACGCATACGAACTCGAGGTCTTCTGCCTTTACGGTGACGCCAAGTTCTTCTTGAAGCTCGCGTATTGCAGCCAAAACAGGCGTTTCACCTATTTCGATATGACCACCCGGTGGGCATAAATGCCCGTCCATCCAGTTAGTGTTAGCACGTCTGCCTAATAAAACTTTAGAGCCATTGAGGATAAAAACATTAGTTGTTGGAATAACGAGATGCTTCATGTAATTAGCATAGCATTCCAAGAGTGCTCTTAATAAAATTGCTAAGCAATCGCTACTATACGAAGCGTAAATGTTGAACGGCGTAGATTTAGTGTTATTTAGATCGAGCTTTTTTAGTAAGCGCCCATCGAACTGAGGGGCTTGTGGCCTTGTCTACTCGATGAATGCAGCCCAGCCAACAACAAGGACGTCGCATCCCCTCTTCTAGTTCGGAAATGACTCGTTTGACATGCTCATCCCTGGTCTTCTGCTGTTTGACGGTTACTGTCCAGCAGATCCATTCATTGCGTGCTAAGGGTGTTAAACTCTGCCATGCTCGTTTGGCTGCCGGAGCGGCAGTAAGCGCTTTTCTTAAGTCAGCTGGCATAGTATGCACAGTGCCGCCGGCTAATGTTTCTATAGCCATGACTTTATTGTAGCAAGCTAATTCTAGCTGTGTCGATGTTCCGCCTCACAGAAAAAAAGTGTTCTCTGTAAGTGTTAGCGGAGTAAGATCTAATGAGTTTTGCTGCTTGGATCTTCTTCTAAGCAAGGCGCTTTGGATATGTAGCACCAAACAAAAAGCCCACTTTGAGAGTGGGCTTTTTGTTTGGTGCAGGGTGAGGGATTCGAACCCCCGAAGGCTGAGCCAGATGATTTACAGTCACCCGTGTTTGACCGCTTCACTAACCCTGCAAAAGGCACATGAGAAAAACCAGAATGGTTTGTCTCATCACGCGGGCAAAATGAAATACATTTTGTCCGACTGCTCTTTTCCGAAAGCAATCCCGGAAAGTGCACTTGTTGTAAACATGGAGCCGACAGAGGGATTCGAACCCACGACCCGCTGTTTACAAAACAGCCGCTCTAGCCACTGAGCTATGTCGGCGCAATTCCATTGCTTTAAGCTACCGCGTTAGTGTAGCAAAACAGGGGTTAAATGACAACCCTGCGAGGGCGCAAAATGCGACGTGGACGACCAGCTGGAACGATAAGCTTCTTTAGCTTCTCGGCAATCATATCGGCCTCGGCATCCATACCACGTTCCTGGTAAGCTTGCATGAGTAGTGTGTATGTCTCTTTGTTTGGCTCTAATTCAATAGCGCGATGCAAGGCCTGGAACATAAGCTTTTCGTTGCCAAGTTTTTCGTGTACTTTGGCGTAGGCGACGTGGCGGGCTGCTAATGACTCTTCAAGTTTTAGGGCAGATTCAAAGGCAATGGCGGCCTTTTCATAATTTTCAGTTTCATAATAAATGAGGCCTAGGTTGTGGAGTGACGAAGGTGTTGCTTCGATACTGCTGGCAATTTCGAAACAATCGATTGCATCACGGTATTCTTTTTGTTTGGCGTAGAGGATGCCAAGGCGATTGTACGCAGCAGCATTCTTTTCATCAATCTTTAGAATAGTAAGAAGCGCCTTCTCGGCGCGTAAAAAGCGATTCTCACGCATGCCTTGGTGGGCAATATCCCACAGCTTACCCATCCGGTCACCAACTTTATGGGAGACTTCGTTAAATTCTTCAGCGTGCAGTTTGGTGCTGGCGATGCCAAGCAGGCCAAAAGCAGCGACGATCACTAACTCGTACATACGATGGTACTTAGTATAGCACAGTTTATAGGGCAAGCATAAGCTCGGTCAGTACAAGCTTGGCGTTACCACTTTGCTCAAGGGCATTCTGAGCGGTATATGCAGCTTGCAAGATATCACGCCAGCGAGCGAGTGTAGTAGCGCCTTTAAGAGCCGCTGCTTCTAAGCTAGCGGTTGCTACCACTGCTAGCATATTTGTGAAAAGGCGCGCTTGGTCTTTTTGCTTAGCTAGTGCATCTACTAAAAGCAAGCGCTCATATGGAGAAGCGCCAAGGACCTGTTTGACTAACGAGATAGTGGTGTCAGGTTTTTCGTTGCTGGTGTTGAGGGTTTGTTGAACCTCGGCAATGTTGGTTCCACTACGTAGTAGTGCGGCTTTGATTGTAGCTTCACTATGTCCGATTGCGACAAAATGCTGCACTATGTCTGCTGCGGTCGGTGCTGGCAATTGTAGTTGCTGCACACGTGAGCGAATAGTAGCAAGTAATTGAGCAGGCTGTGAGCTAGTAAGTATAAGTACGGAATCGGTGGGCGGTTCTTCGAGTAGCTTAAGAAGCGCATTTTGGGCTTCAGTGCCCATGACTTCGGCATCCTGTATGATGGCGGCTCGTCGTATGGGTGCAGTTCCTGGCACTTGTAATGTAAACGCGCTGATGAGTTCGCGAATTTGCTCGATAGTAATAGCGTCGTTTTTGGCTGTAATTATGCGGTAGTGTGCGTAGCGGTCGAGTTTATCCAGTGGTACTCCCAAAAGCCGTGCACCGAGTGTTCTAGCTACGTGGGTTTTGCCAATTCCTTTTGGTCCGCTTAGCAATACGGCGTGAGCTGGCGTGGTGGCAAATGCATCAAGCTGCGCCTGACTGCTAGCGTGCAACACAATGTCAAGGGTGTTCATGCTACATGCTCGGTAAACGCAGGCGGCAATGGGGCGGTAAATACTTTACGCTCGTGGCCATTTAGGATGGTAATTTCTAGGTGTTCGGCATGCAAATATAGCCGATCAGCGGACTCACCGTTATACAATACATCGCCAACAATTGGATGATGTAAGTGGCCTAAGTGTACGCGCAGCTGGTGGGTACGACCAGTTTCGGGTTTAAGCTCCACTAGGCTATACTTGTCGTTTTTGGTCATCGTGCTATAGCTGGTCTTGGCATATTTGCCCTGAACGTCAACCCGAAAGGTTGCCGGTGCTTTGGGGTTACGACCAATAGGCATTTCGATGACAGCTTCTGGCGGGTTTAGTTGACCAGTCACAACTGCAACATAGGTCTTCTTGACATTTCGGGTGGCGAATTGTTTTTGTAGCCAACTGAGCGCTTCTGGCGTTTTGGCGCAGATCATTACACCGCTGGTAGCACGATCAAGCCGATGCACGATACCGCCACGCTCGCCACTCAGGCCTTTGAGCCGTGATCGAAGCCAAGTGGCTACTGTGCCTTCGGGGTTGAAAGCGCCCTTGCTATGGCTTAAAACGCCAATTGGTTTGTTTATGACTACGCAGTCATCATCTTCATATAGTACTTCAAGTTCAATCTCTGGAATCTGGGCAAGTTCGGCAATATTGTAGTCAACAACAACTTTGCTATCCGCGCGAAGCTTGTAGCCCGGCTTGGTTTGAATGGTGCTGTTTACGGTTACTTTACCATCTTCAATTAGACGCGCGGCAAACCCTCGGCTTAACTCTGGTATAAGCTCCACGACTTTTTGATCGAGTCTTTGCGCTCGGCTAATCTCAAGATTGCTCATTATGCGCGGAGACCGACTGCTTTTTGAACTTTTAGCAGTGTGGCATTAGCGATTTCGTTCATTTGTTTTTCGTCGGCTTCTAGCTTGGCCATCAATTGGCTGTCATCAACTTTTGCGAGTCGGCCCTGGAAGTCGGCTAAAAAGATGCTCACTGCGTCGGCGGTAGTGGCTTTAAGTGGCCCATATTGTTCTTGGCCCTGATATTCACTGATAGCTTCGTCGAGAGACCTGCCGGTAGTTAGTGCTAATATCTGCAGCAGGTTTGTAATACCCGGCTGATCCTGATTGGTTAGATCAATTTTACCAAAGCTGTCAGTGGCGGCAGATTTAATTTTTTTGCTAGCCTCTCCCGGGTCATCACCCAGGAAGATAATCCCTTTGCCACTCTCATCGCTTTTGCTCATTTTCTTAGTTGGGTCCTGAAGGTCTTTAATGCGTAGGCCCTGATCCTTTTGGAAAAACGCATGCTGTTCTTGGACGCTTTTGGGCACTACAAAGAGCTCACCGAATTTGTTATTTAAGCGCTCAGCAATATTGCGCGTAAACTCAATATGCTGTCTTTGGTCGTCACCGACAGGTACGTAGGTGGCGCCGTAAAGCAATATATCGGCTGCCATTAGCGGCGGGTAGTTAAACTGTCCTACGCCAATGTGTTCAGCGCCTAATTTAGCGGACTTGTCTTTAAATTCTGTCATGCGGCTAAGCTCGCCGAAGCCAGTGAAACAATCAAGAATCCATGCCAACTCGCTATGAGCTGGGATGTAGCTTTGTCGGTATAGGTGCACACTGAGGTGGTCGATTGGCAGGCCGGCGGCAACGAAGATGCGTAGATTGTTTAGAATGTCTCGCTGAAGCTCGCTATGGTTGATGGGCGTGGTGAAGCTATGCAGGTCCGGAACGAATAGGTTGATCTCGTAGTCTTCGGCGTGGTTTTTGGCCATATCAATAAGTGGCAGCAACGCGCCGAAATAATTGCCAATGTGGAGATCGTTATTAGCTCGAAGGCCGGTAAGAATTACAGGTTTTGTCATATTGTTCATAGTATACCTTATCTGATCAGAGGAAGCTTCTTAAGTAGGCTTCCTTATGGTGTGGAGAATGAAAGAAATCGCTGAATGTGTGGCGGTTTCTTTAGTAAGTTCTAAATTTTCTGCTAGAGCACGCAGAACAAACCGTCACGCATGGTGCTGGTGCGCCAAGATTGGTTGCTCTGTTTTGGTGTTGTCATAGACTGGCCACTATACCAAATGTTCATCTGATTCTGCAAGCTTACAGAACTTGGCCACGAAGAAAGCTTCTAGTGTAGGACTGGGCGCCAGACGTAAGCATTGTGTAATCTTTGGCGAAAATGCCTTATTGTTCCATGAGTTCACGCAGGATACTCGGTTAGGCAAGTCAAACCTTACTGGTTCTAGCGCTGCGGTATCCCGCTTGCGAAGCAGGTAGTCGACTATCGCTTCATTTTCCTCAGGCGCCATTGTGCAAGTGCTATAGATAAGTGTGCCGCCGGGTTTCAGCAGCTTCCAAGCTTGCAAAATAATCTGTTTTTGGAGGGATGCTAGCCTATGGATATGTGCAACAGACCACGAGGCAAAATCTTTATCTTGGTCGTAGCGCATAAGTCCTTCGCCACTGCATGGTGCGTCTAGTAATATCTTATCAAACTGCTGCCCTTCAAGTTTACGAGCCAGTTTTGAGGCGTCAAAGAGAGTGTATTCTGCTCTTACGTTTAATCGCTCAAGATTGGCGTGCATTTTAGCAAGCCGTGGGCGTGAGTTATCATTTACCGTGAGCGTTGCCTGATTGTTAGTAAGTGCCGCGATATGGCTTGCTTTCCCGCCCGGTGCCGCGCAGATATCCAAAATTCCATCTCTTGGTTTTGGGTTAAGCGCCAGTACTGGTAACCAGCTAGCAGCGTTCTGAATATAAACAGCTCCTGCTGTCGTTAAATCACTATCACGAATCGCTTCCAGCCCGGTTTCAGTGGCGTAGCAGTCGGTTGCCCAAGTATAGGCTTTGCCTCGCCAGCCCAAGCTTTGGAGGCCCATTACTGTATCGTGCGGGTCAGCGATCAATGGATTAAGCCGAAGACTTTGCTGCCGATTCGTATTCAGTAACGCAAGTGCTTCTGTTTCCGAAACACTTAAAATCCGCTGCGTCCGCTCCAGCCACGTCGCTCGCTTCGCCTCCAATTTATCTGCTGTTTTCTTGCTCATTCTCTGCTAGTATACCTTGATCTGTATTCCTCTTGAACACAAAACTCCCCAATATTGAGGAGTTTTGTGAGCTGTGCAGCCCTTGGGAAGAGCAGCTTTGTCGGCGCGTTGAGAAACACGCTTGCCGGTGTCTCAAGCTTCTTTACCGTTTTGTAAACTGGCGCTGCTTACGAGCACCCTTAAGACCAAACTTCTTGCGTTCGCGCTCACGTGGATCACGGCTCAAGAGGTCTGCGCGCTTGAGGGTTGCTTTGTAGTCGGCATTGAATTCAATCAAAGCCTTGGCGATGCCAAGACGGATTGCATCAACTTGTCCAGCATGACCACCGCCGCTGACAACGACTGAAACATCGAAGTCTTTCGTGGGGATTTCCAACGTAGCAAACGGCTTTTGCAGCTCGTTTAGCAAAGCTTTGCTGTCAGCTAGATACTCTTCAGCTGGCTTGCCATTTACTACAACACTACCTTTGCCCTTTTGAACACGCACACGAGCGGTTGCGCTCTTGCGGCGGCCAAGAGCGTAGTAGTAGTTCTGCGTCTTTGATTCAGCCATTATTTAGTTCCTTTCACCGAGATAGCTTCCGGCTTCTGTGCTTCGTGGTTGTGCTCGCTGCCCATGTAGATCTTTAGGCGAGCAAGACGTGGGTCACGTAGCTTGTTAACCGGCAGCATGCCACGGACGGCTTCAAATAAAGCGCGTTCTGGAGTTTTGCCAGCCAGTACTTCTCGAAGAGTTGCCTCTTTGAGGCCGCCTGGGTAGCCGCTGTGACGGTAGTACATTTTGTCTTCTAGCTTGTTGCCACTCACCTGTAGGTTGGCGGCATTTACAACTACGACATAGTCACCACAGTCAATGTGTTGGGTGAATTGAGGCTTACCCTTGCCAGTTAGCAGTGTTGCAATTTGAGTAGCAACACGACCCATGGTGTTTTCGCTGGCATCGATAACGTACCATTTACGAATTACATCAGAGGGTTTTGCGCTGTAAGTAGTCATTATTTAGTCTCCTTTGCGGCCGGCGTCTTAGCCTCTGCCTTTGGAGCTGCCTTGGCGACTGGTGCTTCTTTGAGGTCGTCAACAAAACTTACGCGTGCCATTTCAGCGTTGTCGCCCCGGCGGTTGTCGGTTCGCTCGACGCGGAAATGACCGCTAGTACGACCGGTAAGCTTTGGTGCAATGTCGTCGACAAGCTTGTGAGCGGTGCTGACTGTTTGTAAGCTTGCAATAACCTGACGGCGATTATGAAGGTCGCCCTTCTTAGCCTTGGTTACTAGCTTTTCAACGTATGGCACCACAGCCTTAGCCTTGGGTAATGTAGTTACAATTGAACCGTGAATGATGAGCGATTCGGCGAGGCTCTTAATCAGAGCTTCACGCTGGTCGCGTTCACGGTGGAACTTAGTTCCTTGATATCCGTGCCTGTGCATGTTTAGAGCTCCAACTCCGCTAACTTATCCTTAACTTCATCGAGTGCCTTGCTGCCAAAGCCCTTCAGGTCACGAAGTTCAGCATCGCTGAGTGCAAACAAGTCCTGAATGGTGTGGATGTCGTTATTAACCAGTGCGTTGGTAGTGCGAGCGGTTAGGTTAAGGTCTTCAATAGAAGTGCTGAGCAAGTTGCTGTCATCGCCAGTTGAGCCGAGCAGGCTGCTGCCGCTAACATTTTCACTAACTTCCTGAGTGACAACGCGGGTTTTGCCGGCTAGTGCGGTGTATTGGTTGACCAGAATGGCTGCTGCTTCTTCGAAGGCATCACGTGGTGTGATGGTGCCATCCGTATCTACAGTGATGCTGAGGCGGTCAAGGTCAGTGGTCTGGCCGACGCGAGTCTTATCAACCTTGTAGCGTACGCGCAGTACAGGGCTGAAGATGGTGTCGACTGCGATGAAGTCGCTCTGCTTCTTGGCAGTGCTTTCTTCGATAGTGTGATAGCCACGACCAGTTTCAACGACCAGGTCAACCGTAAAGGTTGCTTTGTCATCGTCAATGGTAGCAATCAGCTGGTCAGTGTTAACCACTTCAACATCAGCGTTGCCTTGGATGTCTTTGCCAGTTACAGCGCCAGCACCTTTCTTAACAATACGAAGTGTCTGTGGTTCGTCACCGTATACACGGAAACGTAGCTGCTTCAGGTTCTGCATGATGTCGACAACGTCTTCCTTAACGCCCTTCACTGCAGTGAATTCGTGGGTAACGCCGTCAACTTTAAAGCTGGTTACACCAGCGCCGGCGATGCTGCTGAGGAGTACACGGCGGATGCTATTACCAAGCGTCATACCGTAGCCGTTTTGCAGTGGCTCGATCACGAAGCTGCTAGAAGTAGCACTGTGATCGTCAACAGCTACGAGGCTTGGGGTGTGAATCATTTTTGACATAGTTATTTTCGCTTTGTCCTTCCTTACCGTGAGTAGTATTCGACGATTAGTTGCTCATTGATTTCGGGTTCAGCATCATCGCGCAGTGGCAAGCCGGTAACTTTAACGGCTACTTTCTTGCGATCAACGCTTAACCAGGCTGGGGTGGTCGATGGTGCAGGGCTGATGTCATCCAATTTCTTGAAATATTCGTTTGCCTTACTGTGGTCGCGCAGGGTAAATTCGTCGCCAATGCGCAGACGAATGGAAGGAATGTCGACACGACGACCGTTCAACATAAAGTGGCCATGGGTGACCAGCTGACGGGCAGCCCGGCGGCTTGATGCAAAGCCAGCACGGTAGACAGTATTGTCTAGGCGCTGTTCTAGATATTGCAGAAGTGTTGCGCCCGATTGGCCTTTACTGCGACTAGCTTCAACCATAAGGTTGCTGAATTGCTTTTCAAGTAGGCCATACAAACGCTTGACCTTCTGTTTCTCACGGAGCTGCAAGGCATACTGGCTAGGCTTATTACGCATGCGAGCGTTTGGAGCTTGACCGGGAGTATTGGTGCGCTTTGCGAGCGCTTTGTGTGCCTTGGGGTGCAAGGCATAGCCTTCACGACGGGAAAGCTTAACAATAGAACGAGTATCTCGTGCCATATACTAGACCCTCCGTGCTTTCTTTGGACGAACGCCACCATGTGGCACGCCAGTTACATCGGTAATACTCTCGACAGCGATGCCAACTGTTTGCATAGCGCGAATTGCTGCATCACGGCCAAGGCCGACGCCCTTAACGTAAGCGTCTACTTTACTGAGGCCATAAGCTTGCTTGGCAAGTGTTGCAGCCTTTTCAGCCGCCACTTGGGCTGCGTAAGCTGTGCCCTTTTTGCTGCCACGAAAACCACAAGCGCCAGCACTGCTAGCAGCTAGTGCGCCGCCCTGGGCGTCAGTAAGCGTTACGATTGTGTTATTAAATGTAGCCTGTACGTGTAGCTGGCCAGTGGCAACGCTACGCTTGGCTTTCTTCTTCTTGGTTGTTGTAGGTGTATCTGCCATAGTTATATGCCTTAAGTCTTGCTTGCTACTTTCTTAGCGGTACCACCCACCGTTACTTTCCTGCCACGCCGAGTGCGAGCATTGGTCTTGGTGCGCTGACCACGGGCTGGCAAGCTAGCTGCGTGACGCATACCGCGGTACGCTTTGATGTCCTTAAGGCGCTTAATGTTGCCGCTGACAATACGCTGCAGCTCACCTTCAACGGTGTAGTTTTCGTTGATGTAGTCCTGGATGCGTGAAATTTCAGCGTCAGTTAGGTCTTTGGCACGGACGGTGCGCTCAACCTTAGCTGCTACTAAAATATCATCGGCAGTCTTAGGGCCAATACCGTAAACGTAGGTCAAAGCGACCCAAGTTTGCTTATCGTTTGGAATAGTTACTCCAGAAATACGGGCCATAAGCTAGTAATCTCCTTTGGAGCTTACTACGCTCCCATCGTTCTCTTTAGCAAAAAATGTCTTCGTCATTTTTTAGCCTTGCCTCTGCTTATGCTTAGGCTTAAATTTGTTGATAACGTATAAACGCCCCTTACGACGTACGATCTTGTCGTCGGGGCTAATCTTTTTGACGCTTGCACGCACTTTCATGCGGATCACTCGCTCCTTTCAGCTAGTAACACACTGCATTAAATTAATACTGACTCCTGGCCGAACTTTCTTAGGATCCGCCCGTACTTCGATTGCCAATTTTCTAAGCAATCCGTCCGGATGAACCAATCCCAGGAAAGTTTTAGCCCTTGCGGTAGGTAATACGGCCTTTGGTAAGGTCGTATGGAGTTAATTCCACCGTTACACTGTCGCCGGGTACAATTCGGATAAAATGCTTCCGCATCTTGCCGGCAACATGAGCTATAATCTGATGGCCGTTTTCAAGCTCGACTCGAAACTGAGTACCCGGGAGGGTTTCGATGATAACACCGGTCAGTTCGATTACTTCTTTACTTGTAGCCATAGGTATCTCTCTGGTATATCGCTTAGCACTTTAAAAAGCAGGTAAACTCCTGTTTGTCACACTAAGCATATAACAGGGGCTAATTATAGCAGTATTTACTACAGCTTGTAAAGTAAAAACTCACTTCTCTAGACTGACAATCCAAGCAGTTAGCTGGATCCAATAAGATTACTGCTATTGGCAGACCTGTAGTGGCTGTGTGACATTATTACTATTAGCGACATTTTTGGGGATGCAGCCCTGTCCTATCCAGATTACCGACCATGAACTACCGCCACCTTTAGCTAGTGCTACGCCGTCGGTCGCGCTGCTATGCCCTTCAAAGTAACCAGACATACGTACGCCGGATTCCACAAACCCTGGTGCCGTTATATCACTGTTCGCTAGTAAAGTGCAGTTTGTGCCTGTGCGGAGATCATTACGGCAGTAATCGAGTATGGCGGCGTTGGCACTAGCTACATCGGCGGTCGTTGGTAGGTCGTTGGAAATAGTAGACGTGGGCGAAGTAGTGCCTATCGCTGTTATATTGGTTCCGGTAGTGAAGGGCCTACTAACAGGCTTATTATACAAATGAAACAGTATCCCGGCACAGGCGGCTAAAAGAAAGGGCAAGAAAAAGCCGATAATAGTGGGTCCGGCAACCGTTAAGCGTTCAAATATCGGCAGATTAAGCTGGGCCATATAGTTAGCATAAGCTTACCCGCGAGGAGGTGCAACTGTCTTAGTAGGACAATACGCCTAAGACGTACTAGCTCTTATTCTTGGTAGTAGTACTCGCTTTGCGTCGAGGTAGCAGACGAGCGATCTTACGTGGCGATGCTACCCTGTCCGTAGTGTCTTCGGCATCACTGTCATAGAAAAAATCCTCGCTTTGATACTGGTCATAGGTAACCATGAGGGCACGTGATTCTATGGCGCGAAGTGTTTCTAGTGAGACAGAAACCAGGATTAGCACGCTGGTACCACCAATAGCGATGTTGGTGTTTAAGAAAATCTGGGCGATGATTGGCAATAAGGCTAATAGACCAAGCGCAAACGCTCCGAATAATGTCAGACGGTTTACCGTACGGCTTAGATATTTTTCGGTTTGCAGGCCGCTGCGTACGCCTTCAATGAAGCCACCTTGCTTCTGTAAGTTCTCGGCAATCTCTTTGCTGTTAAACGTTACGCTGGTATAGAAGAAAGTGAAGATGAACACCAGCAAGAAATAAGTAACCGGGTAGATGTACGGCTGCCAGCCGCCAGCTGCAAAGGTAGAAGCGGTTGGGTTCTGGAACCAGGCAACAAGGTGTGTACCAAGGTGCTGTAGGCGGAGGCTATGGTTGCTAGTCATAAGCTGACCAGCAAAGCTCGGTACGCTCAGAAATGCCACGGCAAAGATGATCGGCACTACGCCAGCAGTAATTAGCTTAACAGGTAGAATAGTGGTGACACCACCGTAGGCGCGGTTGCCCTGCACACGTTTAGCGTAGTTAACGGTGATACGTCGGGCTGCCTCATTCAGCATCACAACAATCCAGGTCACTAGTAGAACGGCGATTAGAATGACAAGCGCGTACCAGAAAGCTCTTTCGTTAATAGGCAACGTATGGCCAAATAGGTGCCACTTATGCGTTTTGTCGTAGACGCTGCTAGCGATATCACTAATAGTGTTTGGTAACTGACTTACGATGCCTACAGTAATGATCAACGAAATACCGTTACCAACGGATTTCTCAGTTACTAGCTCACCAAGCCACATGAGTAGCATTGAGCCGCCAGTAAGGGCTGCAACCATAAGCGCCCATTGGAGCATAGAGGTATGTGCGGTAATGTCGCCGATACCGCCGACCTGCTGAGCCTGCTGACGAACAAGGTAGATGGCGCCAATAGATTGAATGATAGCGAGTGGGAAAGTAAGGATACGAGTGTACTGGTTGATCTTCTTCTGGCCGGATTCGCCCTCTTTATGGAGTGCTTCGAGCTTTGGGATGGCCTTGGTGAGCAGCTGCATGATAATGCTGGCGTTAATGTAGGGGCCCATGCCCGCGATCATGATTGAGAACTTAGCAAGTGCACCACCCGAGAGGACGTTGATAAAGCTCAAGAGCTGAGGGCTATTGTTGGTGAAAAGGTTCTGTAAAACCTGCTTCAGCGTTTCAGGGTTGCTGAGCGGAATTGGTATGTGGGCCAGAATACGAAATATTAATAATATCCCTAGTACCGCTAAAATGCGTTTGCGCATGTCTGCCTGACTAAGACTGCGACCAATGATCTTCCAGTTCACCTTGTTTCCCTTTTTACATAAGATAAAGTCTGCATACGAGTATACAGGCCAACACTATAATCCGTAAAGTAATGTGGTAGGTTTTACTGAGTCTCGTGCGAGTAGTTGATTCATGTTAGGATTACGGATAGTATGCCGTGGTATCAATTGGCTGGCTTTACTATCTACTTGCTAGGCTTAGTGTATGGGGTGAATTGCCTCATAGCGCGGAGTTGGCGCACCGTTAGCATACGTCCAGCTAGCGTATACATTGCGGCTGTAGCAACTATTGGTGTGTTCGGAGAAGTCTTTGTCGGCACTGTGTATCATCACTTATTTGGAAGACCATTGTGGGTATATCGTGTGGCGCCAATACACTACGGCTACACCTCACGGTACGCTCCTTGTATATGGGGTGCTCTAGGATTCTATCTGTACCTGCTACATGACTATCTTAAGGCACGCGGCACTGAAACGGTGAAACACTTGGCGCTCCTCTTTGCGAGCGAAACAGTTATACTTGAACTGATCTTAAGCGCTAGCTTCAAGCTGGTATTTGGGGTGTACCTGTTCTACTATCTACCTGGCGATTTATGGCATTTTACCTCACTCCAGACGTTACCGTTTTATCTGCCTGCAGGTGTGCTGATTGTAAAAAGTGTTCGTCGTCTTATAGACACACCACACTTTTCCTTATTTTTCTGCTCATTTTTGATCCTTGTTTTTGTATATATGGCAAACTAAAAAGACCTCCTAGGAGGTCTTTTATTGATGCAGAAGAGGAATTTACTTGTCTTCTTTGGGCTTAGTTGTTGGGCGCATCACCCGAGCAACTTTTTTGAAGTCACCACCAGCCTTCTGGACTGCTTCGATCGCAGTTTCAGAAGCGGCTTGTAGTTCTACAGTTACCTTCTTGGTTACTTCACCGCGGTTTAGGAGCTTAACGCGAACGTATTGGCTACTAATTAGGCCGGCTTCAGCTAGGGTTTCGTTAGTTACCTTAGCACCAAGTTCATTCAGCTGGCTGGTAAAGACATTCTCGGCCTTTACGCGGTACGAGCGGAAGCCGTGTAGTTTTGGCAAACGCTGCATTAATGGATTCTGACCACCTTCAAACCCTGGGCGCTTGGATGAGCCGGTACGTGCGCCCTGGCCCTTGGTACCACGACCGGCAGTCTTACCCTGACCGGCGGCAATACCACGACCAACGCGCTTGCGGTTCTTAGAGCCAACGGGCTGTAAATCGTTATATTTCATTACTTAGCCTCCACCTTCTTAGCTGGCTTAGCGGCAGTGCGAGTAGTAACCCAGTTTTTGGCTGGCTCCATGCTATTTAGCGCGGCAATAGTTGCGTAAGCAGTGTTTGCTTTGTTGGTTGAGCCAAGTGACTTTGACAAAATGTTGTTGACGCCGGCAACTTCCAAGATGGTGCGCACTACACCACCAGCAATCAAACCGGTACCCGGGCTGGCTGGCTTAATGAGGATGCGAGCACCACCAACTTTGCCTTCGGCCTCGTGTGGCAAGGTACCCTTGTAGAGGTTGATCTTGCTGACGTGCTTCTTGGCAACCTCGGTAGCTTTGGTAACAGCAGCGGTAACATCGGCACCTTTAGCGATACCGATACCAACGCGGCCTTTGTGGTCACCAACGACGACGAGGGCGCGGAACCGGAAGCGGCGACCGCCCTTTACGACGCGGGCCACGCGGTCGATGTGCACAATACGCTCATCAAATTCTTTCTTTTCTTCGACAATCGGTGGACGGTTGCCATCACGGCGAGGTGGACGACCACCATCACGGCGTGGACCACGGCTATTTTGAGCCTGGACAGGTGCGTTAGTTTGTTCAGCCATAATTAGAACGTGAGTCCTTTCTCGCGAGCAGCGTTAGCAAGTGCTTCGACACGACCGTGGTACTGACGACCACCGCGGTCAAAAACAACGGTTGTTATTTTAATAGCCTTAGCTTTGGCGGCGATTTCAGCGCCAACCCAGGCAGCTTTTTCGGTCATTGTACCCTTGGCGGCTTTTTGGCCGATGGTGGATACGGCAGCCAGTGTTTTCTGGGTGGTGTCATCAATGAGCTGTGCGCTGACATTGCGCGCGCTAATAAAGACGCTTAAGCGAGGACGCTCGGTAGTGCCAGAAACCACGCTACGAATGCGGCTCTTACGCTGCAGACGGTTCTTAAGTTTAGTGGTAAGACCGCTCATACTACTTGTCCTTTCCTGACTTACCGGACTTGCGGATAATGCGCTCGCCCACATACTTAATACCCTTACCCTTGTATGGCTCAGGCTTCTTAAGGGCACGGATTTCAGCGGCAACCTGGCCAACCTGCTGTTTGTCTATGCCGGTTACTGTAATCTTGTTTTGCTCAACTACAGCAGTGATGCCTTGTGGCAGGTGGTAGACAACTTCGTGGCTAAAACCCAGGTTCATTTTAAGATCCTGGCCAGCTAGCGCTACGCGGAAACCAACACCATTGACTTCCAGCTGCTTGCTGAAGCCAGTGCTGACACCGGTAACCATGTTGTTGACTAAGGCGCGCATCAGACCATGCTTAGCGCGTACTTTTGGCTCATCGTTAGCACGAGTGACAATAACTTGATTGTCTTCCTGTGTCACGGTGATATCAGGCATGGTGAACTGCGTCAGCGTTCCCTTCGAGCCAGCAACCGTAATGGTGTCTGGGTCGATAGTGATTGTCACGCCGCTCGGGATACCGATTGGTAGTTTTCCTACTCGACTCATATATCTTCCTTAGTTATTTCTTAGTAAATACTTGCGATAAGCTCGCCGCCCAGGCCCTGAGCCTTAGCTTCGTTACCAGTCATCAGCCCCTTGCTGGTGCTAATAATGACGATACCGCGGCCGCGCTTGACGGTTGGGATCTCTTTAGCATTGCTATACTGGCGACGGCCTGGCTTGCTGAGGCGCTTGATCTCGGTAATCCGAGCATTAGTGTCCTCGGCGTTAATGACGATATGCAGTTGCTTACCAACACTGAGGTCGGTAACGCTGACGGCATCAATAAAACCATTGACTTGTAGCGAATGAGCCACTGCTTCTTTAATTTTGCTATGTGGCAGACTGATTTCGTTCTTCCGTACGTTAATTGCGTTACGGATACGGGTCAGCATGTCGGCAATTGGATCGGTACTAGTTACGCTCATCTTACCAGCTCGCTTTCGTTACACCAGGGATTTCGCCCTTGCTTGCATGTTCGCGGAAAGAAATACGGCTGAGACCAAACTGGCGCATGTAGCCGTGTGGGCGGCCGGTTTCAACACAGCGGTTCTTCCAACGGGTTGGGCTTGAGTTACGAGGAAGCTTCGCTAGACCTTCGTAGTCACCCAGTTCTTTGAGCTCAGCACGCTTAGCGGCGTACTTCTCAATCATTTTCTGCCGCTTCGCGTCGCGAGCGACAGCAGATTTCTTTGCCATTACTTGCTCTCCTTTTCGAACGGCATACCGAACTTACTTAATAGCGCCTTGCTGTGTTCGCGGCCTTCGCCCTTAACGACGAATACTGCCTGCAAACCATGAGGCGTAGTGGTTTCTTCGAAGGTCAGCTCTGGAAAGACTGATTGGTCAGTCAGGCCCAGGCTGTAGTTACCTTGCTTGTCAAACGCCTTGTTAGAAACACCGTGGAAGTCACGCAGGCGTGGTAGCACGATGTTAATCAGACGGTCCATGAATTCGTACATACGGTCACCGCGAAGGGTGAGCTTGAGGCCAATCATGTTGCCTTCGCGCAGTTTAAAGCCGGCGATTGAGTTCTTGGCAACGGTTTCAACTGGTTCTTGGCCAGTGATTTTGCGAAGCGTGTTTTTAGCAGCTTCGATGGTCTTCTTGTCGTCCTTAGCGCGGCCCAGGCCAACGTTTACAACGATTTTCTCTAGGCGTGGTACTTGGTGGACGTTTGCGAGCTCAAGCTCCTTTTGAAGCTCAGCAACAAACTTGCTGTTGTAGTCAGTGCGGAGACGAGGTACGTACTTACTTTCGGTTTTAGCAGTCATTACTTAATCTCCTTTCCACTCGACTTGTAAACACGAGTCTTGTTACCTTCGTCATCGAGTTTGTAACCGATGCGAGTTGGCTTTTTGCTAGTTGGATCAACAACGGCAACCTTGCTTACCCAAATTGGCTTAGTCATCTCGATGATGCCACCTTGTGGGTAGGCTTTGTTGGGCTTCATGTGCTTTTTGACGATGTTGACACCTTCAACGGTCACCTTGTTTTCTTGTGGGTGTGTGGTCAAGATCTTACCGGTCTTGCCCTTGTACTTGCCGCTGAGGACTTGTACGGTATCACCCTTCTTCAGTCTAATCTTAAATACGGTCATATTAGAGTACCTCCGGTGCAAGGCTTACAATCTTGGCGTAGCCCAGATCACGCAGTTCACGTGGGACTGGCCCAAAGATACGAGTAGCGCGTGGTTGCTTGTCGTCATTGATGATGACAGCTGCGTTGTCGTCGAACTTGATCGTGCTGCCGTCTGGGCGAGCAATCTCTTTGGTGGTGCGCACGACTACAGCTCGGACCACACTCTTTTTCTTAACAGTGCCGGTCGGGCTAGCCTGCTTAACGGTTGCGACAATGATGTCACCAACCTTAGCGTAGCGGCGGCGAGTGCCACCAAGTACGCGGATACACAGGATTTCCTTGGCGCCACTGTTGTCGCAGACGTTTAGGCGAGTTTCCTGCTGAATCATTACTCAGACTCCTTCTCGACTACGCCTGGCACTTCAGGTGCTTTTTCAATGTGCGTCACACCGGCCTTTTCAACAACCTGCGTAAGCTTGTGGCTCTTGCGCTTGCTGATTGGACGGGTTTCCACGATTACTACTTTGTCGCCGACCTTGGCTTCATTGTTCTCGTCGTGGGCAATGAATTTTTTGCTGACCGTATATTGCTTGCGGTACAGCGGGTGGGTCTTGCGCTCCCGGACAGTTACGACAATAGTTTTGTCGGCCTTGTCACTGGAAACGACGCCCGTAATTGACTTCGCCATATTACTTGGCCTCCTTAACTAATTGCTCGCTAAGAACGGTGAGCATCCGGGCGAGATCCTTACGCTTGTTGCGAACGGCGCGCAGATTCTGGTTGTCGCCCATGTAAATGTGGCGCTTCAGTTCTGCGATTTCGTCGCGTAGCTTAGTGGTCTCGGTGGCAAGCTCGGCAGTTGATAACTTGCGGATTTCTACGATTTTCATGTTATGCCTCCTCCCTTACCAAGAACTTGGTCTTGACGGGCAGTTTGTGTGCCGCCAGGCGCATAGCCTCGCGGGCGATTTCCTCGCTTACGCCCTGCATTTCAAACAGGATGGTACCAGGACGAACCTTGGCAACGAAGAATTCTGGTGAACCCTTACCGCTACCCATCTTCACGTCCAGTGGCTTACGAGTCACTGGGGTGTGTGGGAAGATGCGGATCCAAATCTTACCACCACGCTTGATGTAGCGGGTCATAGCCTGACGGCTAGCCTCGATCTGGCGGCTGGTGATGCGCTCGTGACCCTGGGCCTGCAATGCGTATTCACCAAAGGCAATGTAGTTGCCGCTGGTAGCTACGCCGCGAATCTTGCCCTTGCGGACCTTGCGGAATTTTGTACGCTTTGGGAGTAACATGTTAATTTTCCCCCTTGTAGACCCACACCTTGATGCCAATGATGCCAGCGCCTGGGAAGTTAGCCCGTGCAGCTGCATAATCAATGTTGGCGCGAATAGTGTGGAGTGGCACGCTGCCCATAACTTCTTTTTCGCGGCGGCTCATTTCGGCGCCGTTCAAACGACCGGCAACCTCGATGCGGATACCCTTGGCGCCAGCGCGCATAGTAGCGGCTGAGGCACTCTTGATAGCGCGGCGGAAGCTCATGCGGCGCTCAATCTGGTGGGCGATATTCTCGGCAACCAGTTTAGCGTACAGATCAGGCTTCTTTACTTCCTCGATGTTTACGCGTACTGGTACGCCGTATACTTTCTCGATAGCGGCTTTGGTTTCCTGGGCGCCTTGACCACCACGGCCGATGACCACACCAGCCTTAGCGGTAGCGATAGTAACGGTAACGAGGTTTGGTGAACGCTCAATGTCAACCTTGTTGATAGCGCCACGGCTCCCGAACTTGTCCTGGATTAGTTTGCGAACTTTGAGATCGCTTTCTAGGTATTTTGCATACTGGCTCTTACCAACAAACCACTTGCTGCGCCAATCTTTGTTGAGCTGCAAACGCATGCTAATTGGGTTTACTTTCTGACCCATATTATTTCTCCTCAGCCTTTGCTTTAGAAGGTACTGCTTTAGCTGCTGGCTTTGCAGCGGCACGTTGTTCGCCGTCAACTAGCACGCGAATATGACTACTACGCTTCTGGTAAGGAAGTGCGCGGCCCATAGCGGCAGGACGGAAACGCTTAGTGCGTGGACCGTGGTTGACGGTGATTTCTACGATACGTAAGCCCTCTGCTTTGTAGTTGTGGTTGTGTGTTGCGTTAGCGACAGCACTCTGAATAGTCTTAATGACTGGTGTGCTAGCACGACGGGGGACGTGTGCCAGGATAACCAACGCATCGGCTACAGTGCGGCCCCGAACCAGGCTAGCAACTTCGCCAACCTTGCGTGGGCTCATGCGGACTCCCTTGGATTCTGCTTTAACACTCATGCCTACTTACCTTTCGCCAGTTTGCCGCCGTGCGACTTAAACTTACGAGTTGGGCTAAACTCACCCAGCTTGTGACCAACCATGTTCTCAGTTACAAAAACTGGAACGTGTACCTTGCCGTTGTGTACGGCAAAGGTCTTGCCAACAAAGTCTGGAGCAATGGTGCTAGCCCTAGCCCAGGTCTTGATGATAGTCCGGTCATCGTTCGTGAGAGCCGCTACTTTCTTAGCGAGCTTCGGATCGATGAATGGGCCTTTTTTGAGTGATCGACTCATATGTTAATTCTCCTAGCCCTTCTTCCGCTTAGCCAAATGGCGGCTTCTTACGATCATGTTACTAGTGCTCTTACGGCGACGGGTCTTGTAGCCCAGAGTCTTCTGACCCCAAGGAGTACGAGGCGCTTTCGCCATACGGTGACGACCACCATCACCACCACCGTGTGGGTGGTCTACGGCGTTCATAACTACACCGCGAACGCTTGGACGCTTGCCTAAGTGTCGTGAGCGACCAGCCTTACCAATCTTGACGTTCTGGTGCTGTTCGTTGCCAACAACACCGATGGTTGCACTACAGCTTAGGTGTACACGGCGGACTTCACCACTTGGGAGACGAACCTGGCCGTAGTCACCTTCTTTAGCCATTAACTGTGCGCCGTTACCGGCAGAGCGTACCATCTGAGCACCCTTGCCTGGCTGCAATTCAATCGCATGGATAGTAGTACCAACCGGGATGTTGCGGAGTGGTAAACGGTTACCAGTCTCAATAGGAGCCTCTTCGTGAGCAATCAGTTTCTGACCAACCTGCATGTCCTTAGCGGCTAGCACGTAGTGATAGGTGCCATTGGCTTCTTTCACGCGAGCGATACGGGCGCTGCGGTTTGGGTCGTATTCGATGTGCTCGATAACGCCTTCACCCTTGAAATTGAAGTTGACTAGGCGGTAGAACTTACGTGCACCACCACCTTGGTGGCGAGTTGTAATCCGACCCTGGTTGTTGCGACCATTGCCACGACGCTTTGGAACCAGCAGCGACTTCAGTGGCCTCTTGGTCGTAATGGCGTCGAAGTCCTGGCTGCTCATACCGCGGCGACCAGGGGTCGTTGGGTTATATTGCTTAATAGCCATTATTTCTTCTCCTCTTTCTTGTCAGAGGTTTTCTTGGTCGCCTTAGCTTCCTTTTTCTCAGCTTTCTTGTCGGCCTTTACAGTTTCTTTTGCTTCAGCCTCTTCAGCTTCAAAGAATGGCAAGTGGCTACCAGCTTTTAGAGTGACGTACGCCTTCTTGATGTCGGCTTGGCTACCTTTGCGGTTGCTCTGGCGCTTGCCTGTCGTGTTCATCACACGCTTTACTTTGCCTTTGCGGCTTATAGTGCGCACACTTGCAACACTTACCTCAAACTGTTTTTCAACAGCTGCAGCGATCTCGTGCTTGTTGAGCTCAGTCGGCACATCGATGGCAAAAGTATTAGTAGCTTGAGCTAAGGCATACGCCTTCTCGCTCAAACGTGGTTTTAGTACGTGCATTATTTGGTACCTCCCAGCCATGCTTCAACAGCTTTGACAGCGTCAGCGGTTAGGACAATAGCGTCAGCGTTCATAGCATCAAACACGTTGATGTACGTTGCGCTAACCAGCTTAACTTCGCTGAGATTGGCAGTTGCGCGCATTAGTTCCGGTGTCTTTTCAGTAACCGCAATTAGCACGTTGCGCTGTGCGCCTAGTTTAGCCAACATTTTTACCATGTCGCTAGTCTTGCCGTCTTTGCTGGCCAGCTTCTCGACAACGATAATCTTGTTGTCGGCAGCGGCTAGACTTAAAGCTTGGCGAATAGCTAAACGCTTAGTTGCAACGGGCAATTTCTTGGTGTAGTTCTCGAGGCCGGTAGGACCAAAAACAATACCACCACCACGCCAGATTGGGTTACGGCTAGAGCCGAACCGAGCGCGACCAGTGCCCTTTTGCTTCCAAGGCTTCTTACCACCACCACGTACTAGACCACGGGTCTTAACAACCGCCAGGTTGTCGCGGCCGTTAGCCAGATAGGTGTCGTAAGCCTGGCGAACCAACTGGTGGTTGGCCACTTCTACGCCAAATACTTCCTTGCCGAGCTTAGCTGGGGTCGTGGCCTTAGTACCACTAGCAGTAAAAGTAGGAACTGCCATATTAATTTTCCCCCTTTAGTATTACGATGCCCCTGTTTGGACCAGGAACTGCACCGACAACGCCGATGTAACCCTTTTCCGTGTCAACAAGTGCAACCTTCAAGTTACGGACCGTAACTTGGTCGTGTCCTAGGTGACCAGCCATCTTCTTACCCTTCAGAATGTGCTGAGGGTACATGCTGCCGATAGAACCAACGCGACGGTAAGAACGGCCACCGTGCGTCTTGCGACCGCGGTGGAAGTTGTGGCGGCGAATCGTACCAGCCCAACCCTTACCCTTACTCGTACCCGTCACGTGGACAACGTCACCAACTGAAAAGACCTCTGGTGTGAGTTCTGCTCCAACCTTGAGGTCTTCAGTGATTTCGTCGTCGCCCGAGAGGCGGAATTCGCGAATAATCTTTGGCATTTTACCGGCGGCCTTAAAATGACCTGCCTGGGGCTTA
>DATIIU010000004.1:0-1866 GCA_035479335.1 Candidatus Saccharimonadia bacterium | reverse complement strand
TCCATAAATTTTAAACAGGAGGGCTCTATGTCACATAATTCAGAGTTAAAACGAGTAAGCCTCGAAACGGCTGCAAGAACACTAAATCAATTCAGTCCGCCCGAACTCATCTATCCCGAAACAAACCAAATTGCGAGCGGTGATTTTGGAAACCTTAATTTAGAAGACGATGAAAAGACAAGGCTACAGAAAGGAGCTATCGAATACAGGGAAAAACTCCAAATAATTAAAGATCAACTCACCGATAGAGCACTTCTTTGTATTGCGATCGACCAATCCGCGAGGCGAGAGAGCGGCCTCTATGTAGATAGTTCTAACGTACGCTTTGGGAGTAAACCCAACTCAAATGACCCATACGATCTTTCAATCGTAAACTGGGAATTTAGCCCCGATGGGCTCCTCTCGCGTGGACGCGTAGTTACGCCGTCGGAAGCCCTTGAGTTTGGTGCATGGGACATCAGGTACGTAAAGGATGCACGCATCTCAAACGCCGTTAAGCAAGATAATGGCCTCTACAACTTTGAAGTATTAGCTATAGATGATGCCGAAGATGATAGCATAATCCTCACATACAGCTCCGCATCTCACACAGGAAATAGACCGTTTCACGATGCATTTACAAACGCACCTGGTGAAAGTATCTAGCTTTAGATTCCATTCAATCCATATTGCCTTATACTCTAATATAAAACCGCAGAAATAGCGGTTTTATATTATTAAGGCGCTGGCGGCGGGGAAGTTGGGGTAGTACCACCATTATTCATATTCGATGGCACAAAGAGGCCGCTTGATTGCTGAGTCATTCCTGGGGGAGGTGGGGTGCCATTACCACCATGAGGAATAGTAAGCGTTGCTTGTCCCTGGACTTGACCAGCAGGTGCTATTGGTGTCGCAGACGCAGGCTGAACAGTACCAGCGGGCGCAGCATTAACTACGGTATCAATATGACTTTGTAGTGAAGCAGCAGTCTTCTTACCCTGGTCACTGGCCGCATAGTTGGTAAGACTTTGTGCGAGTTGTGTCTTTGCGCCCTCTTCAGCGTTCTGCACCTGCTGAGCAACATATCCAGCAGTGTAGGCATCGCGTGTGAATGTTTCAGGGGCAAGATCACCAGTATTAATCCTATTTGTCGTACCTTGATCAAGTATTGCACGCACAGCGTCCACATCTTGGCCTGTTGCACTACCAGGTGTTGCACCACTTGTATCTTCAAGTCTACCGAGTGTGCTACTACCATATACACCGGTATCACCTTTAGCTCGCGCGCCATTAATAGCTGAACGCCTCAAGCCACCAGTCATACTACCTACACTAGCTAATACCTGTTGTCGCTCCGTAAAGTTCCCACTGCTCATCATGAAGCGAACCGCCGCATCTCGTTCCGTCTCCGTTGGCTCAGCACCACCGTCCTCTGCAGGCTGACCAGTTGCGAGCCTCATCTTCTGGTCAAAAGTGGTGTGGCGCGCCTGGTATTCGGTTGCGGCTTTAACATCTTCCTCGTATTCTTTATTCTCAAGACCTTCAGCATGCAGGCGTGCACGTTCGTTATACTTCTTACCGCCGACAACCCGACCGACAACACCTAACGTACTTCGGCTTGAACCTCGCCCCTTAGCAAGCTTAATCTGCCGCTGCTGCCCACGGAATTGCTTCATATCAGCCATCGCAGCGCCTAAACGAGATGTGCTTTTTGCCTGTGAGCCAACTTTGCCAGAAGCTTTATTTGCCGCACCTTGAAGCTTCGCGCCAACTGCACCCAATCCGATTGCACTCAATCCGCTAAGAGACCCCTTAAGAATAGGTCCCACGGCAAAGAAAGGGATGGCCGAAACACCAAGTGCTACAAATTGAGTAATATCTTGGCCA
>DATIIU010000003.1:0-101533 GCA_035479335.1 Candidatus Saccharimonadia bacterium | reverse complement strand
TGATGTTGGATTTTTCGTTGGCCGCTACTTGGACCACGTAGGGGTCGCCCTCTTCCAAGGCAGTAATGATACCAGCGATTTCGGTGAGGTAAGCCACACCCTTTGGTGCGCGAACCTCAAACAACTCTTCGATACGGCTCAGGCCCTGGGCGGTGTCATCACCGACCACGGCACCGGAACGGTGCTTAGAGTCCAGGCTCAGCTGGGTACCGGGCTCACCAATGGACTGCGCGGCAATTACGCCAATGGGGTTGTGGGGGGTCACCAACAGGCCGGTGGCCGGGTCAATACCGTAGCTCTTCTGCGGTACGCCGCGGACACTGCTACTGCTAAGGGCGCTCATGATCTTGATGCCGTCAATAGACTCATCAGCATCAACCGCTTCGGCAATCTCCTTGGTGAACAGTTCACCAGTTTTCAAGTGACCCTTCACATTCTCGGCAGCGTAGCGGCCTTCAAGGCGAGAAGCATAGCTAACACCAATTGTCTTGGCATCTTCACGTAACATTGCGAAGCCAGGATCGCTGGCATCGTCATCGTCGCCAAAAGTGAAGACATCTTGCGAAACATCAACTAGACGGCGAGTTAGGTAACCGGCGTCAGCTGTCTTTAATGCGATATCAATGACGGCCTTACGAGTACCACGAGTACCGGTGAAGTATTCTAGCGGAGTTAGACCTTGCAAGTAGCCAGACTTAACTGGTAGCTCAATAACATTACCACCAGCATCCTGGAACACACCAAGCATACCAACAGACATTTTCATCTGAGAGACGTTACCACGAGCACCAGAGGTAATCGCAATAGCCATAGAACCATCCTGATCTTGCATCTGTTCAGCCAACATGTTCTGTACCTGGGTGTCAATCTTGGTCCAGTTGTCGATAATTAAGCGGTGACGCTCATCATCAGTAATGAAGCCTTGATCATACTGGTCTGAAATGCTTGCGCTGCGGGTTTCACCAGACTCGATAACTTCTTGAAGCCCCTTGATAGGCTCGAAGTCGTCCATGCCCATAGATAGGCCGGACAAGGTAGCGAAGTGGAAACCGATATCCTTGAGGGCGTCAGCAATTTCGGCGGTCTGAGCCTGGCCATATTTCTGATAGACGGCAGCCATGACTTTCTGCAGGCGCTTCTTGGTCATTGCCTCGTCTTGGTACGTGAAGTCTTCGGGGAAGGTCTCGTTGAAGTACAGGCGACCAAGGGTAGTTTCACGCGTTTCACCGCGGAATGGTACGCGAACGCGGCTCTGGAGGCTAATCAGGTCAGCATCGAAAGCCATAGTGGCTTCGTCGAGGCTACTGTATACCTTAGTAGCTTCGGTGGCGCCTGGGCGCTCGTAGGTCAGATAGTAACAACCAAGCACAATATCCTGTTCAATGTGCAAGATCGGCGAACCATCGGCCGGCTTTAGCAGGTTCATGTTAGCAGCCATGATGTTCTTGGCTTCGGACTGAGCAGCGTCAGACAATGGGAGGTGGACAGCCATCTGGTCACCATCGAAGTCGGCGTTAAAGCCCTTACAAACGAGCGGATGCAGCTGGATAGCACGACCCTCGATTAGTACTGGCTGGAAGGCCTGGATCGACAAACGGTGCAATGATGGAGCACGGTTCAAAAGCACATACTTACCCTTAATGACGGTGTCGAGGGCGTCCCAAACGACAGTTTCGCCGGTTTCAATCATGCGGGTTGCAGAACGAATGTTATGCGCCTCTTCACGGGCAATTAGTTCACCGATTACAAATGGCTTGAACAGCTCAAGTGCCATCATCTTTGGTAGACCACACTGGTTGATCTTAAGCTCCGGACCGGCAACAATTACTGAACGACCAGAGTAATCGACACGCTTACCCAGTAGGTTCTGGCGGAAGCGTCCCTGCTTACCCTTAAGCATATCACTCAGGCTCTTGAGGCGGCGGCGCTGACCGGTAGCGGCTACAGCGCGACCACTGCGAGCGTTGTTGTTGTCAATTAGAGCATCCACGGCTTCCTGTAGCATACGCTGCTCGTTGCGGCGGATGACTTCTGGAGCATTTAGCTCAATAAGCTTCTTCAGGCGGTTGTTGCGGTTGATGACACGGCGGTACAGGTCGTTAAGGTCTGATGTTGCAAAACGTCCACCTGTCAGTTGTACCATTGGGCGAAGATCCGGAGGAATTACCGGCAGAACACTTAGGCACATGGAGCCTGGCTTGATGCCAGCACGCTCCATGCTTTCGAGCAAGCGCAGACGCTTCAGTAATTTCTTCATGCGCTGACCCTTGGCACCTTCAGCTTCAACCGTTAAGTCGGCAATCAGCTGGTGCAGGTCGATCTCGTCAAGCAGGTCCTTGAGCGCAGCACCACCCATACCAACGGTAATCATAGAACGAAGCTCGCTTGGCAGTGCGCGGTAGTCAGTCTCATTCATGAGGCTAAGCTTAACCATGCTGTCTAATTGAGCTTTCAGGATCTCAAAGTCCTTGGCCAACTCTTCCAATTCTTTAGTCTGCGCTTCAGCGAGTGCCTTTACATCAGCATCATCAGCCTTAGCGTCGTGTTCGTAGCGGAGCTTGATAGCCTCGTTAGCCGCCTTAAACTCGGCTTCCCTGTCGTCACGGTATTGGTCACGCTTAGCAACGTCAACCGACTTTACGATGTAACTCGCAAAGTAAGCGACACGCTCCAGGCTCTTAACTGTTAGACCTAAGAGTAAGCCAACAGCGCTTGGGGTACCACGGAGGAACCAAATGTGTGCCACTGGCACAGCCAGGCTAATATGGCCCATGCGCTCACGGCGGACAATGCTACGGGTAACCAGCTCGCCGTTCTTGTCAACGGCAGCTTCACGGCTCCGAACGCCCTTGTATTTAGCATCGTGCGGGTTGATGTCCTTTACTGGCCCAAAGATGCGCTCACAGAACAAACCGTCGCGCTCTGGTTTTTGGGTGCGGTAGTTAATAGTTTCTGGCTTGGTGACTTCACCATAGCTCCAGTCTTCAATATCTTTGCTGCTAGCCACCGCTAGGCGGACAGCGTCAAAATCGGCGATATCAGTTCCGTATGAATAGCGTCGCATGATTACGCCTCCTCCTCAGTGATCGTCATATTGTCTTGCTCAGCGCTCAAGAGCACCTTGCCTTCGTCGTCGGTGTCTTCTACTAGGAAATCTTGCGAAGCAATGTCCTCATCAGTTACATCAATGTCAGAAATTGTTGGGGTTGGTACGTCAACTGCTGATGGGTGGGTTGCCTCCTCGTGAATGTTGGTTGCCAAAATTGCTTCAGCGTCCACCACTTCACTCTGGTGTACTAAGTCAACCTTTAGGCCAAGACCTTGCAGTTCCTTAACCAGCACGTTAAAGCTTTCTGGAACCTTAGGTCCAACAATCTGAGTTTGCTTGATGATGCTTTCGTAAGCCTTAGAGCGGCCGTAGACGTCGTCGGACTTAATCGTTAGCATTTCCTGAAGTGTGTTAGCGGCACCATAGGCTTCAAGCGCCCACACCTCCATTTCACCAAAGCGCTGACCACCGTTTTGCGCCTTACCGCCAAGTGGCTGCTGGGTAACCATGGTGTATGGACCAGTACTGCGGGCGTGGATCTTGTCAGCTACCATGTGGTTGAGCTTAATCATGTACATCGAGCCAACGGTTGTGCGCTCCTTGAAGGCGTCACCAGTGCGGCCGTCAAACAACTGCTGCTTACCATCTTCAGGGAAACCAGCTTCATTCAAGAGTTCACGAATTTTGTCAGAAGGCACGCCGTTGAATGATGGGCTAGCAACTTTCATACCAAGAGCGCGAGCTGCCATACCAAGGTGAGCTTCAAATAGCTGACCAATGTTCATACGTGAGGGCACGCCTAGTGGGTTCAAAACGATATCAACTGGTGTGCCGTCTTCCATAAATGGCATATCTTCAATAGGCAAGATGCGTGCAATAACACCCTTGTTACCGTGGCGACCACCCAACTTGTCACCAACAGATACTTTGCGCATCTGGGCCACAAAGACCTGGATCTGCATTAGTACACCGGCCTTGAGCTCGTGACCACCTTCACGGGTAAATACCTTTACGCCCACAACCTTACCGTGCTTACCATTACTCATGCGCTGTGAAGTATCGCGGACTTCCTTGGCCTTCTCACCAAAGATAGCGCGCAGTAAGCGCTCTTCGCTGCTCAGTTCTTGCTCACCCTTAGGGGTAATTTTACCAACTAGGATGTCACCAGGGTGCACTTCGGCACCAATACGGACAATACCGTCATCGTCCAGATGGCGCAGTGCGTCTTCAGAGACGTTTGGAATGTCACGAGTTACAATTTCTGGGCCTAGCTTGGTTTCGCGGACTTCAATCATGTAGTCCACAATATGTACAGAAGTAAGGGTGTCGTTTTCGACCAGCTTGCGACTAATAATAATCGCATCTTCAAAGTTGTAACCGGCCCATGGCATGAAGGCTACAATCAAGTCCTTACCAAGGGCCAACTCACTACCTTGGATTGACATACCTTCAATCAGGATATCGCCTTCTTTAACTTTGTCGCCGGTACTTACTACAACGCGCTGGTTAATAGAAGTACCTTCGTTAGAGCGTACAAAGTGCTGTGGCTCATAGGTGACAGCACCGTCTTTGTACTTAACGACCACTTCATGACCGTTAGCACGAGTAACTTCACCGTCTGCTTCAGCGACAATAATCTGACCGGTGTTGCGAGCGGCCGAAGCTTCCACGCCAGTACCGACAATCGGACTCTGTGGCTGAATTAGTGGTACGGCCTGACGTTGCTGGTTGCTACCCATAAGGGCACGATACACATAGTCTTTTTCGATGAATGGAATCAGACCAGCGGATGAACCAATAATCTGGTTTTGGGCAGCGTCAATATGCGTGACATCAGCGCGATCAGCTTCACCGGACTTTAGGTTAATACGCGCACTGACACGTTCATCGGCAATCTTGCCGTCTTTATCGAGCGCTACACCTGCACCGGCAATAACAGCCTGCTCTTCAGCGGCAGCGTCCAAATAGACAACTTCGTTTGCAACTTTACCATCTTTAACTACGCGGTAAGGGGTCTCGATAAAGCCATATTCGTTCACGCGAGCAAAGTTAGCTAGGTTCAAAACCAGACCCACGTTGGCACCTTCTGGCGTTTCTACGGCACAGATGCGGCCGTAGTGAGTTGCGTGGGCGTCACGAACTTCAAAGCCGGCGCGCTCACGAGACAAGCCGCCAGGGCCCATAGAGCTCAGACGACGCTTGTGAGCGAGCTCTGAGAGTGGGTTAATCTGGTCCATGAACTGTGACAGCTGCGAGCTTGCAAAGAACTCACGAACGGCAGCGACAACGGGGCGAGCGTTGATAAGCTGACCAGGCTGTACGGTCTCGATTTCGCTCATAGACATACGGTCTTGAGTGTTACGCACCATGCGCAGCAAACCAATACGGAATTGACGCTGTACAAGCTCACCTACCATCTTGATACGACGGTTAGCCAGTGAGTCGATGTCATCACCTGGTTCTTGTGAAATGTTCAGGCGAATTAGTTCAGCTACAATGGCGACTAAGTCCTCAAGGCGCATCATGCGATTCTCGGCAGTGTTTGCTACATCAAGACCTAAACGCTTGTTCAGTTTGTAGCGGCCAACGCGGCTGAAGTCAAAACGCTTAAAGTTGTAGAACATGTTTTCGAGCAAAGACCGAGCATTATCAACGGTAGCCAGATCGCCTGGGCGAAGGCGACGGTATACTTCAATTAACGCTTCGCTGTGACCCTTCGTTGGATCTTTGTCGAGCGTTGCTTCCAGGTAGCTATTCTTGGCGTTATCAACATGCTTGAAGGCTTCCTTCATCTGGACTTCGGTCATGCCAAGAGCACGTAGCAAAGTTGTAACAGGGATCTTACGCTTGCGGTCAATCTTTACGTAAAGCGCACCATTAGCAGCGGTCTCAAACTCCAGCCAAGCACCACGACCAGGGATAACCTTGGCGCTGTAGAGGTTGTGAGTACCATGCAAATCGGCACTATAGAAAACACCAGCTGAACGGATCAACTGACTTACTACTACACGCTCAGCGCCATTAATAATAAAGGTGCCACGGTCAGTCATCCATGGGTAGTCACCAAGGTAAATCTCTTGCTCTTTAACTTCACCGGTGACCTTGTTAGTAAGTTCTACGACGGCTTTTAGCGGTGCTTCATAGCTGACGTTGTTTTCGCGGGCTTCGACTTCGCTTAACTTTGGATCTTCAAAATGATAATCCTTAAATCGAAGCGTAAGTTTGGTATTAGTGTAATCGTCAATCGGGCTGATTTCGGCCAGAAGCTCGCCGAGCCCCTCTTCGATCAACCACTGGAACGACTTATTTTGATGGTCTACCAAGTTTGGCAGTGTCATATTGTCGTTCGCATCTGTAAAAAAGACGCGGACGCCCGACTTTGCCTTTGGTGCTACTGCTTGCGCTTTTGCCACGTGCAATGTCCCCTTATTTATAAATTGATACCACTGGTGCGTTAGCAGTAGTTAAACCTGCATTGTCTAGCCACACACAGGCACAAAGGCCGTATTACAGCTTCCAAGGTCATACTATCTACATACCGCTTTTATTGTTTCGCCCGAAGAAAACTAAGTGGGATTTTGGTGCCGAACCTCTTACAGCAGAGGTTTTTTTAACTGCTTTGGCCAGTAGCAGCACAGCCCAACTTACACTACTTCTTGCAGAGCAGTATACGCAGTAAAATCTACTACGTCAACACCGATCCCTAGTAAGTTTCACCCCGCCACTGTTCGGGTAGCTCATGAGGCTCAAGTCTTGGTATCTGGCTAAGTGCTGTGGCAACGCCATCTATTTGGTTGAGGTTTAGTAGCATATCACCAACCCGGCCAATGTGCGTTTCAACTTCAAGGTCCTGAGGGTAGCCTATTACGTCGCGCTGTAGCTCGCTATAAGCCTTATGCATGCCAAGCGCACCCGCAGCATATTCCATATGCGAATCTGCTGGGTCCTTAGCGAAGTACATCGTTGCATCATCTTTAGGAGAACGGCGCTCTAGGGCGCCCACAAGAGCGGCTACAGCAACCTCGGGCTCTCTTGCTACTACCTCACCGATCTTCACGTAACGATGACCTGCAAACGGGCCATGTTCGTCCGTCATTTTCCGCTCTTGAATTATACGACCCACAGCGCCCAACGCCCACTTTGGCGAAGAGGTGTTCAGCACTGTCGCAGCAGCCCCAAGAAGCGTATCCCCCTGGCCTATGACAAATGTCATTGCGGGATAAGCGCGTAGCTGACGACTCCGCCTACCGCCTTGACCAAGAAGGTCATCATGTGTACCGTACTGGCGCGCATATGCCCCAGTGTCTTGACCAAGCGTTATTTGCCTTGCGCGCTCTACGGTCTCATCAAGAGTTCTCTGAGGGGTATCATTAGGCAGCACACGAATCATCCGACTCTGTAAAAAGCGCCGGTGTGTTTCCTGGAGAGTTTCCCATATATGGGCTGGAACTCTATCGACGGGTACAGTTGCGATGCGAGCGCCTTCCAGTTTTGTAAAGTCGAGATTAGATTCAGCCATATGCCTTCAGTCCGATGAAATATTATTTAGTGTAGCCGCCCCTAAGCAGCCTTTTGCGGGATTGTGACGTCTGAGATTATACGATCAACTAGCCCGTAGCTTAACGCCTCTTCAGCAGTCAGCCATTTGTCACGCTCCATATCTTCGTGGATCTTCTCAGGCTTCTGGCCAGTGTTTTTAGCCATGATTTCTTCTAGCAAACGCTTGATACGCAGGCTTTCTTTAAGGTCAATCTCCTGGTCGGTCACTTTGCCGCGAGTACCGCTGGAAGGTTGATGAATCATTACGGTGCTGTGCGGAAGTAAAAAGCGTTTGCCTTTCGTGCCACTACTAAGCAGAAATGCTGCAGCAGAAGCCTGAATACCAATACCTATGGTCTGCACATCGTTGGTCACATATTGCATCGTGTCGTAAATAGCCAGCGCATCATAGACACTACCGCCCGGGCTGTTGATGTAAAAGTAAATATCTTTCTTAGGGTCTTCAGCTTGTAAGAATAGCAGCTGCGCTACTACTACGTTAGCGCTCGCTTCGTTTACGTCGGTGCCTAGAAACACTACTCGGTCTTTTAAAAGGCGGCTGTAGATATCATAGGCGCGCTCATAGCGGCCTTCACTTTCAACTACGGTTGGAACTAGTACGCTCATTGTTTTATCCCCTTGTGAAAAAAGTTATCACTACATTCATTGAACCTGATAGCCAGTGTAGTACGCGCATACGACGCTTGTCTTGTCGCTCTTCTGATTGGTGGCTCATGCTATGTATGATAGAAAATTAGCACTCTTGAGTCAAGAGTGCTAATTACTTAATTCTTGCGCTTGCTACTTAGCGGCGGCGTAGTCAGCAAGCTTAGCAATAGTCTTTTCGGTGAGTAAACGACTGCTCAGTTCGTGACGATTTTCCGGCTTGTCCAATTCAGACTGCATTTGCTTGTCGGTATACTGTTTCTTTAGTTCGGCAATATGCGCATCGATTTCCTTGTCGGAAACAGTGACCTTTTCGGCTTCGGCAATTTCGCCAAGTACTAGACCTGTCTTGACGCGAGCTTCGGCTTGTTCGCGTAAACCATCGCGATGCTCGGCATCGGTTTTGCCTTCACGCTTTAGGTGCTCTTGCCAGGTCTCGCCGCGATACACCAGGTTGCGCTTTTCCTCGGCTTCCATGCGGTCAATCTCTTCGTCAACCAGCACCTGCGGGATATCTGCCTTAGCCTTTTCGGCTACAGCGGCCAGTAAATCGTTTTCAAAAACGCGTTGAGCCTGATTTTCTTTTTCAGCTACTAGCTGAGCTTTGATGTCCTTTTTTAGCTCATCAACGGTTTTGAACGGGCCAACTTTAGCGGCAAATGCATCATCAAGCTTAGGCAACTTTACTTCGCGAACCGTTTTAACCGTAACGGTAAAGGTTACCTTTTTGTTCTGAAGTTCGACAGCACCGTAATCGGCCGGGAATGTTATATTGAAGGTTTTTTCGTCGTCAGCCTTCAGACCAACCAGCTCCGGTTCAAAGCCCGGGATAAAGGTATTGCTACCAAGGATCAAAGGGTAATCATTACCGGCAGCACCAGCGATAGCCTCTTTTGTCTTAGCATCGACACCACTAAAATCGATAACTACCTCGTCACCGTCTTTGGCGGTACGCTTCACTTCAGCCTTTTCACTGTCACGATGGCGCAAGTCGTCAAGCACCGCAGTGATGTCTTTGTCGGTTGTAGCTTCAACTTTTTTAGTAACCTTAATCTTCTTGTAGTCGGCTAGTGTAATCTTGCCCACTACTTCAACTTCAGCCTTGAATTCTAGGTCGGTAAATGGCACAAACTTAGTGATATTTACCTCTGGCTGTGAAACGGGGCGCAGTTTTTCTTGCACGGCGGCTTGTACGTACAGATCATTAACGGCATGATCTAGGAATCGAGTTTGGAGCACGCTTTGATCAACGCTCTTTTCGATCAGCGCCTTGGGTGCGTGGCCCTTGCGAAAGCCGGCCATATTAACGTCTTTGGCGAGGTCAGCCAGGACGTGTGCCTTGGTGGCATCTAGTGTTGCCTGGTCGGCAGTAATAATTAGTTGGACTTTAGTGGGTGTGGTGTCTTTACGAGTAACTTGCATGAGTTGACACTATAACAGATGTACGGAGGTACAAACAAGTTGTTTGTACTGGGTACGTCAAGTTATAGCACTCGGGGATATAACAGATGGGCAGCGAAAGGTGCCAATCAGCCCTAAAGTCGCTTGATCAAAATCATACTAAATCCCACAAACCAAGCCAGTTCCAGCCACAGCAACTGCGGTCCAGCCTTCCATTGCAGCCACAAATGAAACCTTAAGAACCGGTTGAGGGGTGGTTCAGTATTGGTACGTCGGGCATACAAGAAGCGTGGCACCCAAAATAAATCGGGACTAGCGGCTAAAAAGGCACAGCAAGCAGCCACTAACCAATGCTGCGGTCTAGCCGCAGCAAGCAACAGCACTATTGCTAGACATAGGCCAGCACCGACTACTAAAAATTCATAGACAAACCGCTTGGACTTGAACCGCTTAGGCCCATCTTCGCCCGGCATGTCGTAGTGAGGTATGGCATCGCACATAAAGTGCGACAAAAAAGCTAGCGGCAGTGCTAGGGCCGGGTTAGTAACTGTTAGCCCAATCACAGCGCCAGTCAGCGCGTGGTTGGGTGCGGTCATAGCTCTTCTTCGTCAGTGTCAACCGGCGCATCACCAATACGGCGGCGGTCTTTTACGATACTGACGATCCGCTGCAAGCCATGTGACTCTTCGCTGCCATCTACTAGGTTGCGTAGCTTGAACTGCCCACTAGATAGCTCAGCCTCACCAATAAAGATTGCGTAGCGCAAGCCTTTTTTAACCGCCGTTTTTATTTGCTTGTCTAGTTTGCGCCCTGTAGTATCAACTGCCAGATTTACTCCCATTTCACGAAGTTCGGCAAGCACACGTTGGGCTTTTTCGTATACGTTATCACCCACTAGCACCACATATGCATCAGTTTCGGGGTGCACTTGCGGCAGCAGGCCGTGACTCTCTAGGAAATTCTGAAGTGTCACATCGCCCATGCCAAATCCAGCCGTGGCCACTGGCTCAACGCCAAATAACCCTACCAAACCATTGTAACGGCCACCACCAAACATACTGCGATTATTGTCAGGGTGATTATCAAACACCTCAAATACAATATCGGTGTAATAATCAAAGCCGCGCATTAGCGTGATATCAAACCGGTAATTAGACACGCGGGAGCTTTCTAGCATGCCAATCAACTCACGCAAGTGTAGAACCGACGGGTGATTCTGCACATCGCTAGGCAAATCCTCTAGTTTCTGCGCCTTTAGCAGGCCGAGCAGCACGTCCAGTTTTCCAGCATCACGTTGTGACGGTGTCAAAATAGCATCTGCCTGCGCTGTGAAGATGGCATATTCCATCTTCTTAATTCGATCAATCAGGCGAATAAGCGTGTTCTTCTGCGTATCATCCAGCCCTAGATAACTACCAAATAACTCATTCATGAGCGTGCGACTATTGAGCAAGATAGTGTACATACCGTGTTTAGCGCCATAACTCTTTAGAATCTGATCTGCTACTACTATAATTTCATGATCAGCTGCCACGCCATCAACACCGAATATATCGACATTAAGCTGCCAGTGCTCGCGGAGGCGCCCACGCTGGGGACGTTCGTAGCGCCATAGGTTAGGAATGCTATACAAACGCATTGGATATGGTAGTTCCTGTCGACGTGCAGCTACCATACGACTAACAGTTGGCGTCATCTCCGGGCGAATAACCACAGTGCGCTCACCACGGTCCTGAAACAGATACGTCTCGTCGTTGACCATTTCCTGGTTACTCTTAGCTAGATATAGCTCAACGGGTTCCAAAATTGGTGCGTCGTACTCTTCATAGCCAAAACGCTCGCAAATTTCGCGCATCTTACTAAACATGTATTTTTGTAGACGCTTATCTTCCGGGTAAAAATCCCGAGCGCCTTTATAGGGTTGGGTACTTAAGCTCATAATTTTTTCCTTTTACCATTGTAACAGATTGAGGCTGGCCTGGTTCTTTTGTGCTGACACTAATGCCCTACCACCTATCGGCAGTGTTAACAGCGGTGTGGTATGGCCAAAATCAACATCGGCTATCACCGGTATACCCCGCAAACCCATCTTAGATACAATGTGTCGCACATCGGGCATAGTTACCAGGCTACTTGGCTGGAACCGTCCAATTACAAGACCACGGATATGTTCTCGTACACCGGGTAACTGCAGAAGCGATTCTAGCCGCCGATCAAACTCCCGTGCGCTATAGCGCCCCGGTTCATCGTCATCCTCTGCCACCAGAATAAAAGGGTGATCAAACATCGGCTGATACGGCGTACCTTGCAACAGATAGAACGTGCCCATGTTACCGCCGATTATCGTACCTTCGCCCTGACCCTCCTGCAATACTTGCCACGGCCGAGTCTTACTTAAGGGGGCCCGTCTGGCACGCTGCCACTCCCGACTCCTCTGTAGCATTAGCGGCGCTTCACCCATAACAACTGCACGGAAATTATCGAACGTATAATCTTGCAGGTGTCTTGAACCAAGTGTCGAAAAAGTCGGCCCTAGATAATTAACCATTCCGGTCTGTGCGTACAATGCATTAATCAGTACCGTTGTGTCGGAGTAGCCCATTAGGGGCTTTGGGTTAGCCCTTATGAGTTCCCAGTCGATACCACGCAGTAGTGTGTTGGCCGACCAACCCCCGTGGAGTGCAATAACTAAGCGTACATTTGGATCACGGTACGCATCATGTAGGTCTGCCAGCCGTTCAGCAGCCAACCCAGTCCCAAATCGACTCTGGTTCTTGAGGTGCGCCCCATAGGTAACCCTTAGCCCTAGTTCCTCTAGACGCAGCTTTGCCCGCTGATACGCTTGTGTGCGATGTTTTCTCCAGCTGTCCGAAGGAGCAATAACCCGTACCTCATCCCCTGGCTGTAAGCGGTAAGTATTCATAGCATCTACTCTAGCAGATTCTGACATATTAGCCCTTTATTCGCCCACTGGCGCGTAATTGATCTAGCTGGTTTTCGTCCAAAAATGATATATCGGTCCAGTCACGCTTGCCGGGATTTAGCGTATTAGTAAGAAGTGGCCCGACCCCAAGCGCATCTGCCACCGCCGTATATGCCGGCACCATCACGCGATCAGCAAATGTAGTAGGCGGTGTGTCAAACAGCACTGCTCGACCAGATGCATAGAGCGCCATAGCCGCCCTATAGTAAAAAGGCGACTTTGATCGCTCGCCAGCCCAGCCGAACCTGGAAGCTTGATAGGCGTACCAACTACCGAAATCAACTACCATATCATCTATTGGCAACCGATTTTCTTCAAGTACGGGCGTGCGTAGTCCGCGCCAGTAATTTGCAACTGCCATGTCCGCATACACCGTAGGCGTGTTACCAACCGCCCCTGATCGCGCCGCTTCAGGTACAATCCAACGTCGCTCTTGCTGGCCCTTCGGCAGCTTCAATGGGGCGCGATAGCAATCGACCAGTCCCGGATTAGCTGTAACGTACTCGGCCTCCTCATACGTTGCCACGGTAGTTTTAAAGCCAACACTACCCGCTTGCCGCAAAAACTTTAGCTCCGTTTCAGTACCTTTTCCTAGGTATGGCGCATAGACTGCCGTTGGCTCGTCCATCTCCTCAAACCCCATCGGCCAAACGCGGCCTAGATAGGCCGCAGCTCTTTCTTGTAAACTCTCGTCACGCAATCGTTGCCCAGCAAGCTCGTAAGCTTCACCAGGCGTTATATATTCCAAACTCATACTATGCTCCAAATTTATGACAATAAAAAACAAACCGCCGGAGCATGCGGCGGTTTGTGAAATTTTTAGAGTGCTATCAAACTAACCGACAAGCTCCGGCGATCTATGTGCATGATGGCTAATAGTGATAAACATATCTGGAATATTATACTACTTCTGTCAAATATTAAACATGCTGTTCGGCCGTTTGTTTTAGATTCCCCAGAATCATCTGCCAGATCTTCAAAGAATTATCGCGGTGTTCAATAGATTTGAGATTGCTTTCTTTTACAGTTACCACTGTGCCTTCTGTGCCGGAATTTACATAAAAAGCGACTTGTTCATAATTTTCAGGTACATCAGCAAGGCCTGTACGAGAACTAAAATGTGTATACGCAAACATTTTGCCGGGCTCTATGGCAGTAATCTCACCTTTATCTTCGTAAGGCTTGCCCTGCCATTCGCCACGAAAGACAATCGGGCTTCCTTTTTCCCAGGTTGTTGAAAGGTCGGTGCCAAAAAACCATTGTTTTACTAGCTTTGGATCAGTTAGCATTTCCCAAATGGCCGCTTGGGGCGCATTAATGCTAATTGAACTCTCTGAAGTTATGTCTTGGGGCATTATATTCCTCCTATTCTTATTCTAATGTTCCGCGATATACTCAACTGCTTCGAGTAACGACGGAACAACAGCAGTGGCCTGTTGGGATGTCACTGTCGGCACACCGGTAAGCACCAGGATAGATTTAGCTCCAGCATTAACGCCCGTCATAACATCAGACGACCTATCGCCAATCATCCAAGAGTTGGCAAGATCAATATCATATTCACGTGCGGCATCCAATAAGAGTTTTGGATTGGGCTTACGACAATCGCAATCGTCGTTTTCGTCATGTGGGCAAACATACGTTTTCGCGATCGCAATGCCACTTGGTTCTATAAGCTTCATCAGCTTTCCTTGAATTGCGTTAAATTCATCCCAGCCTATCAGCCCTTCCGCAAGACCAGCTTGATTAGTCACCACAAAAACCAAGTAGTCTAGAGCGGCTAGCCGTTCTAAGGCTTTTAACGTATTGGGCAGAAGCTGCATTTTATCAAGACTATCTACGCGCTCGTACGTCGGTGTGCCAATATCTAGCGTGCCATCGCGATCAAGAAAAACAGCTTTATGGGACATAACGTTACTAAGTATAGCACTTGCGCTAACTCAGACCCTGGGCGGTTTATTGATATACTACCCTGGTCTGTAGTAAAACTAACTAGTTTGGAGGCACCTATGAAAACTGACGCATTGTTATTAGACGGGGCTTCCATCTATAGCTCGTATCAGCAGGCTACTATACCTCGCGAGGACGGTCTGACGGTTGCAATCTTCCACGGCGCGGGGCAATCTACGAGTGAACGTTTTGTGGACATTGGTCAGTTTTTTCTAGCAAAAGGCGTATCAGTGGTGGCACTTGATTTTATCGGTCACGGCAAGACAGGCGGAAACCTACATAGTAATAGCCTCGAACTTCGCACCAAACATGCTCTAGCGGCTATTGATCATTGGACCGACCCAAAGACACCACTTATCTTACTGGGTTCAAGCATGGGTGGCCACACAGCGCTGCGTGTATCAGAATTGCTCGGTGGACGCATAGAGGCTCTCTGTCTTTTGCAACCGGCAGTGTACGCCAGTGATGCGGAGAGCGTCTTCTTTACCGAAGATTTTACTGCCATCCTAAGGCAACCAGAGAGTTGGAGATCTTCTTACGCACTAGAAAATGCACGCACTTTTACTGGCAGGGCATACATTGCTATCGGCTCAATGGACACGGTTATCCCATGGGGTGTAATCGAAGAGCTGATCGCGCGTTTTAGACAAAACGCAAGCGCATTTAGACTAGAGATTATGCACGGTGCAGCTCATACATTACCAGAGTGGATACCGAGCCATTCGTTCCATGCTTCACAGATGGTTGATTTTCTGCTTTACGAAAATAAAAAAGACTAGTAAATCTAGTCTTTTTTATTTGGTGCGGATGACTGGACTTGAACCAGCACACCTTACGGCATTAGCTCCTAAAACTAACGTGTCTACCAATTCCACCACATCCGCATGGACAATCAGTATTTTACGAAATTATGAGAGAAAAATCTACAGTAAGATCTTATGTTAGTTGAGCGTAGAGCGTATCACAGTGTTCTTTGATTTGCTGAAAAGTCGCAGCGGTTGCTTGCACCTGTGCTGGTTCACTTTTACTCGCCAATATTTCTGTTCGTACAGATAGCTCAATATCAGCGATATCCCACGCCAATGCTTTACTAGTGTCGAAAGAATAGCGAGTAAGCGCATCGCTGTACACATCTTGATTAAGAAATACAATCACGTCCGCTCCAGACAGCAAGTCGTCAGTTGTCTGCGTCTTAGGGTCATCCATGCCAAATGTCAGGTTGTGTGCATGTGCAATGGCTTGAGCGTATAGCTCACTAGTCCTAATGGATGAATTGTAGGTTTCGATACCGCTAGAGCTTACCCGAAAACGATCATCAATTAATGTTGCCGTATAGGCTGCGGCTACTCGACTGCGATAGGTATTACCTCGGCACACAAAGTGAATCATAAACGGTTCTTGCTTTTGCTTCATGCCTTGCCTAGACGAGTGCGCTTATGCTTATAAAAAACCAGCTGAGCATCACCATACGTTTTATGTGATATCACTTCCAGCCCGGCAAACTCTCGCACGGCTTCACTACCTGGCCATGAGAGCACAAATAAGCCTCCAGGTCGAATATGTACTGCTAACCGTTCCAGCACATCGGGCCGTATATCGTTGTAGGGCGGATCTGCTAACACAACATCAAATTGCATCGTTTGATTATTTCGCGACCAGCCGCTGATATTTTTGCGCCGCACCGTAATTACATCTTCCAGACCAAGCGACCGAACGTTTTCGGCCACAGTCTTAACTGCTTCAGGGTCGATATCTATGGCTAATACCTCTCGTGCACCCCGGCTCACAGCCTCAATACTACAAGCACCGCTGCCAGCAAAAGCATCTAACACAACAAGACCGCTTAAATCGCCCAAAGCGTTAAATAGTGCGCCCCGTATTTTATCGCTCATTGGGTGTGTGCGGTGCGTTTTAGGGCTTAGAAAATTACGACCCCCAAGTTTTCCGGAAATAACTCTCATGCGTTACCGTAGGCTTCCCGGGCCGCTAGATACCAGGCAATGGTTACCATATTGATAATACTAGGTAGCAACTCGCGCCGCATTTGCTTGGCAAGCTTGGGAGTCCAGCCGGATTTATAAAACTGATCATACATTTTTAGTGCTGCGATTGCTTTAGCGTATGATAAAAATGTTTCGCTTAGGCCGTTAGCCATAGCATTCTCTAGTTCTGATTCGGTAGGTACGGCACCCTTAAACCTGAGCGGTGCAATCATGGCTGCAACACCCCATTCGAAAGCAAAGTGAGTGGTAATGAGCCCTTTGTCGCCCCATACTTGCCAGTTCTTACTCACCCTTTCAGGCAGCGTACTACCTGGGATTAACAGCTTGTCCTTAGGGGTTACTCGCGTTTCTATTCCCTCACCACGTAGGCGGATAAGCTCGTCTTCATAGGGATAATGGTGCGCTGGTGTAAGTCCATCAACAATACCATGTGCTAGCCACGCAGCCTCAAACGCCGCTCTTGTTTGATTACCACCCTTTAGCGCTGCGACTAGTTCTTGGTAGTTGTATTCGAGGACCTTGAGGAGTTGGCGATCGGCTTTATTATCAGGGTCTATGAAATGCCACAGCTCACCTTGCGCAGGTGTTTTAAGCTTTATGCCATCTGGGCCGTCAATACCCTCAAATCGAATAATATTTTTTTGTGTTGGAAAGCTTCTGCTGCGGGGCAGCAAACGAGCGAGGTGTCGACGAGCTACCCTATCAATTTTTTGATGCGCACCAAACCAGGTGTCAAACTGTCGACTGGGACGAAGGAGGGTGCCAGAGTACATGCTAGCAAGCTCTCCGCGCCGTAATGAGTAACTGAGTATTCAAGGCTACTAATTTCAATTCAAATTGGTGACCGCTCGTAAACGCGCTACGCGTCGGTGCAACTCTGTATAGTGTACCAAATCTTCAGCCTTTTCTATAAACTCAGTTGCCGCTTTACGAGCCGCGGCTATTAGTGCAACATCGGTCAACTTTGCCACGCGTAGGTCTAGTGCACCATGCTGCATTTGTCCGTAAATTGCCCCGGGACCTCGCAATTCTAGATCTAACTCAGCCAATTTAAACCCGTCTTGGCTGCTCTCCAGGGCCCGTAGGCGCTTTGATGGCGCCGAGGAATCGCTCATCATCAGATAGCAATACGCTTTGTGGCCACCACGCCCTACCCGACCACGCAGCTGGTGTAGCTGTGCCAGGCCGAACCGCTCGGCGCTTTGAATCATCATTACACTGGCATTTGGCACGTCTACGCCTACTTCAATGACCGTCGTTGAGACGAGAATATCTAGCTCACGCATTACAAATTGTTGCATAATAGCGTTTTTATCTTCGGCCTTCATTTTCCCGTGCAGCAAACCAACCCGGTAATTTTTAAACTCTTTTGTCCTGAATTGCTCATAGATCTTCTCAGCTGAGCGTGCCTCAAGCGTGTCAGATTCGGCGATAAGCGGACATACCACAAACATTTGGCGGCCCTTGCCTAGATCTTTTCGGATATCGTCGTACACCGGCTCAACCGAATTTGGTGAGATAATTTCAGTGTGAATCAACTGGCGACCAGCTGGTTTGGCATCTAATACGGATATATCCAGCTCGCCGTACAGCGTTAATGCCAAAGAGCGTGGAATTGGTGTCGCTGTTAGCGACAGTAGGTGTGGCATGTGCCCCGCTTTCGCCATAAGCTGCTTGCGCTGCTCAACGCCAAAACGGTGTTGCTCATCAATAATAATCAGCCCCAGCCTATGCATATCTACTTTTTCCTGAATTAAGGCTTGCGTGCCAACAATGAAGCGTCCTATGCCGCTTGCAATCGCCGCATGCGCTTGCTTTTTTTGCGCACTAGAGAGGGCACCTACCAATAATGTCAGCTCACTAGCCATACCGAGGGGCTCAAGGAGCTTATAGATAGTTTCAGCATGCTGTCGAGCAAGCAATTCTGTGGGCGCCATTAGTGCCACTTGGTAGCCTTGGCGCAACGCCATAAGCGCAGCCATAGTTGCTACCACGGTTTTACCAGAGCCCACATCACCTTCTACTAGCCGGTTCATAGGATGCTTGGCTTCCATATCTTTATACGCTTGCCACACGGCTTTGCGCTGTGCGTCAGTAAGTGTAAACGGCAGATGTTTTACGAAATCTTTGGCTAGTTGCTCTTCAAAGGCTATGCTTACGGATTCGTCGGCAGCTAGTTCTTGTTTATTGAGCAGGCTTGCAAGACTTAGCTCAAATACTTCTTCAAAGCCTAGTCGTCGCTTAGCTTCGGCTAGCTGCGCACCATCAATGGGAAAGTGCATAGCTAGCACCGCCTCTGCCCGGCTTAATAGCTCCTGTTCACTCACCAGCCAAGCTGGTAGTGTTTCCGGTAGCGAACGTACTAGACTGCGACAATTACTGACGATCTTGCGAATTTGTTTGCTAGTGATGCCCTTGGTCTCGCGATATACGGGCACAATCCTAGCAGTATTGACCGTAAAATCACCCACCAGCTCTGCACTAGGGTTTGTTAGCTGCATTCGCTGATGACTCAGCTCAAATAGGCCGGAAAAGTAATACTCTGCTCCATTTTTTAACGCCTTAGCGCGGTAGGGCTGATTAAACCAGACAACCCTAAGGCTGTCCGCGCCGTCACTAACAACTGCTTCGGTAATGTGCATGCCTCGCCGCACATAGCGTCCATTCGCCTGCTGCACCGCTGCCCGTACCGTAATAGGGCCTGGACGAGTGTCACGAATAGCTACTACCTCTGAGTAATCTTCATAGCGACGAGGTAGATAATCAATCAATTGCCCAACGGTCTCTACGCCTAACGCCGCTAGCTTTTTAGCTAACTCTTCCCCTACCCCTTTTACGGCCGTAATCGGACTTGATAACTCCATCAGCACTAGTATAGCGGCCATTTGGGTCGTAGCTGAAGTAATTGCACAAAACTACGACAGTCTCTACGCCGTTTAGTACTTTCGTGCAGCCGCTGACTTGCGAGACAATACCGCAAAACTATCATCAATTGGCCGGAGTGTAATCGTGGAACCCATACGCTCCAGCGCTAGTTTGATAAGTCCGTCGGCTAATTTCGGATTGTTTGGTAGCAGGGGGCCATGCATATAGGTACCTACGGCGTTACGCGTACGAGCGCCCTCAGTTGTATCGCCGCCGCTATTACCATTTCCACGAACTACTGTACCGAATGATGCCTGACTAGCTCCCAGTACCGTACGGCCGCTGTGATTTTCAAACCCGTATAGCCTACCGAAATCTGCTGTCTCAATAGCAATATTACCCACTAGTCGTTTAGGCCCAGCTAGTGTCTCGACATCAAACACCTCAATACCTTTAATTTCCTGGCCGTCATTGGTAATAAATCGCTTGCCGAAAAGCTGATAGGTGCCGCAAACCATCAACATCGGCACGCTGGCATTCACCAATCGGTGCACTGTGTTGCCAATCCGCAAAATATCATCCTGAATGGCACCTTGCGCCGAATCTTGTCCGCCACCGCCCAGCATAATATCAACCTGCTTTGGGAAAGTACCGCCTACATCATAGTAATGAATCACCGGCTGAAGCCCATGCCACTCAGCGCGGCGCTTAAGTGTTAGCAAATTCCCCCGATCACCATAGGTATTCATCTCGTTTGGATAGATATGCACAATGTGTAGTTTTGTCATAACGTCTTACCTGCCTGTTTTTCGAGTGTCGCATGGAGCTTGAGCATTGCCGTGTAGGTAGCAAAAATTACTTTATTGTCAGGCATTTGGCAGAATGTATGTAATGATCGTTCCAAGTCTAGCTCGATTGTACCTACAATAACGTCATCGTATTGCAGCCGCAAGGCCATATCGGCAGCCCTGCTACCCGTCACAAACGCTACCGGAGCATCTTGTAAGGTAGCGAAGTCGACATCCCACAGCCACGACATATCACGACCATCAGCAATCTTGTCGTTTATAGCCACCATTACCACTGCGCCCGGTCGCACATAAGACGCTAGTCCTTGGCGAAAGCTAGCGGGGTTTTTTACTAAATTAAGCTGCAGAGTCGACCCATTTTTAAGAGTAAATGCCTGACCACGGCCGAATGCGGGCCTTACTTTTGCGAGACCTTTAGCCAGCTGTACAGGATCGACACTAGGCAATATAGATTTCGCTAGCGCAAGGGCGCCTGCAGCGTTTTGAAAATTATGTTGTCCCGTTACTTGTAGATTTGTTGTAACCTGTCGCTTATCAATACTGTATGTTGCCTCAGTCCCATTGAAACCTACCAACTCTACACTTAACGGTACATGCGTAGCATGGGGCGCTGCTGCCGGAGCATCAACCGCCACCAATTCGTCATCACGTGGAAAATATCTTAATAGCTCTGGCGCAACACCAAAGTATACTACCGACGTAGTAGAGCCGCCGGCAATAGTACTCAAGCGTCTGTCGTCAGCGTTGGTTATAATAGCCTCAGTAGCCGATACCATGGTGTCACCGATTAGTTTTGCCACCATATCTACTTCACCGAATCTATCTAACTGGTCTCGACTAGCATTGAGCCCAAGCACAAAGCGTGGTTTAAACACGCGTGTAAACTGCGATGCATAGGCCTCATCCAGCTCAAACACGGCAATATCAAATGGCAGGCGCCCAGATTTAGTGGCCTGCTGACTTACGCTGCTTATGATACCTCGGGTTAGATTGCTACCTGTAGCATTAGTGAGCACCCGTTTGCCATTTGCACGTAGTAATTCAACGACCATCTTGGTAGTAGTGGTCTTGCCATTAGTGCCAGTAATAATTGCAACTCCATCAGGTAATTGACGAAGCATGGCCCCTAAATACCCAGGAATTACGGTTTCTACAACCAGCCCTGGTAGTGCCTGACCGCCACTTTTGCCGCGCAAACGCACAGCCTTCGCGACCGTTTTGCCTAGTAGCGTACCGGCAGTTTTACGCATCGCGCGTTTCAACCCTTTAGCTCAACCAGTGCTGAGTCCTTGAATGCTTTGCCGCGACGTAGTAGTAAACGGCCATTCTGAAAATCGCCAGCTTCGAAGGTTTCGCGCTGTACCTTTTGGCCGTTTATGCTGATGGCGTTTTCTTTAATGAAGCGACGGGCTTCGGTGTTGGAAGCGGCCAAGTTTGCCTCGACAAGTACTTCGATAATTGAACCATCTTTTTGCACTTGAACGGCTGGAATCTGTTTTCGTATTTCGTCAAGCGCCGCATAGGCCTCGCCTATGGGAGACTTACCTGTCAAATAGTCCGTAACAGACTCGGCATACATCATCTCATCATTGCCGTGTACTAGTTTCGTAACCTCTCGTGCCAACGTTATCTGTGCAATACGTGCTTTAGGGTTGCCACGATGTTGTACCATAACTGATTCAAGTTCTTTCCTATCAAGCAATGTATAGATTTTCAGATAGTCTTCTACGCCAGCGTCATCGCAGTTAATCCAGAATTGATAGAACTGCGTTGGCGTGGTTTTTGCTGGATCAAGCCAAATTGCGCCTGCTTCGCTCTTGCCAAATTTAATACCAGTCGTCTTGTTTACAACGAGTGGTACCGAATAGACATTGGCTTCGGCTCCTGTGATACGGCGAATCAAATCAACACCAGTAACACTATTACCCCATTGATCAGCGCCGCACACTTGTAAGCTAACACCGTGTTCACGGAATAAGTGCAGGAAGTCGTAGCCCTGGATTAAAGAGTAACTAAACTCTGCATAGCTGATGCCAGCACCATCCTCACCAAGCCGACTCTGTACAAAATCACGGCCTAACATCTGGCGCATAGGCACGTGCTTACCGACTTCACGCAAAAACTCCAGGTAGCCAATTTCTTTAAACCAATCGTAATTATCAACTAACGTAAAGTCTTGCCCAGCGAACACTGTTCGATACTGCTCGGCAATTGCCGCTTTGTTATGTGCGATAGCGTCGAGCGACTGCAAATCACGCTCCTGTTTTTTGCCATCCGGGTCACCAATCATACCGGTAGCGCCGCCGACCAACAAGAAGGCCTTATGTCCATGATTAATAAAATGGCGGACCATCATAGCAGCTGCCAGATTGCCGATTTGCATGCTATCAGCGCTAGGATCAACACCAAAGTAAAATGCGATTGGCTCGCCATCGAGCGCACTTAAATCTTTAAAGGTGGTCTGATTTACAAAACCACGCCAAGTGAGTTCTTCAGAAAGTGTCATATTCATATAGTAGTATACCGTTTACCGTTTGTATAAAAAGAGAAACTAACCTAAATAGGAATGTGTATACAGCGCGTTAACGGGTAAGGCTATGACCATATATATTATGATGTCATATCTATCACTGATACACAAACCCGTCGATCCACTAAATGCCTCAGGCACCTCCCCTTTATAGGACCTGGAGACGATGCTAAAACATCACGCTTGTTTTTCGGAAACTTTGCTATACTTTAATGGTATAAATCGTGAGTTTTAATTGAGACCAAGACGAAGCATGAGTAATACGAAACAGCGTCAGCGGCGCCAGTCTACAAAAAACACCTACACCACTAAGAGCGGCAAAACTATAAAGATAAACCGTAATCTTGGCGAACGTATGCGCGCTAGCCGTGAGGCGCGTGCACAGCGCAAAGCAGCGTATTTAAGCACGTTGCCGAAGGAACCCTGGAAGCGCTTACTCTACCGCATGCACCCCAAGCGCCTGTATAAATACTGGTTTAGCCGCGAGGGCGGCATTATGGCCCTTAAAATTGCTGGCATCAGTTTTGTGATTGGCTTCTTGTTGATTGTCGGCCTGTTTGCTTACTTCCGTAAGGACCTACCTAAAATTCACGACATCAACAACGGCGGGAACTCAGGTGGAAGTATCGCCTATTATGACCGTACCAATACGGTACTTCTCTTTCAAGACTATGACGAATTCAAACGCGTACCAGTAGCTAGCAAAGACATTTCTTCTTACATGAAAGACGCCACTATCGCTATAGAAGATAAAGACTTCTATCACGAAGGCGCTTTCAACGTTAAGGGTATCACCCGAGCAGCTGTTAACAACTTAAAAGGTGGCAGCACACAAGGTGGCTCCACTATTACACAGCAGCTAGTGAAACTAAACGAGGGCTGGACCAGCGACCATACAGTCAGCCGCAAGGTAAAAGAGCTTATCTTAGCCGTAGAACTAGAACGTGAATACAGTAAAGATGATATTCTAACTGCTTACCTCAACATGGCACCATACAGCGGTCATGATTATGGCGTTGAAGCTGCTGCACAAGATTATTTCCATACAGATGCAAGTAAGCTAGATATTGCTCAGGCTGCTTTTTTGGCATCAATACCTAAACAGCCAGGTACCTATTCACCTTACGCAAGCCCTAGATTTAACCCTCTCATTACCGAGGACTTCTTTGATCAGACCGATGTAATTGCCCGACAGCAATATGTGCTTGGGCTTATGGCTAAGCAAGGTTACATAACTGAAGCCCAAGCAGCAACCGCAAAGGCAGAGGACGTTATTGGGCAAATACAGCCGCTGCCTGCAAACCACTTTGCAGGCATGAAACCCGGCTTTGCATATGCCGTACAGGCGGCAAAAAAAGAGCTCAATAAAGATTTTCCTGCATCAGTTATTAAAAACGGTGGCTGGCGCGTTACTACAACTATTGATGTCGGCCTCGAAAATTTAGCCAACAAATCTCTAAATGACAACGCCAAAATCCTTCATAAAGACCGCGCCGACGATGCTGCCTTTGTAGCAGAAGATAATGCTACCGGACAAATCGTGGCCCTTGTTGGGGGCATGGACTTTACAACGCAACAGCTTAATTATGCCAATGATGCACCCATATCACCCGGGTCCAGCATTAAGCCATACTCGTACGCGACACTCATAAATGACAATAACAACGTTGGCGGCGGTAGTGCGTTCACCGACAACAAGGCACCACTACCCGGTTACCCTTGTACGAATCCCAACAAGCCAGAGGATAAGAATCCAGGTAACTGTCTATTCGACGATACTCGCAGCAACTACCAAACAGTTACCATTCGCTATGCTCTTGGCAACTCGCTCAACATACCAGCAGTTAAGGCATTCACGTCAACCAACCCTCAAGACACCTCTACTGCTGCTGATGCTGGCAATTGGCGACGCGCCTCTATCAATAACACTATGTCTAGCATCAACGCTATGATGGGAACGCCAGATGGGTACAAATGTTATGATCCAATTAAGCTACAGCAAGAAGGAAGGAACATTTTAATGGCCCAGGCCAATGATGTAACTCCATGTGGCGCGGCTGCAGGCATCGGCAACGAAGCATATACTACGCTCACTAACCACGTTAATGGTATTGCAACGCTCGCTCGTATGGGCCAAGTGGTCCAACCCACCTTCATCCTAAAGGTTAGTGATGCCAGCGGCAAAGCACTTTCATTACCAGCAAAACCAAAGCCCAAGCAAGTCCTTAAGGCAGACTCGGCGTACATAGTTAACAACATGGCCGCTGACCCGGGCGCCTCTTATCTTGCGCTCTACGGCGGGAGCTGCCCTAGTACTGCTACTAGCTGTAGCAGCCAAGGATATCGATTCCACCGCTACAAAGGCTGGGACAACGCCATCAAGACTGGTACCAACCAGGATATAAACGGTATGATGATGAGCTGGAACACGAAATATACTGCTGGCGTATGGATTGGTAACTACGATGGTACGACCCCCTTTAACGGGACTCCAGAAAATGTCACCGATCCCATCATGAAGCAATTTATGCAAGGTGCTATAGACAGCCTTGGTAATGTAAAGCCTGTGAACTGGACGCAGCCCAGCGACATTAAAGTATTGTCAGCTTCCCATTCAAACGTACCATTCAAGAATGAAGCCACTCCGCCTAGCACTGATCTCTATCCATCCTGGTACGTGGGCGGCAAGAGTAGCGGGAGTAACAACTCACAAGCAACAGACAAAGTCTCTGGGCTCTTAGCCACTAGCTGTACACCACAGCTAGCACGTCAAACTGGCTCTAGCAATAGTGGACAATGGAATGTCGATATCTACGCGGGCGGCACCCCAAACATAAGTTCGACTGCCAGTACTAATAGCAGCAGCGCTGCTAGCGCACAGGATAACGTACACGATTGTAAAAGCACTTCCCCAGATGTTCAAATCACCGCTGTCAATGGCGTATCAACAGGAAGCGGTGCGACGCTTACGTGCCCTGCAACGAGCTGTCAGGTATTGGTGCACGTTGACGCCGGCAGTCACCTGCTTACCGATAGTAATTACCCACAATACCCAGGCACCTTGACCTTGATTGTCAACGGCCAGACGGTTGCAACTCAAGAAGTTGACGAAACAAACGACTATCCGCTCACCTTTACTCCACCGAGCGGCAGTAGCGGCAGCATACAACTAGAAGCCCAGGTGAGTGATAGCTTGCTCTATTCCGGCACCGATACACAAGCAGTCACAGTTACTTCTGGCACCACTACCTCCTATCGCAAGCAGACCAACACTAGTGGCGATGGTGACACCAATGGCATCCTTGCGGGGTTCACTATTAAACACCGCAAATAATTGTAGCTCAGCACAAAATACTAGAGCCATTACATTAAAGATGGCTCTAGTATTCGTTTTATAGAGCTTGTTGCAATGGCAGAGCGTACAAAGTAGTCACCTAGTCACACAAAGTCCGAGACAGCAGATCACTTCTCTAGAAAGTCATTGAGTGCGGTGCGAACATCTGGCACAGGGTGTAAAAGTGATAGCTTACTAGACTTAACTCCTCGCTCCTTTGGGCCAATCACTACTTCAAACCCAAGCTTTTTAGCCTCAGCTACACGCTTGTCTATAAACGGTGCGTGGCGTACTTCACCGCTCAACCCAACTTCGCCAAATACAACTGCATTCTGCTTAAGTTGCAAACCTTTGGCCGCTGATCCAATAGCCATACAGATTGCCAAGTCGGCTGCAGGGTCGTTTAAGCGTATACCGCCTACGATATTGATGTAGATATCTTGCTCGGCCAAATTAAGCTTAGTGCGACGTTCCAACATGGCAACTAATAAGTTAACCCGGTTGAGATCTATGCCACTAGCTGCGCGTTTTGGATAACCATAGGACGTTTTATTAACAAGTGCTTGCACTTCTACCAAAAGTGGCCGAGTACCTTCAAGGGTCGCTAGTACCACTGAGCCATCACTTATTTGTCGCTCGGCCAGAAGTGCTTGACTAGGGTTTTCAACAGGATGCAACCCACGCTCATCCATCTCAAGTATTGCAGCTTCACTGGTTGGGCCAAATCGATTTTTGGTAGCACGCAAAACCTTAAAGCCGCCATACGCATCACCTTCTAGTTGGAGCACGACGTCCACAATATGCTCAAGTACCTTAGGCCCAGCAATACTTCCCTCTTTAGTTACATGTCCAACTACGAACATGGCTGTGTTGCTAGCCTTGGCGGCAGCAACTAGCACTGCTGTACTGTTGGTAATTTGCGAGACACTACCTGGCGCAGCTGCTACAGCTTGCACAGTCATTGTCTGTATAGAATCAACTACCACAAAATCATAGGCGCTGTTAGCAATCGTGGCCGCTATGTCTTCCGCGACGTTACTAGTCGCCAACTGTAAGCGCTCCACACCGGCTACGCCAAGCCGCTGAGCACGCATGCCAACCTGATGTTCTGACTCTTCGCCGCTCACATACAACACTGCATGCTGCTGTGCCACCTGGCTCGCAAGCTGCATTAGTAATGTACTTTTCCCAATACCCGGCTGACCGGCAATTAAATTCACACTACCAGCCACAATACCCCCACCGAGCACCATATCTACATCAGTGATTCCGGTAGCTAAACGACTATCGTTTTTGGCGGCCGATTTGCTTACCGCTTGCGGCTTAAGTGCCGCGCCGACTCCAGCCTTCTTATTAAGCCCTACGCCTGTAGCGGTAGTGACCAATTGGACTTCTTCGGCAATTGTATTCCATTCACCACATTGAGCACAGCGGCCTGCCCACGAACTGTATTGGGCGCCGCAGTTGTTGCATACATATTTAATTGTTGACCGTGCCATAATTTCAAAACTCCTAATGACTAGCGCTGAGCGGACTTGCCGAAAGTTCCTGTTGCAATTGCTGCTCTTCTAGGGCTACTGTATTGCGCCTCGCTACTATGTCATTATACTGGCTTATCAGATCTTTAGTGTTTACGAGCAAGCTGTTATAGCTTACAACCTTCTGATTGAATACCGTGACTTGCGCACTACTAGTGCTGCCTTGCAATGAAGCTCGCTCTAGACTTAAGTCCGAACTTTGAGCAGCCAGAGCTGCTTCACTAGTGTCGATTTGCTGCTTTAGGCTTTTAAGTTGCGCATCGTATGCCGCTACTTGCGACCGGCGAGTAGTAAATTCGCCCTGATAACTAGCGGTGTACGCAGCGACTTTCTGGCGATCAGTGAAATATTGCTTATAGTATGTTTCGAGCGTTGCCGGCAACTTTACTACCTCAGTACCAAAGATAGAATGCATTTCATTCAAAACATCATTAGGCTCTGAAGTTTTGTAGGCTGCAAGCGTGTCCTTGATACGTTGGTCGGCTAGCCCGTGCTGGTAGTAGTCCAGTAGCATGGCATCTACTTTGTTACGTTCACCACTTGATAAGCGACGATAAGCGGCATGTAGCATCTCATGAGCTGCAGTCACCTGTTCAACACCGCTTAACCGTGAGTCACTGACGGAATAGATATAGATACCCCGATCATTGCCAATATAACAACCTAGCACGACGGTTTTTTCGCCACCATTTGGGCAATGGCTAGTGAAATCAGTGCCTGACATAATAGCCGGATGGTTCACATACAGCAAATGCTGTGCTTCAGGCGTCATGGTGTCGTTAACCGCCAACTGTGAAATTGCGCTGGATGCTTGATAACCGCGCAAGTGCCACCAATCAAGGACTGCCTGGTGCTCTACTAGTAACCCGCCACTTACGGCCAGTAGCACCATTAAAAGTACAGTTGATTTTCTCATTGTAGCTATAGTGTACCAGAACATACGGAGCTACTGGTCAGAACACTTTACTCGGTAGTAGTGGTGTACGTGAGTTCGCCGCGCGCAGCATTTACCTGCACAATATCACCCTTTTGATAGTGCTGGTCCAGCAACTCTACCGCCATCTGATCTTCAATAGTATCCTGAATGAGTCGACGTAATGGACGAACACCATTTTTTGGATCATAGCCATGTTCAAGCAGATATTCTTTAGCCGCCTTGCTGAGCGAAACACTCAACCCGTGCTTCTGAAGCCGTGTTTTCAGTTCGTCCACCTGCAGGTCAATGATCCTAAAGATATCTTTTTTGGTAAGACCTCGGAACACCACGATTTTATCTATGCGGTTTAGTAGCTCTGGTCGCATTTCCTTCTTCAGCCGATCAAGCACATTATCGCGATTAGCTTCATGCATAGCGTCCAGATCATCGAGATCTTTCGGACGATCAGCATGAAAGCCAAAGCTTGATTCTTTTTGTAAACGCTCAGCGCCAATGTTACTCGTCATAATCACGATAGTGTTAGTGAAATCTATTCGGCGACCTTTAGCGTCGGTTAGATACCCATCTTCCAGCACCTGGAGTAACATATTAAAGACATCTGGGTGGGCTTTTTCAATTTCATCAAACAGCACCAGACTATACGGTTGACGGCGAATCTTATCGGTTAGCTGACCACCCTCATCATACCCAACGTAGCCAGCCGGGGCGCCAACCAGACGTGACACAGTATGATGTTCGCCAAATTCAGACATATCAATCTTAACAAGTGCACTCTCGCTACCAAAGAATTCGTGGGCTAAAACCCGAGCTAGCTCTGTTTTACCAACACCGGTTGGACCCAGGAATATAAATGAGCCGATCGGCCGATTAGCCGCACCAATACCACTACGATTGCGACGAATAGCACGACTAACGACTTCCACAGCTTCTTCTTGTCCGATAACGTGCTTACCGATGTTCTTTTCTAGAGCCAGCAAATACTTAGCTTCGCTTTTAATAACCTTTTTTACCGGCACACCAGTAATGCGCGCAACTACCTCAGCCACATCGTCACTAGTAACGTGTAGCCGCTTAGCCTGTTTGCCGTCCTTAAGTAAACCCTCGAGCTCTTCGTTAATTTGCGAGGCACGAGTTTTACTGCGCGCTGCACGCTCATAGTCCTCGTTATCAACCGCTTCGTCAATACGAGCATTAACCAGCTTAAGTTCTTTTTGTAGTTTGCGAACTTCGGGGCTAGTCTTCCCCTTAAGTACCCGCAGATGCGCCGAGGTTTCATCAAGAAGGTCGATTGCCTTATCGGGCATAAAACGATCATTTATATAGCGCTTCGCTAAGTTCACGGTATCCTCAAGTACTTCATCGCTAATTGTTACACCGTGGAATGCTTCGTAATGCTTACGAAGACCCTTCAGTATCGATAATGTTTCAGGGGCGGTAGCTTCGGGTACCTGAATAGGCTGAAACCGGCGCTCCAGAGCAGCATCCTTTTCAATATGCTTAGTATATTCAGCTGTAGTAGTAGCGCCAATTACCTGAATTTTACCGCGGGCGAGAGCCGGCTTTAAGATATTGCCCGCATCCATTGCACCTTCGGCCGCGCCAGCGCCTACAATCAAATGTAGCTCATCAATAAAGACGATTGTTTTTTTGTCGTCTTCAAGCTCCTGCATTACTTTCTTGAGCCGTTCTTCAAACTCGCCACGATATTTTGTACCGGCAATCATTCCCGCCAGGTCTAGCATCACAATGCGCTTATCAAGCAAACTATCGGGCACATCTTCGGCAACAATACGCTGCGCAAGACCTTCAACAATGGCAGTTTTACCAACGCCAGGCTCGCCAATTAGCACTGGATTATTCTTGGTGCGACGATTTAGGATAGTAATCATGCGTTTAATCTGGTTTTCGCGGCCAACTACTGGGTCGAGCTTGCCGCTGCGAGCCTGCATAGTCAGATCAGTGCCGAAGCTATCAAGCGTGGTCTTCTTAGTGCCTTTTCGACTACGACGCCCACCTACTTCGGCACCATTTTCGTTATCATCGTACTGTTGACGATTCAAGAAATTCTCGAGCTCGCTCATAAGCCGGTCGGTATCAATGCTCATATCGCGCAGCAAAATAGTCGCCCGAGCATTTTTTTGATTTAAGATGCTGTACAAAATATGCTCAGTGCCGCAAAAATCTTGATTATAATCTTGAGCAACATCGTAGGCCATTTTTAGTGTTAATTTAGCAGTTTCGCTATAGCCCTTGGCACCCATATTAACAACGAGTGTTTTCGGTGTCAGCTTCAGAGCTACCCGCGCTTTCTCGAGTGTTACACCGGCGCCTTCTAGTAGTTTGGCGCCCATTGAGGTGTCCTGAGCAAGCAGACCGAGCAGCAGGTGCTCAGTACCTATATAAGCATTACCAAGGCCACGAGCAATAGTACCGGCATGTGCCAGAGATGCGCGTGCATTATCGGTCAGGAAGTTGGAAAATTCTTGGTAGTCGGGGGTGTTTGGTTGCATAAAGATCCCTCAATCTAGCGAACGTCTTAGGTGGTTTTCGCTACACCTATGATAGCGCTATTAGCACTCGCCAGTCAAGAGTGCCAACCCATATCGTTTGAACAAACTTGTCATAAATATACGTATTAAAAATGACGGATTCATTCCGCCATTTTTAATTACATTTTCAAGAGAGGGCGGCCGAGCAAAAGCTATTTGATTTTGCCCGTGCCATGAGAGAACCTAGATTCTCTCATACAGCTTATTCCCCGTGCTCTTCAATAGCTTCAAGTAGTGAAGACTCTAGCTGTTCTTTCTTCTTAAGCTTAGGTTGCTTTGGCAGTTCCACTGTCTCGACAGTACCTTCTATCTCTGTAGCCTTTTCGGCTTCAATATCAAGTTCATACTCAACGAGCTTGCTAGCTAGGCGTACATTCTGGCCACCACGGCCAATGGCAATACTCAGTTGATCTTCGGGTACAATGACCTTAGCACGCTTAGCGGCTTCGTCAACCTGGACACGAACAACCTTAGTAGGGCTAAGTGCTTCAGCAATATAATCGGCAATATTCTCTTTCCAGACAATGATGTCAATCTTTTCTTGCTCGCCGATTTCGTTCATGACGGCATTCACGCGAGTACCGTGGCCACCGACAAATGTACCGACAGGATCTACACCAGGTACTGTACTGGCAACAGCAACCTTGCTGCGCACGCCAGCTTCGCGGGCAACATTTTTAATCTCGACAGCACCACTTTCCATTTCTGGCACCTCGGCGCGGAACAAGAATTCGAGGAATTCGCGGTTACCACGACTAACTACGAGCTGTGGGCCACGTGGGCCACGCTCAACGTCCTTCAAGAATACTTTAAGGCGTTGACCAGGGTAGTAACGTTCACCCTGAATCTGTTCACTCTTTGGCATAATGCCTTGGGCCTTACCAAGCTCCAAGCGGACAATCATACCTTCTACGCGGCTAACCATTGCCGTAATGACCGTACCGATCTTGTCCTCATACTCAGCTAATACAACTTCGCGTTCTGCTTCACGCAGGCGCTGCAAAATGACCTGCTTAGCAGTTTGAGCAGCCACACGACCAAAGCTTTTCACTTCTTCGTGAACCTCTATAAAGTCGCCAATCTGGGCGTCTTTCTTCATAACTTGTGCTTGAGCAAGGCTTAGTTCGTAGGCTGGCTCACCGACCGCTTCAACAACTTCTTTGTTAACGTAAGCGTCAACATCACCAGTCTGCAGGTTCATTTCTACCCGCACTTCTTGCTCACGTTCACCATAGTCACGACGATAAGCTGCAGCTAGCGCCTGTTCAACTACTTCTTTAACAACCGTTTCGGGGAGGTTTTTTTCATCAGCGATTGCCTGGATAGCGACAGCCAATTGTTTGAAATCCAAATCCATGGTCATTTCCTTTCTTTATTGCCAACACCCATAAAAGCACCGGCTTAGTACGAAAAAAGTCGACCTGCTTGGCCGACCTAACAGATATAAGTATAGCAAAGTCCAGTCATCTGTCAACTTGACAATAAGCACAGCCAGACACAAACAACCCATGGTACACTGGATGGATGAAATCAGTTGCCCGACTTTATACTCAATTTCAACCACAAAGCTACGACATAGTTTTTAGACTTGACGAAGATGCTATGCGCTTTTCTGGTACTGTCGCCATACGTGGCAAAAAGACAGGCCGGCCAGCTCAGCGAATTACCTTTCATCAGAACGGCCTTACGATTACTCACGCCAGTATTACTAAATATGACAAGCGTGCCAATCCGCAAGAGCTTACTCTTAGCAGGATCAATAATCAGGACAGTTTAAACGAAGTTCGGCTACACACCAGTGAAATGGCCTACCCAGGGGAATACCTGATACAGATGGAATTTGAAGCTCCCATAACTGTTGGCATGACTGGTATTTACCCATGCTTCTTTAAAGATGGCGAGATCGACAAGCAATTGCTTGCCACGCAATTCGAAAGTCACCACGCCCGTGAAGCATTCCCGTGTATCGATGAACCTGAAGCAAAAGCCACATTTGACCTAACACTCGTCACCCGACCTGGTGTGGCGGCGCTCAGCAACACTCCTGTACGTATGCAAGAGGAAAAAGAAGGCAAACTAGTAACTACCTTCGAGCAAACTCCTAAAATGAGCTGCTACCTGCTTGCATTTGTAACCGGCGAAATGATCAGTAAAAGCACAGAAACAGCAAGTGGTACTACAGTAAGTATCTGGGCAACTCCCGTGCAGCCATTAGCATCATTTGATTTTGCGCTTGATGTAGCCAAGCGTAGTATTGAATTCTTTGAAGGTTATTTTGGCGTACCGTATCCACTTGCCAAAGCCGATCACGTTGCTTTGCCCGACTTCAGCAGTGGTGCCATGGAAAACTGGGGCCTGGTAACTTACCGTGAACGACTATTGCTTGCTTACCCAGACGAGACCGCTCAAAGCACCCGTGAACAAATTGCGCTAGTCGTTGCACACGAAACTAGTCATCAATGGTTTGGTAACTTTGTAACTATGAAATGGTGGGATGACCTATGGCTAAACGAAAGCTTTGCCAACATGATGGAATACCAAGCGATCGATGCTATGTTCCCAGAGTGGCACGTATGGACCACTTTTGTAGCCGCCGAAGCATTGAGCGCTTTGCGTCGTGATGCAGTCGTCGGCGTACAAGCGGTCCGTACCGCAGTCCACCACCCGGATGAGATTAGCGCACTTTTTGACCCAAGCATTGTCTATGCCAAAGGCGGCCGGTTGCTGTACATGCTTAAGAGCTACATCGGCGAAGACGCTTTTAGACGCGGACTTAAGAACTATTTTGAAAAACACGCGTATGGCAATACCACTGGTGCCGACTTATGGGCAAGTCTGAGTGAGGCCAGCGGTAAAGATGCGGGCGCCTTTATGGACCCTTGGCTGACTCGTAATGGTTTCCCGATGGTAAGTGTCACCCAACATGGCTCCAGTGTCACGATTGAACAGCAACACTTCCTTGACAGCTCCGCCAAAGCCGACCTAGAACGCCTCTGGCCTATTCCGTTATTCACTAACCTCGGCGACCAGCCAGATGAGCTACATCGGCGCAAGCGTGAGCTAACTCTAACAGGCGACACCCCTTTGCTCCTCAACACCGAGGGTCGTGGGCACTATCTGGTCCGCTATGCTACTGACGCTCAAAAACAAGCAGTTATAGACTTGGTGCGCAAGCGCCAGCTTGGCGAATCTGATCGACTAATGCTTCTAAACGGTGGCAGTATGATGTCTCGCGCCGGGTACGAATCATTCAGTAGCGTGCTTACCATGCTGGACGCCTATACTGAGGAAGCTAGCGAGCCGGTCTGGGATATTATGGCGCTTATTATTGGCGAAGCACGCCGTTTTATTGACCTTGACGAGGCACTTGAGGCTAAGATAAAGCTCTTTGTAAGCAAACTAGTTGCCGCCCAAGTTGCCCGGTTGGGCTGGGAAGAACAGGCAAACGAACCCGTAGCCGATACCAAACTGCGCGCTTTAGTACTAGGTCTAAGCACTTATGCCGAAGACACTACTACCGTTAACAAAGCAACAAAACTCTTTGCGGCGTACAAGGACGCTAACACGCAGCCACCAGCAGAACTACGTGCATTAGTGTTCATAGTGCCTGTCAAAAATGGTGACCGCGAAGCGTTTGATTTTCTACTCAATCTGCACGATACCACAAAAAATAGTGATCTACAGAGTGATGCTTGCAGTGCCCTAACCGCAACCCGCGACCCAGAACTTGCCAAGCAACTACTCTTGCGACTTAAGGATTCTAAGATAATCAAGCCGCAAGATGTTGACCACTGGCTTGTTTACTTGCTGCGCAATCGCTACACCCGCGCTACAACCTGGGAATGGATGGTAGAAAACTGGAGCTGGTTGGAAGAGACCTTCAAAAATGACAAAGGTTTTGATTACTTGCCACGCTATGCCGCAAGCTGCGTAAACACTCGTGAATACCAACAAAAATTCCATGATCTGTTCGACGATAAGCAGGATCTACTACTCCTTAAGCGCAACATCCAACTTGGCTTTGAAGAAATTGAGACTCGTGTACGCTGGTTAGAGCGTGACTTAGCTTCTGTTCAGCAGTTCTTTAGTTAAGAAATGCGGACAAAACCCGTGAACACCGTCCAAGTTACATCAGTTCCTCAGTGAAATGAGTATAATTTGTCATAACATAAGAGCCTGAATTGGTTTGAAGCTTCGCCTATGAATATCACTGATACCTAACGTTTTAAGTGCCGCACTATGTGCTGCCGTGCCATAGCCAACATGACGCTCAAAACCGTAGCCAGCATAATTCTCGCCTAGTTCAGCCATATACGTATCGCGGGCAACCTTGGCAATAATGCTCGCAGCACTTACCGACTGCACACTATCATCTGCCTTTATCACGGCATGCGCTCTGGGGTTATCTGCAAAGTAATTGATATTACCATCTACAATAAGTTCGTCGTAGTCTTTATTAATTTGCGCTACGGCTCGCTCCATAGCTGTTTTAACTGCCCATGTCAGACCTCGCTCGTCTATCTCTACAGGCCACACCCAGCCAAGCCCCACCGCCACGGCGTTAGCACGAATCCACATAGCTGCGAGCTCTCGCTGCTTTTTTGACAACTTCTTACTGTCTACGATCTTCGCAGACACCACTTCTATCTTCCCACCTTTGGGAGGTCTGACCTCCCAAACTCGGTTATCTGGCAAGTTTTCGGGAAGTATTACGGCGCCAGCTACCAGCGGACCTGCCCAGCAACCTCGGCCAACTTCGTCAATCCCTAGCGTAATCATAATGTCATTGTAGCAAAAGAAAACCTCCGGCGGTTACCGGAGGTTTATAGCTGTCACAGGTAGTCTATTGATTAGCTTCTTCGTGTGCTGCTTGTACGGCCGCAGCCTTGGCTTCCAGCTTTGCTTCTTCGGCAGCTTTTTCGGCAGCTTTAGCTTCAGCCTCAGCAGCTGCTGTAGCCTTGGCCTCGGCCTCGGCCTTTTCGGCTTCTACATCGCGAACGTCATTGACGGCCTGGCGATCAAAGTCAAGGCTCTGCAAACGAGCACTCTTACCAGTGAGCTTGCGCATGTAGCTTAAGTAGTTACGGCGAACCTTACTGCGCTTGGTAACTTCCACCTTAAGAACAAGTGGGCTGTGCAGCAAAAAGCTTTTTTCCACGCCAACTCCGCTAGCAATACGACGGACAGTAATGCGGCTAGTGTGGCTGTCTTTGCGGTCAGTGCGAATCACTAAACCCTGAAAGATCTGTACGCGCTCTTTGCTTCCTTCTTTAATTTTCTGGTGCACCTTTACGGTATCACCAGAGCGCACGTCTACTACGGCGCCTTTCTTGAACGATTGGTTGAGTTGCTTAATGTATTCCATAGTCAGGTGCTGATTATACGCTGTTCCACCCCTTAAAGCAACTCTTTTGATAAGGGGCAACTTAGAAACGTTTACCCGACTACACGGTAAACCTCTTCGAGTGTTGTTTCGCCAGCACAAACACGCAAAATACCATCTTGCAGCATGGTACGCATGCCGCTAACGATGGCGGCGGCCTCTATAGACTGGCTAGAAAGAATTGTCGTTTGCTGCTCTAGTAGGGTCCGAATCTCGCCAGTCATACGGAACTGTTCGCGAATTGCGATCTGTCCTTGATAGCCATACGGATTCTCCGCCGAAGAACCTGGCTTAAACAGCCGCAAATTATGCACATCAGGCCGCTCAACTCCTTGAGGCAAGGTGGCGATGACTGCGGCGATTTTGGCAACCTCAGCCTCTGTGGGCGTATATGGCTGTTTGGTGGCATCATCAAGCCGCCGAATAAGCCGCTGTGCCATTACTAAGCGAATTGCTGATACAAATAATGGATTCTGCCCGATGATATCCATCAGCCGCGTCAGCGCCTCTGCGGCTGAACCGGCGTGATAGGTGCTCAATACGAGATGCCCCGTTAGCGAAGCTTGCAGCGCCGTTTTGGCGGTATCGTTATCACGAATCTCGCCCACCATAACGATGTCAGGGTCAAGTCGAAGTGTAGCTCGTAGCTTGTCGGCAAATTTTGCATCTTCACCATGCTCGCTGCTGCGCACCGGGATCTGTGTAATACCCTGGAACTGATACTCCACCGGATCTTCAATGGTGATGATCTTGCGCTCATCGCTGTTTAGTGAGTTAAGAATGGAGTACAGCGTCGTGGTCTTTCCCGAGCCTGTGGGACCTACCACCATCACCAAACCGCTTGGCTTAGCAATAATGTCATCAAGAACACCACGCTGCTCTGCACTTAAATCAAGTCGGTCCAGATTATATTTAGCGGCGTCCATATTGAACAAGCGCATAACTACGTCCATGCCATTAATGGTTGGCACCGTTTCTAGACGTACATTAACATCAACTTCTGTGCCGTCAGCCATGGTTGTTTTTTGGCTAATATGTCCCTGCTGCGCTTGATCCGCTGAGGTGGACACATTGCCAGCACTGGCTATAGCGCTCATAAGCATGCGATACGTAGCCAGATCAAGCATGGCGATAGGGTGCAATACGCCATCTATACGAAAACGCACCCGTGCGTCTGTGGTCTGCGTTTCAGCGTGGATATCACTGGCATTTAGACGATGAGCCTGGCTTACTAAATAAGCCAGCATGTCGGCCGCTCGAACTTGTTTTAACGTTTCAGAAACCTGCTTAACTAATTCTTCACTACCGGCATTATTAACAGCGATATCTTGATAGACAACTTGCTTGGGCGGGTCATACAGCGTCATATATTCACGATAGCCGGCATCTGAAATGAGCGTGAAGGCAATCCGCTGATCGGTAAAGCTTCGCATCAGCTCATCCATGGTCTGTTGGGAAGTCGTCGTAGTTACGCCAAACAGTATGTTGCTGCGGTCTGCATTGATAGGGATCACCCGTAGCCTATACATCTCTTCGGTCGTCAAGATATCCTTAAAAAGCGGCTTCTCAGCCATGTGTGCTGTATTAAGATACTTTACCCGAAGTATCTGGGCACGACGTTCAGTAGCGACTTCTTCGTCGCGACGGGCATCCTGTGACATAACTCTTATTGTAATCACAAGCGTTATTTTTCGCTACTATATATTGCTACACTAAAGGAATGGTTCAGAGAGACATAGTAGTTATTGCCCATGATATACGGAGCACGCATAATGTAGGGTCTTTACTACGCACCTGTGAAGGTTTAGGCGTAAATAAAGTGTATCTAACCGGCTATACACCTTACCCAGCGCTGTCGGCAAACGATCCACGGCTGCCCCACATCGCTCAAAAACTAACAGCACAGATTAGTAAGACCGCGCTTGGTGCAGAAAATATGGTGCCATGGGAACATCTAGGTGCCATTACAGACTGTATTGAACGGCTCCATGCCGATGGGTACATTGTGGTAGCGCTGGAACAAGCCACTGATAGTATTAAGCTGCCCGACTATCGGCCGTCCGCCAAGGTGGCCCTACTGCTTGGACGCGAAGTTGAAGGTATTGAGCCTGCTGTACTGAGATTGTGTGACATACACCTGGAAATACCGATGTTCGGGCAAAAAGAATCATTCAATGTAGTGCAAGCAGCCGCTATGGCATTGTACCAATGCCGCTTCAGTTAACTCGCAATGTGCTATGCTAGTATTAAAGCAATAGCATAAAACGAGCATGACACTCACTAAGCCTAAAACACCACGCAGGCCAGTTAATCACCAAAAACGAACTGGTCAGCATCACCGGCAATCGTCGCACTACGCCAAACCCTATTGGCCTTATTTACCGGTCTTTGCAATATTAAGTGTAGGTATCCTCCTTAATAGTTGGATAGGACACGCACACCATAGTGTGCTGGGCTATGCTACTGGCATCAGCCCCCAGGTGTTACTCGCTCAAACAAACGGAGAACGCACCTCACAGCATGAAGCAGCCCTGCAAATGAGCGCACAGTTGACTGTCGCTGCGCAGGCGAAAGCTAACGACATGGCTCAGCGCGACTATTGGAATCATGTCACTCCAGACGGTAAACAGCCATGGAGTTTTATCCAAACAGCAGGGTATCAATATGAGGCGGCTGGCGAAAACTTAGCCTATGGTTTTGGCAGCAGCGATCAAGTGATGACCGCTTGGATGCATAGCCCTGAGCATCGTGCCAATATTTTAGATGGTGATTACCAGGATGTTGGTTTTGCTACTGCTAATGTCGCAAACTACCGAGGAACCGGCCCAGAAACAATCGTAGTGGCCATGTACGGTGAGCCGGCTGGCATGATCAACAGTAGGACAGGAGACACTACTTCGACCCCCGTGGTACTTGGTACACACACTACGGTTGTCTCACGAGCGTCGTTGTTTTCAACGGCCGGCTGGATACCCTTGGCACTTGCAGCGCTATGCGGCGCAGCACTAATGCTCTTCTTTATTAGACATGCGCTTGCTTGGCATAAAGTATTAGTCAGGGGTGAGCAGTTCCTCCTTAGCCACCCTTTCCTTGACGTCTTCTTAATGTCCGTAGCCGTCTTTGCCTTTTTGTTGTCACACATCTCCGGCGCGATTTTATAGATCACACGTATCGTATGGTATGGCAGCTTTTTTATTGCGCTGGTACACTACATACTATGTCTGAAATTGCTTTTATGGGACTCCCTTACGTTGATCTCATCCGTGACGACTATCCTTTTGCCCGAACGGGAATACCACCAGAGGGAGAGCTAAGCAGTCCGCAAAAATACAGACTCGCCGCGGGAGGATCAGCGCTTAATACCATACGAACAATTGGCGAACTCGGCGTAGCACAAGAAGACATTGCCTATGTCGGCGTACTTGGTGAAGAGCGTGCTGACCCTATGGGAGACATGTTTATGCAGCTGCTAAAAGATGAAATGCCGAATATACAAAGCACACTAGTCCGAGCTCCTGGTGTCCAGACCAATTTTAGCGATAACATGACTAATACTAGTGGCGATCACATTATGCTAGCATCTGTCCCTGCGAGCTTGGCCTTTACCACGGAAACTATGCTGGAAGCGGTAGTTCGCATAGCTAGAAATGCCCGCATCTTTTATGCAGGCAGCTGTCTAAAAATGGAGGCATTTGCTGACGGGTTCGAGCAATTGCCAGAGCTCATTGGAGATAGTGCTCACATTATGGTTGATCACGGCCAAATGCCTGGCGGACTCTCTCCTAGGCTTACGCAGGCAGTCAAACAATTTATACCACAGGTACATACTTATCTCCCGAGTAATAAAAAGGGAGAATTTTGCGATTTTTGGCGTGTTAAGACCGTGAGGGATGGTCTGCACAAACTGTACGACCTAGCTCCAGGTCTAACTGTCATCGTAAAAGATGGTCCAAATGGTGCCCACTATATGCGGGATGGCGAAGTCTACACTGAACCAGCCATACCCGTGAAGCAAGGAGGTGGTGCTACCGGCCTAGGTGATGCGTTTAATGGTGGGTACATGACTGGCATCATGAGTGGCATGACCATTCCTGAAGCCGTAGGACGTGCAAATAGAGCCGGCGCCGCAAGGTATAGCGGACGCCCATTGTCAGCATAAAATACCGATATTACTGCAACACGACGTTACTAGCACCAACAAGTGTTTGCAAACGCTCCAAAGCCGCTGGTTCGGCGTTCATCCGTGACGGTAGTTTAATTGCCTGTTTGGCGTGGTCAGGGCCCAGCACTAATACAACTTCACTTTCGCCTTGTTGCTCATCAATTGTCATCTTTAGCTGTGCTAGCATAGCATGATCATCACTCTTAAGTAGTCTGATGTAGACACGTGATGGCTTATCAACGGCTTGGACTTTTTCGGCTTTCTCGGCCCGTGCAGCTGCTACCGCGGTCTTTAAGGCACTGCCTTTGCGTGGCTTAGTGGCTTTGATTTCGCGCTGTTTGCGACCGGTACTTTGATAGGCCGCTGCCTGCTCGTGTGTTACTTCACGGCCATCGTCAACTAGAATCTTTATCTCTTCCGTCATGTTGCCGTCGCGATCTTTGGCATTAATCTTGCCCCGTACAATTACTATTCGGTCCCGCTCCCACAGACCAATCGTCTGCTGGTAAGTGCTCGGGAATAGGATTAGCTCAATTTCTCCAAACTCATCCTCAAGCTTAACAAAGGCCATTTTCTGACCCTTTTTGGTCAAAATCTCGCGCGCATCAGTCACCACACCACCAACTACTACCGCCTTACCGTCATGTTCCGATTTTAGACTGTTGAGTGGCAATGTTTGCTCCGAAAGTAGCACACTAAACGCTTCAAGCGGCTGCTGACTCAAATACAGCCCCAGCAGCTCACGCTCCCAGCCCAGTAATTCCCGCAAATTAAGTTTAGTTGGCGGTGCGTCCAACTTAAGCGTTGGCTTGTGGCTAACGTCTTCACCAACCAGATTGCCAAATAAATCAGTTTGTCCGCTAGCCCGCTCCTTGGCTAGTCGCTGGCCATAGGCCATGACCGTGTCCAGGTTATGCAGTAGCGTAGAGCGATCACCAAATCGGTCAAACGCACCAGCTTTAATAAGGCTTTCGAATGCTTTGCGATTCACAACGCGGGTACTAATACGCGACACAAAATCTTCCAAGTCCTTAAATTCGCCATCTGCTTCGCGGGCTCGAATAATTTCATCCACCGCACCGGAACCAACATTTTTAATGGCGTCCATACCAAAACGGATTGGCGCGCGGCTGTTATTCTCTTTGTCACCGTCAAGTACTACTGCGAACTCGTGGAACGATTCATTAACGTCAGGCGGCATCACCGTCATACCCACGCGCTTGCATTCGGCAATCTCAATCGCCAAGCGGTCGGTGTCATCATAATCACTGGTCATGAGGGCAGCCATGAAGGCTGCCGGGAAATGCGCCTTTAGATAGGCAGTTTGGTAGCTGATAAGACCATAGCAGGCTGAGTGGCTCTTATTAAAGCAGTAGTCGGCAAAGCCTAGCAAATCTTTCCAGAACTTTTCAATTACAGGACGCGGCACACCATTAGCAACGGCACCATCTTCGAACTTGATCTGCATTTTCTGCATCACATCAAGCTTTTTCTTACCGATAGCTTTGCGTAACGTATCGGCCTCGCCACCAGTAAACCCACAAACTTCGCGGCTAATCTGCATCACCTGTTCTTGGTAGACCAGCACGCCGTAGGTAGTGCCGAGCGCACCTTTCATGAGTGGATGGGCGTAGGCCACCTCTTCCAGCCCGTTTTTACGATGAATAAAGCTATCAGTCAGACCGGCGCTTAAGGGGCCCGGGCGATACAGCGCACCCATAGCGATTACATCATTAAACTCAGTGGGTTTGAGTTCCCGCAGATAGCGTTTCATGCCCGACGATTCAAACTGAAACACGCCTGTGGTGTCACCGCGGCCCAGCAGTGCAAAGGTAGCCTCGTCATCAAGTGGAATCGTAGTAAGGTCAATATCTTTGTCGTATACACGCTTAATAATACGCAACGTATTTTTAATAACCGTTAAGTTACTTAGTCCCAAAAAGTCCATTTTGAGAAGTCCTAATTCCTCAACCTGACCCATCGGGAACTGCACGGCCACCACACCTTTTTGAGCCATTTCCAGTGGTAGATAATTAACGAGTTCTGCCGGGGCAATCACCACACCGCAGGCATGGACACCATGACTACGCACCGTGCCCTCCAGCGCAATTGCCATATCAATGACTTCCTTAGAGGTCTCGTTGGTCTCGTACTCGCGCTTCAGTTCCTGATCATCCACGATGCTTTTTTTAAGCGGAATGTGACGACCCTGAACCGGCTGCGGAATCATCTTGGCCACGCGATCGGCCTCAGCATAAGGGACTTGCATCACTCGGGCCACATCACGCACGGCAGCGCGGGCAGCCATTCGGCCAAACGTCACAATGTTGCTAACCCGGTCGTGACCGTATTTATCGGCACAATATTGGATAACCTCATCACGCCGGGTATCCTGGATATCCACGTCGATATCGGGCATTGAAATGCGGTCGGGGTTTAGGAAGCGCTCAAACAACAGACCATATTTCAGCGGGTCAAGATCGGTGATATAGAGTACGTAGGCAATGATTGAACCCGCAGCCGAACCACGTCCCGGTCCGAAGATAATCCCTTGATCTTTGCCCCAGTTAATAAAGTCCTGCACGATCAGCATGTAACCGTTAAAGCCCATGCCGTCGATCACGCCCAACTCGTACTCAGCCCGTTCACGAACATCTTGCGTCAGGGCAGCCGTCACTTGCTCGACGCTCATAGACCCGGCTTCTTCGCGCGGCTTACCTAAATAGCGTTCTGCCAGACCACGATATACCAGCTTATCCAGATAGGTCTTTTCGTTCTCGCCTTCCGGTACGGGGAACTTCGGAATTAAGATTTTGCCTAGTTCTATTTCGACATTGCAGCGATCAGCGATTGCCTTGGTATTAGTAATGACTTCCGGGTAGTCTTTGCCCCAACGCTTAATAATCTCTTCTGGCGCCTCTACGTGCAATGGATAATCCTTAAGGCTCATACGCTTTTCATCGCTTAAGAACGCGCCGGTACCCACACACAGCAAGATCTCGTGTGCATCTTGATGAGCGTGCTTTAGATAGTGGGCATCACAAGTTACTACCACCGGAATATTTAGTTCACTGCCAAGTTTTAAAGCCTGCTCGTTTACGTGCTGCTGCTCGGCCGAATGTAAAGGGTTTTCGGGATGACCGTGATCTTGGATCTCTAGATAATATCGGTCACCAAAGATGCCCTTATACCAAGTAGCGACATCTTTTGCCCGTTCATAGTCATCGGTTTTTAGCGCATCGCCAACCTCACCACCCATACAAGCGCTGAGCGCAATGATACCCTCGTTGTATTGTTCCAGCAGCTCATGGTCAATACGCGGGAAGTAGTACATACCGTGTAGGTTAGCAGTTGAACTCAGCTGCATCAGATTTTTCCAGCCAGTATTATTCATGGCCAGCAGAATTAAGTGGTAGCGAGCCTTATCTTTCTGGGGGTCTTTATCAGTGTGGCGACGTGAGGCCACATAGGTTTCAATACCGATAATTGGTTTGATCTCATTAGCCGTCGCCTCTTTATAGAATTCAATAGCACCAGATAGCGTGCCGTGATCAGTCATAGCTACAGCTTCCATGCCGCTACTTTTCGCAAACTGAATCAGATCGGGGATTTTGGTCAATCCGTCGAGCAAACTAAACTGGGTGTGATTGTGCAGATGCACATAATCACTAGCCTTTAGATCTACTGCGCTCACTAAACTATCACCCTCGTGCTTTCTTATCTTAGTATACCGCAAACCAGCCCGCACATGCTGCCAAAAGATTTACAACATTTCTGACACTTGAGCTGGATGCTTAGATCGTCCAACTAACTGAGCGAGCGGCACTGCGTAATTTGCAATTACCAAATAAGCTGGATATAGCAACAAGCTCACCGACCATGAACCGACGGCTAACATACCAAATACCGCCGCCGTCCCAACCGCCAGCCAGGTAATAGTCGTTTCGCTACCAGGATCAAGGAATGCTTTACGAACGGTTAGTGCCGTGCCAGAAGCATCGGCCAGGATAACGCCAGCAAGTGATAAAAGTGGTTGCTTAAACATAAAGGCAGCCGTAATGCCAACAATCGCGATCATCAGCGCTGCAATATCACGTCTAGCATAGCCACCAACGCCATACTTAAGTGACAGTAGTAACATCAAGCAACTACCAGCCGTATCAAGACCAGAAAACAGCAAGGACCATGACGCACCTAAGCCCATTTGTGATATAAACGCTACAATCCCAAGCAAGCTAAAAATAAACCAAGTCATACGCTCTGGCTTGGTAACACCTTTTAGTGTATCTAGTGCATATGGTGGCCCTGCCACCAAAATTAGAACAGCAGACAAGGCCGCGCAGATTTCTTTGATCGGCATGGACTATTTGTGTAGGTAGTTGCGAAGATGTTCTATAGCGGCAGTGGCGTCTTTTATAGCTTTCTGCAAATCTTTGTCTTCAGCTTCGCCATCATGCAGTGCACTCAACATTTCGCGGGCCTTTTGCTTAGCATCACGGCCTTTGTCAAGTGCGTCGCTTACTTCTTTCTTGTTGCGCAAAGAGTCAATCCGGTCACTCACTTCACTAATTACATCATTAAGCTCGGTGTGTAGTTTTTTCAGCTCTTTCTCTGCAGCGTTATAGGTTTCGGCAGCCTTATCTTTGATTGTTTGACGTGTTTCTTTTCCACTTTTTGGAGCCGTAAGAAGACCAGTTAGATACCCCGCTAACGCACTTAGTAGAGCCCCGAGTGCAAACTTCTTAGCTAGTTGTTGCTTCTTTTCCTGGCGTGACGATAGCATACTGCTCCTATCTCTTATCTTTCATGTTACTCATCATAGTTACAAATTTGAGAAGCTGGCGCACAATACCAACTGCACCCGCGTTAGCTCGCAGTGTCTCGCCAATCTGTTCGGCACTATCAACAAACTGTTCACCCTTAGCTACTACTTGACGCAAGCTTTTGATCAATTTAAGAATCAGGGATATAGCGATGATTGAAAGAATTAGGAAAATACCCAAAAGAGAGCTGAGCACAATAACAAGAATGTCAAATGCAGTGTTCATACTATGTACTATAGCACAACCTTAAAAACAACTTTGTCATAAAGACTTGAGTGGGTTGCCATATGTAAATTTCAGGCGAGTCAGGCGGAGTACAGCCGGACCAGCAAAGCTGGCCCGCGTGAAAACGCTCTCCTGAATTTATATACAGCAACCGACCCGCCGTACGGATTTATTTAGAAAATTTATTCTGCAAATAATCACGTAAAGGGGCGCCCAGTTCCTCATGTGCTAGCCCAAAGTCGATAACCGTCTTTAAGTACTCCAGTTTGTCGCCAGTATCATAATACTTACCGTCTATCTGGCGAGCATAAAAGGTGCGGCCGTCGTCCATCATAGCCTGCATAATTGGCTGAATCATAAACTCGCCGTCTTCCGGTGCAGTAGATTTTGCTAAATACTCAAAAAAGTCTGGTGTTAACAGGTAACCACCCATGCTTGCTAGATTTAGCTCGGCCACCGGCTTACCAGGCTTCTCAACAATCCGTTCAACACGCATCAAGTGCTCTTCCACGGCTTCCCCGGCTACAATGCCATAGCGACTATATTCGCTGTCGTCTGTCACCGCCTTGCAGGCAAGCACACTAGCCCCAGTCTTCTCGTAAACTTCTATGAGTTGGCTAGCCCTGCCTGGCTTAGCTACAAAAAAATCATCAGCAAATGCGTAAATACATGGCTCATCGCCAATCAGGTGTGCTGCGCACTGTAGCGGACGAGCATTACCATACGAGCCCTTCTGGCGCAGGTATACAAAATTAGCAAGGTTAGCAACCGCCTCAAGCTCATCAATATATTTTTGCTTCTGAGGTCCACCTTGGCGCAGATTGCTCAAAAGGTCTTCGTTTGGCAGATCGAAATGGTCTTCAATCGAACGTTTGTTGCTGGAACCCACAATAATGATATCCCGAATACCCGCTTCTACCAGCTCCTCAACTACATACTGGATGATCGGCTTGTCAATCAACGGCAGCATTTCCTTAGGCATTGCCTTGGTTTGCGGTAAAAAGCGAGTGCCGAACCCTGCGGCTGCGATAACTGCTTTGGTAACTTTAGTCATCTTTTTCCCCTTTCAATTTCATCAGCCTTTTGTACGCCATCAAGACTGCATGCGGATCGCTCATACGATCATGCATGGCGTTATCGATAAATTCCTCAATACTAATCAAGCGGACCTGTGCGCCTTGATCGTTTTCTTCCGCATCAAGCTCCCGCCCGCTTTCCGAAAGCACACAGTCCATAGCAAAGTAATAAAACCAGGTGATATTAAGGTACGCATCTCGGCTACTAGTTCCCAGAAACTCTACTGTACCCGGTACGTAGCCCGTCTCTTCTTTGAGTTCGCGAAGGACACCCAGCTGCGGATCTTCGTCAGAAAAAATCCCACCTCCGGGCATATCATGCATCCAACGCTCTGGGCCTGCACGAAATTGATATACTGTCACAATCTTCTTGTCAGGTGTCAGCGCCAAGACTGCGCCGGCACGCTCACCTTCTTTGCCTATTGTAGTAAACTCGTGCTCAATGCCATCTTCGGTAGTAAACCGCTTCAGTACATACGTTCTTTTATATCGATTCCCAAAAGTTTGTGCGTCATGCGTATCAATTCGCGTGAACTTCTTGGCTTGACTCTGCATACTATCCTCCTTTGCCTAAAGACGAGGCCCGTATTACATCCCTCTAGATACTCAGCTGTTTTTTGATGAGCTCAGTAGCTAGGCCGGGATTGGCCTTGCCTTGACTAAGCTTCATAACCTGGCCTACCAAAAAGCCGATAGCTTTCATTTCGCCGTTTTTTACATCTTCTGCTGCTTTTCCGTTTTCTGCTAACACCTGTCCCACGATTTCGGCAATGAAACCTTCGTCACTAACCTGTAGCAGATTCTTATCTGCCGCAACCTGCTCTGGATCAGTGCCAGATTTTTGAACTTCTGCTAGTACTTCCTTGGCTGTCGTAGAACTTAGCTTGTTCGCTTCCACCATCTGTGACAGCTTAATGAGCTGTTCATCTACGTTTTTTACGCCAGATTCGGTCACATTCGTATCGTCATCAGCCTGTGGCCTTAGCAGCCAAAAAGCGACACGTTTGGCGTGTGACGCACCAGCAGCCTCGTAGACACGTTTGACGATCATAGCCGTATCAGGTACGGCGATAATATCGCTAGTAGTTTTGGCATCGAGGCCTACACTAGCAAAAATCTGACGATAATCATCAGGCAAAGCCGGCATATCAGCCTTGATTTTATCAATATATTCCTGCGTTAGCACTACGGGCGGTAGGTCAGGATCGGGCATATACCGATAATCATGTGCATCTTCTTTGGTGCGTTGACTGAACGTTTTTTGTTTAGCATCGTCCCAGCCGCGGGTTTCCTGGATAATCTTTTCGCCACTTTCCAGCAACTCTATCTGCCGCGTCACTTCGTACTCAACCGCTTTTTCAATACTACGAAAGCTATTTAAGTTCTTGGTTTCGGTACGTGTCCCTAGTTGAGTGGTTTTACTCACCGAAACATTTACATCAAAGCGCATATTACCGTAATAGAGATTCGCTTCACTTACATCGGCGTATTTTACGCGCAGATATAGCTCTTTTGCGTAAGCCTTAGCCTCGGCCGCAGAATGCATATCTGGTTCACTGACGATTTCGAGTAGTGGCGTACCTGCACGATTTAGGTCGACCAAGCTGTAGTCGGCGCCAGCAGGGTGTGTAGACTTACCGGCATCGGCCTCGATGTGCGCACGAGTAATACCGATCGTCTTCTTCTGGTCGTCGACTTCAATATCGATATGGCCGCCCAAAATAATTGGCTCGTCAAACTGCGTGATCTGATACCCCATAGGAAGATCAGGATAAAAATAATGTTTGCGGTCAAACTTGCTGAATTTTTGTGGCTCTGAATTTAGCGCAAACGCAGCCCGGCAAGCCAAATGTACTGCCTCTTCATTTAGCACTGGTAGTGCACCGGGTAAGCCAAAATCTATGTGGTTTACTAGCGTATTTGGTGCCGCTTCGCGGGCATCATTATCAGCACCACTGAATAACTTGGTTTTAGTCTTAAACTGAACGTGGCACTCAATACCAATGGTTACTGTGTAGGCTCTTCGAGCGTCATCGCTGATCATTTTAGAGTGCCCCCAAATCTTTGAGTGCGCCGCGAATACCCATCAGCGCATCTTTTACGTCACGCTCAGAAAGCTTCACGTCACTCTCATGCACCAGACGATTACGCAGTTTGTGGCCATACCAAACACCGTCATTATCACCAATAGAGCGTTGTGCGCTTACCAAGCGTTCACCCATAGTCTTACCCTTATAGTGGCTTTTTTTGAGCGCTTCATCAAGCAGCTTATCGGCGTCAATCACGGCCAGTGGCCAGGTAGACTTATCCTTGCAGAGTTTTTGTAGCTCTTGCCAACGCTCCAAGTAGTACGCTTTATTTAAATGCTTTGGCTTGCGACGCAGTAATACATTAGTGCCAAAAACAAGCACTAATAGTGCTGCTACAGCTACCGCAAGATATACATTGTTCACTACAGAATCTCCTCAGTTGCTTTTGCAAGCTCTAATAATGCCCGGTCGGCGTGCTGCGGCGCCATCAACTGCAAACCTATCGGCAAACCATTCTCGCTGCTTATACCGCATGGGATGCTTACTGCCGGTACCCCAATTAGGTTGACTGCTACGGTCATAACATCCGCCAGATACATGGCAAGCGGATCATTAGCATTTTCACCAATCTTAAAGGCCGTTGTAGGAGCCACCGGCCCAGTCAGAAAGTCGACTTGCTTAAATGCATCATTCGCTTCCTGGATCAACTTCGTGCGAACTGTCTGAGCCTTTTTGTAGTATGCGTCGTAGTAGCCACTGCTTAGCACATACGTACCGATCATAATACGGCGTTTAGCTTCTTTGCCGAAGCCGATAGCGCGTGATTTAGTGTAGCTTTCATCCAGATTTGCAGCATCAAGGTAACTATATCCATACCGCTGGCCGTCAAAACGGCTCAAATTGCTGCTCACTTCAGCCGGACACAAAATGTAGTACACCGCCAGAGCTAGTGAAATAGAAGGCAGACTAACTTCGGTAACTTCTGCCCCTGCTTCACGCATCTTGGCAACAGCTTTTTCGATCTGTTCACGGACATCATTGGCCAGGCCTTCTCCCATATACTCTTTGATAATGCCGACTTTTTTGCCTTTCAGATCAGTTGAGACATCAGTATAACCAGCTGGATCGCGGTCGATCGTGGTACTGTCCAGTTCATCTTTACCGGCCATAACATCAATTACCAGCGCAGCGTCATCAATAGTGCGCGCAAAAGTACCAACAGTATCTAGACTGCTGCCCATAGCTACAATACCGGAGCGAGACATTAGTCCATACGTTGGCTTGTACCCTACAATACCTACGAAACTACCAGGTTGGCGCGTTGAGCCACCCGTGTCCGTACCAAGAGCAAATGGCGCTATACCAAGCGCTATGCTAGCGGCCGAGCCACCGGATGATCCGCCAGGCACGCGAGTTGTATCATGCGGGTTTAATGTAGTGAAGAAATCAGAGTTTTCGGTTGAGGCACCATGCGCAAAAGCATCCAGATTGGCCTTAGCCACACAGATCGCTCCTTCGGCTTCCAGCTTTTCAATAACTGTCGATTGATAGGGCGCTTCAAAGCCCTTTAAGATATTGCTAGCCGCAGTGGTATCAGCACCAAATACCAAGAAGTTATCTTTAGCAATAAAAGGGACGCCCGCCAAGCGACCAGGATCTTGGCCCTTTGCGACTTGCGCATCGATCTGCTTTGCCCGCTCACGTGCTCGCTCAGCAGTGGTAGCAATAATGGCTTTGTATGATTCCTGCTTCGCAATCTCAGCTAGTGATTTTTCAACCAAATCAGCTGCTTTTAACTCAGCTGTTTTTACCTTAGCCGCAATGACAGCAATCGGCTCCCAGCTCAGCCCCTGTGGAGCTGAGGAATTATCTGCAATAATTCCGGCCATTAGCCGATCATCCTCTTTACTTTAAGCTGGTTAGCTTCGGTTTTGGGGACGTTTTTAAGTAGGTCAGGCGGAGCATAGCCGTAGTCTTTTACTTCATCTTTGCGCATCACATTCGTCAGTCCTGTAACCTGATTGGTCGGCTTAAGCCCACTCACATCAACCTCAGAAAGCTGTTCTACGTATTGCAAAATAGCGCTCAGTTCACCAGTAAATTCATTTGCTTCATCATCGCTTAGTGATATCCGGGCCAACTGAGCAAGCCTTAAGACATCGTCCCGTGTCAATTTTGTCATTTCTTCTACTATACCAGATACTTTTATGATTGTTTAGCGATGTTTGGCTTGTGCGAACTTTTAGCTCTCTAGGGCACTCTACGGGTGAGTCTACGGCTCAGCGCGGCGAGTCAGAACTATTGCTCGGCTTTAATCTGAGCAATTAGGTCACGCAGTTCAGCAGCTTGTTCAAACTGCAAATTAGCAGCCGCAAGATCCATTTGAGCATTCAGGTCTTTTAGCAAACTACCGTACTCATCCTTGGGAATTTTCTTCAGGTCTAGCCTAGCCCGCTTGGCTTCTTCACCAACTTCAACGGTCCGCATGCTTTCTTCAACAGCGCGGTTGATGCCTCGCGGCGTTATATCGTGCTCCTTATTATAAGTTTCCTGGATTTCACGACGACGCTCGGTTTCATCGATAGTGCGACGCATACTGTCTGTAATCCGATCGGCATACATAATCACCCGGCCTTCGACATGACGTGCAGCCCGGCCAACGGTTTGAATTAATGCTTGTACGCTACGTAAAAAACCTTCTTTGTCAGCATCTAGAATAGCCACAAAGCTCACTTCTGGAAGGTCCAGACCTTCACGCAACAAGTTAATACCCACCAGCACATCATATACGCCAAGGCGCAAATCTCGCAGGATGTCAGTCCGATCCAGGGTATCAACATCACTATGTAAGTACGCTACTTTAATGTTTAAATCTTGCAGATATTCGGTTAAATCTTCCGACATACGTTTAGTCAGGGTGGTTATCAGTACACGTTGGCGTTTTTCGATAGTTGCTCGAATTTCACTAATCAGGTCATCAATCTGACCCTCGATTGGCCGGACTTCAATCTTTGGATCAAGCAAACCAGTTGGGCGAATTACCTGCTGGGCAGGCGCTGGACTCCGGCTCAGCTCATACTCAGCGGGCGTAGCGCTAACATATACAGCCTGATTTACATGCCGCTCAAATTCGCTAAAGGTTAGCGGCCGGTTATCGAGCGCACTTGGTAATCGGAAGCCATGCTCTACCAACACTTCTTTGCGAGCTCGATCACCGTTGTACATACCCCGCACCTGCGGAATACTCATGTGGCTCTCATCTACAAGCAGTAGAAAGTCATCCGGGAAATAATCAAGCAATGTAGCCGGTTGATCCCCAGACTCGCGATTAGTTAAGTAACGGCTGTAGTTTTCGATACCCTTCACAAAACCAGTCTGTTCCAGCATTTCTAGATCAAACCGAGTACGCTGCTCAAGGCGCTGCGCCTCTACTAATTTATTCTCTTTTTTAAACCAACCGACACGTTCTTGCAGCTCGTGATCAATTTTACCCAGTGCTACCTTGAGTTTATCGTGCGGCGTAACATAGTGCGACCCTGGGAAAATCTTATACTCATCAAGACTGGCTAAAATTTCGCCAGTCAGTGGGTCAATCTTAGTAATGCGATCTACCTCGTCGCCAAAAAAGTCTATACGGTACGCCAGTTCTTCGCCGGCTGGGAACACATCAACAACATCACCACGCACTCGGAACGTACTGCGGTGAAAGTCTATATCATTGCGTTGGTATTGGATGTCTGTCAGTTGGCGCAAAAATTTATCACGTACGCGACGCTCACCTTTCCTTACGTCAACCGACAAGCCATTGTAGTCCTCTACACTACCGATGCCGTAAATACAGCTCACACTGGCGACAATTAATGTATCTTTGCGGCTTAGCAAGCTGCTAGTTGCCGCGTGACGCAGACGGTCGATTTCTTCGTTTATAGCACTGTCTTTTTCAATATACGTATCCGAGCGCGCAATGTACGCTTCCGGCTGGTAGTAGTCGAAATAGCTTACAAAATAGTGAACAGCATTGTTCGGGAAAAAGTTTTTAAACTCAGCATAGAGCTGCGCCGCCAATGTTTTGTTATGGCTCAGCACTAACGTTGGCTTTTGATAGTTCTGCACTAGATTTGCCATAGTAAACGTCTTACCCGAACCGGTCACGCCAAGCAGCGTCTGTTCTTTGACGCCACCAAATAAACCATCCGTCAACTGTCTTATAGCTGTCGGCTGGTCACCCATGGGTGGATAGTCACTTTGAAGCTCGAACATACTCACAGCTACTATTGTAGCAAGCTTGGGCTATGGAGCCATGAATAGCCCGAAATCAACGCCACAGCTAATGTCATTAGCGCTTTATATAGGATACCGCTCGTGGTTTGCTATACTACCAGCATGAACAGTGATGCGCCCGTATCAAAGCGGGAAGTAATAAAAAAGGAACTTAAAAAAGAAGCAGCCGAGCGACTAAGTCGTATTGATTCTGAATTTGCCGATGGGTTTGAATTTATCGGCAAATATAATGACACCGTAACTTTTTTTGGCTCCGCCCGCTTGCCACAAGATAGCCCACACTACAAAAAAGCCCAGGAACTTGCTGGTACCTTATCTAAAGACGGATACACCATTGTAACCGGTGGCGGTGGTGGCATAATGGAAGCAGGCGACCGCGGCGCTATGGAAACGGGCGGCCACTCTATCGGCCTTAACATTAAATTGCCACACGAACAGACACTCAACCCGTACGCCACCGAGGTCATGTCGTTCCGCTATTTCTTTACTCGCAAAGTCATATTGGCATATGGCGCAATGGCATACGTGTACTTTCCTGGTGGTTTCGGTACATTTGATGAGCTCTTTGAGATCATCACCCTAGTACAGACTAAAAAGATGCCTAAAGTTCCAATCATACTAGTAGGTAGCGAGTTCTGGACGGCGCTCGATGTATTTATACGCACTTACATGCTCAAAGAATTACCTATGATCAGCCCGGGCGACGAAGAGCTTTATACAATTACCGATGATCCGCTAGTTATAAAAGCGTTAATTGATAGCCACCGTGATACCAATAGCGCACTGTCTATTCCACCACCCAAAGAGCTCGCTCCTCTTTAATTTTCTAGTCAAATGCGGGTTCAGGTGCCAGTTGCTCATCAAGCTTACCAAGCAACATAGCCTGCAAGTTATCTTGGTGCAAGTATCGGGCCATTAGCTCACGGCCTAGCCCCATTTGCATATGGTGCGCTATACGTTGGCTGTAATCTAGGCCATTACACACGTTTAGCGCTACATCAAGTATGTTGAGCGATACCGCCTTACTGCCGTCTAGCAGTGCCAGCAACTGGTTACCTTGCCAGAATTCTAGTGCCTGGTGTAAGCCGGCTAGTACATCTTCCGCCTCATGCCAAGTTAAATCTTCAGGTTGAACGTGTGGCTCAAAAACTTCCGGATGATAGTCGGTATGACTACTACCATAAAACCACTGAATCATTTTCCAGGGCAGTGATTCGCCCACTAAATTGATACCAGCCTTCGGCTCGGTGTTTAGCGCAGTCGCAAATACTTCACCAAAATCAGGCCGTACCTGCTGTAACTTTAGGTACGATCCTAACGAACGCATCTCATTCAAACTATTGATAGCGAGTAGCAGCGTGGTAATAGCAAGCCCGGGTAGATCATGGTCCAGTGGCAAGAGCACGACTGCGCCCACTTCAGGCAATGTTAATAAGTTGTGCTTATGGTGCGCCACATGATTTTTACTAAGTGTAGGCCACTGCTTTGTAGTCGGCACGTAAAAGCTGGCTCGTCGCACCTCAAAATCGTGGCTAGTAAGCTTTTTATAGGTGAGCAAACGCCGACGATTCCATTCACGTGACTCAGTAATACTGACCGCCGCTAGCAACTGCGGCACTGGCTCGTGCTTTAGCATACTATCAAGACTGCGATAGCCCAGATATTTCATAGTGTGTTTGGGCTGTAGCTTTTTTAAAATCGCCCGAATAGCAGCTTGCTTCACGACGAATGTTTGTGTACGAAGCGGCATTTTATCTAAGTGATTTTTAACGGCCGCTAGTACATTTTCTGATGTAGTTTCGGGTGTTAAGTTTAACGCAGCTCGTACTCGTGTTTCATCATCATTTAAACGAGATTTGAGTGCTCCATACAACTCTGGGCCAGTAGTATCATGCGGGTCTAGGCCTAACATGCGGATCTTATCACGAGTGTTATTAATAACCTCCATCATCAGCCGTATATCAGCACCGGGCATGCCTGCGGCGCGTTCCAACTGCTGTAACTGCAATCGAAACGCCGGTTCGCTAGCGCCCAATAGCTGTGCAAGTACCCTCGACATGGTTATATATAGGTTACCACAAGCGGCATGCTCCTGCTATGCTCTTTACGGAATTCGGCTGGTACATACCAGTTGTGCATTACATACACAACACGTACACTAAAGGCCGTATGCCTGAGGAATCCAATCCCGAGCAGAACTTGCCTCCCGACACAGATCCGGCAGCTCTTTATGGCGTCGCAGCGCTCTTAAGAATATTCACAACCGGGCAGTTCCCAGCCAATACCTTAGACACCGAGACACCTTCAGAGGACGACCCGTCCACAGATGATGATCCGGCTGCTTAGCGTGTGTAGTAGTGGGCAATTTTAAGAAAAAGCAGACGCGTGCGTCTGCTTTTTTAGATTACAAGGATGTTAAAATGATTCGACTTTGTACCAGTCTGGTGCTTTTTTTAGCCACTCTTCTAATTCAGACTCGGTTAACAAGCCGGCTTGCGCACCCACCTTTTGAACAACACTCATCGAGTTAATTGGCGCCCATTGTAAGGCACTTTCTAAGTTGTGCCCTTTGACGAGAGCAGCGGTAAATGTACTAGCGAATGAGTCACCGGCACCAGTGCGATCAACTGGGGGTCCTGGATCGGGATACAGTGGCATCTTGAGCCGTTGATTACCATCGGAGGCATATGCACCATTTGGTCCATCGGTAATTACTACAATACGTGGACCAAGGCCGTGTAAGCGATTCATAAGGTCGTGCAAATCTTCATGATTGCCGCCGCTCACCAACACCGCTTCCTCACGGTTAAGCACTAGTACTTCGCTGCGGCGGTAAATACGTTGCAAGCGATTAACTCCGGCCTCCATTTGGAACGTGCCAGGTTGAAATACTAGCTTTACTTTCGGATTCTGATCCAGCCAATCTGCCACTTGGTCGTGATAAGGAATAGCATGTTCGGAAATAGAGCTAAAGTAAACCCACTCAGGGACTTCATCGGGACGGAAGTGAGGCCAGTGATAGTCATACTCCTCGTGCTTAATAAGAATGGTGCGTTCTGCTTGGTAGCGCAATACGTAATGTAGATTGCTGAGCTTGTCAGGGTTCACCTTAACGAATCGGTGGTCAACATTCTCTTTTTGCAGAGCAGCGATCATATCGCGACCTTCTTGGTCTCCACCAACATTCGTCGCAAAGCTACTGTTTAAGCCCAGCCGAGCAAAAGCTACTGCAGCGTTACTGGCGTTGCCTACTGCATGAACTATCTCATGACTATCAAACGGAATCTTAGTGCCGAATGGGATAGCCAGCCAAGTGCTGCCATCTTTCTCATGCTCTACCCGTTCCTCTTTTTCGTTCAGCTGAATAAAGTCGTCGGTAACTATATCGCCTACGCTTAGTACCTGGATTGCACTCGCCATGTTCCCACCTGCTCTAGTATCTTTAAGTATTATTTTATGCTTATTGTGGCACAGCCATCCTATAAACGCTAGTGCTTTTTGAGTTCACCCAAGCCTTTTTTGGCATGCTCGGCCGCAGCTTGCACGCTCGACGTAACCACATCTTTTTTGGCTTCGGCAGCTTGCAAAAGGGCGCCAGGCTTATCGGCTACTTTGTCTAGTCTAGCTTCAGCTTGTACGCTTCGTTTTTCAACAGCATCGGCAAACTGCCCTAAGCGCTTCTCAAGCGCTCCCGATTCAACCGCCTTCAGGCTTTTATCCACCTGTTTTAGTACGCTATCGAACAAACCCATACACTTATACCATCGCCCGTCCAGCAGCGTTAAATGAAGCTAGCTTTGATTCCACAACCGCCTGCACCGCAGGAACAACATCTCTGTTTACCAGCTTCGACACCGCGTATTCATTGGCATTATCTTTCAGCGTCTTTAGCAGCGCATCATGATACGCAACACGCATATCACTGTTGATGTTGACTTTGGTTACGCCAATTTCAACCGCACTGACAAAATAATGGCCTGGGGTGCCGCTGCCACCATGCAAAGAGATATTACAAGGCAGTACTTCACGAATTGCTCGTAGCAGTTCCAGGTCTAGTTTTTTGGGCACTGGGTATTTGCCGTGCAGGTTGCCGATGGCAGCTGCAAATGTATCAATGCCGGTTTCAACCACAAAACGTAGTGCACCTTCCGGCGTACTAAAGGTTTTCTTGATTGCTTCATAGTCAATTTTTTCAGTATGTAAGTTTGATGAGCCGCCAAAATAGTGTGGCTCGCTCTCTACTAATGCGCCGGTAAACTTGGCGTATTCAACGATTTCTCGGGTGGCAGCAACGATTTCTGCGTCGCTGGCATCGTGATTAGCCTGAGAAACATCAATATGGATAAATTCAAAGCCAGCATCAATCCCTTTTTTGGCATCTTCAACAGATGGCGAATGGTCGAGATTAATGTACATCTCAACCCCATATTCATACTTGAAATTGTCAACCATATCGCGCACATTTTGAATACCGATATCGCTAACTTCGCCAGCACTGACTTCCACTAGCACCGGAGCATTTTTAGCTTTGGCCGCTAAGGCTACTGCTTTTAGGGTTGGCTCATCATCAAGGTTAAAGGCACCAAATGCCCAGTGCTCAACTCGAGCCTGTTCCATGCGCACGCGAGCTTTAGCGCAGTTGGCGCGAACTTGTTGTAGGGTGACGGGCATTATTTTTTCCTTTCTACTATATGATGTGCAGCCAGGCGGATGTGTTTAGCATCAAGCCCAAAATATTCAAGTAGCTCGTTAGGCTCACCGGATTCGCCGAAACGGTCACGCATACCGATACGATGCATTGGCGCCGGATATTCCTCGGCAAGCAGCTCGGCAATTGCTCCGCCCAGACCACCTGCGATCTGCCCTTCTTCGGCGGTCACTACGCAACCAGTTTTACGAACACTCTTTAGAATTGTATCAGCATCCAGCGGCTTAATGGTGGGTACATGTACCACCTCAGCATCAATGCCATCCTTGAACAGCTTTTCCGCCGCAGCCAAAGCCTGATAGGTCATAGTACCGGTCGTAATAATTGTTACATCCGTACCCGGCGTGTACACATAGGCTTTACCAATTTCAAACGGCGTTTTGTCAGTAGTGATAATCGGTGTCGCTTCACGCGCTAAGCGCAAGTAATTTGGGCGGCCGTCACGAGCCATAGCCAGCGTTGCCTTCTCGGCTTCCACACTATCACCGGGCACAATTACAACCATATTTGGTAGCACTCGCATCAGAGCGATATCTTCTAGCATCTGATGCGTCGCACCATCTGGCCCCACGCTAACACCGGCATGACTACCCACTACTTTAACCGGCCGATCATTTAAACAAATGGTGGTACGAATTTGCTCCCAGTTGCGTCCTGGACTAAAAGCTGCATAGCTACTGACAAACGGAATTTTGCCCAGAGCGGCTAGGCCAGAGCCTACGGTTACTAGGTTTTGCTCGGCTACGCCGATCTCCACAAATCGATCAGGAAAGGCATCACGGAATAAGCTTATCTGTGTACTATCGGTTAAATCTGCACAAGCTGCTACTACGTTTACGTCGAGCTCGCCAGCCTTTTTGAGTCCTCGACCAAAACCTTTACGGATTGGCTCCGCCGCCAGGTCTTTAGCAGTAATATCAACCAAATATAGATTACTCATGTTCACTCCGAATTTTACCGCCCAGCGTACGTAGTTCGTGCAATGCCTTGACGGCCTGTTCATGGTTAGGTGGGGCGCCGTGCCAGTGAAAATCACCTTCCATAAAATCGACACCCTTGCCAGGAATGGTGTACGCCAAAATGACCACCGGCCTTTCGGTGATTGCCTTAGCCATAGCGCAGGCGTCAATCACGGCTTCTATATCATTGCCATCGATTTCAATAGCGTGCCAGCCAAAACTTTCCCACTTTTTCTTGAGATCTTCCAGCGGCATCACTGACTCTGTTGGGCCATCAATCTGGATATTGTTACGATCAACAATAGCCGTTATGGTGTTTAGTTTATACTTGCCAATCAGCATAATTGCTTCCCAAACATTGCCTTCATCAAGCTCGCCGTCACCCGTAATAACATACACTCTGCGGCTCAATTGCTTGTCCATACGTAACGCTAAAGCCGTACCAGCCGCCTGACTCAGTCCACAGCCCAAAGGACCACTGGTGTTTTCGAGGCCGGGCAACTTAGTCCGTTCCGGGTGGCCTTGCAAACGGCTGCCCAGCTTGCGCAAGGTTAATAACTCCTTTTTAGGAAAATAACCAGCTTCTGCCATGGTGGCATATTGCACCGGTACACAGTGGCCATTGCTCAACAGTAGAATGTCACGCTCATCCCAATTGGGCCGTTTTGGATCGTACTTCATTACCTCAAAATAGAGCGCTGTGAAAATATCTGTTAATCCCAAAGGACCCGCACTGTGACCACTGCCGGCGTGCTCTAGCATCCGGATAATGTCTTCACGAATAGTGTTAGCCTTTTGTTCTAGCTGCTTCAAAGAATGTGTTTGTGTCATAATACCAGCCCCTTAGCCCTCAATTGCTGCCTTTAGTGTAGCATAAGCAGTTCCTGGAGCCATGGCGCCATGCAGGTAGCCACCTGCATTTAAGACATCCACACCGCCCATTGCCAGCAATTTAGCGTTCTTGTCGTTCACACCACCATCCCAGCCAATTTCTAAGCGTGGTTTAAGATCTTTTAACTGTTGCACCTTGCCGAGCAAGCTCATGTCGGCATGTCCGCCAAAGTGCCCAAGATTGCCTGAAAAGATTAACACGTGGTCAATTACTTCTAGCGCCGGCTGAATGGCATCCACAGGTGTTTCAGATAATAACGCCACACCGACCTCGATACCATACTGATGTGCGGCAGTCGCAAATTCCATAAAATCACCCTCAGATTCAGCGTGAACAATGATCAACTGTGGCCGCAGCGCAAGCAAAGCCTCCATGTGCTCAAACGGTCGCTCGTACATCACGTGCAGATCAGCTCGCACGCCACCCGGCCACCAGACGTCTTCAATCTCAGTTAGTCGATTGCGCGTAAACATGCCGTCCGCTAAATCGATGTGGATACGATGTGCATATGAGAGTGTTTGTTCAATCTGCTGTTTGTAAACATTTGGGTCATCAGTAGTGATAGTAGGGCAAATAGTAGCAGTCATGGTCAGTTACAATCCTAAATCATCAAGTTCAGCTATGCGTCGTTTAAAGCGTGCGGCACCGGCAAACGGCGTTATCAGCCAAGTGTGCACAATACCGACCGTGGTATCAAAATCAAGATAGCGTGAACTCACACACAGCACATTGCTGTCATCATCATTGCGCGCCGAACGAGCTTCCTCTTGATCGGAAGCTAGGGCCGCCCGAATTCCCTTGAAACGATTCGCCGCCATACACATACCTTGACCGCTACCGCAGATCAGGATGCCTCGGGCGCTGTCGCCTTCGGTACGCATTGCCTGTACCACTCTAGATGCAAACTGTGGAAAGTCGTCTTCCGGCTCTAGTTTTTTATCACCCTCGTCCACTACTTCATAACCGGAACGACGCAAGTACTCAGCAAGTTCTTTTTTGCGGTCAAACCCGTTATGGTCGGCGCCCAAATATATCTTCATATATCCCCTTTTACCGTCTAGTGTAGCATAAGCAGTTTCATGAATCACGAACTTCTTACCGTCAAACTCTGAATACAGACCCTGCAAAAACTCCTCCCGTTAGAGCGTACGGCTCATCCAGGAGGAGTTGTCATTAATTACTAAATACTTAAGCTTTGTGCAAAAACTTGCCAGTGTCAGCCACAACCTCTACCAAGCGGTTGCTATAACCCCACTCGTTGTCATACCACACCATAACTTTTACTAAGTTACCGTCAACCACTTTAGTCAGTAGCAAATCGACGGTACCAGAGTGGCTATTACCAATATAGTCAGAACTTACGAGTGGTTCTTCGGATACGCCCAGAATACCTTGGTAAAATGGCTCTTTGGCAGCCCGTTTAAACACATCATTCAATTCTTCTACGGTTGTATTGCGCTTTAGTAAGGCTGTTACATCACTCAGAGATACTACTGGGGTAGGAACGCGCACACTCACACCATCAAACTTACCCTTAAGTTGTGGTAACGTTAGGCTAACAGCAATGGCTGCACCCGTTGTGGTTGGGGTAATGTTTTCAGCGCCGTTACGGCCTTCGCGCAAATCTTTCTTTGGTGCGTCCTGAATTGCTTGGCTAGCCGTATAGCTGTGTACGGTCGTTAGCATTGACTTCTCCACACCAAATTCACTATCCAAGATAGCCATAACAGCCCCTAAGCTATTGGTTGTACAGCTGGCGTTACTAATAACTTCAGTAGCACCCTCCAGCTTGTCGTCGTTTGCGCCAAGCACAATAGTGTCAACGCCATCACTCTTTGTAGGACCAGAAATGACCACTCGCTTTGCACCAGCTGTAATATGCTTACTAGCACCCTCTTTATCAGTAAAGAAACCAGTGCTTTCAATAACGACATCAATGTCCATATCTTTCCAAGGCAACGCTACTGGATCTTTTTCGGCTAAGACTCTCACCTTATGACCGTCAACAATGATGTTCTCGTCGTCATATGAAACTTCGCGGTCGTAACCGCCATAGTTGCTATCGTGCTTCAACAGATAGGCTAAGGTTTTGGTATCTGTTAGGTCATTGATAGCGACGATTTCTAAGTCGTCGCGAGCAAATGCTATCTTAAAAGCGTTACGGCCAATACGCCCAAAGCCGTTAATTGCTACGCGTGATTTCATCTTTCCACCCCTGTTTTTAGTAGATTACATAGTGCTTACGCTTGTCATTGTAGCGTAAGCCAGCACCAGATGTAAAGCTAGGACCTAAAACCACGTTATTAGCCACCGTAACAACAATCACTCGTTGGCCGTTATCGCCCGTAATTCGGCAATATATTTGAGCGCCCGTAGCTGCGTGTCATAGGTTATCAGCTCCTGGGCTGTAGTCAGTGACACCCACCGATATGCAACATGCTCATGGCTCAATCGTACGTCGTTGTTTGGGGCAAGGCCGGTAAAATACAGCCAGGAGACATCCGTTACTGTGCCGTGAAAATCGCCATATTTGCTTTCAGCAAATGCCAGATCGACATGGTCATTTTCTAGGCTTAGACCAGTCTCCTCGTGCACTTCGCGAAGGCAAGCTTGCTGATATGATTCATCATCGTCATCCACAAATCCACCGGGCAGATCCCACTGCAAAGGCCGACGAGGCGCTGTTTCGCCTCGCTGCACCAAAAGCACTTCATCTTTAGCGTTGAATACTAACGCCTTAACGACAACTAGTTTCTTGACGATGCCCATAAATAAATACTTTTAGGGAAGCTACTTACGATTATTCCAGCGCTCAATTGATTCAGTAATAATCACCTTAGCGGCTGCAATGTCACCCCAACCTTCAACTACAGTAGTACCGGGCTTTTTAAGGTCTTTGTAGTGGCTAAAGTGTTCAGCAACCATTTGTTTCCAACGCTCACCGAGATCATCCAAGCTCTTGATACGATCACCCGTGTTACGGTCGTCAGCCGGAACCAATACAATCTTGTGGTCCGCCTCACCGTCATCGACAAAATTAAGTACGCCAATAATTGTTGCCTGAAGCCACACACCCGTTGGAATTGGTGCATCACAGACAATTAGTGTATCTAGCTCATCACCATCAGCGTCCAAGGTTTGCGGAATAAAACCATAATTAACGGGCTTGGCGTAGATACTTGGTTCTACGCGGTCCAGCATGAATGCTGCACGCTCGCGATCCCACTCGATCTTTAAGAAACTTCCCGCTGGAATCTCTACTACCGTGTTAACGGTACCGCTCTGATAATCACCTGGGGTAAGTACTACGTTAAAATCTGCCATCTATTTCTCCTCTGCACAGGGCTTAGCTTCTATAGCTCCGGACGTTTTCATTAACTTGCTCGGTTCGAAGCAGTTGGCGCCTGGAATTTCATTACTTTAGTATTGTACACTACCTCTTAGATATGAAAATAATCGGCCATCGTGGCGCCAAAGGCCTGGCACCCGAAAACACATTGCGGTCATTCGAAAAAGCTCTGGAGCATCACGTAGACGAAATCGAGTTCGACCTGCGCGTTACCAAAGATACGGTAGTGATTGTGCATCACAATCCGGACCTAACTGATCCAGCAGACAACAAACTTATTGTTGCAGACCACACTTTTGCCGAGCTACACAAACACAAGCCAGACCTGCTCACTTTTAAAGAACTTCTTGAGACCATAGACTACAATACACATCTGTTAATTGAGATAAAGCCTCATGAACCTACTGAAGCCATCGTGCAACTGATTGCCATTGAGCTGACTAAGGGCCGGCCCTTGAATAGCATGTCCGTCTGCTCCTTTGATCAAGCCGTTTTGCGAGCAATACATCAGGCTCTTCCAGAGATTGAACTAGTCGTTATCGAACGCTGGTCTGCCATACGTGCACGGCTACGCATGCGAGAGCTCAATACCAAGCGGGTTAGCATGCGTTCGTCATGGCTCTGGCGTGGCTTGTTACGAGCTATGCACCATCAGGGTTATCAGATCAGCCCTTATTCCATGAACGACCCTCGTCTTGTTCGCAAGTGGCAACCTTACTTATACGGTGTCATCACCGACTACCCCGACCGCTTCGAAAAATAATAGATTTAGGAGGACAGACCTCCCAAGAATAGTTAAAGTTGCCAAATAACTCCTTAGAGGTGTTGTTTTAGTTACTGTAATGTAAAGAGACTGCTGTGCGCTACACTGTAGCTATGAAGGTGTTTTTTGAGCGTAGAACTGAGCTGGCACCTGGAATCTGGCAGTACTTCTTTAAGCCCGAGCGACCAGTCGATTTTATACCTGGACAGTACGCTAGTTTGCAGCTCTTGAATGTCACTAACGACCCACGTGGCGGCTCGCGCACTTTTAGTTTCACTTCCTTGCCCGCAGAACCACTAATTAGTTTTGTCCTGAAGCACTTCGAACTACAGACACCTTATAAACACTGCTTACAGGCACTACAAGTTGGCGATGAGGCCCGCCTAGGCGACGCTATGGGCGACCTAGTACTTCCCAAGAACCCCGACACACCCTTAGTTTTTGTAGCTGGCGGTATTGGTATTGCTTCGTTTGTGGGCATGCTACAGGAACTGCTTGCCGTCCAAGAAGAACGACAAGTTTTCCTTTTTTATGGCCTCCGCAGCCGCCGTGAGCAAATCTTTCGCGAGATTACTAGCGTATATCCGTTGGCACTTTCAAGCGTAGCTATTTCGCCCAATCGCATTACTGCCCAGGAAGTTGTTGATAGCACGCCACCAGATGCACTTGTCTATCTTTCAGGTAGCCAACGATTCGTTGAAGATTTACGTAGCGACTTAGGAGCACTAGGCACCCAACACGAACGCATCATATTTGATTACTTCGACGGTTACACTGAGCTTTAGTTCTGAACGGGGTGCTCACGGCCCTCAAGATATTCACGTATCTTGAGGGCCGCAGTAGCACCTTCGCCGGCCGCACTGGCAATTTGCATTGTAGCGCCACTGCGAATATCACCAGCCACAAACACACCTTTCATACTTGTCTGTAGGTTGGTGTCCGATTTAACCAGATGTACATGGTCGAGCTCAATGCCACTGCCCTCCAGGAATTCACTATTAGGCTTAAGGCCGACGAATACAAACACACCATCAGTTGGGAATTCAATCTTTTGACCATCGGTAGTCCCAACAACTTTAGTGACTTTTTTGTCTTCGCCCAGAATTGCATCAGTAGACGTATTAAGATGTATGGTCACCTTACCCTCATCAACAAATTTCTGTAGGTCGCGCTGCAACACATCACTTGCCCGAATAGTACTACGCACTAGCAGGTCAATATGACTTGCGAAACGAGTTAGGAACATGGTTTCCTGGACGGCTGAGTTGCCACCGCCCACAACCACTAAGTGCTTGTCGCGATAAAACGCACCATCACAAGTGGCGCAGTAATGTACACCGTGGGCATAATATTCTGCCTCGCCCGGTACACCGATCTTTTTATAATCGCTGCCCGTTGCAATCAGCACAGCCCTAGCAAGCATATCGCCACTAGTTGTTTCTAGGCGCTTCCACTCACCTTCATCATTAAGCTTTAACACTTCACCCAGTTCAATAACCGCCCCAAAGCGTTCGGCCTGTTTTTGTAAATTGCCTCCAAGCTCCAAACCGGCAATACCTTCAGGGAACCCTGGGTAGTTATCTACCCAATCCGTAATAGAAGCCAGTCCGCCCGGTACACCACGCTCAAACAGTAACGTGTCAATATCTTCGCGGGTAGTATAGATTGCCGCGCTCAAAGCGGCCGGTCCTGCTCCAATAATAATTACGTCGTGTTTGGGTGTTTCGGTTGTATCAGTCATAACTTCCTTTATTCTACCTGTATATTATTTGAGCGCCAACTCCAGAAAGACGGTTCCCAGCTCCCCTTTTAACGACGAGCTACGCGCAAGTTTTCGCCTCGCTTACTGTCCTACAACCCTGAATCTTAGCAACAAAGACGTGCCACCTTGCTCTTTTAAGAAAGGGGCTGCTCCGCTACGCAACAGCGGGTGCTAGTCGGGATAAGTTGTAGCCTACGATTACTTCTTGCGTATCGTCGTGCCTGGTCACTACTGTTACCGGAACAGTCAGCGCACCAGAGAGGGCTAGAGCCTCTTGTTGACGCTCGGGGTTTTGATCTAAGTTAACCTCATCATAGGCAAGACCTTTAGCGCCTAGGTACTTCTTGACCATCGGACAATAGGCACAGGTAGTTGTCGTAAAGATAGTAATATTTTTGACCATTGTATAACCCCTCCACTGGTTTTCTTTTAGGCTTAGGGCTGTTTATTTTTGGCACCTCAGTCGTATTGACTAGTATAGATTAGCGTAAGCGCGATCGTCAAGAGCACTATATGTAGTGTTTTTTAGTACAAAAATGACTATTTGCCTTCTATGGCAACCAGTTCAATATCAAAAACGAGATCAGCATCAGCCGGGATTCCCGAGCCATACGGCGGACGGCTGCCGTAGGCCATGGCGGCCGGAATCAGTAGCCGACGTGTACCGCCGACTTTCATGCCGGGAACGCCTTGCGTCCAACCGGCGATAACACCATTTAGCGGGAAACTGATTGGCTTACCAAAATCGTGCGAAGTCTGAAACACTTCGCCAGTTTTAGCAATTGCGCCGGTGTAGTGACATGTCACCGTATCACTAGCTTCAACCACGGCGCCAGTGCCCGCTATCCGATCCTCAATCTTTAGCTCCGGTACTGCATCTACAGGTGTAAAATCTTGCATGGTCCTATACGCTCCTATTTTTGAATCCTGAGTAGTTTTACTACAAATACCAAGTCGGAATTAGCCGGTATACCGCTTTGTGCTTGACTGCCATACCCTTCAGCAGCAGGTATAACCAGCCGACGTATACTGCCAACTTTCATGCCTACTAGACCCTTATCCCAGCCTTCAATTACCTGGCCCTTGCCTAGCGTAAAACCAAAGGCGGTCGTGTCCGTAAAGTCCTCGTCAAACTTCGTGCCATCTGAAGCAAGCGTGCCATAATACTTCATGACCAAACAGTCACCGTTCTTGGCGGCTGCGCCCGAACTCTTGGTCAAGTCAGTTGTTTGTAAGCTAGCAACTGGCCCGGTGGGTTTATATATTTCCGGCACTTCAAGCGTTGGCCCGGTCTGGCTATTAGCGCAGGTATGCTGTGAAGCTGTGCTAGTGGTGTTATCTGAGCCGGGCTGCATAATTACAAATATAGTAAGGCCGCAGGCACTAGCTAGAAATAAAAATGCCCCAAATCCGGCAAACATTCGGTCACGCATACGCGTCATAAGTGTTTATTCCCTCTCTTCTTTTAGCTTAGCTCTATCTTGCCATACTCTCCGGCTCAAAGGCAAGCTCTTGGGCCATTTCAGGGAACCCACCATGAGCCCCTGCAATCAGCGCCTCGGCGACCGACTTTGAACGGAACGGTACTTGCAACACCTGATCCAAGGGCAACCATAAGGGTTCGTAAAGGTTTTTGCCCATTGCGCTAATTAGCGCCTCTTCGCTGGTTGGCGAAAGCACTGGATCGCCACCTGTATATTCGCACAAGAATACGTGTTGTACGCCGTATAAGTCACCGGCATCTTCCACAAACACTTCTCGCACTTCTCCTACTTCCATGCCGGTTTCTTCACGCAGCTCACGGCGCAAGGCTCCTTCAGCGTTTTCTCCAATAGCTATACCACCGCCGATTAGCGTGTAATACACATTGCCAAATTTATTCCGTTTCATAGCAAGGAGCTTGTCACCGTTAATTACAATTGCCCGCACTGATTGTTTGCGCGTCATATACGCCTCCTATCTACCTGGGTATTGTACTTGAAATCTCACTTCTCCCACAATCTACCAGACATATAAGCACGCTGATACATTCTGGGAAAAGTCTGACGTTTGGTTGGATTAGCTGCATGGTGAAGGAAAAGGCCAGGGGCCGTTTTACTTGTTTTACCATGAGCGGTGCACAGGGAGTCCAAGAGACATCATCCACCAGCGGCAGCGCTTCCTCCGAAGAGGAATGGATGAGGTCGTCTTGGCTCCCTGTGCACCTTGAGGGTGGCAGTAATGCCAATCGCCGGCTGCAAAGAGCCTATCACGGGGAGATTTGGCTCCCGCCAGGCGAGATACGCGCGAAGAATCGCGACATTCCCCTCTCAAGAGACAGTAAGACTCCACCGCACAAGGGAGTCGACACACGGACTACCATGCGTCCAACGGCGATGTGCACCATTGCACTGTCTCAAGCCTAAGCGTCAGTAACAAGCAAAGCCTGTCACCAACAACCTTACTATCTCATTACTAAGTTTGCAATATGTATCTAGACGAGTTCCGCGCCAAGCGTCTGCGTTGCAACGGTTGCAATACCGTTAAGTAACGTATGGACTTCAGCGTCCGTAAGCGTCCGCTCATAACTGGCAATAGTGAAGCGGAAGGTAACTTGCTTATGGTCAGTTTCACCTTCACGTTGATAGATAGTCAGTGGTTCAATTGTTGCCAGGACATGCCCTGGACGAGCCATATCTAGCTCGTGCCGTATCAAGTCAAACAGCTTTTGATGCCGCACATCTGCGGCGACTTTCAGTGTCATATCTTGGGTGACTTTAGGGAATCGTGGTAGCGCCTGGTAACCGATTCCTTGTGACGTATTCTGGAGTACCAGATTCAGTCCAAATTCAAATCCAGCACTATGCGTAGGCAACTTGAGCGCTTTGCGTGTACTGGCTGAAAATTCACCAACCACGCCTAAGATACGCCGACCATCATAAATAGCCGCCGAACGAGCTGGATCAAATGGCCTTACAACCTGATGGAAGAATGGATACTCGCCCAAGTCTGCTTCTGTTAGCGGAATAAGCGTGCACGTATTCCAAACACCGAGCCCTTCGAGCAGCCGTGTTAGGTATGTACGCGCAGTATAGTATGCGGCGCCTGGCGTTTTAGCCTTTTTGTCGTTAGCGCCATACACAAACGCTAAGCGTTCAAATTCTTTAGGCAAACCCGCATCATCCAGCTGCGATTTACCATGTGTTTTGCCTATTTCGAATAATGCAAACTCATCGTAACCTGCTTTGATGTTGGCGTGTACTTTATCAAGCAGGCTTGGCAAGATGCTTAGGCGGTAGTACTGCAAATCAGGACTTAGAGCGTTTGCTACCTGGAAGGCTTCAGGCGCATCTTGGCCTACTTTTTTCAGGAGGTCACCATGTACAAAGCTATAGGTAAGCACCTCGTTCGCACCAGCCCTAGCAAGCCGTGCACGAATAGCACTCTTTAGCTCCAACGTTTCATCTTTTTGCACTGGCGCTAGAGTGCGTTTTGGTAGTTCCAGCGGCAGCTTGTCAAAACCATAGAGACGACCAACTTCTTCGACCACATCTTCACGGGTTTCAATATCGGTCCGCCAGAACGGCGCCGTTACAGTTAGCTGGTCACCATCAACTACTACTATACATGCCACGTTTTCAAGCAGCGCTTTCATTTCGGTAGCCGGTATTGTAAGTCCCAGACGCTCGTTAATAAACTGTGCTGTTACCGGTACTGGCGGGTGCACCCATTCACGGCCCACTACTTGACTTACGTCTTGGATCTCGCCAGCGAGCTTACCGCCAGCTAGCTCCCGAACCTCATGAATAGCTTTAGCTAAAATATAGGGGTTTTGTAATGGCGATTGACCTTTATTAAACCGGGTGACGGCATCAGTAAACAAACCATGCGCCATGCTAGTACGACGGATAGAGTACATGTCAAAGGTTGCACACTCTAGAATGATATTTCTGGTTTCGGCACTCACTTCAGTGTCTGCGCCGCCCATAACACCACCGACACCTATCAGATGATCACCGCCGGCAATCATTATTGCCTCACTGCGTGGTTCAATTGTTTTGCCATTTAAGAGCGAGATCTTTTCATCTGGTTTTGGATAGCGAACAGTCAACTCGGCCGTCTCACCACTGCTCAATGCTTTTACTTTGTCGTAGTCATAGGCGTGTAGCGGCTGACCCGTTAGATACATAATGAAATTTGTGACATCGACGATATTGCTAATTGGGCGTATGCCTACACGAAGTAAATGCACCTGCAGCCACATCGGGCTAGGCGCCACTATAACATCACTCATGGCAACCGCCATAAAGCGTGGCACCAATTCGGGCAGCTCATTTGTTACTTTGAGAGGTAGGGTATCTGCTTCAATGGCCAAATCATACTTCTGAGTACCGTACCATTCTGGTCCTTCAAATTTGCGGCCCATAATGCCCGCAATCTCACGATACACACCTAAAATACCGAAACAATCCGGCCGATGCGTGAACATCTTGTTTTCAATATCAATAATGTGATCGTTTAGATTATAGGCATCAGCAAGTGGCGTGCCAGGCTGGACATCTTCGGTAATCTCTAAGATACCATCATGGTCATCCCCGAGCGCTAATTCCCGGGGGCTCGCTAGCATACCGTTACTCAGCACACCGCGTAGCTCGCGGGCCTCTAACACAAATGGGTCTTTGCCGTAGCTTTCGGGCACCGTCGCACCAGGTGGCAACCAGGCAACAGTCAGGCCCTCACGAACATTCGGTGCACCACACACCACTTGCACATAGCCGTTTGCGTCACGCTCTACGTCTTTCGCTCTCCCACCATCGTCTATTTTGCAAACATTCAAGTGGTCAGAATTTTCGTGCTTGCTACATTCCACAACTTTCGCGACCAAAACGCCTTGGTATTTTTTACCAAAGTCTTCAACCTCTTCGACCGCACCAAGCTGTGCGCCAATTTTTTCAACCAATGTGCTGATATGTTCAGTCGTTAGATCATAATTTGTATAGAATTTAGAGAGTACTAACGGGACTTTCATGCGTTTGCTCCTGCGATACGATCAGCTATACGTGCCATAGTAGCGACAAATTCGCTTTCAAGATCAAGTCCGTAATAGTTAGCAATTACTAGTACCGACCATAAGCAATCTGCTAGTTCGTGCGCTAGCTTAGCGTCAACATCAGGCATATCACGCAGATTCTCCTTGGCCATAATCAGCTTTTGCAGCTGACCCATATCACCCATAAAGCCCATGGCATAATCACGAATACCCCAGGCAGCTTTGCCATGTTTGGCATTTAACTCTTGGTACTTAAGGCGGATAACTTCCGCCTGCTCCATTAAATCTTTTAAATCACTCATGCGAATTGCCTTAGAAAATCAAGTTTACCACTTTCAAAGTGTCGAATATCTTCAATGCCATACTTCATAAGCACCAGCCGGTCCAGACCACAACCCCAAGCAAAACCAGTATATTCTTCGGGATTAACGCCAGCTTCGCGCAGCACATTAGGATGAATCATGCCGCAACCTAGCAGTTCGATCCAGCCGCTGTAGCTGCAGACATTGCAACCCCTTTTGTCGCAAAACGGACAGCTGAGCGCAAACTCGAAAGAAGGCTCGGTAAACGGAAAGTAGAATGGCTGCGTCTTAACATCCAACTCCTTACCATAATATTCCTGCAAAAAGGTCTTAAGCGTAGCGATTAACATGCCGGCATGCACACCCTTGCCTACATATACCCCTTCAAGCTGGTAAAAAGTGTGCTCGTGGCGAGCATCAAGGTCTTCATTACGGAAGACGCGACCCGGAATTAGGCAGGCAATTGGCTCCCCTTTTTCTAGGTTAGCAGCATATTTGCGTAATACCCGATTTTGCATGGTTGAAGTATGGGCAGGCGCAATCAATGGTTTGCCATTTGCATCTGTTTCGGTAGTCATAAATGTGTCGTAATCGTCGCGAGCCGGATGACCTTCAGGGAAGTTTAGCGCGCCAAACATATGATAATCGTCATCAATTTCAGGCGATTCTACTGCGTTAAAGCCCATTCGGTAGAAGATATCAAGCACAAGTTCTAGCTCTGACATCAATGGATGCTTGCTGCCGTACTCGCTCGGGAGCAACGTTGGGCGTTCGGTAACGACTACATTTACATCAAACGGCGCCGTAACGTCAATTGGGGGCAGTGCCTCAGCCGTCTCGGCCGCCGTATCAACTAGTGCCTGGAGCTCGGCACGAAGCATGTTGAGCTCCTTGCCAAAGCTACCACGCTCTTCTGCCGGCAGCAGCGGAATTTCCGCATACAGCGCCTTTAGCTCAACAGCTTTTAGTATATCCGCCTTATTTGAGAGGGTCGCAAAACGGCCCTGGAGCAGGCCGGCAGCTTCCTGCACCTTCGGATTTTGGTAATTCATCTTTCAAATTGTACCAGAGGCGAAAGCCGAGTAACAGCTTTCGCCTCTTATTTTTAGTAGAGTACTCTCACTTAAAGCATACTATTTAAATCAGCGTTTAGCTGACCATCGTCTAGACTGTTGCTCAGCTGAGCTGAAGATTGGTCAAGCACTTGGCCGGCAGCTTGCAAGTCGGCAGTAGTAGTAACCGCTTTTGGCACAGTCGTTTGGGTACTCGTTACGGAGGAGTCAGCAACGTCCGTTTTATCATGCGACTGCTGTACTTTGTATCCGGTAAAGCCTACCACTCCTAGGACTAAAATCAGTAATGCAAACGCCAAAATGTGCGAACCAGATTGATCAAGTCGCTTCATTACTGTGCACCTCCTGTTGTCTTATCAGTTGCATTGCTAGGCGTGGCCGTTGCAGCGCCCTTGAGCGCGGCAATTACATCTTTGAGCGCAGTGCGGTAAGCCTGCAGTGCCGTTCGAGCATTTGCTACTGCCTGCTTAATAGTTGCTACTGCAGTTGCTGGGTCAGACTGTGTACAGTCAATTTGTACATCGAGCGCCTTCAATGCATCGACCGCGGATTGTGCAGTGGCTTGTTTATCCTTTGCAGCCGTTACCAAAGCGTCGTAATTAGCAACGTTTAGCTTTTTACTATCATGGAATGCTTGCACCTTAGTAAAAATTTGGTTAAACATTGTTAAGTGGCGCTCGGCAGCAGTGCCATACGCTTTTGTACGAGTATCAATGCCCTTTTGGCGCTGCTGGCAGGCTTTTTGGCGCATAGCCAGTGTGTGCTCTTTGATATTTTCCCGCTTCGCTTGCAGCAGCTGCCGAGCTTGGCTGCGGAGGCTATCGCTTGGCTCAACCGCATCACTACTGTTGTCGTCGTTTGTGTTTACTGCTTTTGTTTGGCTGGACGAGGTGCTGTCATCGGTTCGCTCAATAGGGTTACTCTCTTTGCCTAAAGCGCTAGCGGGCATCGCGGCCAAGCCAAAAACTATCGAAAGAGATGCGATCATATACGCAATTTGTCGGAGCTTGTGTTTCATACTGTAAGAGTCCTTTTATTTAGCTAATGGTTCTAGTATAGCGCCATAAACACGGCTTTCAACTAGTCATAAAAGCTTCTAAAGTAGCGACGTGGCTATCATCTGATACACTATTACTTATGGCAAATTTTAGTTTTGATGCTGTTTCTGAGTATGACAAAGCAGAAATGAATAATGTTTTCGACCAAACCCAGCGCGAAATCGATAGCCGCTACGATTTTAAAGGCACACCTGCAGCTATTGACTGGCTCGACGACAAGAAAGGCTTAAGAGTCACCGGTAATGGCGAGTGGCAGATTGATGCCATTCTTGACATTGTCCGCAAAAAGCTGGCAACTCGTGGTCAAAGTCAAAAGGTTCTGGATACTTCCAAAGAGCTAGTAGAAAGCAATCTAAAAACCACTAAGGAAGTACCGTTCAAACAAGGCCTCGACCAAGATAAAGCTAAACAGCTCACCAAGCTAATTCGTGATAGCTTCCCTAAAGTTAAGCCGCAAATTCAAGGTGATGCTGTCCGTGTACTGAGTAGCAGCAAAGATGATTTGCAAGCCGTTATGCAGCTGCTGCGTACTCAAGACTTGGACTTCCCAATTAGCTTTACAAATTACAGATAGTTCCGTGCCGAGGCGTTCATAAGAAACTCCAATTGAGCACCACGCGTACTGCTATCCATTGGCACTCGCCAAGGCTCAGGGGTTGTTATGACCACCTCTGTATTTGATGCACCATACGGGCAGACGAGGTGGCAGTCATGACGTGGGTAATACTTACTTGAGTCTATGGTTAACACCCCATCTTTCTCACTGACTTTAATAGCGTTTGTATCGATTTTACCGAAAGTACGGATATCTACACTCGTAGTCGAACCTGGCTCAGTGACGTACAGAACACTATTACCCACGAAGTTGAGCCTTGCAAACGGCTGCACGGTGACGTGGCGTGTATGCTGCAAAGATCGATAATGGTCTCGGATGGTCGGCGCCATATCAACGCCAAGCACTGTACCGATGGCAGCGGTCGCCACAAAGATTCCCACTATTGTTGCAACCACCCACACTGGCACCACCCCACGGTTCCTCAGTATTGCTAGACCAGAGATAATTAGCATCCCTGCCACTAATACAGCAAGCGTAAAGCCGCACACTAGTAAGGCAACCTGTTCACTCCCTAGCGGGAAAAGCACAACCTGTCCGACTTTCAACCCGTGTACTAACCCATACACAAAGGTCGCAATTGCCCCAAGGAAGACGGCAACTCCCACCGCTACCAACGTACTACCAACTATGCCAAACCCGATCTTTATTATCCTCATGACCATCCGGGTAATAATATGGGTAGCCCGCCTGGTAGCACCAGGAACATCTGCCCGCTCAACTACTCGTTTGATGTTATCGACATTTACAGCCTTGCCCTCCATCTGAAGTCGATCACTATTAGTTGCAGCTTCAGGTATCAGTAGCCACAATACCAGGTAAATTAACACCGTTGCACCGCCAAAGAATGTAAGTAGGACAAACAGCAAACGAATCATTAGTACGCTAACATCAAAATACTTGGCAAGACCGGATGCCACACCAGCGATCATGGCATTATCCATGTCACGAAATAGGCGTCGCTGACTTCCCGGCGCTTCATCTAGTTCGGCAGCTTCCGTGTCGTCGTCACCAAAGTCACTTGGTGTTCCTAGCTGCCCCTTTAGGTACGCCACATCCTTATCGAGCACTACTTTTTCGGTAGTTATACCCCGGCTTTCAAGCAATTCGGCCATCCGTAGCTCCACTTCTTCGGCCACTTCCTTGCCGGCTTTTTTCTGAATTGCCAGTAAATATTCGTGAAGATCCTTGTAGGCATCAGCCGACACAGTGTAGGCCTGGCGTCCTAGGTGAATGTTACGTACTTCGTTCATGATTTTCCTTTCTCTAGTTGCCCGACAGAGGTATGCAATCGGTGATATGTTTTATGAAGTGTTACTAGCAACTTTTGGCCTTCGTCGGTCAGCCAATAGTATTTCCGCGGCGGGCCTTGTTCCGACTCCTGCCATTCATAGGCTACAAAGCCGTCACGGTTAAGGCGGCTAAGAAGCGGGTATAGCGTCCCTTCTACCACGATAAGCTCTGCCGCTCGCAACTTAGTAATAATATCCGAGCTATACACTTTGCCGTCTTTGCAGAGTAGCAGCACGCAATAGACTAGAAGTCCTTTGCGCATTTGTACTTCTGCCTGTTTTACTAACGATGATTGTTGTGATGTTTCATCCATACAGTACTATGTTATACAAGGTACTATAGTATGTCAATAAGTATGCATATATTCTAGCTAAGAAATCGGATGAATTACGTACTTGGAAAGCCGACAGAAAAGGCATCAGATGAGACCTACTACTCTTAGCAGTAGGTCATTATGTGGCTAATAGCGCATACGCAACTACGCTCACGATCACCAACACGCCAAGAGCAGTAAACCCCACATCAACCAGACCTTTTCGTATAACGCTTTGTGCTAACGGGTTGCGACCAAGAGAGATCATGGCACCCCTGATAGACGTATACAGCATAATGATAATCGTTAAGAAACCTAACATAACCGAGGCAGTTCCAGCTAAAACACGTAGCGGAGAGACCTGTTTGCCCGAAACTGTATTGGCAAGATTCTGCAGAAATATGGGCACAAAGGCCGATACCCCACTTTGGTCTGCGGCGGTATAGTAGGTGACGCCGACGGTAACAGGCAGTAGGCCGATATGGATTGTGCTTGCTTTGCCATATTTGTCGGTGACCTTTTGGTTTGTGAGGTTTGTACCTTGCAGACCGCTTTGGGCGATCCCAACAATAATAGACGGATCAGTCGCCTTCATGCCAACACCGTTAAATGGCGATACGGTAATCCGATCGCCTGCTTTAATAGTGCCGTTTACATCACTTACCAGTACTTGCGCCGAACCGCTTACTGCTACATGCACATTATTAGCCGCACTGTCAGACAGTTCCAACGCCGGCTGACTAGTAGCAACACCAATTAGTGTGGCTTTTGCGGTACTGGCAAGCACCACTAACTTGTTAGAGGTAAGGCTCACCAGCGCACCTGGCGCTATGCCGCTATCCGTTGTTCGATAATCCTGCGCAATCGAACCAGCCGCCGCAAACGTAAGCCCACACGAACCAAACAGTACTATGACTAACAAAAGAACGCCCAACAGGCGATTTTTTACATATCTTAAAACAGTGATTTCTCTGCGTGCCTTCATCTGCTAACCCTACTAGTGTAGCGCTTCTGCTTTACGTAGCCTATAGCTCATGCTTATATTCTCTGGCATACAGGAGCTCAGAGGAGATATTGTTCAAGCTCGCCACTACTTGCCACATTCCCCTGCATATGTACGTAAATAATGACGAAACGTACAGTATACTGAAAAGCATGAGCGAAACACCAGAGCCTGTCACGCTTGGCCTTTTGGAGCGGGCCGAAGATGTCTTAAGGCGTAATGATCGTCGAACACATACTATTCCAGCAGAGAATCTCTATCCACATCAGTGGCTCTGGGATAGCTGTTTTATTGCTATTGGCCTGCGTTGGATGAATGTAGACCGTGCGCAAACCGAACTTACTAGTTTACTTCGCGGCCAGTGGAGCAATGGTATGATCCCACACACTATATTCAACAGTACTTCCGCATACCGGCGCGATCGAGAATTATGGCGCAGCTGGCTTAGTCCGTACTCACCTGATTATGTTTCTACCAGTGGTATTACACAGCCACCGATGCTTGCAGAGGCTGTCTGGAGAGTTGGTGAACGGTTAAGTGTCGCAGAACGTCGAAGCTGGTATCGGCACATGCTGCCAGCGTTAGTCGCCTACCATCAGTGGCAATACAGAGAGCGCGACCCTCACCAGGAAGGCTTAGTGTTACAAGTTCATCCTTGGGAAACGGGTCTTGACAATACACCACCATGGATGGCTGAACTGCGGGAACATCTTATGCCTTCGTGGATCCGAATCATACGCACGACACATACAGATAATATAATCGGTTTGTTTAGGCGTGACCTACACTATGCTCCGCCAGGCCAGCGCTTTTCAACCTTAGAAGCGCTCAGCTTATATGACGCCCAACGTCGTCTCCGTCGCAAAGCGTATAATACCGACAAGATTTTGCGGCATGGACTATTCGCCATTCAGGACTTAACCTATAACTGCATCCTTATTCGCGCCAACACCTTACTGCAGGAAATGGCCAAAACTATCCGCTATGAGCTACCCGCTGATCTGCTAGCAAGCATGCATAAGGCAGCCGAAAGTCTTGAGAAGCTCTGGGATGAATACGCCGAAACCTATTGGTCGCGCGACTTTGTCACACATCGTCTTATTAAAATCCCAAGCATCGCCACACTTATGCCACTGTATGCTGGTACCGTCAGTAAAGAGCGCGCCAAAGTTCTGGTTCGGCAGATTGAAAGCGACCAGAAGTTCGGTCCGGCTTATCCCGTCCCGACAGTGCCACTTGATAGTCCCGACTTTGATTCAAAGTGCTACTGGCAAGGCCCCACCTGGATGAACACCAATTGGCTTATCATCGACGGCCTCAAACGCTATGGTTACAACGACCATGCTGCCGCGCTAGCAGAGACTAGCCTAGAAATGGCGGAAAAGAGTGGGCTAGCTGAATACTTCGATCCAAACACTGCTGCACCACTCGGCGCCCACGATTTTTCCTGGACAGCCGCGTTAGTAGTTGATCTTTTGCACGAGAAATAGCAAATTCCTCTTTACACCATCTTTGCAAACAACAGATGCATTAGTATACTGAAAGCCAAGAGAAAGGTGTTGCCAAAATGAAAGTCATTGTACAGATCCCGTGTTTAAACGAGGAGGCTACCCTGCCCCTTGTTATGAAAACAATGCCGAAAAAAATCTCTGGTGTTGACGTTCTGGAATATTTAATCGTTGATGATGGCTGCACAGACAAGACGGTTGCAGTAGCCAAGACGCTTGGTATTCATCATATTGTTACACATAAGAAGACCATGGGGCTGGCCCGCAGTTTTCGTGATGGCACTACCCGTGCACTTGAACTGGGCGCAGATATCGTCGTAAATACCGACGGCGACAATCAGTATCCGCAAGACCGTATTCCCGATCTAATTAGACCCATCTTAGACGGCAAAGCCGAGATAGTAATTGCCGATCGCCAAACTAGTAAAATCGCACATTTTTCACCTGGTAAAAAACTAATGCAGCGCTTTGGCAGCTGGGTGGTTAATAAAGCCGCGGGCACTAACATACCTGACGCCGCCAGCGGTTTTCGGGCCTACTCTAAAAATGCCCTGATTCGTTTGAATATCGTTACCCAGTTTAGCTACTGTATGGAAACTACTATCCAAGCCGGCAACAAACATATTCCTATTGTTAGCGTTCCTGTAGTAACTAATCCCAAAACACGAGAATCGCGACTATTTAAAAGTAGTTGGGAGCACGTGTTTAAATCTATGAGCGCCATCATTAGAGCATATGTTATGTATCGGCCCTATGTAGTGGTTGGCACCGTGGGGACTTCATTGGCCATTATTGGCATTATCCCTTTTGTCCGCTTCTTTATCCTGTTTATGACCGAGCACCGCCCTGGTAGTCATTTGCAGTCACTTATTTTTGGCGTAGTTGCACTGATGGGTGCCTTTATCTGTCTAGCACTTTCGGTTATTGCCGACCTTACCCGCACTAATCGTATTTTGCAGGAAGAAACATTAGAACAAGTTAAAGCTATTCGATTTGGCGACCCGCTAAGCCCCAAAAAATAATTAGCAAGCCTATAGTCGGATCTCGCCCGGCTTTGTAGTGGCTACACTTCGTCTTGTTGGGGGCGCTCAAGCAATATGGGCTCCACACTGGGGGCGCTGTCAGCTATTTTTACCACGTCTTTATCAATCTTCTTTAGTTCCTTGTGGGCATTATTGAAGTGGTTTACTGTCGTGCCCAAACTGCCGCCCAGCTTTTGCATTAGCGTTTCGTAGGCTGCGATATGCCGACCAAGTTCGCCAACGCGCACTTGGATGTCTTTAGCTTGCTCTTCAATTTGTAAAGCACGCAAGCCTTGCATAACTGTTTGTAGGTATGCCATAAATGTTGTAGGACTTACAATAATAACGTTTTTCTCGCGAAATGCGTATTCGATTAAATCACGAGCCGTGGTATTGGTTGTCCCTACTTTATTAACCAATAAATCATAGTAAATTGCCTCGCTGGGTATAAACATAAAAGCGTAATCCATAGTGCCATCGCGCGGCCGGATATATTTCGCTGTTTCGTCAATACGACCCTTTAGGTCTGCCTTAAAGGCACGCGCCAAAGTCTCACGCTCTGTTTTATCCGTTGATTCTACCAAGCGATTATAGTTCTCTAAACTAAACTTACTATCTACGGGAAGCATCTTGCCTTTGTCGAGCAAAATTACGGCGTCGCAAATTAAATCAACACCAGCGTCAGTTTTGCCAATTTTATGCTGTAGTTTGTAGCGGTCCGGGGGTAGTACGTTCCGAAGTACTTGGTCTAGATAATACTCACCCAGTACACCGCGCTGCTTAGGGTTTTGTAACACATTTTGTAGTGTTTTAAGCTCATCTGCCACCCCTACTACGCGCTTGTTAGTGTCGTCGAGTTTGGTCAGGCGCTCCGTAACCTCAGCAATTATTTTACTGCTTGCGGCAAACTGCTTCTGGATGCTTTCGCGCATTAGCTCTTGGTTTTTATCGAGTCGCTCGGTCAGCTGCTGCTGCACTCCATCTTTTAGCTTAGAAATGTCATCACTAAGCGTTTTTAAATCTTCCTTGAGTAGCAGTGAGGCGTTACTATCCGGGGGTGCTATTTTTTGTCCTCGCAGTACTAATGCCAGTAAACCAAAAACCACTAGCCCCAAAATTATCACCGCAGCAATCATAAGGCTTATTGTACCATTACCGTTACGCTACTTTGGACCTCTCAGGCAAACCGGGTTACAAAGAACATAAACGTTGCGCCCAGTATAGTAAGCAATATAGTGGTATACGATGAGTGTTTGCTGTGTGCTTCGGGTAAAATCTCGCTAGCGCCGATGTACAGTAGAAAACCGGCGAAAAATCCTAGATACAATGTTAGCCCACCGTCAGAAATATGCACCACCGTGCCTACAATAGCACCTACCACAGGCGCAAGGGCGTCCAAGAGCAGCATTTTAAATGCCTTACGGCGATTGTTATTGTTGATCACCATCAGCGTAACAGTATTGAGCCCATCAGAAAAATCGTGCGCAATTACCGCAATTGCTACTGATATTCCGACGCCAGTGCCAACCTGAAAGCCCAGCCCAATACCTAAGCCATCCAAAAAGCTATGTCCAGACAGCGCTAAGGCACTTGCGACACCAACCTGCGGATGATGATGTACTTCATATTCATGTTCTTGGCTATGGTGAATTAGAATTGATTTCTCAATAAGATGAAATAGCAAAAAGCCACAGACCAACGCAATCATAGCATCGCGGGCTGTTATACCATGCCCCAGCGAGCTAAAAATTTCAGGAAGCAGGTCAAACGACACTACGCCAATTACTACACCAGCCGTGAGCCCCAGTAGTCGATGTAGTCGATCACGATTTTTAAGTCCCGTAATACCACCGAGCATAGTAGATACAAACGTTCCAATAGAAAGCAAAATGGGAAGCATATTTACATTGTTCCTTATTTTAGTAGTAACTACTTCTAGTCTGCCGCGAGTTATATATTTCTGCAAATTTGTCGCAAAATGTGCTACAATTGCGACCTATGACTAGTGTAGATACTTTTGTGATGACACTGAGACGCGCCGGCTATAGTGCTACCGCCACTCGTCGAGCCATTTTTGGCGCTCTACAAGGCCAAGAACCGCTAGCTATGCATGATCTTATTTCTAAGCTGCCAGACACTGACCGTGCTAGCGTCTACCGAAATGTGGCGCTTTTTGAGCGTCTTGGAATAGTCCAACGGCTACAGACCGGATGGAAGTACAAACTCGAGCTAGCCGGCGATTTTCACGAGCACCACCATCATGCCACCTGCCTAATGTGCGGCGAATCAGTGATCACCCCAGACAACACGGTACTGGAGCAAACTTTGCAGCAACTTGCTGACTCACTAACCTTTAAGCTTGTGCAACACCAACTCGAACTACAGGGCTATTGTAAGACCTGCCAAGATAGTCACGAGGACAGCTGAAACGGCCTAAACTCTGCTAGTTAACTTTCTAAATACCGGCCCTATTCTTTGTCTTTATAAATGCTACTTCTGACTGCTTAGAGACGTACGGATTATCACGAATATAAAATCGCCAGGGTACGTCCGCTGCCTGAGTAATGCCAACTCGAATGGTTTGTACAATCTGTGCCAATTCAACTGGAGGCTGTATCATTAACTGTAATGGCTGATTACGCAAATTATGGCCGTTCCAATGTTTATTAATTGCTAATGCTTGGCAAACTTTAGCGGGCCCGTTCGATACCGCTGTGCCACCGCGGCCACCGCGATTTAGCAGCATCACCGCTTCACCCTCAATCGGCTCCAACGCACGGATCAAGACCGCCGCCCCATGTCCTTCAGGACCACAAACGATATTCATACAGTAGTGCATACCGTAGGTAAAGTAGACGTACATATGCCCGGCGGGGCCAAACATAACATCTGTTCGTGGCGTACGACCTCTGTAGCTATGACTAGCTGCATCAGTTTGATCGTAGGCTTCGGTTTCTACGATTCGGCCAACTAGACGTTCGCCATCAAGCTCACGCACCAGTAACGAGCCCAGCAGTCGCGGCGCAACCCATTCAGCCGGACCGCTTAAAATACCAAAATCATCCACTAGCCTACAGCTTAGTTACCCGCACTGCTGTGCCATAGGCAGCAACCTCGTTCATCACCCCGCCAATATCACCACTGTCAAAACGCATAGCCAGTACGGCATTGGCACCCTTGTCCGCAGCTGCTTGACGTAAACGTGCCAGTGCATGCTCACGACTATCAGATAGCAATGTAGTGTAGCCTTTGACTTCCCCGCCAAAGATAGTCCGAAAGCTGGCACCTACATTACTAAACACGTTGCGGCTACGCACGATAAGACCAAAAACTTCGCCGTATACTTCATCAATTCGATACCCTGGCAAATCATTAGTGGTTACTACGAGCATATCTTCCATGGCTTTACCCCTTAGCTTTATTTTTTACGTAAAATTATAACGCCTTAACCCTGCTCTCTGGCTTGGCGATCACGAACCGATGCCACCACTGACGCACCAATCACACCAATACCAATGAGTCCAGGGATATAATCGGAAATACTCCACATAATGCTAGCGAGCAGCACCAACGCCAAGATTAACACTGTATAGTGCGCACCATGCTCTATAAATACATAGCGGCCGAGCGTATGGCGACGCACCATAAAAACCGTGAGCGAGCGTACCCACAAGGCACCGATACCCAAGCCAGCCGCAATTAGCACAATATTGCTGGTGATAGCAAAAGCACCGATTACTCCATCGAAGCTAAAGCTAGCATCAAGAATCTCTAGGTATATCAGGCTCATAAGCGCTGTCACGCCCGTTTGCTTTGCCGTGCTTGGCTGGGAACCCTGCAGACGACCAAATAACCCATTCATAACTTGAAGCAATATATATGTAGCCGCGCCGAACAAACCGGCAGTAAGCGTTTCGGTGCCGTGAGTATTTGCTGGCAACACAGCCACACCTACCACTAATACAACAGCTGCAGCTGGCGCTATCAGCCAATGTGAGAAACGGCTGAGTTGGCGTTCCACTGCTGCAATCCAGTGAACCTCGCGCTCGTCATCTAAAAAGAATGTTAGTGCCAACATTAGCAAAAATGCACCGCCAAAAGCCGCGATCGAGGCATGTGCTTGCTCCAAGTGGTGTGCATACTCATGCGGATGATGTAACGCCAAATTAACTACTTGATTCCAGCCAAGTGAGGCAGTAACCATGACAATGACAATCGGGAAAACCACACGCATACCAAAGATTGCCACCAAGATTCCCAGTGTTAAAAATGCTGCTTGCCAAGCAGCAGAAACCTTGCCAAGAACTTTGGCATTTATAATAGCGTTATCGAAACTGAAGGTAATTTCCACCACTGCTAGGATAAGCGTGATCAACAGCGCTCCGCCGCCAAGCCCAAATAAGACAGCTAGTAGAATGCCCAGGCTTGCAACTAGCGAAAACCCAAAGATACGAAGTGCTGAACCACCTGAAGCTACTGATGCCATATACGCATTCAAGTATACCCCGTTTTTCAACCTGCACCGAGTTTAATTACCAGACATCGCTATCCAGCGACGAAACCCTAGAAGAGCAACCCGAAAAATCCGCTTGTGGGTATCTTCATTCTTATAGCCACTGCTTACGCCGAAAGAACCAAACCATGCCGCCCATAGCCCCCACGATAAGTAGCGTCACAAACAAGAATGCGTAGTGAGCATGTTGCAGCGGTAAATCAACGTTCATGCCGTAAATACCACCAATAATCGTTGGTACCGTCAAAAAGATAGCAATGCTAGTCAGGCGCTTAAAAGTATTATTCAGGTTAGTAGTTGCGATAGCGTCATATGCTTGACGCATATTTACTAAGGTGCGTAAGCGCCCTTGCACCTGTAGAATCAGCTCATTAGCGCCACGCTCGATATCTTCAATGATATCGCGGTCTTCTTCGTACAAGCGCAAATATTTACCGCCGAGTAGCGCAGTAAGTAGTGATGCTTGCGGTTGCAGAGCACTCAAAAATTCATTGAGGTCTTCTTCTACTTCAATAATGCCTACAAACTCTCGAGTGTTTATAGCCGACTGACGCATATGGGCCCGTAACTGCAAGATCTGACGTGATACTTTACGCACATGGCGCTCGTATGACCTATTTATTTCTGAAAATACTTGCAGTAGTAGCTTGGTCTTTTGCGTAGTTATTACATCTATTGTTTCGTTGGTTAGACGCTCTAGTGCATTAGTTTTGGCACGCATAACCGTAATCAGTAAATCACGCGTGTAAATGATAAGTAGTGGCTCAGTGGCGATCTCTTTACCTTCTGGATAACAATAGCGAGTGTAAATATATACTGTTCCATCGTCTACTTCCACGCGTGGCGCTTCGTAGATATCTATTGCATCTTCCAAGTTATCACGGTCTAAGTTATATGTCTCGGCCAGCCGGTCTAGCTCAATGGCATCAGGAGCGGCCACGGCAAGCCAGGCTCCTGCACGAGGCTCACTCAATGTTTGCAATGCGCGCTCGTGTGCCCGGCTATAATATATGGTCGTCATGACCGTATTGTACTGCTTATACGAGAACTGGGATAGACTCCCTCATAGGGGAAGGCCTACTTTTCGACAAATGTCAGCGCGTAACCGATTTTGCCAGCACGACCAGCACGACCGATACGGTGCGTGTAGTCTTCGTAGGTCTGTGGCAAGCCATAGTTAATCACGTGCGACACATCGGGCACATCAATACCGCGAGCCGCTACATCAGTAGCAATCAAAGTGCTAACGGCATTCTCCTTGAAAGCATCAAGCGCACGACGACGTTGACCTTGCGTTTTACCGCCGTGGATTGAAGCAACATCAAAACCACGATCTTTTAGCTCGCGCTCTAGGCGTTCTACGCCACGTTGGGTTGATTCAAAAACGATGCTTTTAGTAACAACTGGCTCAATTAGCAAGCTATGCAAACCTTCAATTTTACTGTGTTTATCACTGTAAGGCACAACGTCTTGGTGTACATTCTCACTGGTATCGCCCTGGCGGACTGAAACTGTTACCGCTTCGGGAGAAAAGCCAGTAATCAGACCACTGACGCGTGTATCCATAGTAGCCGAGAAATAGAACGATTGACGCTTTTCAGCAAGCTTACTTAGCAGTAGCTGTACATCATGTACAAAGCCCATATCAAGCATACGGTCAACTTCGTCCAGTACTACTAGACTAAAGCGAGATAGGTCGAGTGAGCGCTGTTCAATGTGGTCTTTAATACGACCAGGTGTACCCACAACAATATTTGGGTTTTTGCGTAGATCCCGCAGCTGCGGGCCATAGCTACTACCGCCAATTAGTAGTGCGCCATACACGCCGCCATCTTTGCTTAAGGTGCGGCGTTCGGTTTCTATTTGCTGTGCTAGCTCACGAGTAGGAGCAACTATTAGCGCTCTGGCACTGCGGTCAGTCATTAGTCGGTTGAGAATCGGGACTAAAAAGGCAGCTGTTTTACCAGTACCAGTGTTAGCAATACCGATGACATCCTTGCCTTCTAGCCCCAAAGCGATCGTTTGGTCCTGGATAGGCGTTGGTAGTTCGTAGCCTTTGCGGGCAATGTTTTCGGCTAAGCGAGCATCGACATTAAAATCAGCAAACTTGTGTTCTGGCACATATGATTCACTTGCGACGGGCTTAGCGACCTTCACAAATTTAGCTGGATCAATGTATTGGCCATGTTTTGGCTTGTTAACACGAGGCTGACGTTGTGGCCGGCTGTAAGGAGCGTGGCTACCTTTAAAAGCGTAACCACGGCGAGAATTATTAGGCATAAGAGTAAATCCTTTAGTTATTGGTAGTTCTAGTGTTGATAGTGATTGCTCTTTTGGGGAATCCGCTGGAGCTACAACTACGAAACAACTCGAGGATTCATGCAGAGAGATATACTCTCTGCGAACAATGTCAATATTGTAGCAGATTACAGCTGATCGGTCAATGATCTCTTTACGACAAATAGACGAGGCCATATTACAAAAAATCGCGAAAACAAACGAGAAGCGTAATTTACCACACTTGAATGTAGCTATTTTGCAGCACTACATGCCATTTGCAAGCAATAGCTCGGTTAGTTCAGCCAGGTAGCAAAACGCATAAGGGCGGTCAAGGCACGCGCCTCTTGCAATGCCTCTGACCGACCAAAGTCAAAATCCGCCACCTCCAAAATGCGTCGCACCTTATAGTCGTCCTTCGCTGTATCTTCCGATAGGTTGAACTGTAAAGCTGAAGGGTGAAAATCGTATCGTCGCACCTTAGGAGAAGGAGGCAACTCGAGCTCTGCCATGCGCCAAGTACGATTCAAAGGGTTTTTGAGAGGAGTCCAGAAAAATAATTCAACCTCATTGCCTTGCTCAGCTCCGTAGGCATCTTCAAACGGCTCGACAGCACCACTTAACACCGTTAACCCCACTAGCTCCTCAGCCGGTCCAGTTAGTTCTACGGCCGCACTAATCATCAACCGGGAAATGCTATCAAGTGTCCCCAGGAGTCGATCCCGCTCATAAATAGGGTCGGTAGGCAAATGACCTTCATGAGATAGTAGTGACACAAGCTATTTGGCGCGTTTTCGCTTGTTGGGGTCAAGTTCGCTTTTACGCAAGCGTAGGTTCTTAGGCGTTACTTCCAGTAACTCATCGTTTTCGATGAAGTCTAGGCACTGCTCCAGGCTAAAGATTGTCGGCGGCACCAACTGCACTACGCCATCAGAGCTGCTAGAACGCATGTTGGTCAGGTGCTTAGCCTTACAAACATTAATTTCCATGTCTTCTTGGCGAGTATTGAGACCAATGATCTGGCCAGCATAGACTTTTTCAGCAGGACCGACAAAAGTGGTACCACGGGCTTCGGCGTTCTGCAATGCATATGGTGTCGTTACACCTTGTTCAAAGCTAATCAGCACGCCGTTACGCAGCTGTTGTAAGGCGGCACCCATAGGCTGAAAGCCGGTCACTAGGCTGTTCATCACAATTGTGCCCTTAGTGTTGGTTAGCAAAATGTTGCGCATACCCAGTAGTGCGCGGGTTGGCATTTCGTATACCAATTTTGTTACGCCTTTAGGGCTAGCGAATTGCTCCTTGAGGGTTGCACGACGCTGGCCAAGCTCCATTTGCACTGCACCAACGTGTTCAGCTGGCACTTCAATAATAACTTCCTCGACCGGCTCCATGGTTTTGCCATCTTCTTCATGTGTCACCACCTGTGGACGGCCAACCTCAAACTCGAAGCCTTCACGACGCATGGTTTCAATAAGCACGCCTAGATGCAGTTCGCCGCGACCAGCAACAGTAAAACCGATGCCGTTGTCTTCTACCTGGAGTCCTACGTTAATTTCCAGCTCTTTCTGCAAACGATCGCTAATCTGGCGAGAGGTACTAAATTCACCTTCCTGGCCCTTGAACGGGCTGGTGTTTGGGCCTAGATAAATACGCAGCGTTGGAGCTTCCACTTCGATAATCGGTAGCGCTTCAGGCTGCGTAGCGTCAGCAATTGTTTCGCCAATCTGCGCATCAGCAATACCCGTGAGCTGCACAATGTCACCAGCTACACCGCCCGGCACTTCAAACTTTGACACACCGTGGCTCATAAATACTAATTCTGCTTTTGCTTTAACCTGCGATCCATCTTTTTTGCACAGCACTACTTGATCACCGGGGTTCACTTTGCCACGAGTGATACGACCAATGGCGTATTTACCTTTGTAGGTATCCCAAGCCAAGGCTGTAACTAGCATCTGGAAGGGCTTATCCAGCTCGATTTTTGGTGCCGGGATTTTTTCGATAATCGCGTCGAACACCGGATTTAAATCCGCTTCAGCTTCCGGATTCGTGGGAACTGTTTTCCAAGACTTGCCTTCGCGACCAATGGCGTAATACACAGGGTAATGTAGCTGATCTTCGTGCACGGCCAGTTCCAAGAACAGGTCAGCCAGCTCGTCTTCCACTTCAGCAATGCGACTACCAGGCTTGTCGATTTTGTTAATGATAACGATTGGCGTCAGCTCGGCTTCCAGCGCCTTTTCTAGCACAAACTTAGTCTGTGGCATCGGGCCTTCCTGAGCATCGACGATTAGCAAGCATCCATCAGCCATGTTCAGCGTGCGCTCCACTTCACCAGAGAAGTCAGCGTGACCAGGTGTATCAATAATATTGATACGGTAATCACCGTGCTGCACGGCTGTAACTTTGGCGGTAATAGTAATACCGCGCTCGCGTTCCTGGTCGCCGCTATCCATAATGAGCGTTTGGCTCATTTCCGCCTGGTTGTCACGGAAGGTTTGACTCTGTTTGAGCAGACCATCCACTAGAGTAGTTTTACCATGGTCAACGTGCGCAATAATTGCAATGTTGCGGATTTTTGTGGGGTCTTGAGTGTTTTGTGCCATAGATAATTAAAAAGCGCCCTTTCAAGCGCGAATGCTTGCCAATTCTTTACTTATATTATGGCATAAGTGCAATCAATTTACAAGGTTAATCTGCCATCCTACGGGAACCTTTGAATCTCTAGGGCGCTTTATGGGTGAGCTTTTGCTCACCCGTGGTACTAGCATACCCTGACGACTTAAATGTTCTCGTAGGGTGGGTAATCCTGTAAACTAGTCGCGCGCACCAGATTGTAAAACGAAGTATTTTTTGCTATAATGCTAGCTATTATATGTGTGCTGTGCACTCAACATACCAAAACCCAACTGCTTGGATGATCCAGGACTAGTCTTATGCATGTCGCTCTGCTTTGTTTAGAAGTATTTTTGCTGGTAGCGTTTTCAGCCTTTTGTTCGGGGCTCAATATTGCGCTCATGTCATTAGAAGTGGCAGATTTGCGACGCAAATCAAAACTTGGAAATACTGATGCGCGTAGGGTTTTGCCGCTGCGGCGTAACGCACACTTAAGCCTAGCCGCGATCCTGCTCTGTAATGTCGCCGCAGTCTCGGCTTCCTCACTAGTACTTGACGGCGAACTTTACGGCGTATTAGCAGGACTCACCAGCACATTACTTATTGTGGTGTTTGGTGAAATTATTCCACAAGCACTTTTTAACCGCCATGCATTGATATATACAGCTCGACTTGCCCCTTTGCTGCGTGTAATGATTCTCTTCACCTATCCTGTCTCTAAGCCGCTGCAGTTGCTTCTTGACAAGCTCTTCGGCCAAGAAGTAGACGAACTGCAAAGTCGACACGAGCTAGGCATTATGATTAGCGAGCACTTGGGCTCACAGAAAAGCGAACTCGATGATGATGAGGTTGAGATTATCCGAGGCGCACTACTGCTTAGCGAAAAACGTGTCCGCGATATTATGACACCAATTTCACAAGTGTACTGGCTAACCCCGCAAACGGTTATAGATGGCGACAAGATTGACGAGATCAAAGAGCGCGGCCGCAGCCGGATTCCTGTATTTAATGCTGACAAAACCATCTGTTACGGCGTGCTACTTATGAAGCAGCTGGTTGATGTCGACTTTGACGACCAACCTCCTCGCGTCGATGAATTGCCATTACACCCTTCACAAACAGTGGGCAGTATGACCGCGCTCGATACTATGCTTCGCAAATTTATTGGGTCACATACGCACTTAGTACCGATTGAAAAAGACGACAAGATCATTGGTATTGTGACTATTGAAGATTTGATTGAAGAAATTGTTGGTCATGAAATTGAAGATGAGACGGATTAGATACCTCGTCACTTTAAAAAGCTGTTCTTTGATTTCTATCTTACTGATATAAAATTGACAAAGCTACAATAAATATCTACTATACTATAGATCACCCGCAGTGGGAGATCCTTTGAGTAGAGCATGGAGGAAGACCATGGCTGAGGCTGAGGTCGATGTGAAGGTCGTCGACACCCCACAGGAAAACGATGGGCTCGCCATCACCACGAGCCTGCCGCTGCCCAAGCACGAGAGCCCGACCGGCGGCACCTTCGAGCGCCGCGGCATCAGGGCCTGGCAGTCCGAGGTCGACGGCGTGATGCTCACGTACTTCTTCGCGGACGGACAGGGCGACACGCGGCTTCGCAAGCTGCTGGCCGGTGCCGGAGCGACGGTGTTCGACAACCTGATCGAGGCGCTGCGCAGCGATGCCCTGTACGACAAGTCGTCGGCCATCACCGTCGCGCAGCACACCATCAAGTTCGACCCCGACAACGACGTGCACAACGTGAGCGCGGCCCTGGCGAACGCCTGGAACTACGTCACCGGCGAACACACGGCCGACGACGACCGGGCCGACGACGAGGACCGCGCGGCGGCCGCCGAGGGCTACGAGATCGTCGAGACCGACACCAGGGACTGACCGGCCGGCCACCCAGGCCGACCCATCATCCGCGCCGGCGGCGAGTGCGACGACCAACAGGTCGCCGGGCTCGCCGCCCACGGGCGCGCGAAAGGAGAATGGTATGCGGTATTACGCTACACAAGCCCAAACCTCAACCCTATCCACCGTCACCCCATGTTCTACTCATACAACCCCTTTTTATACTTTGAGGCTATCATGCATCGTCTCATCAAAACTCTTATTCAAGAAATCCAAGCCGCTGCAAGCGCGGCCACCTTTCACATCACCAGCAGTAGTACAGCTCGGCATCTAAATTAGGCTCCTGCCCCATGGGGCAATCTAACCCCATGCCACCCGCCTCCTCGGTGCCACCTTGTCCTCCGTACGCAACCCGTACCTGTAGAGGACCAGTACAGGTTTCAAGACACATACGACCAACCACAATACACCTTCTAGCTTCTGGAGGATTTGTAGGTCGTTCTGCCGTGGGGTCATTACTTGCCGCTTCTGGATTCCCTGCCATGGTATGCCTCCTTCTTAAGTAAACTAAGTATACTAGTAACTATGGATGTAAGACCACTGGCTGAGCGTATGCGGCCAGAAACACTAGACCAGGTGGTGGGACAAGAGCAGTTAACCGCAGTCGGCGCTATTGTGTACGAGATTATCGCGCGCAAGCAGCCCGCCAGTCTTATTTTGTGGGGCCCTCCCGGAAGCGGCAAGACCACCTTAGCACGAATTATTGCCACCCAAACGGGTGCAGTCTTTATAGAACTCAGCGCTGTTACCGCCGGCAAAGCCGACGTACGGCGCGTGATTGATGACGCTGAAGTAAATCAACGGTTAGGCCAACGCACCATCCTATTTGTGGATGAGATCCACCGCTTCAATAAAGCTCAACAAGATGCGTTTCTACCGTACGTAGAAAATGGCACTATTATACTGATCGGTGCAACCACCGAAAATCCGAGCTTTGAAGTTATCAACCCACTGCTCAGCCGCAGCCGCGTTGTAGTCTTGGAGCCGCTTAGTAAAGCTAGCGTCATTCGCATTTTAGAGACAGCTGCCAAAGAGCTCAAATTAACTACAAAAAAACTCCCGAAAGCCAGTGTTGAGCTACTGGCTGATCTCAGTGGCGGTGACGCCCGAGTAGCGCTTGGAAATTTGGAGCTTGCACAACAGCTAGCAGGCGAAAGGTCTATTACGCCTAAAATTGTCGAGACTGCCGCCCAAACTAAGCTTCCCGGTTACGACAAAAAGGGCGAGTCCCATTACAACATTATTAGTGCCTTTATAAAATCGATGCGCGGGAGCGACGCTAGCGCAACACTGTATTATTTGGCACGAATGCTGCAAGCAGGTGAAGACCCTAAATTTATAGCGCGCCGTATGGTAATTTTCGCTAGCGAAGATATTGGCCTTGCTGCACCAGCAGCGCTTAACCTAGCCGTTTCGACCTTTCAGGCCGTTGAAAGAATTGGTATGCCAGAGTGCCAATACAACCTATTCCACTGTGCAGCCGTACTTGCTAAAGCCCAAAAGAGTCGCGAAGTTGCCAGTGCTATGCAGCAAGCACTAGCGGCTGCAAAACAATACCCCGACCTGCTCGTCCCACTGGCACTACGCAACGCTCCTACTAAGCTCATGAAAGATTTGGGCTACAATCAGGGGTACCAATGGGAGGCAAACTTCCAGGCAACCGATGGCTTTCTGCCGCCAGAGCTCAAAGACCTCACACTATTATAGATACCGCTCTAGCGTTATCCAGTACTGGCGCATATTGAGCTCGGATTATTCCGAGAACGTCGGCTTGGTGCCTCGAAAATTAAAACTGACCATTTTAGATAATGCATGGTACGAATTGTTTCTACTTATGCTAAAGTTAGCTTAACGATACCTGTAGTAATGGAGCACTCAGATTAATCTTATGTCACGTCTTCCAACGCCTGGCTCAGATGATGGTACATGGGGTGCCGTTCTTAATGATTTCTTGAGCGTAGAGCACAATACTGATGGCACACTCAAGCCATCTGCCAGTCTTGCCTCTAAAGTTTCCACCACTCGCTCTATCAACTCCGGCACGGGGCTCAGCGGTGGTGGAGACCTTACTGCCGACCGAACGCTCGCTGTTACATACGGCACGACCCCAGGAACAGCCGCCGCAGGAAACGACACTCGAATCACAGGAGCCATTCAGTCCTCTACCCTTACGTCCAAGGGCGACTTACTTGCAGCGACAGGGACAAACACTATTACTCGACTCGGCGTTGGCAGTGATGCGCAAGTATTGACTGCCGATTCTTCACAAGCTACTGGGGTAAAGTGGGCAGCAATTAGTGATGCGAGTGCCGTTCATAAAGGTGACCTTGTTTTTAATGTCAAAGACTACGGCGCAGTTGGTGACGGTGCAACCAATGATGCACCTGCTATCCAGGCCGCTATCAACGCCGCAGCAGCCGCTAATGGCGGCACCGTTCTACTGCCTTCAGCAACATATAATATTACAACGACACTCATTCCAGTCGATAGAGTGCGTATATGCGGAACGGCTTGGGGGCGAGCAACCCTCCTATCGACAACAGTAGATTTATTCAACATGGGAAATGCCTACCATACCTTAATGGAAATTGACCACCTTAGGCTTGACGTAACAAACGGCCATGCTTTTACAGGTGCATATTTGGACACTAGCTCATTTCACAATTTACAGATTTTTGTTCGTAGTGCCGGTAAATCCGTCTGGTCGGCCACAAACATTACCCTTATGGTGCAGTGTTATTTTTCCGAGATTCAGACCAATGTCTATGGCGCTACCCGCAGTGTTCCCGCCTGGAACCTTGTGAGCGGCGGCATAGACAAACTTACTGAGTGTTCATGGGATAGAATTGTTGCCTGGAATCAAGATAGCGACAATACTCAGTATCAGTTCTACTGTGTGAACAATGGCACGGCATCAGCCAATCGTAATCTGGCTTTTCGTAATATTGTATTCGAGCATCCATATGGCGGGTCTATCTACGTTGAGTCGTCCACTGGTACGCTCATAGACAACTGCCATACATGGGATACGGCAGCCAATACTATTCTAGCGGCCAGTTTTTATGTAGGTAAGAATGCTGGCAATAGTATCGTATCGGCCAATACCATCATCCGTAATTCTGGCCGTGACGGCGACGGCATAAGCGCCGGGGTCTCGGATATTAAATTTGACGCTAGTTGCCTGCAAACCTTAGTTGAAGCCTGTAGCGCTAGTGGTACCGGCATTAACGTAGCAATCGATCTTGGTTCGTCAGATGGGGTTTTGTTGCTGAACATGCCCGCCTCGTTTACTACCCGCAATGCTGGCGCTGCTACCTACATTAGAACCACGCGTGGCTCTATCTACGCACAGCCCAGCAACGGCAGCAATGCCTACACCGGGTCCAACTCGGATTCATCCGGAGGAGACACTACATACAAAGGGCTACACCCCAATGCAAGCTCTAGCTTTATTTCGGCTAATGTAACGAGTGATACCGTAGATCGTTTCAGGGTCTTGGCTAGCGGCCAAGTGTCCTGGGGTGATGGCACAAATACCAGAGATACAAATCTATACCGCAGCGCAGCTTCTACGATTAAGACAGACGGCTCATTAGTTGTTGCAGGTAGTCTTACCGTAGGCGGTGCGAGTGTTTCAGCAGCACCAATTCTTTTGCCCACTGACATGGGCTATGTCTCTTGGACATATGACCCAATAGGGTGTCGTGCCGGTCAAGTACCAACTGCTGGGGTGCTCTATTTAGCACGTATACAGATTCGATCTTCAGCTACGCTTACGAATATTTTTGTTGGTATGACTACTGCCGGCTCCGGTTTAACTTCCAACCAAAATTTTGTGGGTTTATATAACTCGTCAGGTACTCTTTTGGGAAATAGTGCCGATCAAACGGCAAGCTGGGCGAGTGGAAATACAGAGAAACAGATTGCCTTCTCTTCGTCGGTGAGTGTCACAAGTGGATTTTATTGGGTCGCATTTTTGGCAAATGGCACCACTACACCAACCTTTGCTGTCGGCAGTCAGCTTATTGGGAACTTGGGCAGTGGCGCGGCGAGTGCCTCAACGCGCCGTTTCGGGCAATATAGCTCCTCGCTCACTTCCCTACCCTCGACTATTACCCCTGGATCAATCACTCAAACAGTGAATCAAACATACTGGGCAGCAGTTAATTAGTTAAGTCTCGGATCACTCTTGGCGACGAATGGTTATAGAGCCCAGCACAAGAGCTACAATCGCACAGCCGATCACCACCAACAGATCTCGCACAAACACACCTGTCCAAGTAGCGTGCGTCGTAATTTGCCGCATCGCATCCACACTATAGGTTAGTGGAAATACATCTGACAACCACTGCAAAAAACGTGCCATTTGGTCGCGCGGCGCAAATAAACCACAGAGTAATATCTGGGGCATTAGAATAGGCATCACCAGCTCCACGGCTTGAAACTCGCTGGTTGCAAAAGCACTCACAAATAACCCTAGCGAGGTCCCTAGAAACGCTGCTAGCACCGCAGCAAGCAGTATTGAAGCCGTACCGCCAAGCACCGTTACGCCAAGTAATCCTAACGTTACAGCACTGACCACACAAGCCTGCACCAGCCCTAGCAATGAAAATGCTCCAGCGTACCCGAAAACGATATCGAGCTTACTAATAGGCATTGTCATTAGACGATCAAGCGTGCCAGTTTTACGCTCACGCAACGTTGTAATCGAGGTCACCAAAAACATCATCAGTAATGGGAAAATACCCAGAACCATCGGTGCCAAATTATCAAAAAGTCGTGGCTGCCCATTAAAAACATACTTCAAAAGCGTGACTAGCACACAGGGCACAACAATCATCAGAGCAATGGTACGTGGATCATGCAAGAGTTGTAGTAATACCCGTCCGGCAGTAGCACTAGTTCGTCGAATACTCATTTTTGCGCTCCTGCCAGTTTTAAGAACGCCTGTTCAACCGTTTTGGTATTTGTTCGCTTACAGAGCTGCGGCGGCGTATCGTGGGCTACAATCTGGCCATCTCGGATAAGTAGCAAATCCTCGCAGCGCTCAGCTTCATCCATCACGTGGCTAGACACAATAATTGTTGTGCCGTTTGCCGCTAATTCACGGAACAGTTTCCAAAGCTGCTCGCGTAAAACGGGATCAAGCCCTACAGTTGGCTCATCTAGCACCAGCAGCTCTGGGTCACCCAGTAGAGCAATTGCTAACGACACTCGTTGTTTTTGTCCTCCGGACAGGTTCATAACCAGCACGCCGGACTTTTCAGTCATTGCTACCTGACTTAACACTTGTCTACATGCCTCCAATGCCTGTCTGCCTTTCAGCCCACACATCCGCGCAAAATACAGCAGATTTTCATGCACCGTTAAATCGCTATACACGGAGATTTCCTGCGTCATATAACTAATTTGCGAACGCAGCTCCTTAGAACCTGGCGTAAACCCCAGTACCGTAACCTGGCCGCTACGCACTCGCTGCCGTCCCACAATAACGCGTATCAGAGTAGTCTTGCCCGCACCAGACGGCCCGATAAAACCAGTGATCTTCCCTTTCTCTAGTTCAAAACTAACTCGCTTAAGCGCTTGAAAACGTCCGCCAAGCACTACAGAAAGATCTCGTACGCTAATGATGTCGGCCATAACTGTAAGCAGTATACCAAAAGCTTCGCTATACTTCACTAAGTCGCAACTACTTGCAAGCTGCAGAAATACCTGGAACAATAGCTAGCATAAGCAGGATACAACTATGGCAGCAATTATAGAGACGAAGCAGCTTACTAAGCGCTACGGTACCAGGATGGTGCTTGATACTCTGGATCTTACCGTTCAGCAAGGTGAGATACTAGGCTACCTTGGCCCCAATGGTGCCGGCAAAACTACTACTATCCGTTTGCTGCTGGGGCTTATTCAACCGTCGCACGGCAGCGCCACCATTTTTGGCAAAGATACGCACACTAATGCTGCTGAAATCCATAAACATATCGCCTACGTACCGGGCGAAACTAGCTACTGGCCGAATCTTACCGGAGCAGAAACACTACACCTACTTGCACAGTTACATGGTAGTGCTGACCTTGGCTACCAGAAAGAACTCATTAAAAAATTTGAGTTTGAACCCAACAAAAAAGTTCGCACTTATTCTAAGGGTAACCGACAAAAAATTGCACTCATTGCTGCTTTCTCCACTCGCGCAGACTTATTGGTTTTTGACGAGCCGACCAGTGGGCTTGACCCGGTCATGGCAAAAGTTTTTCGGGACGAAGTACTTACCGCTAAAGACGCAGGGCAAACGGTATTTTTATCTTCTCATATGCTTGAAGAGGTTGAAGAGTTATGTGATCGCGTAGCAGTGCTAAAGGCCGGAAGATTAGTTGAGCTTGGTACGCTTGAAGAGCTTCGCCATTTGTCAGCCGTGACCGTTGAGGCTACTTTCCCGGGTACACCACCTAATATCAGCCATCTAAAATCCATTAGCAACATCGAGGTGCATGACCACTTCCTGCGTTGTAGTGTTCACGGCTCGATTGATGAGTTACTTGGTATCGTCAGTAAAGCTAAACCGCTCAGCTTTTTAAGCCGTAAGCCAAGCCTAGAAGAGTTGTTCTTAGCACTATACGAACCTAAGACAACCGCTTAAACAATGAACGCAACCACCTTTTCGCCCACTAAAGCACTCCGCTGGTTCGGCTTTAAGCAAGTGCTCCGCAGTGCCATCATTATCGGAGTGATAGCCGGTTTTATGGTAGCCCTGCAAGGTATTGCCTACCAAAAAACGTACAGTAGTATCGAGGCACAGCACAAATTTGCCAAATCTCTTGCCGCCGCCCCAGGTTTGGGCTTTTTATATGGCGACCCTAAAAACCTGGACGCAGGCACTGCTGGGTACATAGTTTACCGCGTCCTTGGCTTTATGGGAGTCGTTACAGCAACATGGGGGCTTATGACTACTACCAAGCTTTTGCGTGGTAACGAGGAGGACGGACGATGGGAAGTAATTCGCACCAGCTCGGTAAGTGCTCGTAGCGCTACTGTCCAACCCCTACTTGGCTTTTGTGCAGCCTGGGGTATTGCACTTGGTATTAGTGCCATCATGACCATTGGGGCCATAGCCTCTTCAGGTATTAGCATGTCTACTGGGGCGGAGCTGCTGCTAAATGTGGCTATGTTTACCCCTGCCCTTTTATTTGCAGGCATTGGAATATTCACAAGCCAGCTAGGACTAACCCGCCAACGAGCCTTATTCTATGGTCTTCTGCCTCTAGTGGCGTTTTATTTACTACGTGGCGTGGCTAACAGTGTACATAGCCTGCACTCGCTGCAAGTTTGGACACCATTTGGCTGGACCGAATTAGTAAACCCCGTACTAGACCCGCACATTTGGTGGCTAGCACCACTGGTTCTGCTTGGTGCAATTTTTGCGTTACTGGGCATTCGCCTTGCCAAGCGAGACCTCGGCTCTAGCAGCATTAACCAATCTCAGACCACTCGCCCCCGCTACGCACTTCTGAGTACGCCTTGGAGCCTGGCGCTCCGGCAAAACTTCTGGGTATTTCTTAGTTGGGCGTTTGGAGCGCTACTGATGGTTGGCATTACCGCAGGAGTTACTACCACCGCTATTAATGCGACCGAAGACTCTGGTAGCCTTGCCCGTTCCGTACATTCACTTGCTAGCGGCAGTCACAATCTTAAGATAGCATTTCTGGGAGCAGGGTTAGTATTTCTCGCTATGATACTCCTCGTTTTTGCCATTACTGTCGTGAGCGAAATTCGCCGCGACGAAGCCAAGCAGCACCTTGACACTCTACTAGTTGGGCCTTTGCGGCGCAGCCACTGGCTAATCAGCAGGCTGTTACTTGGGTTTGGAACGGTATTCATGACGGCACTGGCTGCAGGCCTAGTGCTTTATGCTGTTGCTGCAAGTCAGCATATTACTTTAGATGCAGGCAAAGTTTTAGCAACCAGCATCTGCGCTACAGGTAGTGTTGGCTTTATATTAGGGTTAGGCACCTTGATCTACGGTTTACGCCCTCGTCTAGCTGTTGTTGCTATGTATATAGTAGTTATCTGGTCATTTTTGATTAATCTAATCGCCTCTGCAGCCAGACTAAATAGCATTCTGATGCACAGCTCGTTGTTCTACTACTTATCCTTCAATCTGGCACACTGGCCAGACTGGGGAACGTTTGGCACATTCATGCTGTTAAGCGTCCTCCTTGCCACTCTTGGGATTGCTGTCTTTAACAGACGAGATATCATCCCCGAGTAAGCCTACGCAGCCCGAGCGATCAGTTGAAAATAATATTGATATATTTTTGTACTAAGTTACAGTAGTTCTGTTCAGTCATCCGGCTGACAAAACGAGAAAGTTGGAAACGATGGGCAAGAAGGGCTCAAGTGGTAGCCCCAGCGGAAGCTCGGGCTCCGGTAGCTCAGGCAGCGGATCCGCTGGCGGCTCAGGTAGTGGCTCCGGTACTTCCGGCAGCGACCCCGCACCCGTGAGCGAGTTCGCCTGCCACAGGCAGGGCTGCACCATCCCGGCCGATCGGCACCAAGGCGTCGTCCACTAGGGACGATCAACAAGATCACTCATCCGAGTAGCGCTGCCCGGCCATCTCCATCTGGAGGCTGGGCAGCGCGCTCACTGCACTTCGAAAGGAGATCCATGTTGACAATAATCGTCTCACACCTCTTCTGCACACCTTTCAACTTTCTCGACTTCCTTATACTTCTTTTGATGTTCTTATGATTCTTTCCGTAAGCTTTTTAGATATATCTTAGTTTCTCTCATATGCTCTTCTAAGAAGAAGACACCTTACTAACCTTGCAGGACTAGCAAATTATCGCTATCCTTAATACTTACAAGTGGTGGGTGCATCTCTACAAAAGAGGGTATTGACATATATATAAAACTAGTGTATTATATGCGTATTACACTGAGTAAGTGTGAAGGAGTACCCATAGTGAAGTTACTAAAGTCCCTATCATCTAACCGTCGTTACGCTGCATTCGGCCTAATCCTTGGCTTTGCTGCGCTCTTTAGCGCCGCTACAGCAACCTTGCAGCCAACCAAGGCTAGTGCTCAATCTTGTGACAAGGTAAACATCGTGTACTGCGGCCTTAGTGGCAGCACTATAGACAACTATATTAGCGCTTTCAAGGCTAACTACAGCCGTGGTAACGACAACGGCCATAGCGACCTGCAAGCCATCTATAACTGGGCGGGCGCAAATAGCACCAGCGTAGCCGGTATGAACAGCAGCAATACCAAGCTTGGTACTATGTACCGTGACGGAACCATCGTTGTAGATGGCACCACTATTGGTAACACCGCTTGGGTAAGTGCTCGTTTCAACTCTGGCAGCGGCTTTGTGCAAATAACCAGCGGCGTCTGGGCTCGCAAAACTACTACTTCACTTGCTGAAGCTAGTGCCCCAGTAATCGTACACTTTAATGGAAGTGGCGTAGCCGATTTTGCAGCCATGACTGGCTGTGGTAACGCCGTAAAGTTCACTCCTATTCCTCCAAAGCCACAACCTCAACCACCTAAACCTCAGCCTAAGCCAGCGCTCGCCTGTGTTATCCTTGCCAAGGATACAAGCGACAACCGTAGCTACACCTTTACTGCTAAGGCAAGCGCCAGCAACACTACAATCACTAGCTATACCTTTACTTACAGTGACGGCACGACTAAGACTGTTCCCAGCAGCGCCATTACTGTCCAAGATACTCATACGTTTGCCGGTGACAACCAACACTATACCGTGTCAGTTGCCGTAAACAGTACAGACTTACAGAATGTTACATCTGCACCTTGCCAGGTATCGCTGACCACCCCGGGTCCTCAAGAATGTAAGCCCGGTGTGCCAGTAGGTAGCCCCGCGTGTGCTCCTACTTGCCAAGAAGACAGCAGCTTACCACAATGCACCCCTCCGACCCCACCTACTCCGCCAACCTTGCCCAAAACGGGCGCCGGCGACACAATTGGCCTTGTAGGTGCTGTAGTTGTGATTGCAGGTATAGGCCACCAGTTCTTCCTACGTAAAGTTCGCGGCTAGAACCAGCAGACCCTAGACAAATAGCTCTTCCAAGCGGGAGAGCTATTTTCTTCAGTATTAAGCCCAACATCGAACTGGAAAGATAGGAAGCTTTTTGCTATAATCACCTCTTGTAAATTACATTGGGGATTGGCCAAGCGGTAAGGCACTGGGTTCTGGTCCCAGGATCGGGGGTTCGAATCCCTCATCCCCAGCCATGAGGAATACAATTCATTTTCTATGTCAGAATGACCTTCGTCACCACTGTTGTCGAGGTCATTTTTAGTTTCTCGCTCATCACTTTTTGGGCCATTGAGCTTGTCATTGGTTTCTTTGGATTTTTGGGCTATAACTTGTGCTAATTTTGTGAGCTTAACAGATACGACGTCACCGCTCACTTTGATATTATGAAACATCTCGCTCATTATTAAACGCTTCTGCTCGATTGGCTTGTTTTGGTAGATTTTGGCTGCTTTCTGAGACAGTTCCAGTAACGCTAGTCCATACTCGGCTTGTAGTGCAGACGACTCATCTAGGCGCTCTAGCTGGTCGCTGAGGTCATTCTTTTCCTGTAGCATCTGCTGACGCTTCGTAAGGTACTTCTCAGGTGTTATGAGGCCTGCGAGCTTGTCATCGTAAAGCGTTTCTTCCATGCGCTCAAGGCGTGCAATTTTGACTTGCAGCGCAGCAATTATATCTTCTCGGTCGGCAACGCTCTCCTGCTGGCGTGAACGCATCGCATCAAGTACCCAGCTCATTATTTTTTCTGAAGGACAGATAAGCGTTTCGAGCATAGATTTGATCTCATCATCCGCTTTGTCTTCGCGGATATACTTCTTGCCCATGCATGCTTCACTGCGGCGCTGGCAAGCTCCATAATACACATCTCCATGTTTTTCCCATGTTATTGTGCCGGAACAGTCCTCACAGTACATCATGTTTTTAAATAGTGGATTATGAGTGAATTTTTTGATCGGTTTTTTGCTACGAAGTTTTTCTTGCACTGCCTCAAATAACGACTTACTAATGAGCGGCTTCTGCGCGCCTGGATACTCTTTGCCATCGAAACGATTAATCCCTATATAAAAAGGATTGGTAAGCATCTTTTGAATCTTGCTCTTGGCGTATGGGCGGCCTTTACTTGTCACCAGCCCCATAGCCTTTAATCTTTCTGTTACTGTGGCGATTGAGTGGCTAGGGTCAAGGTAAAGCTCGAATGCCCTACAGACCATCTTTTTTGTACTTGGATCGGGCACATGGATACGCTTACCGTTTTGCACGACCGTTATATATCCGGGCGGCGGCGTTGAGGGTAGCCAACCTTGCGCCAGCTTCTCGGCCCATCCCTTCATAGCTTCTTCGCGCAGGTTATTGGAATATTTAT
>DATIIU010000002.1:0-262277 GCA_035479335.1 Candidatus Saccharimonadia bacterium | reverse complement strand
ATCCGCCTCGGCAGCAACAGTAGCTTGCGTGAGATTTTTCTCTCGCCGAATGCGTTGAAGGTTTAGTCCGATCTTTTCTTGAACTGTCATCATATTCCATTTGACTATTTCGCTTCATTATAGCATGGGTACTTCACCGTTGGGCATAAAGCGCTTGATTCCTAAAAACTCAACCATTTGCTGAGACATTAGCGACGAGTTAATTCGTCTCATGATTTCACAGCTATCATTTTGAGACAAAATATTTAGCGAACCCTCGTAGAGTATCTGCCTATCGAGAATCGCCAACTTGCGGTGATGACCTCCCGTAAAAAGTACTATCACACCTGCCTTTTTCAGTAAACTCAGAGCAGTAATGGCCTCATTTCTTAAATAGTCTTCCTGCTCGTCAGGGTGTTTAGTATTTACCACAATCCTACAGCCACGATGAGCAAGCTTTTCAAGCGCCGGTAAAAGATAACCCACACGGCGCCCTGTCATGAATGGGCACTCAATAATGAGTTCGCGCTGGCAGTTTGCAACATCCTTCAAAAACTTTTGGTAAAAACTATCTTGGTCGAAGAGCTGTGAAGTTATGACGTCTTGCGAATCGGTCTGATGGGGAAAGCGGAGCTTCATTCCTGATTCTCCAGCAATTCCTTAATACGTTCGACGTTTGCTTCGTTCGGGATTTTATTATATAGCTCTCGCTCTTCGAACCTTATCCCCAGCCATGAGATTATTAGAAAGTCTACAGATTGAACTGTAGACTTTTTTAGTACGAAAAAGTTCGAATCCCTTTTGCCCTTTAAATCATAAGCAGTATCATAAATCGTGTCGGTTGTAAAATGTGAATAACAGGAGTAGATTAGATACAGTGTATTGTGCGGTGAGGCACTACGAAATAAAAACCGCGGAGGGCGTTATGTTAGAGACATTTTTGTCGGCCATTCATGCAAAAAAGCTTGTCGAAATTGTGTTCGATTCCAAAGACGAGGGAGCAAAAAAACGAATTTGCGTTCCTTTTGACTTTGGTCCATCTAGAAGAAATTTAAGCCCAAATCCGGATCGGTATCATTTCTATGACCTCAACAGTCCGAATGGAAACCATACCCTTTCAATTACGCCTGATCAACTATTGAGTATATCCATCTTAGATGACATTTTTGAGCCAGGGCAATATGTGACATGGCAGCCAAATTGGTTCATTAGCCGAGATTGGGGCCAACATTCTTAGGCGGCAATGAGACTTACAAAATTATTCATTCTGAATTACAAAAGCGCTAAGAACGTACAGCTTGAGTTAAAAGATGGACAGCCAGTTACTATGATTGGCGCAAATGACTGTGGCAAATCAACCATTCTAAATGGCATGCGCCTCTTCTTTGATGAAAATTCCAAAGTCTATTTCGATGGAGACGCTACCAAGAAGCGTACATTATCAAACACACCTTTGACGGAAGAAGAATTTACAAGCATTTTCACGGATATTGGAATCCCAGAACCTGAGGCGTATGACCGAACACAGGTATGTTTGGTTGCAGAGTTCGTGATAGATAAAGATTACGAAGATGATGAGCTAGATAAGTTGTCGCGTCACGCACAATTCTTGCTGAGTAACAAAGCTATCGGCGACAAGCTCTATATTATGCGCACCATCACTTCCGCCGGCGCTAAAGATGAATATTTTGCGCTTACCGAGGACAGCTTGGACGAAGAAGGACAACCTCTGGCTTTATGGCTAAAAACAGCAACAGACCTTACCGCAATCCAAAAAGCAAAAGGCATCGATAATGCCTCCATACTAAACCGGAACGATACCGGCAAGCCCACTAACACCGAGCGCATCCAAGCGATATACTCAAGCGGCACAACTCGGCCAACCTGGGCAAGGTTTGACTACAAGAAAGACCGTATCCTGTTTCCGGAGTACAGATATCTTGACTGGAATATTACTACCGACGAGCTAAATCAACTAACTGCAGATGTGATTAGCCCTATAGTCAAGACAGCACTCGAAGAAATCATCAACGATGTAGCCAAGAAGAAAGAAGCAATTAACGCCAAAGCTAACACATCCCTGGAGAGCATATTCGAGAAGTATAAAGCTTCCTTACCTGCGAGCCTATCCGGCCTTAGTACTAACGTGGATATTAAAGTAAACCATGCTGTCACAGAATTGTTTGTCAATAAAACCACGAGCGATAAGGCTGTTCATATCGATGAACAAGGAGATGGAATTCGACGCCAAATTTGGTTCGGCTTAATTAAAGCAAGAGCAGATGAAGCAATCAAAGAAGATGGTGAAAAGCGTTATATCTGGTGCTTTGATGAACCAGAAACCCACCTATATCCAGTTGCCCAGCGTGAGTTAGCAGAAATACTAAGCAGCATGGCGGCGAGCTCATTTCAAATAGTAGTTAGCACACATTCTACCCTCTTTGTTGATAGAACAGCCTTGCGCGATATCAATAAGGTTTCACTACAGGATGGATATACTGTGATTGAATCAACAAACAGCACGGAAGATATCTTTGACAGCCTTGGCGTTAGGAACAGCGACTTCCTGTTTTATGACAAGTTTATTGCCATTGAGGGTCAAACAGAATACGGAATTTTTGATTATTTTTACAAGCTAATTTACGGACACTCGATGCTTAGTGACGGCATTCAACTTTTGAATTTACGCGGCAAAGATAATTCTGGCAATTTCGAACAACTGGTCGACGATATTTTTAGAGACTTTCGAAAGTTAGATGCAAACGTAGTTCGTGTTTTTGATCGTGACTCAGAAAGGATTGAGGATAATAAAACTTTTCTAGTCGGCGTAATTTGTGATTTTGAAGATGAACTTTCAAACGACGTATGGATCCAGTTTCTAAAAGATGCATGTGGCGTGTCTATAACAAGCCCTGAAATTGATGCTATGCGCGCTAAAATAGATATAAAAGTTCCAAATACAAAACTGCACAAACAACTTAGCGATTTTGTTTTTGCAGATCAGACTCGTACAAATCTTCTACCCCCAAAGGGCGACAAGCAAGCGAGTATACTCCAGATGATCATAACGGATACGCCTAATATACCGGAAACGATAAAGAAGATATTTGAAAAAGTCAGGGAAAAATAGCCTTATGAACGAAATTATTTGTCCGCACTGTAAAAAAGCCTTCAAAGTAGATGAAGCGGGTTTCGCTGATATCCTCAAGCAAGTACGTGATCATGAATTTGAGCGCGAATTGCTCGACCGTATTGAGATGATGGAGAAAGACAAAGAAAGCGCCGTTAAACTGGCTGAGGCCAACACTAAAAATGAGCTGCAAACTGAAATGGCTAAAAAAGAAACCGAGCTGGCAGAACTTAAAGCTCAGCGCGATTCACTCGTGAGCGAACTCAAGGCAGAAAAAGATGCCGAGATTGCTCGTTTGCAAGCTAAGGTCGAGGTTGCCGAGACAGAGAAAAAGCTTGCCGTCACCGAGGCGGTAAATCAAGTCGAGAAAGAGCGCGATGAACTAGCCGGTGAACTGAAGCATAAAGACACCGAGAAGCAACTACTGGAGACATCTCTCAAAGAGAAGTTTAGTGCTGAGCTCAAAACTAAAGACGACATTATCAAGCTCAAGGATGAAGAAATTGAGCTGCGCAAAGACATGAAAGCCAGACTTTCAACCAAGATGGTTGGTGAGACTTTGGAGCAGCATTGTGAAACCGAATTCAATAAATTACGAGCCACTGGTTTTCAGAATGCCTACTTCGAAAAGGACAACGATGCAAAATCCGGCAGCAAGGGTGACTATATTTATCGTGAGACCGATGAGGCTGGTAATGAAGTTATTTCTATTATGTTCGAGATGAAGAACGAAGGCGACGAAACTAGTACAAAGCACAAAAACGAAGATTTCTTACGTGAGCTCGACAAAGACCGGACTGAAAAGAAATGCGAATATGCCGTACTCGTATCACTACTTGAAGCCGATAGCGAGTTCTATAACTCGGGTATTGTCGATATGTCACATAGGTTCCCGAAAATGTATGTCATCCGCCCTCAATTCTTTATCCCTATAATCACACTGCTGCGGAATGCAGCTATGAACTCTCTCAAGTACAAATCAGAACTTGCACTGGTCAAAGCTCAGAACATCGATATCACCAACTTTGAAGAGAATATGAACCAGTTTAAGGAAGGGTTTGCCCGTAATTACGATCTTGCCAGCCGTAAATTTAAGACGGCTATTGACGAAATAGATAAGACGATCGATCATCTTCAAAAAACCAAAGATGCCTTGCTATCTTCCGAGAATAACCTCAGACTCGCCAACAACAAGGCCGAAGACTTAACTATCAAACGGCTTACTCGCGGTAATCCTACCATGGCGGCAAAGTTTGCTGAATTAGATGAAGAGCCTAAATCTTAGTCCTGTACTTGGTCGTGTTCTTCTCCACTAAGTGTGATGAGTAGTTCATAAAAATCTACAAGACCGTCACCAATTTCTTTTACTTCTTCAATTATGAACGCTCCGCCATATTGTTTCTCCAAAATAAGTCGAAGCTTTTCGTATGCCTTGTCACTAATTGCGGCCATAGCAAACTCCGCCAACGATGGCATAAAAGGTTATATTCCCACACCCGATGCTCAGCCATGAGATTATTGAAGAGACTACAGATTAAACTGTAGTCTTTTTTGCATCGAAAAAGTTCGAATCCTTTTTGCCCTGCCATATAGGTCGAAGCGCTAAAATTAGTGCTTCTTTTTCATTTTTATCCCTGTTATTTTCATCATTTTCTGTCGTTTGGTTGGTCATTTTCTATCTCCTATTAATTCCTTAGTTTTAAGCACGTTCTGAGCGATAACGCTTGCAAAGTTGGTATAGCTAACAGATACGGAGTCGTCTTTTGACGTGATTTTACCGAATAGTTTGGTTATTATGAGTCGCTTTTGTTCAGGTGTTTTGCCTTGGTAGAGGCTAGCTGCTTTCTGCGATAGTTCGAGCAACACAAGGCGCTGTTCTAGGCCTTGTTCGCGATCTTTATCCAGCTTAGCTGTCTGCCCCTCAAGTTCTGTTTTCTGCTCTATGAACTGTTGATGTTTCTCAATGTATTTCTCCTTAGTTATATCACCCGCTAGCTTATCGTCGTAAAGCTGGTTGTCCATGCGTTCAAGTCGTTCAATCTGCGTTTGGATGGATGTAAACATACGCTCGCGTTCCTCGATACTCTCTCGTTGCTTATCACGCATTTCATTAGCCACCCACTCGATTAGTTCTTGTGATGGGCATACCAGTTGCTCTAGGTGCTCCATGACGGCAGTTTCGACTTTATCTTCGCGGATGAATTTCCGTTTACGGCAACATTCCTTATTGCGCTGGCATGCGCCGTAATAACGACCTTTTTGTAGTTGCCAAGTCACTATGCCATCACAGCCCTCGCAAGTTATGAGGTTCTTGAGAACTGGGTTGTGGACTTTGTAGACCGTTGGGCGTCCACGATGCATCTTACGCTGCACCTTATCAAACAGCTCTTTGCTAATAAACGTTTCCTGTGCGCCAGGATAGTCCTTGCCATCAAAGTGGTTGATGCCAATATAGAAGGTGTTCGTAAGTAGTTTCTGGACGTGACTCTTGGAATATGGTCTGCCCTTACGGGTGCGGACTCCAGCTTTCTCAAGCTCTTTCGTAATGCTGAGGATGGAGTGACTTGGCTCCAAGTAGAGCCTGAACATGCGCTGCATGATTGGCTTTGTTTCGGGATTAGGTACGTGGATATGTTTACCGTTCTGTGTGATGGTCATATAACCGCATGGCGGCGGTGCTGGTAGCCAACCTTGGGCGAGTTTTTCTGCCCAGCCCTTCATAGCCTCCTCTCGCAGGTTGTCGATGTAGTTTTTGGCCATTACCACGCGAATGCCCCAGTTAAGCCATTCTTGTGAGCGGGAGCCTTTGTGCATGATGAGGGAATCTTTTACGAAGTGTACGTGTCGTTCTTCATCGGCCATAAGCCAGTCATGAGTTTCAACGGCGTCATGTAAGTTACGTACGTGGCGGTCAACCTTTTCGATAATGAGGTGCTTGATTTTATGATCTTCAATGAACTTCATTGCTTCTTTGAAGATACGACGCTGAGATGCTTTGGATGCGGACTCGGCAATTTTGTACGTTCTGGCGACGGCAAGCCCTTTGTTTTCGCAGTAAGACTGTAATAATTTCGCCTGTGAGTCCAGCGAGTAGCCCTCCTCTTCCTGACCCTTGCTAGAGACTCGAGCGAGAATAACGGCTTTAGGCTTCGGGTTCATCATTAGCCTCGGCTAGAACTTGAAAGAATTGTATCAACGAGTCACCAACTTCTTTCGCCTCATCATAGCTAACGTCGCGCTGCCCTTGTTTAGCTATTATCTGCCGGAGTACGCCAATCGAATCAGTGTTTTGTAGTGGCTGGCTCGTCAATAACATCGTTACCCTCGTCTGTTATCTATTGCTATAGCAATAGTGTACTATAGCTTTAGCTATAGTTTCAAGAGTAGAAACTAACTAATGGTTAGAGCTATCTACTTGTCGAGAATTTCCGATGAGCTAACGCCGATAGCGTTGATAATACTCTGGAATGTTGAGACTGTAGGATTCTTTTCGCCCCGTTCGACCTGTGCGTAGTGGTTTTCGCTGATGTCTGCTTTCTTTGCTACTTGCGCTTGTGTTAAGCCTTGGGCCAACCGTGCTTTACGCAGTTTAGCGGCAGTACGCTCAATTGAAGCTTTGTCGTCTGTCATCTTGAACGTATTGTAGCATGGCCTCAAGAGTACGAGTTGCTTATGCTCGCGTTTTTGCCAAAGAGAGGTATGCTAGTCATATAACCAATGAGAGTCTAAGATGTCAGATAATAAAACAACCAAGCTAAGTATTCAATCAGATCGGCCAACAGCACTAAGTAGCTCTATTCATGACGCAAACATCGACGCGCTAGGTTTCAATATTCTTTACATAGCTGCACGCAATCCCAAACTCGCTGTAGAAATTATGAGACTTTATACTGCGGCACATAAAATCCAAGAGGATGACCCAAAAGCTCCTGAAGAGGATTTTGCCTTATTTGCAGATGAGGTTGCTAAGCTATTGCGCGACTCAGACGAAGCTTAAGACATGCACTTGTAGGTTAATTAAACTGTCCCCGGGCCGGGGACAGTTTTTATGATCGTCCAAGGTGTTATGTTTGAAATTCTGTCGTACCTACCTTATAAATATACGGAGTAGGTGGGGTTGGCAAAATACTATACTCTGCCATCGACACAAAATAACAATAACTATCTACTCACTTGCATTTCATCTTTCTATTTCTTACTTATGAAAACCCTACCTCACATAACCAACAAGCAACAGACACTCATACGCCTTTTATATCGGTATAGATTCTTAGAAAGAAAACAACTGCAAGCATTACTGCACCATACCGACAAAAGGCGTGTTAGTGCTTGGCTTAAGGATCTGAGAGAAAAACAATATATCAAGTGGATATATCAAGCTGATGACCCTATTGAAAGCACCAAGCCAGCCATCTACTACCTCGGTATTAATGGTATCCGACTCTTAAACGCCGCTGACGAATATCCGAGTGAAGAATTACGCAAGCGTTACACAGAATCATCACGGAAACGGGCGTTTATTGAGCGGTGTCTGCTGCTTGCGGATTGCTGCCTCAATGTAGCGAGCCAGAGCGTTAGGAATGTGCGGTTTTCATCAGTGTTACGTGCTGAGTATATTAACCCCGATAATAATTATCATTTTCTCAATGGGCTTAATCCGCATGCTTGCTTCGTAAAACGAGTGAGTACCGAAGACGATATAACGACAACAAACTATCTGTTTGAAGTGTTCGATGGCACCTCTCCAAGATACCAGCTCAGAAAACGCATTAAGGATTACGTCACATACATAGACGATGGTGAGTGGGAGACGGAGACCGGAGATGACCAGCCCCCAATTATACAGCTAGCCTTCGCTACCAAAACTGATCTCATCTACGCCAAACGGCGTGTTAGACGAGAATTAGCCGATCTCTACGATGAAGATATACCCGAGGATGTACGCATCCTTTTTGCGACAATCGAGCAGATTAAGAAACAAGGGGTAACAGGAAGAGTTTGGGAACGGGTATAGGTGTTCGTGTTGTTCCCTCGACTGCAGTACCGTGCAGCTAAAGGGCTACGTAATTAAAACGTTCAAGCTCAGTCTGGATATCCTCATAAGACTTGCCGGCCAGTACGCCACCGGCTATGAAGTCCTCTTGGGTCACATCTACTAAGCAGAATTCTGGCTTAATAAATGCTTCCTTTTCTTCTGGGGTGTCAAATTCAAACTCAATGATTACCAGGCCCTTCAGCGCTCCTGAAAAAACATCTACTTCTGCAGTTCTTCCCATGTACGGCAGATAGTATCTCGTTTTCGTCAGTTTGCGGCCATTACCTTCGGCGAGTGCTGCAAATTCTTCGCTCGTTAGTTCGACATTTTCCTCATTCTGCGCGCCAGCATCATTTGGGTCAACCTGTGTTTTTTTAGTGAACTCAAACTGATCTCCCTTTTGTCGGATGCGTAACTTTGCATGTTGCGTATTCGCAGGAAAATACACGTCCATGAGGTCTTTATGTGCGCATGTTTCTAAACCCTGAGGAATCGAGGCAGCTAAGTAAGATAATTCTAATTCTAGTTCTAGAGTAGCCATTCGTAGGGCTCCTTTATAATTAAGTGTTATTCGTTTTACGATACCATCAATGCGTCCTAGTTTCCGTAAGGATAGGGGAATAACTCGCGCAGACCTAGACGGCGAACCCCTTGCGGAGTTTGGCTGACCACTTCAATATTTGGCGCAAAGACAAGGAAATGCTGTAGGCAGTTACCACAAGGATTAATGACATCAATCTTTTGAGTCCTGCTATCCTTCATGACCGCTACGGCAAGCACAATATCATTGTCGTCGGCCATGCAAGCGTTAGCCATAGCAATAGGTTCAGCGCAGTTATCAAAACCAGCACAATCCATATGTATACCCGGATAAATATTGCCGCTCTTCGTTTTAATAGCACAGGCCACGTGATGTCGGCCGACTGCAAAATGCTTGCCAATCGTCTTTTTTGCGATTTCAAGCAATTCTTCCGCTTCTTGGTCCGGGGCGACTGTCTTTTCTTTCATGTTACCTCCTATTTACGGTACGACCTTAAGGTTTCCCCAATTATATCTACATATCCGTCTAATACAGCACGATATTCATCCGTATCATAAACGTCGACGGGCAGTTTGATGGCACTATTAAAGAAAGCCTCAGCCATCGGGAAATCACCCGGCTTGTAGGCTACTTTATTGGCATATACTGGAAAGAGTAAGGCAGGCTCCTGGAAAAGTCTCAGTAAGTTGAGCGGACACGTGGAGCCAGGCATGTCAGCGTCGGCTATACCGGCTTCAATCAGCTTATCACAGAAGTCCTGCGTGGAAATATTAAGCACTCCGGGCTTAATGCGGAAAGTATATGCATACCAGCTAGGCTCATCGCCTTCATGTGCCGGAACGGGCAATTCCAGCTCAGGGTAAGCTGCGAGTTTATCATTCAGGTATAATGCATGTTTGTGCTTTATAGCGTGCCACTCGGTAAGGTGGCCGAACTGCTCGTTAGCCATAGCAATAGCGAACGGATGAGCGCGAAGCTTAAGACCAAAGCCAGTCACTGCATACGGATAGTAAGGTGAGTCTTTGCGTATCTCTTGCTTACAGCGTTTGTTATATTGGCCAAAGAGCAGCGAGCGCTCGTAGAATTCGACGTTGTTGGTAAGTAGAATGCCGCCCTCACCGCCAGTTATGATCTTCTGCCCTTGCAGACTGAATATTGATATGTCACCGTGACTACCGATCGGCTTGCCCTTATAAAGAGCTCCATGCGCATGTGAGCAATCTTCTATGAGCGTCAGGTCATGCTTTTCACATATAGCCGTGATAGCATCCATATCACAGGGCATACCCCACATGTGAGTGACCATTACTCCTTTTGTTTTTGGAGTTATCAGCTTTTCTATGCTCGCAGGATCGATGTTGCCGTCTTCGCTAGCTTCACAAAGGATTGGAACCGCTCCTGTTTGGAAAATAGGTGTCACCGTTGCATAGAAAGTGTAGGCTGGGCAGATGACTTCATCGTCAGGTGCAAATCCGGCAGCAACCATTGCTGTATGTAACGCTGCGGTGCCTGAGTTGATAACTAGGGCATATTTCATGCCCAACGATGTCGCATAAGCATCTTCGAACACCTCGAATATGCCAGAACGGTTATAAATGGATATCTCGCCTTTGTCGAGTTCGGCCATGACTGCGTCTTTGGTTGTCTGGGTGATGTGGGGCCATTCATGCTGATACATATGCGAACTCCTCTGTTACATTTGTTGTAGTGATATAGCTTTCGTCTGCGGCGTCTTTATAGCATCTGTCAATGAACTCCATATTAGCTAGGTGCTCCTGTTGGATGTCTGCGAAGCCCTTTTGGGCGCGTACTCTCGAAATAAAAAAGGCTAACTGATCATCAAGCATATCGGCGGAGTTGTCCTGTGACATTTCATCCAAAATCTTCCCTTGGCGATCATGGGCGGTAAACTTCTTTTTGGAACCAACCAGGTAACCCTTAGAGCCATACAATTCATACTCTTCATGCTTTTCGCCTGCAGCCCGTGAGATCAAAAGTGTACCATGCAGTCCGCTTGCATAACGGAAAGAAATAGTTGCACTGTCCTCGGCATCATAGTCGCTGTCGGGCACGGCAAGGCTGGAAATTTGAGCGTGTACTTTCTGAGGCATGCCAAACCACCAGATAAGTTGATCAACCAGGTGATAGCCCATATCAATCAAACAGCCTCCACCAGCACTGCTTTTGCTACCCCGCCAACCATCATCAGGTGCGTCAATGTTTAATTTATAGACAGCGTGGAATAAGTAAGGGCTACCTAGCTCGGCGATTGACTCCTTTGCCCTCTGGTATAGCTTGCTATAGCGGCGTTGTGTAGTAATGAATCCGTAGTCTTTGAAGTTGGCGATTGACAGCATGGCGCGTGCTTCTTCAAGGTCACGCGCCAGGGGCTTTTCCTTGAGGAAATATATATGGCGTTCACACAATTTGACTACAATGTCAAAATAGCTATCATGAGGAACAGCGACAACAGCGGCTTCAGGGCGCACCTCTTCTAATAGAGGGTCAATACTGTCTGCTATAGTCACGTTCTTTAACTCGGGAAATGTGTTTTTAAATGCCTTACGCGCTGCCGGACTAGGATCGCAAACACCGACGATCTCTACATCATTTCTGCGTAAGAGTGCTGGAATATGATCGCTGAGCGACTGCCCACCCAGGCCTATAACAACAGTGGTAAGTTTCTTCATGCTACCCCCTAAGATATTACTTTGACCTTACTAGTCTCTCCGTATCTTCAGTAAATTCTAGATTGATTCCCGCTAAAGCTATTTTGGTGAATTATGGCTCCATTCTATATTAGGTTTCATCAAAACGAGGTAATCATTGCAACTGCCATATCTTCGCACTTACAGTATCAATCCCGTAGTCTGCGATATGTAATGCGAGCTTATACCGCTCGGATGTTCCGAGACTTGTCACTTCAGTTAGCACTGAATCTTCCGGGTTGGGGTCTGGTGTAATTTCGGTGGAAAAACCTTTGGGTGGATTGCCTGCTGTAAAATTCCCCAACAAAATACGTCGCTGATCTGCCGGCTTTAGTTCAACCTTCTCAATGAAGTTTGCTTTTTTAGATCGGTGCGAATTGTCAACGAGATGTGTGACATTAAGTCCTAGGTCAAAGTCATTGAATGGCGAATCTTCTGTCTGATGATTCTTATTTGATTGCTTACCTGACACCGGAAGTCCTTTCTTTAGCTGCTATGATCGCGAGCCAGCTCAAGGCACCTGCCAGAGTATAGATATCCCACCCAAGTAGTGGACACATACACTCCACTTGATGCAACATTTGGTCTAATACCATGTTCCAGTTAGCGCTCCGTTGGTTCTATAATGGGGAGGTAGCGGTAAAGTCACCTCTATACAATCACCTCCGCAAAAAATATTGTGCATGGGATTGAAGAATATTATAGAAATGTCAAGTTCAGCAACTGGAGCATCCATCATAGGTAATGATGCAATCGATTACCTATGTTCACGTTACACTTATGTAGTGCAACATGTCAATAATTACCATGAGGACGTGTACCCGTATGCTTTATTTTAAGAATGTAGAACTTGCCCAAAAGTATCATATATCCCTGGGGACCGTCCGCAATTGGATTGAAGCTGCCCAAAGCGGAAAGCTGAACGTAGACCTTCACGCCAAGAATGATAAGTCATATATCGCTAATACAGCACAGAATATAGTGACCATTGAACAGTTGGTGGAGAAGCATAGGAAATACCGCAATACCAAGGCAGTGAAATTCATCACTCCACGACCTGAATTCTACAAACTGTTTAATCAGGAGCAGGTGTACGATATTGTCACTAATCTCGAAATTCATCATGAGATACCCAGGCAGTATAACTATTTTGATGGTGGAGCTGGCCATTGGGACAAGTATGTTCAACGTATGGATCAAGAGAGTAGTCCGAATAATTTAACAATGGCACGCAAGCTGCTAGCCAAAAATGCTGATTATATAGATGATCTTGTGTCAATGTATCAAAAGGTTAATGTTGTCGACGTTGGAGTGGGCAATGCGCTTCCAGTCAAAGATTTCCTCACACACCTTCTTGAACATGGTAAGCTCGGTCGTTATATAGCGATTGATATCAGTCCTGAAATGTTACGCATCGCCAAACAGAACATTCAAGAATGGTTTGGCGAACGTGTAACATTTGAAGGCCATGAACTTGATATTAGCCGCGACAGATTTACGAACGTTCTCGCGGGAGATTATATCAAGAGCGCCAAAAATACGGGTAATATAATTCTCTTTTTAGGTGGCACATTACAAAACTTTAGAAGAAGGGATATCCCGCTTCAAGTTATTAATGCTAGTATGGGCGCTAATGATCTATTGATTCATACTCAAAAATTGGATAGTGAGGCTACAAGAAAATACTTTGACTTCAACTTTAAGCCCGGTAACTCTGCGCTCTCGCCTAACCATCGTCTTATTTTCGATCTATTTAACATTGAAGATCCTTTCTATGAAGTTGAGATGGGGTATGAGGAGTCTACCCGCGAACGCTATATTCGGGTGCGATTGAAAGTTTCCCTAGATATCACGTTCAAATTCGAGGAGGGCGAGAGGGAGATTACCTTCAATAAGGGTGAGACAATTCTTTTGTGGCGCGCCTCCCAAGATAGCGCCCTCGACATCATCAACCAGTTTGATAGGAGCGACTTCTACACTCTCCAGTCAAGCCAGACTGACGACCAGGAGTATATTCTTACAGTTTCAAGGGTTAAACGCAACTGAGACCAGCCTGCTATTTTGCGTTGAGTTCTCAATGCTACTCAGCAAACACAAGATCCGACAATGCCCGCCGGACCTGATTGATAGCCGTGCCGTCCGAAGGTCGCGTTGGGTATGTACGATTCGTCAGCAATACCAGGGCTGTATCCTTAAGAGGGTCAATAAGTATCATTGATCCCGTGTAGCCGACCTTTCCGAAGCAGGATTGAGAGGCTTCGTCTCCCATGAAGTGTGCTTGGCCTAGTTCCCAGCCTAATCCAATGCTGCCGCCAATTTCGGCAATCTGATTGCTGTGCATCTGTGCTACGGTCTTTGGGCTAAAATACGTACGCTCTTTATACGTGCCATCAGCCAGTAACATTTCTGCGAAGGTTAGAAGGTCGTCGGCAATAGAAAATACACCAGCATTTCCAGCAATAATACCGGCGGCTTGTAACGCCCATGCAGCCTCGTCGTGGACAACTCCCTTTATTTCGCCGCGCCAATTAATCTCGCTCGGCGCAATCAACGCATTTGGAAGATCGTTTGGATGAAATGTCGTATGGCGCATGTGTAGTGGGCTAAAAAAGAGTTCGTCGGCAATGATGTCTAGTGATTTCTTTAGAATGCGCTCAGCAATCAGACCAAGCAGAATAGCGGGTGCATTTGAGTAGCAGTACTCCTCGCCAGGAGGGGCTTGTAAGGGAGCATCGAATAGCGCTTGTAGGAGTATCTCGCCGCCCTCTTCAGCGTAGGCAGACAGTCTCCTCGGCATGTCAAATGCCATAGTGAACGTTAAGAGATGCTTGATAAGTATTTGTTCGCGGTAGTCATTTTTAATCTCCGGGATAACCTTTATGACCCTGTCGTCTAACTTAAGCACATCGCGCTCGATTAGGGTGAGTATAATCGTACTAACGGGGATAGATTTTGTTATTGAGGCGACGTCGTAAACCGTATCTGTTGTGACTTCATGCGCACTCGGTTCATAGGTAAGTCGGCCAAAAGGCATAACTGTTCTCTGGTTTTTGGCGATGACTCCTACTACTGCGCCCGGAAAGACCCGTTCTTTTATGGCCTGAGAAATGACCGCTTGGATAGATTGACTTATCCCTGAGCTACCCATAGCTTTAAAAATGTTTGTAGGCTTCGATCCCAGCCTCTAGAATCTCTTTTGTTTCAAACTGAAGTGCAGCGATTTCTTCTAGTGAGAAAGAGGCGCTTTCAACGACCTCTTCGCCGCTAGGGTTTGAGACTGGCAATTCTGTTGTTGCTATAAAATGTGGAATATAGCTTATGGGGAAGGGATAGTAATCACCCGTCCTATTAGGAACTGGCTTGCTGGAAATAATCTTACGGTAGCCGAACACCTTATAGCTTTGAGGTGTGAAGCCGCCTTCTTCTTGTGCTTCGCGTGTGAGGGCATCTTCTATACTCTCACCGGACTCAACGTGGCCACCCAACATCTCCCAGCCGCGTTTGTTTTTAGTGAGAATGACCTTGTCGTTAGCTATTCCAAGGCAGAAAACAGCGGCGCATAGTTCTCTAGGGGGCAGGTAATCGCTGCGGTAGAATTCCCAGCGCATGCCAGCACCCCATTTTCCTTCAAGTATCTTTTCGGGTAGATAGAATAGACCAGGATCATGTTCTTTGAATTTATCTAAGACCGTTTTCACTTCCCGCCCATACTGCGGGTTGCCTAGGATATCTTCGATTTCTTTTAGGCGTTTATCTAGTGTTGCGACATCATCACCTATGAAACTGATTCTAGTTCTCATTATTGGCTTCTCGGCTGCAGTACTAGCTGCTAAGTCTTTCTCGTGTTTGGCCTCAAGTAGCCATTCTTTTGCCAATAGTTCATTGAGGTCGTTTTCTCCATGGTGAATATATGACGCATATTGCACGCAGAGCCGGTTCTCATAGCTAAACTTTATTGTGTCCGAAGCAATCCAAGTTGCGAGGGTCTCATAGAAATTAAACCCTTTGAGTGCGCCGAATGATATCGGTGAGCTACCCGTTAGCCGAGTTTCCCCTTCAATGACTTTGCAGATATATTCTCCGTCGACTTTTTGCAAAACTGCTTGGAGGTACAGCAAACCAGAGATATCTTCTGTGCGCATGATATTCTCTAGCTGGTCATATATAGGCTCGAACTCTCTAAATATGCCGGCCATCTTTACCTTACAATCTGAATGCTTCAGTTCAAGCGTTGTGTGATCTTTGTAAGATGGCGGGATTCTCAAGAAAGCATCACCCAAACGCAGTAAGACGAATGACGCCTCGGGACCACTAACAAATTCAGACAAGACGAACTCGTTAAGCCCGCTACTATGCAGTTCGTTGTAGGCCTTCTCGAATTCTTGCAATGAGCTGACAAGCTTCATACCTTGGCCGCCAGACAGATGTGTGGCTTTCAGAACAGCTGGGAAAGGAAATTTTTCTTTTAGCAACACTTGCTCAATTTCCTTTGGGTCAACATCTTCCAAGACCTTTGTCTCAGGTGTGGGTATACCGAGGTTTTTCAGATACTTATACGTAAGAGCCTTATTGAAGAATATCTTGGCGCCATGATATGACGGACCGATACGCTTTACGTGCTTCATATCAGGGTATTTCTCTCGAATGAGTTCCCAGCTCCGCGCAATATTCTCCAGGCCCCCTATAACTGTTCCCCTGCCAAAGTTAACGAATGCAGCTACCTCTAGACTTACCTGATAGTGTTCGTCGAACATCTTTGCTAGTGCTTCGGGTTTCTTGGCGTAGCCCGGCTTATCCGAACGTTCGTCCAAAATATGGATCAAGGTAAAGTGCTTTTTGTCGAGCGCGTCAGCTAATTTAGCGGCATGTTTCTGATTACCAAAGGCAAATACATATTTCATTCGTTTTATAACTCCGTATGGATTACGCGGTACTTGTATCATACGTGCCGGTCGATATTTTAGAAAGTCAGAAGCAATCTCGGTACTAGTATTTGGCCTCGCTTGGATTGAGAAGCATGTGGGCGGCAGTCACTGCAACCTGATAGAGTAAATGACGATCATGTGTGGGGCTTGCTTGGTCGAAATCGTGGATATCTAATTCGGCACGTCTGACCAGAAATTCCTCTCGCTCCCAATGTCTTCCGTGGCGGTGCGAATCGTGGCCAAATGAAGAAATACATCCTGGGCCTGAGATGGCATAGGCTTCATCCCAGCGATCAAATGTATTTGCTGGTAGCGCTTGCTTCATTTCTTCTCGCTCACTTTCCATCAAAGGACGAGGTCCGAAAAGCGACATGTCACCTTTCAGTACGTTGTATAACTGTGGTAATTCGTCGACACTGCAGAAGCGAAGTGCCCTACCTATGCTCGTGGGGATACCAGCTGTAAGCTGTGTGCGAGTTTTATAGATAGTGAACATTTGGTTATCCCTACCGATGCGTTCTTGCTTGAATAGGGCACCCTTGCCATCAACTGTTTGGGCAAGCGCCAACCCAGTGGCACCCAGTGGAGCCACTACCGGCAACAATGCGCTGGCATAACGAATGTCCCGGTGTCGTCGCTCTGAGCTATGGAGCCACTCCTCACCTGTTAATCTTGACATGTTTAAAACTTAATCCTGTCACTTAGATTTTTTATAAAGCGATAACGTACCTCAAGCATACGACACGTTGCTCGATATACCGGGCGTTGTTCCCTGTCTAATGCTTCCAGACCTTCTTTATACGAATCGGAACCCGCATCAAGTAAATCCTCCTTCGCCTTGTTACGGTTTGCCGGGGTATCACCATGCTCTCGTAGGTACAGTGTGGCGTAAGTTGGAATTCCTTGCATTATATCTTCGCGCATTTCATAGGCATGGTCAAGGCATTCGGCATATGCGCCGATACTCGCGGCCGCTATACGGGCTTCCGGGTGTGTGGTTCTAGTTGCGTACTCAGTCGAAGCCACGCCGAGTAACGCACAAAGTCCGCCCACTTCCTGAGCAAGCTTAAGTTGTTCCGTTGGATCCGTTGACGAAAGCTGACGATTGACGCTTGGAACCAAGCTTTCAAAGACCGTAGCAAAGTAACCTTCCTCATCTTTCTGGACGACAGTCTCGTGAAGAGTGCGAGCCAATGCAAAGGAGATACGTTGTGCTCTATTTTTGGCAGGAGGGTCGGGTTTCGCCCTATCGCCATGGAGTAAAACCGCAAGTCCCGCGTCTAGGTAGCCTTCTCGTTCGTGTAGGGCTATGTCCGGTCGGTCAACCTGGCTATCCACGATGTCGGTAAGCAGAAGCATGAGGCCGCCAATACGGCCAACTTGTTGTCGTTGAATGGGAGAAGCCTCCCTACTTGCGGTAGCTATATCATAAATTTGTCGACACAGTAAGGTAGTTCCGGCCGTAGACGATTTTGGGTAGTCGATCAAATATTGCGCGGCTTCGGGTTCGATGTCTAGACTCTCAACAGTTTGTACAACCTCGCTACGGTTTCTAAAAAACTCGGCAGAGTATCCTGCAATAAGTGTGGCGGTATTGTTTGGTCTCGTAGGCACAGTTAGTCTTTAATACCATTTACTCACTAGCATTGCAAACGATTCGTGTACTTGTATTATGTATATATGATGCGAGCAGCCCATGTTTTGATCCTAAGTCCTGATAATGAGCTCATATTGCAGCACCGTGATAATAAAGTTGGACTGCATGGTGCTGACCAAATCACTACATGGGGTGGCGCTTGTGAACCTGGCGAATCTCCTCTAGAGGCGGCAACTCGAGAGCTAGGAGAAGAATTAGGGCTAACGGTTGCGGAGAGTGACTTGGTATTTTGGCGTCAGTATAAGAAAACCAAGGAAAAGCATGGTAGGGAGCTTGCTGTGCACTTGTTTATCCTCAAAACGAGAATCGTCCCTGCATCACTAACTGTGTACGAAGGACAAGGCTATCGGCTCGTCAAGGCGACCGACAATTTCAACGTGATTAAATTCTCGCCTCTTGCAGGTGAGTTCGTTCGTGACTTCTTCAAAGAGGGACTTGAGCAAGTAGCTTAAAGCCTTAATCTCGCATTACGTGATATGCTATAGTGCAAATCATGCGAGTATTCTTTGTCAGACATGGACAGACTCTTGCCAATCTGCAACATTCTAGCAGCTCGTGGAATCATGATAGCCCGTTGACCGAAGATGGACGAGGGCAAGTTAAATTGGCTGCCGAGTTACTGCGAGCAAGCTTCGAGCGACCAGTGAAGATCATTGCTTCGCCACTATTACGAACCAGGCAAACTGCAGATATTCTTGCTTCTCAATTGAACACAGGGCCAGTACTCGTAGATGATCGACTTAAAGAAGCAAATGTTGGCTATTGGGGTCAACGCACTGTAGATGATGTAAATGATGACTTCAGGAAGCTTTCAACGGCTGAAAGGCCGACTTTACGCCCGCCACATGGCGAAACCTGGCTTGAGATTGGTAGCAGAGTTGCTCAGCTCGTAGAAGAAATGAGCGCCGGCCCTTCGTTAACTCTCGTACTCGTAAGCCATGATGCCCCTATTCGATTTGGTGTTGGAACTTTATTGCATGAGGACTCAGTCAAATGGTCGGATCGCAAATTTCCGACAGGTTCTATCTCTTTACTTGAGGCATCAGGAAATGGATGGCGGGAGGTTTACATTGGAAAAACGCAAGGTAACTTACGCTAAGAAGAAGTTGTACGGCTTGCTATAATCACATGTATGAAGGTCGTTATTCTTGCTGCAGGTAGAGGTAGCCGTATGCTGCCGCTTACAGAACACACACCTAAGCCGCTCGTAAAGATTGCTGGCAAACCCATTATCGATAGAATCTTTGAGTCACTGCCTGACCAAATTGATGAGGCGATAATTGTAGTGGAACACTTGAAAGAAAAAATTATTGCACATGTTGGCACGACATTTTATGGCCGTCCAGTGCGCTACGTTGATCAAATTGCTATGCGGGGCACGCTGGGTGCGCTCTTTTCGGTGAGGCAGCTCATGAAACCTAACGAACGTTTTTTGGTTATCAATGGCGATGACATTCACGACAAGGTCGAACTCGAGAAGTATCTTGCCTACGAGCGCGCTTTTGGTTTGCAGCTTGTGAAGATGCCTGGTTACCTCAGTACGCATCTTGATGCCAAGGGCTATATCACTGACCTTCGTGATCAAACTGAACATGAGAAAAAGAACGGGGCACTAACAGCAACCGGCGCATATGTTGCTGACACAAGGATATTTGACCACCCTGGCGTGCTGCTTCGTAATGGCGAACATGGCTTGCCACATACGTTGCTTGCGCAAAAGGACGCTTACCCAATCAAGGGTGTCATTACAAAGAAGTGGCTAACAGTTAATTCTTTGGATGATGTAAAAAGTGTCGAAAGTATTTTGAAGACGAGGAAGCAGAGGCCGGTTGCTTAGGTCGTGTAAGCTGTAGGGCCTGGAGTTTGTCCTGCGCAGATGTAGTGCTTTACTGCACTACATTCCAACCAGGCCACTATTCTTGCCCGTGGTCTTTTTCCTACTCCTGTGATTATCTATCGGAGTGCGCTTCGAAGTAGCGCTATTTGTACCGCTGTTGTCCGTACTAATCTTGCTCTGTGCTGGCTGCTTTGAGTTGCCCTTGTCATTCCCGAACAACGCTTCCAAATATTCCTCAATCGTAGCCTTCGTCGTTGTGTACTGCCTTCGGCTGTAGGCAATCACCGCCTCCTTCGTCTTGCTCAATTCCTCTACATCCAATGGCACTGTCACTCCTGAAAATGCATCTTCGCTCACATCCCCAGTCGTCTTCATATAGAAATGGTACGGCGCTAGGTTCACAATATCACCGCTCTCAACCTCCGGCTTCATGTACGGCAGGATAAATGCCTCGTCTTCTGGTCCGACCTTGAGGCAGATAATCGTACTGGCATTGCTGGCAACTACCTTCACAATGCTCTTGTCCTCAATCTGGGCTATGTTTTGGTGCGACACAATCAAAGCGATGCGGTACTTCCGTCCCTCGCTGGTAATCTCTGAGAACTGTGGCGTCGCAAAGTTTTGAAATTCATCTACATAGACAAAGAAGTCCCGACGCTGCTTTTCTGGAATCCTTGTCCGCTGGTAGGCTGCCATCCAAATAAGCGATGTAATCAGTGTGCCAAAGAATTGGCTTTGGTCTTCTCCAATATCGCCCTTAGACAGATTTACGAGGAGTATTTTGCCTTCGTTTATGATGTCGGCAATCCGTATGGTGCTCTTTTCTTGCAACAAGATATGTCGTGACATTTTAGAGGTAATAAAGTGCCCGAGCCGATGTGTCAGCGGTGCGGTAACGGTCGACATCTGCATAGTCCCAAGCAACTTGAACTCTTTATCCCAGAATTGTTTGAGCACCGGATCATCAAGATTCTTGGCAACTTCACGCTGGTACTTTTTATCAGTGAGCAGACGTTGAAGTGTGTACAGACTTGGATTCGGTAGCTGTAAGGCGGTCAGTGTCGTATTGCGCAGAATGTGCTCCATGCGCGGGCCCCACTGGCTGTCGTCGGCCAGCTTCTTAAATACTGACAGCACCATGCTAGCAATCTTGGCGTGCTTGGTGTCTTCGCTCACAAACTCGATGCCAGGCTCGAGAATGTTCAAGCCAACTGGCCACTCACTGTCAGACGGATCAAAGATAACGACGTCTTTTTGCCTACTCTCCGGCACAATGCTGAGTAGCTCTTGGAACATGTCGCCGTGCGGGTCGAGTACTGCCAAGCCTTTGCCGCTCAGCATATCCTGATAAATAGATGCCTTAAGCATGGTGGTTTTGCCCGTGCCGGTTTTTCCAATGATGTAGGTGTGTTTTTCGCGTTGTTCCAGGGTCATACCAATCTCCTGGTAGTCCCCGCCATGCTCATTGACGCCAACAACGACATCCAACCTTGCTTCACTATGTTTAATAGATAGCGGTGCGGCCAGTTCGCGGCTGCGGCTCTTAACGAGTCCTTGTGTCTTCGTAAGATCAGTATTCGGAAAATGGTACAAGTCGGAGAGTTCGGAGCTCGAAAGAATTGTTTGTTGCGACAGATGATGCGGCGACAGTGCTCGGTGCTTGAACCGCTCCAGGTTGTTGCTTTTCGGCGACAACATCGGCACATGTTGTCTCGTGCCAAATGACTGGTAGGTACTACGGAATGGCTTGAATGATTCGACCATGGCATTGATACGGGAATAGTGCGTAGCGGCATCCGGCGAAGATACTAGAATGCGTACGGTTACTTCATACAACTGTTGGTCAAGCTTACTCTTGATGATCTGGCCCATTTCTCTGTCATACGGATTATCTGAGCGGCGTTTTTCTGGATCGCTAGAATGACTTTCTATGTTCAGTAGCACGGCCGCGATAAAGCCGCCAACGAACATAACGATTCTGGATGCAGCCATTAAGAACCAGGTAATCGGACACCAGAGCAAATGTAGCGTTGACTGTGCCGGTGTTCGCTGCTGCTTGATCTGCGACATAACCTCCTTGCCAAGTGCAAGCCGGGTCCTTATATGTTTTCGCCGTCGCATTATCCGATGATGAGTGTTGCCATATACCGGTACGCAGACAATCTGATAGGCTACCAATTCATCTGGCGATAGTTTGGCCATATGCCCCGACAGAAAGGCGATGAGGTCGTGCTCTTCAAGGGCTTTGTGGTCTTTAAGGGGCAGGATGAAATCAGCAGTAAGGTCGAGTTCAACAACTTGAGTATTGACTTCGTGAATGTCTACGCTGTAGTCCGGAATTTCTTTGATTTTCAGTCCCGGGAGAAATGAGAGGAGGTTACGTCTAACAATATCTGCCTCGCTGATCGGGACCATGAGGATAAAGCGGATACCTTCGTCATTCGTACCGACAAATTCATACGAATACGGCTTTTTGCGGGCAGCTCGCCTGTCCCAGAAGCCGTAATACTTCACCATGCCGCGCAGAAGCACATGCAGCTGCTCAGTAGCGAAAGCCGATTTACTTGTATCGGCCGGAAACGTCAATTCAAGGAACGTTTGCGGTACGTCTTGCTCGCCTATGCCAAATCGTCGAAGTATAGCGCTAAAGAGCGCAGGAATGTTTTGGAAAAATGCGAAGATGCCATAGAGAATAGCGTAACAAGCCTCAAACTCGGCAATGAGGACGCCTAGGACAAACACCAGCGTCTGCCAATTATTGAAGTGGTGCCTGACCGTATAGCGGGCCGGACCGTTGAGAACCATATCTATGAAATGTTGCACGGCAGTATCTGATGGTAGAGTCATAGGGCGCTCCGGTTAGCTTTCTATCTCCCAGATAACAGCAAACTCCTCACCTGTTGCTATCTGATGGACATAGTACCAGCTCTGTTAATTTGACGCCAACAGGTTTGTAATGTTTTAATTCGTCTCATGGGAGAAAACAGCTACACAACAGAGATTGTAAGAGATGGGAAAACGCTGATTCTATTTGCAGCAAACCTGAGACACGAGGGCTTGACTGCGAGTATTGGACAGATCACAAGTGAGGCTTTTGGAAGACTAGCCAAGTACTTCAAGGAAGACAAGCAAGTCCTCTATATTAGTGATGCTTACATTCGAACAGCCAAGAGCGAGTGGCTTTGGTCGATGGACTTTAATGGCATCACTGAGGCTACTATTAGCATGCCACGCTGGGGTGACGACACGGCGCAGATTGAGAACTTAACCTTTGCAGTTAATCAGGCATTGTACACGCTTGTACGGCGACAGCATGTCGGCGCAAGTACCTGGTTTGGGGCCGAAGCGCTGAATCGAGGGTTTTCCGCATACTACGCCGAAACAGTCATCGGCGTTGAGAGTCCTCCCAAGTCGCTCATTCAAAGCGATCGATTTAGGCGCTTACACATGGCGCGGCATTGGATTCGTCCCTACGAAGCCTATTACGGTCGATGGAAACCTCAAGAGATTGATCTGTGGGTTGCAACTGCCGTGGGCTTTGAAATAGCTCAGTTATTAACTGGTGAGGATGATCCTCTAGATTTTTGTTTAGGTGACGGCCTATCTTGGCACGGTTTTGGCTCAGATAGCCTACTATGGGTATTAAGCCATCCAAGGCGCCGAAGAAGCAGCCGTATTTTGGAAGGTAAAGTGAATCAACCAAGGTGGAGTTTTTATAGGCTAATGGAGAAAATGCCTGCTAAAGTCGATCAGATTTGGTAACTACAAACCCTTGAATAATTCCGCTACGGGAACTTTTAGACACTCTGCAATTTTAAACAAAGTGGCAACTCTTGGTGATCGTCGCCCTTGTTCAATATAACCAATCGTAATTGATGTAAAACCAGTTCGCTCAGCGAGCTGTTCTTGCGTAACGCCGCGCTCGCGACGAACCGTTGCAATTCTATTACCCAGTGCTTTGAGTTGTTTCGCTTCTGTCTGTCGTGTCATGACTTCACAGTAATGAATCCTAACCGTTAGTAACACTAACCACTTGTTTGAGTTATCAATATGCTGTACATTACTTACAGATACAACTCTAACTAATGGTTAGTATTCGGATGATCATAATATTACTGCTGCATGCTAGTGAAATAGGCGCTTTGTGGATGGAGGCTGCTACGTGAACGGTCTGCATGTTGAACATTTGCTACTAGATAAATCGCTTTCTTCGCAGTTAGTTCGTCAGATTTGCCGGCATGCACCAGAGGGCAAGCTGGCTATTGTGACTGATAGGCCAGAAGCCCTGCTCGCTGCCGTCCGTAAACAATGGCTGAAGCATATACGCCGAGTTCGTAACGAACGTTCGAGCACGCTTAGCCCGGCGCACATAGATATGCTTCACCGACAGCTTGCATGGATGCAAAGCTTGTCATTTAGCCCTAAAGCGCCGGACGATATGCTTGTGGCTGATATCACTTTTGCAACGGCTGACGACTTTGTACGTGTTCCGCCGGTTTGTAGATATGTCTTTGTCGTCTACGTATTTGAAACTGAAAAACTCTATATGCTGACAAGCTGGATGCCACACGGCAGCTGGGTGGTTATATATGAGCAAAAGTAAGTCGCCTGTCATGGAAGATATACTTTTGAGTCTTAAGTTCATCCGAAATAAACGACAGGAGTACTTTATCTGCCTATCGCTCGACACTGCAGGGCGGATCATTAGACGACGGACAGTGACTATTGGTTTGCTGGATATGTCGCTGGCCCACCCACGCGAAGTTTTCGCCGGACCAATTAAAGACCGAGCAGCGGGTGTTATCATTGCACATAACCATCCTTCTGGTTACGCGTCTCCAAGTGACGAAGACATCAAGACCACGCAACAGCTAGTAGCTGCTGGGCAGATACTTGGGATACGGTTACAAGATCATATTATAGTTACGGCTGATGACTACTTTAGCTTTCGACAGAGGCAATTACTTTAATGCTCGATAGGATGGACTGAACTGCGATTACAGAGTAAGATGACTATTAGAAAACATTGAGGGTAACATGAACACGTCAAAATTATCTGGCAATAGTGCTGACATTACTGAAGAGCAAAAAGATAAGCTTAGGAAACTTTTTCCTGAAGTTTTTGCCGAAGATAAGATTGACTGGCAGAAACTTAAGGCTGCTCTTGGGGAGGAAGTAGAGCTTGGCGAACGATACGGCTTAAGCTGGAAGGGTAAAAGTGATGTCTTTCGCGTCATTCAAGAGCCCACTACAAAAACCCTCAAGCCTGTACGTGATGAAAGCCTCAACTTTGATGAGACAAAGAATGTCTTTATTGAGGGAGATAACCTCGAGGCTCTAAAGGTCTTACAAAAAGCCTATTATGGCAAGATCAAAATGATCTATATCGATCCACCCTATAATACTGGCAACGATTTTGTCTATAATGACAAATTTGCCCAAAGGCGTGCTGACTATGAGCAAGAAGCTGGTCTTCGTGATGAAAACGGAAACATGACTCGTATAGATGGCTTAAGAAAGAATAATCGCGATAGTGGTCACTACCACAGCGACTGGCTTAACATGCTGTATCCTCGTCTTTATCTTGCGCGTAATCTTATGCGACAGGACGGCGTCATCTTTGCAAGTATAGACGACAATGAGATACATAACCTTCGTCATATGATGGATGAGATCTTTGGAGAAGAAAATTTCGTTGCTCAGGTCGTTGTTCAGAGTAATCCTCGAGGGCGCCAATCTGACCAGTTTTTTGCAACTATGCATGAGTACCTCTTGGTTTACGCAAGGAACATACAGGAATGCAAGTTGCTTGGTCAGTCGCTAACACCGGAACAAGTAGCAGAATATAAATACATTGACGACGACGGAGAAAGGTACCGTCTTCTAGGCTTGAGGCAGAGAGGTGTCGCATCTTTACGAAGCGATAGACCTGAAATGTTCTTCCCTATTTATGTTAATCCGAACAATTCCAGGCCCTCTCTGGTCCATGAGGAGGGTTTTGCTGAAGTTCTCCCAAAAAAGTCGGATGGTATTGAAGGTAGATGGATGTGGGGTCATGCGAAGGTCGAAAGAGATATCCAGTTACTGGAAGCTAAATTGATTGCAGGTCGCAATGAATGGGATATTTTTGTTCGTGATTATTTAAATCGCGATGGTGACGAAAGGACTCGTAAACCTAAGACAGTCTGGAACGAGAAAGAGCTTAACTATCAGAATGGGACTATTGAAGTTAAAGATTTATTTTCTGGCGAAAAAGTAATGACTTACCCAAAGCCAGTATCCTTAGTAAGACGGATCGTTGATCTTGCAACCAGTAATGAAGATATTGTCTTGGACTTTTTTGCCGGCTCGGGTACAACTGCCCATGCTGTTATGCAGTTGAACGCTGAAGATAGCGGTAAGCGTAGATGGATTATGGTGCAATTGCCGGAAAGCATTACGGACGGTGGTCTTGCATATAAGACGATTGCCGAAATTGCAAAGGAGCGCATTAGACGTGCATCCAGGAAAATTAGTAGTGCGGATGCTTCTGTAGATGTCGGGTTCAGATCCCTATTAATTAGTAGTACCAATTTTAAGATATGGGACACAGCAGTTAGAGGGGAAGAGTTGAAGCAACAGATGCTCGATCACCTTAATCCGGTCAAGGAAGGTTCAAGCGAAGAGGATCTTCTCACAGAACTTTCACTCAAGAGTGGCATAGACCCTACTGTCTCACCTAAGCTACTCAAGACAACGGACGGAAAATACTACCTGCTAGATGATTCTTTGGCTATTTGCTTGGAGGCTCGTCTATCATTGGCACTTTTCGATAACATACTTTCCGCAAAACCTAGTCGAATAATTTTGCTCGATAGTTCGCTACATAACGACGATCAGCTAAAAACTAATCTCCTTCTACAAGCAGAAAAAGCTAACGTAGAAATTTCAGTTATCTAAAGATATGAAGCTACAGTTTGATGCAAACCAGTCCTATCAACTAGAGGCAATCTCCTCAATCGTTAAAATATTCGAAGGGCAGCCTTCGGACGGCAGTGTTTTTCAAGTGGTTTCTACGACCTCAAGTCAACAGCAATCCCGGCTGTTTCAGGAGTCAATAGTTGGTAATTCCCTGCTGATAGCCGATGAGCAGATCGCCGAGAATGTCCATGCCGTACAACTGTCACAAGGCATAGCCGAAACGGCTACCGTGTCTCGTCCTTTTACTATGGGCGAGAGCATAATTGGCGGCCCTGACCATATAGGAGAAGGAACGTGGCTAGAGCACGGGCGTAACTTTACGGTAGAAATGGAGACTGGTACCGGAAAGACATACGTTTATTTGCGAACTATTCATGAGTTGCACAAGACGTACGATTTTAAAAAGTTCATCATTGTTGTCCCAAGCGTTGCTATTCGGGAAGGTGTCCTAAAGAGCCTCAAAATTACCAAAGAGCACTTTGACGATCTATACAATAAGCCTGAGATGAATTTCTTTGTTTGGGACTCAAAGAAGCGTAATCAAGCTAAGCAATTTGCCGTAAACAATACGCTACAGATCATGGTCATCAATATTGATAGCTTCACTAAAAATGAAAATATTATGAGGCAGGGTTCGGATTGGGGTGTACCACTTGAATATATTAAGGCTACTCAGCCGATTGTAATTCTTGATGAACCACAGAACATGGAGACGGCCATCCGTAAAACTGCAATCGCGGATCTTAATCCGCTCTGCACCCTTCGCTACAGTGCAACGCACAAGAATTATTACAATCTACTCTATAAACTTGATCCAGTTAAAGCATATGACCTCGGCCTTGTTAAGAAGATCGAAGTCGACAGTGTCGTGTCGACCAAAGCGTACAATGATGCTCACGTTAAGCTCTTGAAGGTTGACCACAAAAACAAAAGTCTACCAATCGCGCATATCGAGGTAGATAGAGGTGATGAAAGCGGGCTACAGCGCAAAGTCCTCAAAGTTGAGCCTGGCGATGACTTAGAGCGGCTCACTAGGCGTGAAATCTACGCAGGTTATGTTGTGGACGAGATATCTGCTGCAGAGCGGTATGTTACGTTCGCTAACCATATTAAGCTAACTGCCGGAGAAGAAAATCAGGCTTTGCAAGATGAGGTATTAAAGTACCAAATACGCCGAACTATTGAAGACCACTTTGAAAAAGAACTCCGTTTCCATGACCGGGGCATAAAGGTGCTCTCATTGTTCTTTGTGGACAGCGTTGCGAATTATCGTCAATACCTGGAGACTGGTGACGTACAAAAAGGCAAGTTTGCGTTGTGGTTTGAGGAGATTTTTAACGAGGTATCGCAGCGATCTGAATATAAAAACCTAATACCCTTTACTGCTGAAGAGGTCCACAATGGGTACTTCGCTCAAGATAAGAATGGCATCTGGAAAGATTCCAAGGATGTACGCGGCGAGGGTGCAAAGGCCAAAGATGATGAGTCTGCTTACCATCTCATAATGCAGGCCAAAGAGAAGTTGCTCGATGCACAACAGCCGCTTCGTTTTATATTCAGCCACTCTGCCCTTCGCGAAGGATGGGATAACCCGAATGTATTTCAAATCTGTACTTTACGCGAAATGAGTAAGGAGCTCGAAAGACGACAGACTATTGGTCGTGGTCTGCGTTTGCCGGTTGACCAGTCGGGACAGCGCATCTATAACTCTTCGATTAATGTACTTACAGTTATTGCTAACGAAAGCTACGAGGACTTCGCTCGCAAGCTACAGACTGAACTTGAGGAACAAACGGGCGTTACTTTTGGTGAAGGCCGTATTAAAGAAAAGCCGAAACAGCGAAGTGTTAAATTGCGAAAAAACGTTACGCTTAATGAAGACTTCAAGGAATTGTGGGACCAAATAAAACACAAGACGCGTTATCATGTCAGCTTCGACACGAATGAGCTCATAAGCAAGGCTCTCTCAATTATAGATGATGAGGTAATTATTAGACCGCCCAAGATAGTCAGCAGCGTTGCAATGCTAACAATGGATAAGTCTGGTATAAGTGGCAACCAGCTTTCGAGTAAGGCTGTGGCGGTCGAACGTGACTTCCCCATACCGGACGTGCTCAGCAAGATATCTGCGCACACAGGTCTTACACGTAAGACTATCTTTGAGATATTGGATCGATCAGAATTGCTTGATTACATTCCAGACAATCCCCAACAGGTCATCGATGAACTAACGCGCGTCATCAAGGTTGTTATGGAAGAACTCAACGTTGATGGTATTAAGTACGAAAAGACTGGTGAGGCCTGGGAGATGCAGCGATTCGAGAACGAAGAACTGAATGGTTATCTCTTTGATGAAGCGAGCAAGCAGGGTCTGGTCGCTGTTGATTCCGACAAAACGACGCACGAATATGTTTCGGTTGATTCAGATATTGAGCGAAATTACTTGAAGTCACTTGAAGATAATCGTGACGTACGCTTCTATTGCAAGCTGCCCGGTTGGTTCAAGATTGACACCCCCTTAGGTGGCTACAATCCCGACTGGGCTGTAGTTTTTCAAAATGACCAGCGAGTCTATTTTGTTTCCGAAACTAAAGCTGAGAATACACTGAGTGGTGTGCATCTTACGGATTCGGAGAAAAGGAAGATCAAGAGTGCGCGTAGGCATTTTGACATGCTAGGTGTCCCATTCATTGCTCCTACGAATTCATTTCAGGATACACTAGAGAAGATATAACAATACAAGGGGTGGAAGACGAAAAACAGGGACGTCCCCTTTTAAAGAAGATAAACGCCATGGAAATGCAAAAGCACGTAGATATTGTAAACGACCGAATCATCGGAATCATCCAAGACCTTAGAACGTATGTTGACCTGCGAAAAGATAACCGGCAACATGGCGGAAACAAATACAACGATAACTTAGGAGGCGGAAACATGGTTATGGCCATGGGGCTATTTTCTGCCCTTGGCCTACTCAGTAAAGTTTACGTTGTCGTCACGTCAAGTGAGCGTGGTCAATTTGATCAATATTTTGATGCCCAACATCATGCCAAGGACGAACAGAAAATATTTGTTGAGTTCATGGAGTTCATCTCAGGTGATATTGGCATATTCATGTCTAGCCAGAAAAGTAAAAACACATACAGAAAAGTCTGGGAAAGGTTTCGGGATTTTACCACCCACTTGCTAGTGCCAGACCAAGGCAACTTTGTTCTAACATTTGTATGGGATGAGCCCCAGCAGAAATCAGTAGAAGATGTGCTTAAGAGCATAAGAGCTGACGAAAAAGTAGTCGCATTTATAAAAGATAGCGGATCGTGGACTGTAAATGTCGATAAGCTTTTATCGTTGCTGCCAGAGATCACAACGCAGACGACAGGATTCCTACTAAGGCATGATCAAGCATGTACGGAAGGCTGTGTCGAGAACCTCAACTCCGTATTATGGCGGTAATGTCGTGTAGCGCCACGAGGGGTGATGGGTATCTTACCTATGATTGAGATTCCACTTCAGTGCTTAGATCGATCAACGTCTTTTTGTCTTTCTCGATGTAGTAGTACTCGACGGTCATCTTTTTCTTATTAACTTTCGCTTCTATATTTGCTGGCAATAACTCTTTTCCTAACGGCTCGTCGTTCCCCATTCTCTTACCTGTAAGTAGCGCCTCCTTCAACTCATTGGCCATGATATGCTTTAAGCGAACGCCCGCTTGCTGTTCAGTAGCGAGCTGATGGTTTGCAAAAGGTACCAAGTATTTGATAATAAATCTAAATATATTTGGGTAGTAACCCGCAATATTGGTCGCAGGCTCTAGTTTGCCGTCGATAGCTTTATCGAAAAGTCGTTCCCATAGTAGCTCCTCATAACGGATCGCGACGGGCGTGTAGACGTGGATTGAGATGTAGAAGAGGATCTCTCGTAGTAAATTACCATCCGGATCATCTGTATCTTGATAGAAGATGGTTAGATCCTCGATAAGTTCGTAAACTTTGTGGGCCAGTAAGCCTGTGAGCGTCTTCTGTTCGTAGGCGCTGCGCGTATTTACCGCTTTGAGCTCTGTGTCGTCTTTTTTAAAGTTATCAGGGTCATTATCCTTGAAAAGCAGGCTAGTCGTCATGGAGAGGTGAATTTTTGACAGTACTTTGAAACCTACTGAACTTACGACATCGTCGGCGTATTGTTGTCTCGCTTTCTTATCGAACGCGAGCCGACGCGTTATGCCACTGTCACCGATAAGCTGGTCAAATATCTGGCGAATATTAGAGAAAAGCTCAACACTGCCCGGCTGTTTCTTGTAGCTATCGACCATCCGTTCCAGAAGCTTTAGAAGAACCTCTGTATATTCGTCGAGTGAAACATCCGCCTTGCTCATATTCCAGGTGAGCATACTTGGAATAATGTGTTGTCGCCGAACTATTCTGTCATCAGTGAGTAGATCATAAACATTTGCAAAGCGAGCAGTACCGTCATGGTCTTCTCTTTGAGCGTAGAGAAAAGATTCCGGATTTAATACGAGATGTTCAACTATGTTGGTATAAAGGACGTTGGCAAATTCATTGCGTGAGCCATCACTGTCGTCAACCTCGCAGCCGACGATTGCATGCAGAAAGAAGCGATCATTAGTGCATATGTGCTTCATCGCAACTTTGTCTGTTAGTAGTTGGTATAGAGTTTCGTATGTGTAATTTGCACCATTAGGCTCGGGAGGCTTTCGGCTCTCCTCGCCAGGCATCCCTTGCCATCTGGGCATGTACTGTAGTGCAGCATGGACAAGTGGCTTGAGATTGAGGCGAGTTATTTCAACCACCTCTCCCACATGCCCTCGTACTAAAAACAGAGAAGTAATCTCGTAGAACTTTTTAGCGGAGCGTGTCGTGACAACCTTGTTCCGCTCAATATGAAAATATAGGTTGCGCCATCTTTTCTTTGGGTATCTCTGAAAATGAAAGCGAACCTTGGGGACGACTGTTACGAGGTGTCGATAGTTAAAACGCGAGTATATATAAACCACTACCAATAGGCCGATCGTGATCGAAATAAATCCGGTGATTTGCAACAAAGCATCGAGTGCTAGGCCGTCTAATTGGCCTCTAGTGTTGGGGATGAGTATTGATATCAGTGGTGAGACGTAACCGATAACCAAAAGGAGAATAGCTACCGATTTTATAAGATTATCAGTCAATTTCCAAATAAGGGAATAGCGTGGTTTTACTAGCTGAAATGCAGCAACAATCAAACCAATGAATGTAAGCATGTCGCCAAGCGACAGATATGACTGACCCATGAGTAGATTATACTACAACATAATAATCGGCATGATGCTAATGCTTAAATGGGTATGCTGGTACGCTCTATTTTTAACTATAGGTAATCATCTATTCTGACAAACCTCACCATCTGCCATGCGAGCGCCGTTGACTCAATTCGCCGCATAATCTCGCTGCTCTTGTTTTGTGAGAGAACATTTAATGACCCTTCATACAGAATGGCTCTGTCGACTATAACCAATTTACGGTGATGGCCGCCAGTGTAAAGGATGTGAATACCCACCTTTTGTAGTCTAGCTATCGCCCGATGTGCTTCGTCACGGCACCGTTCCTCATCGTGCTCATGTGGATCGCGCGTATTGATAATGATTCTGACCTTTCGTTGCTTCAATTTCAAAAGTATTGGTAAGAGCTGATCGAGTCGTCTAGTTGTAATGAATGGACTCTCAATAATTAACTCGTTACCGCAGTTTTCTAAATCTTTTATGAACGCTGGGTAGAACGTATCTTCGTCAAACAATCGTGATGTCGCTAAATCGGGCGTTTGACCTTGGCGGTGCCGAAGAAGGTTTAGCATTGTGCATTCTCCTCTTCATCTGCGTCATTTTGGTCTATAAGCTGACGTATCTCAGTAACATCAACCTTCTCTAATTCTTCTTCAAAAGTTCGATTCCGGAACTGACACCCCTCTAAGAAGTAGATTTCCTGTTGTCATATGTATATGCAGCCTATTTATCCTGAAAAGTTAAAGTCTGGTGATGAAATACGCGTTATTGCACCCTCCCGATCTCTTGCAATCATTAGCCAGGAAACACGGCAGATAGCCAACGAGCACTTTAAAGAGCTCGGCTTGAAACTAAGCTTTGGAAAACACGTAGAGGAAATTGATGCATTCAATTCAAGCAGCATAGCCTCTCGTCTTGAAGATCTTCATGACGCCTTTGCTGATCCAAATGTTAAGGGCATCCTGACCGTCGTAGGAGGATTCAATTCTAACCAGCTTCTCACCGGCATTAACTGGGACCTCATTCGTAACAATCCGAAAGTATTTTGTGGATTCTCTGATATTACCGCGTTAAACAATGCGATCCTCGCTAAAACTGGCCTTGTGACATATTCAGGAGCACATTATTCAACATTCGGTATGAAGCTTTACTTTAATTATGTCTTTGACTACTTCAAACGTTGCCTAATGTCTGATGCGCCTTTCGAGTTACAACCCATTAACGAGTGGACGGACGATCTCTGGTTTATGGACCAAACAAATCGCAAGCCCGTTAAGAATGATGGCTGGTGGGTTATCCATGAGGGCCAAACTCAAGGCACCATCCGTGGTGGTAACTTATGTACATTCAATTTGCTCCAGGGTACAGAGTATATGCCCGATTTAGAGGATTGTATTCTCTTCATCGAAGATGATGCTGAATCATTACCGCATCACGTCGATCGGAACTTAGTATCGCTCATTCAACAGCCAGGATTCGAGAACGTTCGTGCGATTGTCATCGGCCGATTCCAACAAGAAACTAAGATGAGCCGGGAGCTTCTAACCGAGCTAATCAGTACCAAGAAAGAATTGGACCACCTGCCTATTATTGCTAATGTAGATTTTGGCCATACCAATCAGATATTCACGTATCCAATTGGCGGTGAAGTCGAAGTATCAGTTGGTAAAGAACCACGCATAACAATCACTCAACATTAGCATCCCTACTATCTTCTGATTCATTGTCATCGCTTTTTTCAAACAGCTCGTCAATCTCGTCAACGTCAACTTTTTCGTCCTCGCCTCTATTAAAAGTTTTTACTAAGCACTCGATGCCTAGCCATAGGCATAAGCGCAATGAAAGACTTCGAAAGAAGTCTTTTTAGTTTGTGGATAATTGATATAATTCTATCTATGAACAATGGTGCTACTAGAAATGATATCACTGAGCTACGCGACGAGCTGAAAGAGTCTTTTAGTGATATTACCTCTCTTCTACAGACATTTATGCAGCAGGTTGATGAACGATTCTCGGGTGTTGAAAATGAGCAGAAAAAAATACGAGAAGAAATCTCTAGAGTATTTGACTATTTGGATAGCGCCATGAAAAAGCAGGAGATTAGTGATGATGAGCGACTTGTCATGGGACACCAGCTTGATCGTCTCGACAAATGGACACATGAGCTCGCTAACAAGATCGGTCATACGCTAACCGCATAATATTTCTTTAATTCCAAAAGACTTTGTTTAGCCAAAAGGTGTTTAACACAGACTAGAATGGCCAGCCATGAGATTATGCAAAAGTCTACAGCTTGAACTGTAGACTTTTTTAGTACCTGCAATTCTACCTAGCCAACCGACGTCATGCCTAGCCAGTCTCTATCTGGCTGAAGAATTTTTAGATCACGTACTCGCTTATCAATTAATTTTTGAGTACCGGCCCTCCTCGTATATGCAGCTAGCTCTGTTGCCGCCTGACCTATTGCCCAAAAGCTCAGTTTTCGGCGACTGAGCGGCCGCCCATAAGCCTCTTCGGCCGCATTAATGGCCTCTTCGCCAAGTACTACTATGTGGCGCAACGCGCGTTCAGGGTCCGTAGGCATCATAGATTCAAAGTCAAATACGCCTGCGACCGTACGCTTGGATTTAGGCCCTTTGAAAGTAAGATTAGCAGGTCGAAGATCATCGTGCCCGATAATAGGTGTCTTTAGTTGGGCGCTATCTTTAAATGTCCTATACTCCTCCTGCAGCCACTGTAATGTTTCGGCAAGCATAGGATGCATTTTTCTTTGCTTTAGGCTCGTAACCTTTTGAAGCCCGACGGTCATATGTCTGTCGTCTATACGCTGAAAGTATGTACGGTCCTCCATAAGTTTTGCACGGTCGAATAATACCGGATCACCTGCTTGGCTTAGAATCGTTTCGTATTGTTCAAAAGGCAGGACGTCTGCTAAATAAGCTACAATACCGCCAAGGCTTAGCCCCAGCGCTCGCTTCTCACTACGTGAAAAGCCACGCACATCATCTTCTGATAAACTTCTTCCGCCCACTCTCGTCTGCCATAGCTGCTGAACCATACCTGGGGCTTCAGGTTTATATAATAGGAAATCCGGCATTTCTACTGGGGGCTGCTGCTTTTGTTTCTCTAAGGTCAGCCTGCGCAAGATTAAGGCCTCAAACAGAGTATCTTTATAACCGGCAGTCAACTTTACGATTGGGCCGGTGCTACCAATCTCTAAGACTAGACTATTCTCTCCCGTGACATTAACATGAGGCGCAAACCTATCCGGATCATTACGATACTCTTCTGGGTGATATTTGGCCCATTCAAGTACCATTTGAATAATAGTAGTGATTTTAGCATCAAGATAGGGTTCGACATCTATGCCGACAGGCCCTTCAGGAGATTGATCACGGTCAAGGTCATCCACTTCAAAGGTTCGGCTAATCAGCTGTACCGCATCTCCAGGCCCAGAATAAGCCGGGTCAGCGAGGTAGTCACCAGGACTGTCTAGTACACCCGGGAATAGCTCGCCCGTATGATATGACAAAGTATCAGGCAGAGTTACTCCTCACAGTATTTGCGCTAATCATTGCATTGCACTTGCTTATAATAAATTGTTCGCCCTGGTACCTTACCATCTGGACGTATCAGTATATCATCAAACAAAACAAACAACACCAAGCAGTAGAGTGTTAAGTCCTAGCCCAAGGATCCAGAGTTCGAATCCCTCCGCCCCAGCCAAGGTATTATTACAGATAAGAGGACGCTCGAATTTCAGCGTCTTTTTGTTTTGCTTGAATCTTCTAATCTGCTGCATGGGTTCCAATCCCTTCTGGCGGCCAGTAGTATTCTTCGAACACTCTACGCCATACTGAAAGGGCACCAGAACCTCCGGGTGCCCTTTCCTGTTATCTGGCTAAAACTATTCGCCTCTATAAGCTTTTTCGAGTTCGGCTTTATCCAGCTTGCCCTCCATGTTCAGTAAAGCGTCGCTAACCCGATTGGCTTTAGCTGGGTCTGGATCACGCATCATGTCGTCTAGGTTGTCTGGCATAATTTGCCATGTTAGTCCAAATTTATCAGTAACCCATCCGCAAGACACTACTTTGCCACCCTCGGATAGCACGTCCCAAAATTTATCAATCTCAGCCTGGTCTTTGCAATGCACCTGAATTGAGGTAGCCTCAGTAAGTTTGTACATCGGCCCGCCCATCAACGCACAAAAGCGCTGGCCATTCAGCTCAAAGTCCATTGATTGTACCGTTCCGGCTTTCAGTCCAATTGTTTTTGCTACTACCTCTGTGAGCCGTGAGGTGTGTGTTATCTTTGCATCTTTAAATAGTGATACATACAGATTCACCGCTTCTTCTATTGGGCCTTCGAACCACAGAAACGTTACTACTTTTGGCATATAAATCGTCCTTTTTAGATTGACGGTCGTTATTGTAACAAGCTAAAAGCAGACAAGATTGAAGATTTTGGACACTTTTATAGTATATGGGGCCACCGCAGCAGCTCTTTGGGGGTATAGCCTAAAAATTGCTTGGCTGCGCGAGTTAAGTGCGCCTGATCCGCAAAGCCGAGTTCAGAGGCAACAGTAGCGGCTGACATACCCTCTCGAAGTAAGTCCAGGGCCTCGGACATACGCTGTAGTTGATGCAACTTATAAGGTGGAAGACCAGTGCTACGCTTAACAAAGCGATAATAACTTTTAGACGACATGACTCGTTCCGGGGATTCTTTACTATTCAAGCCTTTACCGCTTACGTAGCCCAAATCGTGCATTTGCGTAATGAGTTGCTCGGCATTACTGAAGCTAGGAAATTGTAGTAGCGACCCCTCAAATTGGAAATGTCCGTTGGTGTCAGCAGGCACTATTTGGAAGCTATCGGTAAGCTGCTGAGCTGGAAAATTCTTTATCTGCACACCGGGACGTAAGCGAATGCCGATCCAAGTATAGCCAGGTAGAAGAATTTCGCTACGCGGTGCGGTTTCCGGACCCCTTATTATCACTTCCGCGCTAGTATCACTTTGTACAAGAATAATAGAGGTGCAAGGATCGGCTGGTACGATACGCTCCATTATCACGGCGGCCCTAATTGTCCACACCGAAGCTATAGACTCTAACTCCGGGTTACGCTCTCGCCAGAGAAACATTGGTACACTCATACTTATATTTTACTTGATTTAAAACGGACTAAAAGTAGGCATTCGTTTTGTGCTCACTCAATCGCTTGTAGCTCATGCAACTTCCAGTACATCGCCCGTAAACTCGGCCAAACGGTGTTCCAATTTTGGGCTACGTGGCCAGCCAAGGAATTATTTTCAAAGATACCTCTGTAAAATGAGGTGTTTTTAGTTTGGTTATTGCATAGGGATAAAGGGACAACCAAACTTCGGCACTATTCGGCCTACATAAATCTCGAGCTAGCTCGTTTTGCAAATCTTTTCTCATGATCATTTTTCTACAATGCAAGCAAAACTATGCCTATAAAGATCGCCCCAACGCCTATTAATTTCTGCACGAGTCCTTTACGTTCTTTTAACTTCCAGATGCCCCATATCGTCACCATGACTGATGCCGACTCGCGTAGTGGTGAAATAATGGCAACGGGAGCCATGGTTAGTGCAAACAAGACTAATTGGTAAGTAGCAATAATGCACACGCCGATAAGCAGCATTTTCTTCCATGACTGTAGACCTAGCCTGGACGCCCCGACTATGTTTGATCGTGGCCGCAAGGGTATTATCGCTAGTAGACACAGAGCCGTAAACAAGTATTTAAAGGTACCAAATAATATCGGGCTCACGCCTTCTAGCCCTACCTTATCAAGTACGGTATAACTTGCAATAAAAATTCCCGTAACCACCGCAGGAATGGCGCCTCGAGCCCCAGAAATTGCTGCGCCCCGTACCATCCAAATACCTACAAGTAGGCAACCCACACCGACCACCTGCATTTGACTAATACGTTCCCCTAAAAACAACACACCAAACGCAAATGAGAAAATCGGCGCCGATCCGCGCGCCAGCGGGTAAACAACCGATAGCTCGCCATGGCGATAGCTATACGACAAAAACGAAAAGTAACCGAGTTCAGCCAAACCTGACAGTCCAGAAAACATGAGGGCATGGCTTGATATAGCTGGCATTCCAAGATATAGCCAATACGCAAAGAAAACTGGTGACAGGCATATGATGCCTAACGTCACCGCTTTAGTGGCAGTATCCAGCGGATCGTCTTCTGATTGCAGCTTTACATTCCAGGTAACATGGAGGATTGCCGAACAGAGTACTAGTACAAGAGCTAGCGTAAACATTATGGCTATATTCGATTTATTTTTTTGAGCAATTCGGGAAGTTCAGATAAGGAGTTAACTTTGTAATCGGAATGAATACCTGGAGTCGCAATTGGGATAACAGCAATCGAAGTAATCTTTGAAGCCCGTGCACCAGTCATCTCATATTCCTGATGACCAACAAATACAGTCTCGTCTGCATTAGTACCGAGCGAATCCAAACAAATTTGATAGGCCTCCGGGGTATCTTTAAGCTTGCGAATGTCGTATGAACTGACGATGTGGTCGATATACATGTCCATACCCAGCGTCTTAAACCACGACCATTTTTCTTGGGACGAGTAAAAACTATCAGTGAGTACGCAAATTTTATAGTCCTCATTCTTTAACTGCTTAAGTGCGGCAATTGCATTAGCAGTTGCAGTGACTTGTCTTTGGATAACATCAAACTTTTTTGCAAAAATTTCAGCTTCACTGAGTGATATTTGAACGCCAATAGATTGTAAGATCTTGTGATCCATCTCTGCTTCGGTCTCAAAACGGACGTACGCCTTAAACTTTTCACTTTCGTATGCCCGCTTGAATTCTTTTACGTCACCGCAGTACCCAAAATCTTTAAGTAATGCTTCCAATTTCTGCGAAGATAAGTCCGTGCGATAATACAACGGGCCGTCGGCATCGAAGATAATAGCTTTTACCATGGATCTCATTATATCTGGCTTTAACAATTCGCGTATCTCTTCAACATCAAAATCCTCGCCCAATGCAAAAGTTATATTAGTCCGCCTCCGCCCCAGCCAAGAGGTTATGAGTTGAGCCGCAGACTCGCAGAAGCGAAGCCACTCAAAGGGAATTATGTCGTTAAAATATGCTCGGTGTTAGACTCTGTCATATCTTTCTTGAGTACACTAAAATTAGCTGAGTACATTGCACACTAAAGACAACCATAGGAGCGATAATGGGACAAGAATTCATCGAGATTCGTGGAGCACGCGAAAACAACCTGAAGAACGTTAATCTCAAGCTTCCGAAACGTCAGATCATCATCTTCACCGGTGTTTCAGGTTCAGGTAAGTCGTCACTGGCTTTTGATACTGTCGCCGCCGAAGCGCAACGGCTCCTCAATGAAAATTTTAGTATGTTCGTACGCAATTTCCTGCCACGCATCACTCAGCCCGATGCTGATGAAATCAAGAATTTGAGCATGGCAGTAATTGTTAACCAGAAGCCGCTTGGCGGCGGATCGCATTCTACAGTGGGGACGGTGACCGACATTGCAACGGCGTTTCGCCTGCTGTTTTCTCGATTTGGCGCGCCGCATGTCGGCAATGCGAACCTTTTCTCGTTCAATGATGCTCACGGCATGTGCCCGGAATGTAACGGCATCGGCCAAAAGCTCGGCATCGATATGGACGCAGCTTTTGATATGAACCAGTCGATAAATGGCGGAGCGATTAAACTACCTGACTACTTGGGAGACTCCTGGTTTTTGAAAACGGTACAGGTCTCCAAGTTGTTTGACAATGATAAAAAGCTCAAAGATTTTAGCGACAAAGAGCTACACGAGCTGTACTACGCTAAGCCCGTCAAGGTTGATTTGGGCAACGGCATGAAGCTCAATTTTGAAGGAGTAGTCGATAAATTTGTGCGCAAATATATCAAGGATGACATTAAGACTAAGTCTGAGCGCACGCAAAAACTAGTTGAGCCGTTCATCACCATGGCGCCGTGCATGTCGTGCCACGGCGCGCGGCTCAATCAACAAGCACTGGCCTGCAAGATCGAGGGCTACAATATCGCCGAGCTATCGTCTATGCAAGTTGATAAGCTGCTCGAGATTCTTAAAAAGTTGGATCAGTCGGCGAGTCACGCTCTCATCAAAATGCTGATGGACCGCCTATCCAATCTGGATACAATTGGACTGGGCTATTTGAGCCTTGACCGCATGACCGATACACTGTCCGGAGGTGAGTCGCAGCGCGTTAAGATGGTCAAACATCTGAACGGCAGTCTGGTGGACGTAATGTATGTTTTTGACGAGCCAAGCGTTGGTCTGCACCCTAGAGATGTACATCGGCTCAACGATCTGCTGCGTAAGTTGCGTGACCAAGGCAACACCATCATTGTCGTAGAACACGACCCAGACGTGATTAAAGCCGCCGATCATATCGTGGACGTTGGGCCGCTGGCCGGAACAAAAGGTGGCGAGATTGTCTTTGAAGGCACCTACGACGGCCTTCTTAAGGCCAACACGCTTACCGGCAAGCACCTCAAGGATGAGCAGCCGATCAAAAAAGAATTCCGCAGACCTACCGGCAAGCTCACCATCAAAGACGCGCATGCCAACAATCTGCAACACGTCACAGTCGATATACCGACTGGCGTCTTCACGGTGATTACGGGCGTAGCTGGTTCAGGTAAGAGTTCGCTGATTAATGAGGTATTCTTGAGGCAGCACCCGGATGCGATTGTCGTGGATCAATCGCCCGTCGGCACGTCAATTCGCTCAAATCCAGTAACTTACATTGGTATTATGGACGTAATCCGCAAAGCTTTTGCAACCGCTAACAAAGTTGACGCCGGGCTCTTTAGCTTCAATTCCAAAGGTGCTTGCGAAAATTGTAAGGGTGCAGGCGTCCTCACGACCGACTTAGGTTTTTTGGATGACGCCAAAACCGTCTGTGATGTGTGTGGCGGCAAGCGCTTCAAAGAAGAGGTGTTGGGCTACACGTACAAAGAAAAATCAATCACCGAGGTGCTCGATCTGACCATGGCACAAGCCAACGACTTCTTCGACCTGCCTGAAATTGCCGAGAAACTCCAGGCACTCAACGACGTCGGCCTCGAATATCTCACACTTGGCCAGCCGCTAAGCACCCTGTCCGGTGGTGAATGCCAACGCCTGAAACTGGCAAGTGAACTGCATAAAAAAGGTAGCGTCTACGTGCTGGATGAGCCGACAACTGGCTTGCACATATCCGACATCGGTCGGTTACACGCGCTCATCAATCGTCTCGTAGATGATAACAATACTGTGATTACTATTGAGCATAACCTTGACGTCATTCGACAAGCTGACTGGGTGATAGATCTTGGCCCCGAAGGCGGCGACAAAGGTGGCAAGATTATGTTCGAAGGCACGCCAGAAGCACTCAAAAAAAGTAAGACGGCGTTGATCGCACAATATCTATAGCGAGCGACGCAATAGATTTAGTCTTAGCGGAGCTATTTACCAACGATGGCAAGGCGATTAGCGCTCTAGGAAACAGTGAGTACGCTGGTGGGGTTGGAGATTAATAACGTTCTTACCTCGTTCACTACGCCCAGCCATAAACATAAGCACCATAAGAGGCTTCGCGAGGAGTCTTTTTTGCACACTTATAAGCTGCCCGGTGTTAAAATGTTAGTATGAGCTTATCCTATGATGATCTGCAGGCAATTCGTACAATCGTCGAAGAAACGGTCAACTCACTACGTGGCGACATCGAGGCCTTGAGCAATGACGTCAAAGATATTTATGCAATGATCGGTGACCTTCAAAAAGCAATTGGTGTAAATAGCTCATTCGAGAAATTAACTATAGAAAAGAAGATACTTCGTCTTCATGCCGAGTTAGTTGAGGCTGCAAAACAGGCCGGAGTAGCATTACCTAGTCATTAGCTTAATTAGCGTTGGCAACTGTTTGTTAGGGTGTGGAAATTTCAGGTACTCACGGGACCCAGGCATTCCAGATCACTAATACTACATTAAAAGGCATCAGTTGAGAAGTTCGCGCCCAGCCATAGCATAGGCACGGTGAAAGACTTCTTCGTAAGTCTTTTTTATTGTTATAGTAGTTCTAAATGGATAAACACCTTATCTTAGTTGCTCTTGCAATACTTATCCCTGGCTTACTATTTGTAGCGCTGCATTGGCCACATGGTATACACAAGACCTTCAGCCAACATGTCGCACTTAAGAGAGCGTCGATTCTCTACTACTTTGCCCTCTTCGCATTAGTACTACCGATTATATTTATATTCTTTAAGAACTACCTTATCCCTGAATTAGCTCTGTCAAACGTCGTCCTATTATTAGTCGGCCTATCCTCTTTGGCTCAAATTGGGTGCACCCTAGTGCCTGAGCTAGGAGGACTTAAAGCAATCATCCATCAAATATTTGCTGGGGTCTCCGCGTTACTGCTCATAGCCGTTCTAATGCTCATATCGAAAAGTAATAGTATATCCGCATTTGATAGAGTATCCATTTTCGTATGCATGGCAATGATGACTACCATTATCGGATTCGTCATTTTTTGGAAAAAAACGAAACTTCCTGCTCTGCTTTTGCAAGCCAGTTACTTCTCATTATTTTTCGTAGGAGTACTAATTGCAACCTATTAAAATGGTTCTAGCCTCGTCGATGGTGCCCAGCCATGAAACAAGCACAAAAAGCAGCCGCGAGGCTGTTTTTATTTTTAGCAGGCGCTGGTTTCGCACTTGTATGCAATCCGACATTTCGTTATGCTTAAGTTTAGTAACGGTTGGGAGGCTAGACTGTATGTCCCGTTTACCTACACCAGGGGGTGACAATGGCAATTGGGGAGATATCCTCAATGATTTTCTGCTGGTCTCACAAAATGGCGATGGATCGCTGAAGACCTCGGCCGTCACCGCAGCAGCACCCGCTGGCGTGCAGGGTCCAGCAGGGCCCCAAGGACCTCAAGGCACAGTCGGTGTTGATGGGCCCCAAGGGGCGAATGCGACGCTTGGCAAGAGCCTAGCATCGTATTACACAGAGAGTGGATATGTAGGTTTACAGCCTGCACTCAATGGTGGCCAAAACGTTCTCAGCTTTAGCACGGAAAATGTCCGCAAAGGCACAAATATCACCATTAATGGCAGTAGCATTACGATCTCCGCGAACGGAACGTATTTAATAAGCGTTTCGGGGTTCGTTTCACAGTACACGTTTGAAAAACCGATCAACCAAAACTTTTTTGACAACCACTCATACAGCGTGAGCCTGGAAGAAGATTTTGAAATAGGCTGGGAGACTGTCGGTCCAGACCCGTTGACCGAAAACAAAATGAAGACGTTTACCGATGGGGGTTATGTAATCGTAGATTCAGTCAGCGTATCGCACATGTTTACCGTTAGTAACGCCCCGGCCCTATATCGGGTGATAGTAGATCTCACCGGCGGCACGCCATCCTGGTTTTCAAACCCTACAGTAAATATCGTGCAACTCAACTGATACGCATAAAACCTTTACAAACGATTATGATATGCTAATAGTAAAAACGAATGAAGATGAAGTAGCACATGGCCCGCTTACCCACCCCCGGTTCAGATGACAATTCTTGGGGAGATATCCTCAATGAATTTTTAGGAGTTTCACACAATAGTGATGGTACGCTCAAGACTTCGGCCGTCGCAGCATCTGGAGGGCATGGACCAACGGGACCGCAGGGTCCAGCAGGACCACAAGGTCCACAGGGCCAGACTGGCGCGCAGGGTCCAGCAGGTACCAGGAGCTCGAATTCAGTCTCAGCTTATTCTGCGGGTGTCAATACTCTTACGAATTTGGTCAGTGGACAACCTACAATTACGTTTGACTCGCAAAATGCCAGATTAGGCACGAACGTCACGCTTGAGAATTTAAACGGCTCTGCAATTGGCATTTGGGAAAACGGCACGTACCTGGTGAATGTTACCGGCTACGTGCAGAAACCGATTTCGTCTCAGTATGAGAATTTTTCTTTTTATATCGGACTCATGGAAGAGAAAAATTACGAAGGCGCAATCCAGAATGTCCATCCTTTCCCGCTCATGGAATACGAAATGGAAATATCAGAGACTAACAGTTTTACACTGTCGACGCCCATCAACATTACACAAATGATACATGTTACTGATTCTCCACAGATGATTAGGGTGGCGATAAATTATAATGCGTCTGACGGCACGCAAATAATAAACCCCACCATAAATTGTGTCCAGCTTGATTGATGCCAGTTACCCACAAACCCAACGCTGAAAAATATCCGGTCGACATTTGCTATCTGGTCGCCGACCTGAAATATAACTCCCAGCAAGGCGTAAAAATATGCGAGATTCAGCAAGCCTCGCTTTCGCTTTTTAACGGCGACACATACCGGAACGATGCAGAGGAATCTATACACAAGGAGCTGCTCCGAGTTTTGAATTCCTACAATAAAAATGGCTGGGTCGTGGCTGAGACTATTGCCGATAAAAAACTGGTTTCTGAACTTGCCGGTGCTAAGTGGCGAAACCCGAAAGACCTTATAGCGCTATTTTCCGATGAGGACTTCAAGCGACGCTCCAAATTACCCCCAAAAGATAGGTATGACCTTGCTTCTTACCAAGGGTTTTTATATGCCAGCTGGTCGCAGTTTTCCGTCATCTACGATTTCGAACAAAGGCTACCCGGCATGGTGATGGTTGATAAGTCTAGCTTTCCGTTCTGGATAGATAAGTACCGGATGACTCGGCTTTTTGCAGAAGATGAGCAGCTCGCTGCCATAAAACCGAGATGGGGAAACTACAAAAAGATATATAGCAAAAGACTTGCCGAGAAGATTACGCAAGAGCTACACTGCGACACCTTTGTCATTAAGCCGCGCGGGAACTTTATGGGTAAGGGCGTGATTATCACTTCCGGAGAAGATTTGGACAAGATTTTGCGCTACATTATCACGAAAAAGGGCAAGCTGGCACGTAGCAAAAATTCCGCTTACGTCGCTTGGCAATATGACCGTTTCGACAGTTTTATCGTTGAAGAGTTCGTGGCCTCAGATCCTATCCGGCTTCCGCATGTGGACAATAAGCTGTATCAGCCTACTATGCGTGTGGCTTTCGTGCTGGCATACACCAACCATCAGCACTACGTTCATTTCTTGGGCGAATACTGGAAAACGCCGCACCTTTCCATAGACGAGCCGGGCGATTTTATGGAAAAAAATAAAGACATCTGTGAACCGCCGTATTACCTCGCGGTGGATGCCACAACACAACAGATCGTGCGCGGCAAGCTGAGCACCACCTTGCCAAAATTGCACCATAAGATGTTACAATTTAGCCCTGGTCCAAATGAAGATTTTTATGCGCCAGTCAGTCACGGAGGAGTGCGGTTGGTACTGCAACCAGCAACAGAGGGCAACACAAGCACCAGGTAAGGAGACCCCCTATGTCAATTACAGTCTGTACCGGAAAATTGCACCGAGTGCGCGTTACGGAGGCGAGGCTCGATTACGAAGGTAGTATTACTATCGATCCGACACTCATGGAGGCTGCAGGAATCCTGCCATTCCAGCTGGTACATATCAACAATATGTCGAACGCCGTACATTGGGAAACATATGCTATTCCTGGTAAGCGTGACGGAGGTGGCGTTTGCCTGAACGGCTGCCCCGCTAGACTCTTTCAACCAGGCGACCAGGTTATCATACTCTCGCTCGAGCAGCTCTCACGCAAGGAAGCGACCCATATTGAGCAGAAAGTGGTGCATGTAGACGATGACAATAAGCCAATACGAGTACAGGTCAAGCGCTCTACGTAACCTGTTCAGACTCCATAGTTGGTACATATCCGCTATAGGATACGCGAGCAAGCACTAAACTAGTTCTAACTTCGTCAATCACGGCCAGCCACATCAAGATAGTAAGATCTTTTAGAGAAAGAACACATGACAACTATTGAATACCCCGTAGACCCTGAGCTTCTCCGTCAAGAAATAGCCACTACGACCGCAGGCTACGAAATCAGAGATGGAAGTATATTCTATAGCAAGACCGTTTTAGCAGGATTCGCTATTGCTGCCACTATGATGGACGGGCAAACTATGGAGATCACGGACGATGGTCTCCATCGACCAACATTAGATACCGAGGCACTTGTTGTACAGAGGTTAGGTAAAGACGGAATCAGTAGTAGCAAAGGTATAATCACAGGTTTTTTAGATAAGCTCACCGTGCCAGCAAATGCGCCACACTCTCAAGATATTGTTGCAGCCTGTATAGCAACGGAATTTATGCAAGAGGGCGGCCAGTCTGCAGAGGGTATAGCCGAAATGCCATTACTACGAGGCGGGCGTTACAGCTACTCAGAAGAAAATGGACGCCGAATGCATATCATTACGGGCGCCTTAATTACCCCGAATGGTAAGCCAGAGATCGTAGGTGATGGTGTAGAGATTGGAACAGATAATAACTGGTCCACTCTGGGAGCATTAGCAGTTGATGCCATTCAAAACCCACAAAACTACACCCCCGACTTTGCCGCTACGACACTGCCAGCGCTGTTGGCTGGGTATCCTGACCTATTACAAAGCCTAAACTTAGCTTAACGGTTGAATCCGCTATCTTCAGCCAAGCATAAGCACCGCAAAGACTTCTTCGGGAGTCTTTTATTTTGCTACCCGGGAAGAAAATGCCGCACTGCAGGCAGCAACCCCACGCCGTAATGGACAAAAACGTGGCCTGCGACACCTAAAGTTTGAAGACTATCCGCGCCATCCTTCGGGGTTTAGGTTATTGGAGCTATAATAAAATATTAGCCGTTTGAAATGGGGAGAATGCAATGTCAGAATTCATTACCAGTTCCGAGGACGCAGATGCAGAACCATACACAGGGCCTATACCTGCAGGCATGTGGTTTGGCGAAGGTACAGACAGTTCTGATCTACCCGACCCAGTAGCGGATCTCGATGCGATGCATTGGAGCCCAACGGACAATGATGATAAGCCAAAACATTGATCTTGCATAGATATAAGAAAATTTTTTAGACTCGTAGAGAAATGACCAGAACTTAAAATGCTTTCGTAAATGCCTAGTAAGAAATCTACATATCGTATCACGCCTAACAGGCGCTGGTTGGAGTCCATACCAACAACCACCTATTTCGGTCCCACTTATGCGCTTAAGTGAAGAACAAATTGAAAGCTTGGTTTGGTGTGGTCAGGCACAAGCAGACGTACTGCCCGACCTCATTAATGAACGCACTGCAGTAAACAAACAAGCCGTCAGCATACTGTCTATGATCAGCGAGGAGAATCAAGACATTCTCGCACCGGCTGCAGCATTGCTTTCTCAAGTACCCGAAGAAGCACGGCAGCAAGCACTTAGTCATCCGCAGGTTGGCCTCTGGGCAGATTATTGCCTCCGTAATCGATCCAATCCTTCAAATCCCGTTGGTCATTACCGCAGTATAGCTGCGGGAGCTGCTATTAAAGCAAGCCTACCATTTGATTCGTTTCCGGTGCCAATCCAACGAAATGGCGCTGTCTGGTTGGCTGGTATTGGACGCGCCGTTTTTAGAGATCCAGATTTACGATACGGTAATGCCCTTGTTAACCACGACGCAAATGGGCAGATTAGCATAACCGCCGGAACAGAGACCGTATATCCACCATCGCCAGACGATACAGCCTCCCAAGCGAATTGGCAGTCACTTCGTTATCTTAAGATTGGATCACACGACTTCGAGCTTGATGATGTCAGTCCAGAGTTATTTCGGATGTTTCGCATGGAAGGTGGCATTTCGCTGAGTTCTCGGTTGGGGGATGCTGAAGTCTCTGCTTGGCAACGCACAGTTAATGAAGCTTTCAAATTCCTAGAAGAGTACTTGCCCCAGTATAGAGATAGTATTATTCAAACATTGCGTGCAATTATACCCTTAAATAGAGGTCGGCATTACATTGCAAGTCGCACACAAACTCTCGGCTCGATCGGATTAGTACGTGTTACGGACCCGTGGTTTACCGTACGAGCACTCGTCGACGAAAGCCAAAAAGGCATTTTCAAGACACTGCAAGACCTCTACCCAACATACAGCTCTGCATTTGAGGGAGTCGCCTTTCATAGCCCCAACTTAGATCTTCCGGTTACCTTTGGCGGTTTGCTCCAATCATTATACGGCCATGCTCCTGCAGTAGAAGTGCTAGCTGCAAAGTGCCGATCCCTCCCAGAGGGAAGCGAGCAGTATAAACGCGCTTATATTGAGTACGCACAATGGAGAAATCGCTACCCTGATCTTGCCAGTACTGTTCGGAGGTCTCCGTTTCTGACTTCAGTTGGCAAAACTATTGTCGACTCACTGGTCATAGGTCAGGAGCGATTCAAAAAAGGTGGCAACACACAGGTCCCAGAACTTGACGCTATTGCGGACACACTTAATCGTGACCAATACTTATGCTGGAGGCTCCGTAATTTACACCCCAATACTGCCACCATATACGACATAGCTTCACACATTCTGGAAGCACCGACCACAGGATATGAGGGCTGCGAAGTTATTAATCGAGTAAACCCAGGCTTTAGGAATGTATGGGGTAACTATAAGAGAAAAGAATTACTACTAAGCAAAACTGAGGGTAATCAGATCCAGCCAGGAGATATTGCTAACAACTTATTTGCCAAGGGAAAGCATGCAGAGGCGCGAGCATTATTTGCAGCAACTATTAGAGACATCGTGTATACCACCCAAGACATGTCGGGCGGCTTTATATATTCCGCAAACTCCGCAGCTGAGTCCTGGGCAGGATTAGCGATTACATACGATGTTGATAGCAATGATCCAGCTCGTCGAGCATTGCATATGTTTCCAGAAGTCGTATACGGGGTCTATGAAGCCTTAATGAGTCAAGGTTACCAAATAGACCCTTTGCGACTTGCCCGTACTTTAGGCCTACTGCCAAACCTAAAGGCAACTTTGGCATGAATTATAACTTATACAATCCGGTCTACATTCCTGAACTCATGAGCCCTCCAACACGTGCTATGCCAATTCGTGAATACGCTATTGAAGTACAAGGCTCGTGTGATATGGGATGTCCAGATTGCTATATGTACCAAGGAGAGAATGCTAGTAATCGGAAACGGTATCTCCCGGTTGAGCTTGGAACAATCGCCTTACTTGGGCAACGAATTACCGAGCATGCGGCAGAATTTGCAGATGAGACAGATCCTCGTTATCAGCTTAAGAATGTAACCTTCATATTACATGGTGGCGAGCCTCTCCTTAATATTGGCCATATAGAAAAGATTGTTCAAATACTTCGTCAAACTATTCCGGATGAAATCTCGTCAGAGTTTGTGGTCCAAACTAACGCCACTACGCTTTCTGAAGAACAGCTTGCGATACTTGCAAGACTGGGTGTTGGCATAGGCGTTAGTATTGATGGTCTCCCAGAAGATCATGATCGATCGCGTCCACTCCTAAACGGCACACCGAGCTACGAACGCGTTGCGAAGAATACTCGCCTTTTGCGTGACACCCATCCTGATTTATTCAGGGGTATTTTATGCACGCTCAACCAATACAATATGGGCCCGCCCAGCGACGAGATTACTGCTCGCTATGGAGGCCGTACCAAAGCAGTTGCAACATTTAAATCGCTCGAGGAATTTCGACCAGATCCTGTCAAATATCCTAATTTTAAATTTGACTTCATTTGGCCGCATGCTACTTGGAATACACCGCCACCCAATTGGGATCCATCTGGTGTTAAAACGCCATACGCTGATTACATGATTGAATTATTCGACTACCTCTTTAAAGAGCAGGCCATCCCGTATACGCGAATCCGCTTCTTCGATGCCATCATAAAAGGCATCCGGAATCGACTGGGCAGTCATCATGTACCAGTTGGTGGTGAAATATTTGGCTTTGGCGATGCTGGATATCTCTTTATTGAAGCTGACGGGCAAATAAAGGGTACCGATGGACTTAAAGCCTTGGATCCTGGCGCTGATTCTATTGTTTTAGGTAAACGCACAGGAAATGCTAGATTGCAAACCAATAAGATAAGCGACGTCCTTGAGCATCCTCTTATTAAGCTTCGTAGAACCGGAGCCCAAGCACTCGGCGAGACCTGCCTTAGATGCCTAGAAAATGATGTTGGCGATATTTGTGGTGGTGGCCGTTTTAGTGATCGCCAAAAGGATGGTACGTTTATGAATCCCTCTGTGTATTGCGATGACATCAAGAAACTGATCGGGCACATCATTGGTGCTGTTAGTACGATTTTATAGTGCTAGTGTTTATAGGTACAATGTGCTAAAATTCCATGCATATTTAACAAGGAGTGGACAATGTCTGAGACGTTAAAGAATTCCCTTGCACGAGTACCAAGTCTTGCAGCCGTTCAAGAGGCAGGCTCACTAGCACTAGGTGAAACGGGAGATATTTCCGAGGCGCAAGCAGCAATGGACGACGCATTCGGGGAACCAGCAGCCGGAGGTTCTGGCCCGGCCACTTCTTTCAATTCTGAAGTCTAACACAGACTCTCTGCTCTTGTACTGATTCCTAGAAGCAAGGTCCAGACCTTATTTAGGGCCTTGCAGCACGTGCACGATTTCGTTGCCATAGCGCTTCTTTAAAAAAGTAAAATCCGATTGCGGAAATAGATGGATCTCCCTCTTCAGCTTTTACCATATAGTCGTCATTCTGCTTATAATACTCCGGGTTTTCTGCAAATCCATGTTTTGCTTCATCAAGTGCGGCATCGCCCACTTCGGTAAGCGTCGTACCGTCATGCACTACCATACCAGATGTTAGATTGTACTTAGCTTTTGGGCCCGTAAGAACTCGGACAAGCCCGTGGACTCGTTCCCGATCGCGTAGTTCAGCAGGAGTTATGATCATGTTTGCAAGCCAAATACCTGCTTGCCCTCTGTAATTAACACCTATCCTACTACCATAGTCTAACTCTGCCTCACTCCAATCATCAGGCCCCATTGTTGCCTTCGATCTATCCAAATGCAACCCCTCAAGTCGCTTTGCATGTTGTCGATGAGTCGTGGTAAGCATATGGGCTGGCCGGAAGTTCATACTTTTTGGATTGCCAGGTAGTTGGAGTTTCCTATAATCGGCAGGCTCTGGACCATAAATGCTGACAAAATGACGTTCAATGCTTGTTCTGGGCTCGTATGATCCCGGCATTATAAATATCTGGCTAGGAAGCGTAACGTCAAATATTGATCCTTCCCTTAAGAGCGCCTGCTCTTCTTCCGGTGTACAGAGACGTATACTTGAGGGGTCAGGTACGACCGCATCTGGCCGGTACATATCAGTGACTCCAAGATCAAGCGTATCCACAAATGCCGTATTAGCTATAGCGAGGCGACCCACTAGCAGTTGTGGATCTGGTGTAATAATCTCTAATCGCGAGCCTTTGAACTCTTCAAAGATTTCGGCTGACATATAGGCAGTATAGTTTCAATTATGTTAGTAGCCAAATCTATTTTAGGGTGGCGATTAGGTGTTCCTAGTGCGGTTGGAATAAATATCTAGACCTGAGATTTCCCCGGAGGTCACCACCTTTTGATTCGTCACTTGCATAAGACTAAGCTTTCTTTAGTTTATACAGTTAGTCCTTTTTAAGTGAGATCCTCAAACGCGTCTTACTTGCTAGTTTACGTCTACGCCCTCAAGGGTGTATCTTTATATAATCATTTCTTATACACTGCAATGCTATGAGTGAGCCATTGAGCTACTATCGTCATGAAGAATACATTACAGACCATATTGGTAGCTGGCCAGAATGGCGTATGCGACAAGCACAAACTATACAAGCTCAATATGAAACACCCTCTGAACCTATAGATGGGTTTGCAGTAGTACCTGTTGATACGACATCTGAAACTCTAAAGACACTGGATCACACACTAGAGCAGTATGTTAACAGCCCACTGACATCTTGCACATGGCCGATTGCCTTCTATTTCAATTATCCTTCTGGCCATGAAGCAGCAAGTAAGAAGGCACAAGAAATGGAACGAATGGTCGGACAAGTTTCAGAGAGCACTGTTGCTATTCATGCCCTACAATGGGCATATGACCAACCCGTTACGATGGGTCGCATCAGATCAGACGGTCTAGATCAAGCCATGTTGCATCCCGGGAAACCTTGGCTCTATGGCGGTTATGATGTTGACCTTGATGCCTTGGCACCAGGCTACTTCGATACAATCACGGAGGCCGCTCGCCATGAACTATCAAAGATATTTTTTACATCCGAGTTACGCTGGGGTGTACACGGTGATAGTCTACCAGTGCGAATTATGCAGTATCGAGCATGGCTACGTAAAGCATGTCACTCTCCTCACTTAGCTACGGATGCCAACGCGGTTATACGTGTTGATAAATGCGCAGTGGTTGGAGGTTTTGACCATCACGTAGATGTAGCAATAGAAAGCGAAACAGCTAACTTATCTCGACGCTGTAGAGAAAAATTTGGTGAAGATATTCTTCATTTTGTAGACGGAGTACCTCTTACCACTAATCCGCGCAGGCTATATGCCGCCATCGCCGCTGGAAGAGCCCCACACACTGCAACAAAAACAGGTCACTTTGGTACGCATAGTGATGAAGGAAATATCCGCAGTACTGGATTAGACCCAGACACTATTACACTTGACCCAAAAAAGCTTAGTTCTTTACTGAGCGAAATGGACGACTTTCATGCTGAAAAGCTACACCTATACGAAGTTTCTGCTGAACAAATGAAGGCAGCCAAAAGATCACTAGGACTCGTGACGTAGATCGATGATAGTGCCTTATGAAAGTGTAGTTCTGGCATGCGATATTAACGATACGTAGACAGCATACTTGAGCCGGCTCACACGAGCGCATCATGTTACTATAGACGTATCATTAGACTAACGAGGTATACAAAATGTCGCGTGGTGAAGGTTACCTAGAAAAGATCGAAGAGCTAACTGGCAATAAACCGAGCTACTATGTCGCTCTTGCGAAAGAGAAAGGCCTTACTGATCCAGCAACGAAAGTTGGTGATATTATTGCATGGCTTAAAAAGGACGCGGGCCTTGGACATGGGCACGCAATGGCTATGGCTCATTTCATCAAGACTGGTCAAAGACCAGGAGAGTAAACGCGTAGTCAGCCGTGGACACCACAGATGCCACGCTTCATTCTAGTCACCATATAGTTGCCAGAAGCCGACGGGTGTGGGCTTTTGAAGCTACTCTCGAACATGCAGTGCATTACTTGACACAACCCTTGCATTTGAAGAGATGGCGCGACCTACATAACTGATAAGGATGAATGGCACTTTACCTGGAGCTTAGCGCAAGTCCAAGCCTTCGCTATATAGGAATTCCCCAGCCGATAAACAGTTGCGGGGCTGGAGCATTAGAGACAATAGTCTCTACATATACCTGACTCACATTGCGAGGAGGGGCAGCTGGCGTAGTCATGGCCTCTACATACATCTGGCTTAAAGAGCGTGGTATGGCCGCTGCCTGAGTCATAGCTTCCGCATACACCTGGTCCAGGTTAGAGGTACTGGTTGGCCCTAGATTAAAGAATAGATTGCCACCACTGCCAGCCGGCTGCGCCCCGATCTGTACATAGTACGTAGTGCTCGCCGTTAGTGTCACTGTCAAGGTCCCCGTAGCAGCGCCGACGCTTACAAGATTAACGAGTGTCGTGCCTGTATACATAGCTAGCATCGTGCTAAAGTCAGAGCCGTTGGTTGAGAGTCGGTAGCTTGCCGTCGCCGCGGGGGTATAGGTCGCCCAGCCAGTGTGCGACATACCGCCCGGTTCGCTAGCTTCGGTCGTCCAGCCTGTTGTCACAATGGCCGATACGTTGCTACCGCCTGTGCCCAGATCGCTGGCATTGGCAAAATTGTCCGTAAACGGGCTGTTGAGTGCATCATAGTGGGCAGTGACTCTCCCAGATGACAGTGCGCTACTATAAAGTGCCACATCCCAAATGTAGCCGTTGTGATATTCGGCAGAAAACCATTGGCGACCAATGTAAGCCGTATTATTGACTGAGCCAGCGCCCGGTCGAGCTGAGGCTGGATTGGAAGTAGCAACCTGCGTACCATTCACATATAACGTTAATGCCGTACCATTATATGTGCCGACAATATGGTAAGGAGTATTCAAGGATGGGGGTGTGGACCACGTAACCGCCTGCCACACGTTACCAGTGTAGTAGCCAACCTGTAGCTTGCCAGACTGGTTGCCGTCGATATTCGTACCGAGTACGAAGGGTATGGGGTTGCTGCTACCATTAAAGGCATGGGCAAATATAGTATTCGTCGATGCTGATATAGCCGTAAACTGCACCACGGCTTCAATCGTACCAATGCCGAGCAAGCCCGAAGCGTTAGTGAAGCTTATATAGCCACTGGTACCATTAAACTTAGCACCCAGTCCTGCGCCCATAAACGGCGCAGTTTGGTTGAGGGTAACGCCGCCGTTTAGCGTCCCGTTATGGGTAGCGGCAATGTCGTCATTAATAGCCGTGCCCGAAGTTTCTTCAAACTTCCAGCGATCGATAGGGCTATCAGTATTCTGCTCGCTTACATAGCTCACGCTACCTCAGCTCCAGCCTCCAGCGAGTTCATGTCCGAAGCAGTCCATGCTGACAACGTTGCGGGGTTCGTTTCAAATACATCAGTATAGACTGTTGACGAAGTACCTAAAGACCGCGTTGCGCCGTACGACACTGTAGCGCCAGATTTTTGCGCAGGTTTGAGCGAAGCCACTCCAGCGCCGCCCTTAAAGGCTACCGTTACCTGCTGCGTCCCTATCACATTACCTGTGCCCGCTACTAAATCGCCCAGGCCGTAAGTATCGCGCTGACCGATAGTAGACGAACCATTGTAGGTGGCTGTACTATCAGGGATATCATTGACGTTCAAGTAGTTAGTACCCGACCCTGTGGGGGTTAGTTGCGTGGAAGATCCAGCGGCGTTTGGCATCAGAGTTTCAATGCGAGAATCTCCCAAGAAAGTGTTGTTGGCCGTACCCAAAGCATTGCAAATATACAGATCGTCCACCACCGGACTGCCGAGCCACAGCCAGCCGCCCCCTCCAAAGTTATACAGATTGGACTCAAAGCAAACCGCATCAATGTTGGTTGAGGTACCGCCATTTTTGGTATTGCCGCTAAAGTTAATCACCTGAGTGTTATCTATCTTGACTATCGCAGTACCAACGGTGGCGCTAATAGTCGCGCCAAGCTCCACATAGTGCCAGTTAGTATCTATGACACCATTAGCAGTCGTCGCCAGCAATGTACCATTGGGCACATAGGTATTGCCAGAAGTCGTCCATGGACCACGTGCATCGCCGCGCCATAACTGCACTGCCCCTAAAGTAGTGGTTAGCACATACAGGTGGCCCGTGGCGGCAGTATCGGCAAGCAGCCCCAGCAGAGGCAAACTGTAGTTCTGACCAACCTGAATGCCGCTTTTTATTGCCGCCCCCACAAAAACTTGTGCCGAAGGTGTAAACTGCCGAGTAAAGCGATACAGTGTCCCTAGGCCAGATGGGTTCGGCCCTGAAACGGCAAACCCGGCACTAAAACGCGTACTCGCCGTGTAAACTGGAGAACCACCGACATAGTCAGCCGTAATCAACCACTTGTTTGCAGTATCCTTGGCGTCAAACCCATCAATAAACAATAACGACATGTTACTCCCCTATGTTTACACCGAAAAATGCACCATACCAGTAGTATACTCTGATTTTATGGACGATCCGGAATGTGCTAAAGTCTACCGACAGTCTGATTGGCAACAATCTGGGACTGTAATTGGACATCAGCAATCTGGACAAGAAGCTAAATCAAAGAAAGCTTGCGACAATTTGAACTAGTCAGTGGCTAGGAGAGTAAAATACACGACTGGTTATTCGCGCATAGTAAGAGCGTTCAGGGCAGATTTTTTCTGCAGCTGTCGCAGCGCTAGTTCACTGGTTACCATACTTATTATGCTTTTCACAGTCATTGCTACATCACCACAAAACTTACGGTTTAAAGATCTCCTCAAGAGGTAGTTTATTGTTTTTAGAGTTACTTTTAACTTTATTCAGCCTTATAATTTATAATATGTCAGAACTGATGCCACGCACGCCAGTTATCAAGCATCACTCACGTAAACTTATACTGCTGGGCGGAATGGTCGTCATACTTATAGCTGGATACTGGCTAGTACTGCGACCAATAGGCGCTCCATTTCGCAATTCCAGAACATTACTACAGCAAGAGTTTGCAAGTCTGCATCTAGCTGACACTAGCCCAAATAGCGAGCATTTCCGGGGTGGCTCAGGTTTAGATAACCTTCCGGAGCTTACTGGCACTTATACAATACCTCAAACCGCACTTGGCGCAGAGCGCACCCAATTGGCCGCCACCCTCGAGGCGCATGGCTACCGAGACATGCAGCAAGGTTACCCGCAAAATATTCAACTTGTCACAAATACCAGCGATCTTATGGGTGACAAGGGGCGGTTTAGCGTTATACTCCACTTGGGTGTTGCTGACCTAAGTGCCGGAAACAGTCCAGCTGGCACAACACGCCCCATTCAAGATAGCGACCTTATTACTAGTTTTAGTTTTACTATTTATGATCATGGTGACACAACGCCAAATTCTGCGTCCGACAAGAAACCCCTCTAGACTTAAGCGCTGCACGGATTGGTTGGATTGACAATTCGTTACAGCAGTCGTCAAACACCTCTCACTTTTTTGAATCTTATCTTGCCGTCTACCACCATGGCTTCTGCTATTATTAGCTGCATGAGTACTACTTTCAGCCATGAACCCGAAGGTTACGTGTGCCCATTCTGCAAATTCCTAACTGGCAGTCCAGACAAATATAGTTCTGAAAATGACATTGTGTATCGTAATGAGTTTACGACTGCTTTTATTGCTCCTAAGTGGTGGATCAATAATAAAGGTCATGTACTCGTTATTCCCAACAAACATTACGAAAATATTTATAGCATTCCCGACAGTCAACTTGCTGAGGTTTATAAAACTGTAAAGAAAGTTGCTACAGCAATTCGTAGCACTTACGGTTGTGAGGGCACTTCCACGCGCCAACACAATGAGCCTGCCGGGAACCAGGATGTATGGCACTTCCACGCACATGTGTATCCGCGATATGAAAACGACAAACTTTATCATAACCATGACCAGGCAGCATTTGCTGAAACCAGGCTGCGCACACCATATGCCGAGAAACTTCGCACATATTTTGCCGAGAACAATTAATCACTAGTGCAGCGCGAACTGTGCCAAAACGCTAGCTAGATGGTACCTACTCAGGTTCTACGTGTTCTACAGCTTTGGACCAAAAGTAATCCGGTTAAGGTGAGCGATGGTCACTCGATCCCCTTCGGCAAGGTCAACAACAAAACCAGTATTGTCTAAGGTTTGGCTATACTTTATTCTATAATCTTTGCTCACCACCAGAACGTCTCCCGTTGTTCCTGGGTCACTAGTGGCCAGATGCTTACCGGGAAGAATCCCACGAGAATCAGTTGCACTAACGTTAAAGGTGCCTTCATATAGTTTAGATAGGATGGGTGGGTCAGTTGAGGCAATTGGAACAGGTGTAAATGTAATGGTTTTCAACCTACCGCCTGAGAACTGCAGTGTATCACCAGTAGCCAAAAACACCCATGCCGTGCTAGTACCATACGGATCAGCGGGGATGTTATCAAGTATGACACTAAGATTTCCTGTGGAGCTTGTTATAGCAAAATTACCACTCTGCTGCGGACCAGGGGAAATAGCATAGAAGCCCGGCAATACTTCTTTGCCGGGGCCAACGGCAAAAGTACCCAAGCCGAGTGTTACTGCGGCACCACTTGTTACGTGCGGTGCAGGAGTTGATTTGCTAGACGTCTTCGACTTATTCGCCGAAGTATTTGTAGCCGTAGGAGCTCTGTGATTTTTATGTTGCCAAAATAAAATACCAGTACCTACAGTTACAAGCACCACGAAAATGACTCCCCCTAGCAAAATACCTTTTTTGCTCTTCTTTGGAGCTGGCTGAGGTTGTCCTAAATATACGTGGTACGCTTCTTGAGAATAAGGGGTCTGGGCTATGCCAGGCTGCTCCACAACCTGCCCAGCCGCAAATTGTTGCGGCGTATTTGGTATAGGTGTAGGCGAAATTGGCGCTACCTCCTGATTACCAGGCTGCAGTTGTGATTCGGGTTGCTCCATCATATATGCTAGTTCTTAGATTGCAGGATGCTGAAACGATTTTTCTCGGTATCCTCTGCTGAAATCCAGAGCCCAACGCCAGGAATCATAACTGGCTCCATAGCATGGACGCCACCGGGCTGCATAGCGCCCAAAATCTTGCCGCCCGCCTTTGTAACTGCTTCAATAGCCTCGTTGATGTCATCGACAGATATAACTACCGACGGTGCCTGGGAGCTTGGGTCGTCGGTTTTGGCGTAGAAGCCGCCATTAATAGCACCGGGCGTTTTTACCATGCCCCCTTCATCTGTTTCGGTCGTTTGAGCTACTACATAATTACCCATGTCTTCTCCGAACTGCTGCACGCTCCAGCCAAACGCGGTGCTATAGAACTGCTTCATACGCTCTCGGTCAAGATATCCCATTTCAAAATGTACTACTGGATTCATTTTTGTAGCCATAGTAACCCCTCCTTATGTCTAACGCACATTATACGCTTATGATTTAAGCGCTTCCTAGTTCTGCCTTGCTCACCACACGACACTCTGGCTCTTTACAGCGTACGCCACTATACTAAGAGCATGCCTGAGAATTCCAATAAAGAATCCGCCGTTCAATTCTTAAAGCTCATGTCGTCCGGAAAAGTTGATGAAGCCTACGACCACTTCGCCTCGCCAACTGGCAAGCATCACAGCCCTTATTTCGCTGCTGGATTTGATGCGCTCAAAGCCGCAATGAAAGAAAGTTACAGTCAGTTCCCCCAAAAACAGTCAGAGGTTAAGCATGTCGTAGCCGAAGGCGACATGGTTGCTATCCATTCACACGTCATCTTAAACCCGGGCGATCCTGGATTTGCTATAGTGCATTTATTACGGTTTGAAGGTGGAAAAATCGTTGAGCTATGGGACTTTACTCAGCCCGTTCTAGCAGATTCTCCTAATGCTGACGGCCCATTCTAAACCTGCGCTCTTTATTACTTGAAATCTGACCTCGGGTCTACTGGGTTTATTCGGCAGTGGGCTCTACTGCTGCCTTGCGAGGCATCAACGTAACGACGGGCAGACTAAGAGCGGTGGCAGCCATGACAACAATAAGCGTAACTTTCATTGCATGAGCCATTCCGGAAGCCACAGCACCAAAGAAGACTGAAGTAACTGCAGCCGAACCAATTGCCGAAGACAGTTGCTGCATTGAGCTAAGTGAGCCACTGGCGCTGCCCGCTTCTTCGGGCTTGGCATCCCCAAGAGCAACAGTAGGAATCGTAGTAAAGCAAAGCCCTGTGCCAATTCCAATAACAACGAAGGCTGGGGCCAAAGCCCAAAGGCTAAGCTTCACTCCGTAATGGCCGACGAGCGCTAAAACCCAACCGCTACCAACAAGGCTAATTGCTAAACCAATAAACACAAGCCTGCGACCAAGCTTGGAAACTAACCCACCCATAGCAGCAAACGTGGCAATAATGAGCCCTGCAGTAAGCGGCATCATGTTGAGCGAGGCACTCCGTGGGCTAGCATGCAGTCCTTCTTGCATAAATAACGACAGCACAAAAAACAGGCCAGTGCCTACAGCAAACGTGGTAAGGCCCACTAACATTCCAGAGGTAAAGCCGCGGTTCTGAAGAAGCGACGGCACAATAAGGGGCTGGGTCGCAGTATGCTGACGATAAACAAAGACAGCAAAGAATAGGACGCCAGCGACAATAGAGATGATTGGAACAGTACTCCAGCCATTAGTCGACCCCTCAATCAAACCATACAGCAGCCCAAGCATCATTGCTCCAAGCAGGCTAGAAGCCCATCCATCGATACTGATAGACCGGTCACCTTCGTCCCGTGGCAATATTTTGATGGCTGCGGCCAGACCAATGACACCAAGAATAATGTTGAGCAGGAAGATCGGGCGCCAAGACAGACCAAACCAGTTGGCATTAATGATGAACCCGGCCAGGACCGGGCCAACAACACTGGAGATACCAAGTGTTGGGCCAAACAGCCCAAATGCCTTGGCGAGCATGTCGGGATTGAACGTTTTTGTCATGATCGCCATACCTTGCGGGATAAGCAGTGCGCCGAACCCTCCTTGAATGATCCGGGCGATGATCAGCAAGGCGGGGTCAGGTGAAAATCCAGCAACTGCCGAAGCCAGAGTAAATCCACCCATGCCAACCAAAAACAGTTTGCGCTGGCCAAACTTATCACCCAGCCGTCCGCCGACTAGTAGTAGGACACCCATCGCCAGCATATATGCTGGCCCTAACCATTTAATCAAGCTTACACCGCCGCCCAAATTATGGGCAATGGTGGGAGCCGCGATATTCATAACGGTGCCGTCAATCACATCAACAGCGTCAGCCAACAATACCAATGCTAGAATTGCCCACAAAAGATATGTAGGCCTACGAATTTCTTGTTTCATAGCTAGAAGTTAAACGCTCCTGTTTTAAGTTCGCCGGCTCTTTTGTAATTGGCAATAATAATGCCGTTTGATAAAGCACCGGTTTCTATTAGTTCAAACGAGGCAGGCATTGTGCCCTCGGCAAATAGATGTTTGCCACTGCCAATGGTAATGGGGAAGATTCTCAGTCGCAACTCATCAACGAGGTCGTTCGTGAGCAAAGTTTGAACAAGTTTGCCACTGCCCCACACCTGCAACATTGGGCCATGCTCTTTCTTTAGAGCTTTGATCTTAGCCACAACGTCACCATTAATAAGAACCGAATTCTCCCAGGTGAGATCTATAGGCCCTTTAGACACAACATACTTTACCGCTTTATTAAAAGCACTGGCTATCGTGCCCGTTTGCTTTGGCCACCCTGACGCAAACACGCTATATGTTTTACTGCCTAACAACATATCGAATGGTTCGCTCACTTCTTTGTCGATGATCTCACGCAGAGCGCCATCTGCAAAAGGCGGACTCCAACCACCATAGGTAAAACCGTTTGAGTCGTCTTCTGCCGGCCCACCTGGTGACTGCATCACCCCATCAAGAGTGACCATAGTAAAAACTACTAGCTTTCGCATTACATATATACCCGTTTCAATTAGTAACTAACCCATTTTAGCCAACAAGCAAAACCGATTAGGCTTTAGGCTTCGACTGTGCCCAGCTCAACTTCTCCAGCTCGCTTATAGTGAGCACAGATCACGCCATTTGGCGTAACTACACTATCTACCAGACTAAAGGCCCCAGACGCAGAGCCCTCTGCAAACAAACGTTTGCCAGTGCCAAGTACAACTGGGAACGTCATGAGGCTTAATTCATCGACCAAGCCATTTTCAAACAGTGTTTGGGCTACTTTGCTGCTGCCGTGAACTTTAATGTCGGATCCCTCTGAAGCTTTGAGTCTCTTGAGCTGCGTTACAACATCATCGCCCGTAATCAGTTCTGAATTTTGCCAGGTGAGCTCCATTGGCACATCAGAAACAACATATTTCGTAACATCGTTAATACCTGGCCACATAGCTTCGTGCTCAGGCCAAAAGTCCGCAAAGATTTCATACGTTGTTTTGCCTAGCAGAATATCAGTAGACCGCATCCATTCTTTCATAAAATCAGCCGCAGCATCATCGGCTTCGCGAAAATATGGCGCAGTCCAGCCTCCATATTTGAAGCTGCCTGATGCATCTTCCTCTGCTCCACCTGGCGCCTGCATAACCCCGTCCATCGTAATAAATTCTTGAATGATTATTTTTCTCATAATTATTTTGCTCATCCTTTTCTTTATAGGCTTACGAGGCATAGTATACCGAGTCGGAAACTATAACTATTGGATATTTTGGACAATTTTTAAGGCTTTTGCGGCAAATTAAGTAGTTCCCTCGGCGTGTGGCCAAGAAATTGTTTTGCAGCGCGCGTTAGGTGCGCCTGGTCAACAAAGCCAAGATCGGCAGCAACGGTTGTGGCTGGTACACCTTGCTGTAATAATTGTAACGCCTCATGGATACGCTGCAGTTGGCGGAGCTTATACGGCGAAAGTCCAGTAGTGCGTTTAACCAACCTAGAATAGCTTTTGGACGATAAGCCCTGCTTCGGCTGTTCTTTACTGTTCAATACCTTGCCGCTTATGAAACCTAAGTTTTGCAACCGCTTAATAAGTTGCTCGGCACTAGTAAAGCCCGGGAACTGCAGTTGAACTCCTTCAAATTGAAATCGTCGATTAGCATCAGCCGGCATGGCTCGAAAGCTACCGATAAATTGCTGAGCCGGAAAACCCTTTAGCTGAACCCCTGGCTGAAGACGAATACCAGTCCAAGTGTAGCCTGGCATAAGGATCTCGCTCCGCGGCTTGGTCTCCGGACCTCTTACTAGTACCTCTGAGCTGTCAGCTCCCTGCACAAGAATAATAGAAATACACGGATCGGCAAGTACAGTGCGTGATGTTACCTCGGATGCGTTACATGTCCACACTGAAGCTACGGGCTCTAGCTCCGAGGTACGCTCTCTCCAGACAAGTACGGCTTTCTTCATAGGTATATGATATCGCGTTAATCGAAGTTACGACTACTCATCCTTCCTTGCCTAACGGTGGCATATACCACGATTTCATACCTAGGTAGAGGGCGGACTAGTCACAGGCGGCGGAGTCGTCGCATCAGACGCGGGTGGTGCCGGGGGTGTTTTAGGCGGGTATGTGTATTCCCTTCCCAGCCATTGCGCATACGGGCTGATCGTACAACTTACCTCATTCTTGCAAACGACCTGGTTGTCATGCAAAGCATACGCATAAAACGCTGCCGACTTACCGGCTAGGTCTTGATCGCTCACATTCTGAGGCTGTTGGCTTATTGGATAGCCAGTGTAATACACCAGTGGCACAGCAGAATGTGCATACGCAGCATAGGCTGCTGTCACAAACTGGCCTGTCGTTACATGGTCGCTATGATCCAAATGTACTGTAATCTCGTTTGGTGGTGTTTGTGTATCGATTTCACTAGGATGGTAGTACTGCATGAGCCGCACTAGCAGGTTTGCCAGCTCATCCTTTGTATAGCTGGACTGTCCGTCAACGCTGGTCATTTTGCCAATTGCGCCGCTCTCTAACTGCGCCAAGCTCTGGTGGTGTGTTTTTAAGAACCCATCGCCAGACATATTACCATCAGGTAGTCGCACGAAGATAAGGCTAATCCCGGGTTTACCCCTTGGCGAAGCCATCCTAATGTACTCATGACCATTCACTAATATATACCGCTCAATCCACAGCGATGAGCCATGGCCTGCCATAGTGTCATAGGCAGCCTCCGCCCCTTTTTCACGCGCCAGCCAGTACGTACTGCCCCAGCCATCATCTCCAGCTGTCAGATACACCGTTCTTAAACAGCCTCCACCACGTAGTACCTGTAGATGGTCAGGGTTCATGAATAGCAGATCGTCGTCCTGATGGGCCACAAAGCTCAAAACAGCCTTACCCGTACATACTGGCGATGCCAGGGAATCGAGTGTTATTGGCACAACTGTTGCCGGTGCCTGCGGAGGTGAAACTGGCTTCAATGGCCCGGACAGTCCTGGGCCATTATCATAAAACATCAGCACTTCTTTTGGATCTAGCAGACTACCTGTAAGCGTCATACTCGAATTTGGTCGGCCGTAAGCTTGTACGATCTGCGCAAGTGTACATTGGCGAGGCCCGGGGCTGTTATTAATAACCAGGAGAATGGCAATACTTTGCTTTTGTAGTTTTTGTGCAACTACATCATTAGCGGATGGGCATGCGTTAAGGGCGAACGTCCGTTGCTCGCGGTTAAAGGTCGGATGCAGGACATTAAGCATGCGTTTGCTGCTCACTAGCGTACTTTTAGGATGCTGCGATAAGACGTCCGCAACAGTGTACATAGACTGGATATATGCAACTACTGTTTGCTTATGGTGATGGTCATTGGCACGGAGCACTAGCGCCGAGCCAACAATTGCTAATCCCACAAGCAGCACAGAACTACCGATAATGATTTGTGTCCGCTTGGACAATCGTAGCCGCCAATTATTCTGTTGCTTTTTAGGGCTCTGTTTTTTTGACGACTGACGACTTTTGTTTGTTTTTGATTTTGGTTTGGTTTGTTTGCTCACAAGCGGCAGAATCCAGCGTGATTATGTTTATTTTTACCTTACTATATCAGCGTATAAAAGTCATCGCCAATAAGTATGCAGTATCTAAACAAATGCTGTTGCACATAACCATTACACGTATACGCCTTACTGCCCCGAATGCAATACAACTAAACAGCGTTGGGTAAGCATTACGGCCTCAAATCTCGTTTACTCATTGGCCTTGATACTATCTCAGCTACAAGCACCGCAAGCTGTACTGCGGCGTAAGTAGGGTCATTTCTCTCCAGTGACAGAGCCCGAGATCTATCTGATGATATGCGTTTAACATTGCCAGAAACACGAAGCCTAGCCGCATCTTGCTCTCCAATTTCAGTGGACATCCCGGCGCATTCGAAAGCTATATTACCTGAAGCCTGAACTACAGGCGTATCGTGCGCGATTCCCGGGCCCCGAGGATTAGTGGCCAAACTGGATGCCGTAAACTCTACTTGAACTTTGTGCTCGTTTACGGCCGACGATTCTATATGAGCACTCCCAAGCTTACCTGTGCCCCACAATGCCTCCCACCTCGACGACAACTCTAGCGCTGTCTTAGCGTCTATTTTTCTTTGCTCAGACAAACTGTCACTCCAGTTGGCTAGGTGCAGTAAAGTACTGCCATACCCTAGCAAGGTCTGCGTATTTCTACGCCGCTCCCACTCTTGTGCCCGATCAAGATGACCAAGTGAGGTAGCATCTTCGACTATTGTCGTCAGTCGCTCAGGACTAGGTATACCATCCGCCTTAGCCAACTCATCAGATGCAAAGCCGAGTACGTCAAGGCGGCGCATACCTTGCACCGCAGAGACGACTGCGGCCCTAACAAAACAATTACCAACTGTGCGTACCCATGCTTCTTTTGGTAGTGTGACAAGGTCATTCTCCGGAAAAACAAAGTCCGCAGTATTAGGATCCTGTGTGTTTATCTCTAGCGTTTGCTTCGAAGCACTAAATTCTAGTAACTCTGCCATATATGATCTTAACCATACAATAATCTATATCAATCCACAACTCTAGGTACTTATACACTATCCATGTCATGAAATGTTGAAAGCCGGTAGCAAGATCTAGAGCCAAAGCCCCAACTTTGCTACCGGCTGATTCACCTACCCTCCAATTAGTATGGCGCCCGCAGTGACTACTATCGCCACAGCCCAGTTTGTTTTTGTCAGCCTTTCCCCTGGAGCCGGTTCTGACTCCAGCTTAAGGCGACGCGTGAGGTACTGCTCCAGCTTTGGGAACAGCAATATGGCGGGAATGTTGAAGACGATTGACGTCTCCATCAGCGACGCAACCAACGCGATCTTAGCGTTAGCGTAGGCCATCAGATCACAGAACTGCTGACCCCCTACGATGAGCGCGCCCAGCGCAAACAGCACCAGGCTAGTCCGGTTGACCAGTTCCTGCCGAACACTCCCGGCCGCGGCTTTCACGGTCTGACCGAACGGCTTGTTTAGCCCACGCTTTCGCTCCTGCTTCCGCTGGAGATACAGGCATTGGACAACTCCGAGCAGCGCCATGACTGCCATGACCATGCTCGCACCCACGAAGGGCATTGCGGGAGTCCGCGGGCTCATCGATGCCAGCGCCGGCTTTAGGGCGAAGGCATACAACGGCCATGTTGTGAGTGCGATAGCGTACTGACGTTTGGCGGAAGCCTGCGTCCACTGATATGCGCGCCCCACCCACGATGATGCCGGAGTCACGTCCTGGGGCTTGCTGTCCTGCCCCTCCGGGCCAGGCCCTTTGCCGAGCGCACTCAGCAACATCCCCAGTGCGACCACCAGGATGCCACTCAGCTGACGATGCGAAGGCCATTCCCCGCGCAGCATCAAAGCCAAACCGGTCTGACCTACGGGCAGTAGGGCATTCAGCGGCAGTAGGGTACTGAGGTTACCCCTTGCGAATGCTGCGGTCCCTTGGGTCAACCCCACGAACTGGATCAGTCCTGCCAGACCAATCCACGGCCAAAACGTAGCACTCACGTTTGGCACACCGTAGAGCAGGAACATGAGGCCCATTAGGGCACTGAGCACGACACCAGAACAGGAGGCGCTGATCAGGACGAAGTTGTCCAGTTGCCGCTCCGTCGACTGCTCTGACTGGGGTGCCCTTCGCTGCTCGCCCCATCGCTTGGTCCAAGCGATCACCAGTCGGTGCACAGCCGTTGCCGCTGCGCAAACCAACGCGCAGATTGTTACCCATACAGGCACGTTGTCTCCCTAGGAGTCGTTGAGATGGGAGGTGAAGATTAGCTAGCTTCCCGAGTAGAAAACTGAGCCGCAGGCTAATGTAGCAGTAATCTCTCTCGGTAACAAGCCACTACCGACGCTACATCAACTCGTTCACGAGATCAGCATAGTATTCTCCTGAAATCACAAGTCATCAAACTCCTTGAATATGCTTGCTTCACCGTCGAACAATATTTCAGCCATTCACCGTACGCTCCCTGTTAAGGCTGGTTCTCCATAAAACTTATGCAAAAAATGATGTTTTCAATCGTGCGCGATTAGGTTATAGTCACATTCAGTAGTTTGCGGGAAATCAATTAAATATGTTACACCTGAATTCCAGTCCATTCCTGGTGCTATGGTACTTGTTCATAGCATTTTTTGCCGTCGTCTTTATATTACATCTTGGTTTTTCGCTGCTTGCCAGGTTTACCAAATGGCGCATTTCGCGTTTACAAGCAAAGCACCATAAGGCTTAACCATGCCAAAGGTCAATAAACGTTCTGCCCTGTTGTTCACGCGTGTGAGTGTCTTTATTTTTTGCGGACTTATTAGCCTCTACCTTTTAGCCTCCGGATACGAATCCGTCTATAACCGTCCACTGCCATTTGTCCACACCATCAGCTCTGTGAACCTTAGCGCCTTTACAAGCGTTTATCACCTAAACACGCTGGTACCAATACCTAAAAATGCATACTACGGTAACTTCGGTAAGCCATCCACCTTAAAATTGCCTGCTACTTCCGTCCGACTGAATATCGTAGGGGCCATTAAAGATAATGTTACCTGGTTAGCCCGCCCAAGCACTCTACAATTGGCTATACCCAGCCCGCCACGTAGCGGCAACATAGGGGTTGCGTTTTTGTACTGCCATGGCGGCTTCCGCACTATTAATACCGAAAATATGCCAACCGTAGGCCAAAATATCTTTATTGATACTGACGAAAACTGGCGTTACATCTACAAAGTAGTCGCCGCACACGCCTTCCAGGGAATTACGCCATATATACCTAGCGATAGCGGCACGACCGGCAAACTGCTAATAGACTGCTACGACTCTGGCTCTAGGACAAATATCATCGTCGAAGCGAACTTACTATCGGTTATAGGAGCAGACCAGTGACCAATACTGAAATATTCATGCTATTTCGCAATCTTACCATCTTTCTGGCGACTATTATGCTGGTCAAATATTTTACTTTTCTTACCTTGGCCGCTTACTTTCCCTACAGAGTCGAGCGGCGCGAGTTAAAGATACTGAAACGCGAGCTAAAGCAGACCGGCAAGATCACTGATTACAGGCCGAAAGTATCGGTCATTGTTCCAGCCTGGAACGAAGAAGTCGGCACGGTAAAAACTATGCGATCAGTGTTAGCTAATGACTATCCATTATTTGAAGTTATCGTTGTTAACGACGGATCAACCGATTTAACCGAACAGATTGTCAATGCCTTTATTGATGAATATAAGCAGAAGCAAACGCGTAGCAAAAAATCGGGCCCGTATCATCCTGTTAGACAATTCTATTTGCAGCATGGTGGCAAAGGTAAAGCCCTCAACTCTGGTATCAAAAAGGCTCGCGGTGAGATTATCTTAACAATTGACGCAGATTCCGTGCTGGCACCTAATGCCATTACCAATCTAGTTAGACACTTCCGAGATGAGCATATATCGGCAGTGGTTGGCCAGGTACGTGTCGGCAATACCAATGGACGCATCATCGGCCGCATGCAGCAACTAGAGTACCTATTCGGTTTTTATTTTAAGCGTGCACATTGTGTGATGGGTGCTGAATATATCTACGGTGGTGCCTGTGCTGCCTTTCGCAAAAAAGCCACCTTTGATTACTTTGGACATTTTGACGAACTAAACAAAACAGAAGACATTGAGATGTCAATGCGCACAAAGTTCCACGGACTTAAATCGTTCTATGCCGAGGATGTGCTGTGTTACACCGAAGGTGCCAGTACCTATCTGGGGCTTATAAACCAACGCCTGCGCTGGAAAAAAGGCCGCTTTGACACATTCATTACGTATCGTCGGATGTTCTTCTCTTGGGAAAAGCGACACAATAAACCGCTCAGTTGGTTTATTCTGCCCTACTCTATGTTTTCCGAGATACAGCTGCTGCTTGAACCAATTGGCGCAACACTCCTTATTACCTACAGTCTCATCTCAGGAGAATTCGTTTCTCTAGCACTAAGTATGCTATTCGTCGGCATTTCGTATGTGATTGTCGCAACATTTAATAGCTCAATGACCTGGAAGGAGCGGTTGGGACTAATCGCCCTATGGCCAGTCACATGGCCACTCTTTTATTTACTAGTGTGGATAGAGTTTAATGCCTTAGTTCGTAGTCTACAAATGGTTTTGCGCGGTGACACCCTGGAGTGGCAGCAATGGCAGCGAGAAGGAGTGTCTGATTCATGAAAAAGCGCCACATTGTATTCATCAACCTTATCTTTCTTAGCCTAACGCTGTTTTCTGCAGGTATGGTGTACCAGTTTATGACCGGTAGTAAGCCACTCAATATTCTGCATAGCCTTGGACCACAGAAGCCAGTGCACGTCACCACCACCGCATGCTCAACACAAAAGCCCCTCAATCTTGGCGACACCTCGAATCCTCAGCTCAAGAAACTCGCCGTATACCAGCGGGCTTGTCATTCATTCACCACTAGCACCATCATGATTTTTGTGGGCATGCCGCTTTCTGATCAAGATGCGCAGACCGAAGCCAAGCAAACTGCCGGAACTCTAAAGACGTTTGCAAAATATCATGTTCGCCCCTTAGTTATGGCCGAACCGACAGATTACACGACTAATGATAACGTTGACATGGGAAAGTTCGCTCAAGGTGCCTACACCGGCTATCTAGACACTATGTTGTCCCTTATTCATGATCAAGGTATTACCGACAGTCAGATGGGCATATGGAACCCTTTTCCGGAAGCCAACCTACCCTACTGGAATAACAATCTACCCCAATATTTTGCACCTGATGTTAACATCTACGTCAGCACGCTTAAGAAATACTTCCCTGCCGCTCAGACCAGCGTTATGCTTAACGCTGCAACCTATGAGCCCACTGATTTTAACTGGCAAAACGGTAACTACACCAGTTTGCTTCCTTACGTTAAAGGCATCACACCGCACTCCATCAACTATGCTGGTCTAGAGGGTTTTCCGTGGGTTCCGCCTCAGGGCGGCTCAGGCCCTATCCTTAACGCTGCCGAGTTCTTGGACCCGTCAATTATTAGCGAAGTGGCCGACTACCTAGGAACAAAGGATATCTGGTTCAATACCGGTACCTTCTCTGAAAAGTACGTATTGGATCCCGCAAAAATTGCTTATGTGTCAGCAGAGCAACGCCAAGCCGTCCTAACAACCATCAACCAACAAGCACTCACTTTGCAAAAGCAGGGCTACACAGTTTCTATCAATATGTTTGCACAAGATAAAAGTAAGGCTTCCGAAGAAACTAACTGGTCGTACTGGAGCAACAACTCACCATTCAACTCGCTTAATACGCCAGTACTTACTAGCTTCATCGCGGAGCTCAATCAGCAACATGTTGCATTTTGGCTATTTGATCAGTAGCACCACACAGCTAGGCCTCTCCTAAAGATCTTGTCGTAACCTTTGAATAGAGCCACGGACATTGCCTCCTAAACAAAATAGGCGCCACCAAAGTGACGCCTATTTTGTTTACTTGCCCAATCTACCCAAAGATATACTTGATAACAACATTAATAACGTTGTTATTGCCGTTTACGTTAACATTAACGCTCGTACCTACGGAATTGTTATTGCCTCCGCCGCCATAGCCATGAGCTGGATTGTTGTGATGCTCCCACCAAGCAACACACTGTCCATGGTTTTTGAAACCATACTGAGCGTAGTGGGCACAAGCTGCTTTGCTGGGTGGGTTCAGTGCATTCGGGCTATTCGTCTGTTGAGCGGCGGCTACGCCTGCCGTTCCAATTACGGTCGTTGCAGCAATACCTACAAAGCCAAGAACTAGCTTGTTTACTTTTGCTTTCTTATCTTTCAAGGAACGTGTTACTGTTTGCATAAAAGACCCCTTTCTGCTAACATAACCTATCAATTTTACCATTGGTACACTACCCATAGTCAACTATAAAATATAGTTTTCCACATGTTTTTATGACACTGTCAAGTGATATTGCAAGCGGAGCGGAGGACCGCTCTTTCTGTTACCCCTCCTAGGGAGGTCTAATGTTAAGACCTGCGAACTTCATACGCCAATGAAATTACACCTACTAATACAAGCAAAAAGCTATAGACAGCAAAATTAGCTGCAAGCTGTGGGTCTTTGCCAACTAACCGCAGTAATACAATGGTTGCAAGTGACACCAGAACAAGCATAAATGTTGTGCGACTAGCGACCCGGCGTACAAATACATAGATTGCATATGCAATAATAAGCATCTCACCCATAGATTCCACCTGTGTCATAGTACCGGCAACTAGGACTACGACCACTAGCAATGATGTTCTTAATTTGCCGCTCAAGCGAGACCGCGTAGCCTTTGCCTTTCTAAGCTTAGGTGGGGAGGGCTGTTGTAAAGCTCGGGCTGCTGGCACAGCCACACGATCTAAGGAAGCTGGCTCCGACTTTTTAGGTTGCACAAAATCCTCAATCATACGTGGTGGACTGGTAGCGTATTTCACCAGTTGTGATGCACTGTCCACCGGCTTAATCGGTCGGGTTGGTCGTAATGAGACTGGGATGAACGGATCAACTCGCTGCATTTATTTCCCCCAGTAAGCCTTATTACGATATAGGTTTAGCGTCGACCCTTTGACTACCAATTGCATATCGGCACGATGCGCGAGATATGCCTCGTCTTGATAGGTATCATCATGATCAACGACAACGTATTTTATATGGAGCGCTCTAAGCTGCATGCCAAAGCCACTCTGGTACTCAGCCTGAGGTAATATGCGGTCTAGTGTTTGTTTTGCGGCAGTTGTTTTAGCTAGTGCTGCCCCACGAAACTCAGGATTGTCACTAACAATAACCGGCTTATCAAAATACGCTGCAGCAGGGTTAGCAATAATACGGCCTTCAAAGTCAAACCGCATATACATGTGCCAGGGTAAGAAGAGGGTTTGGAAGTTACCACGATCACTATTCAAACGCGTATTGATAATCGCCCAATCACCTGGGTAGTGCACTGGGTGCAATTGGCCAGCAAAGCCATAGAGCATAGTTGGTGCCCACGCTATTGGGATTAGTAGCAAAGCAGACGCAGTAACCGCGCTAAAGACTACACCTGCATGCGTGCGGCAATAAGTTAGTACAGCAACAGTAGCACGCGCTACGAATACAGCATAGGCAAGCGCTAGTAATGCAACGAACTTTTCGGGCTCTCTATACCCTGCAAGCAGTGGTACATGCATCGCTAACCAGCCACCCAACACACCAACCGACAGCACAACCCCCATAAAGGCGCCACTTCCAAAAACAGCTAATGTTGTTCGTCGTCGCACACGCCAAAGGCCAACGCCACCTACGGCCGCTAGGGCCCAGACCATAAGACCAATGAGCCCCCAGGCATGCAATCGATCTTGAGGCAACTGATACATACTGCGTGCCTCAGCCCAAAAACCTTGCAGTCGCAGTACATTGCCTAGCTTGCCGATAGTGCTTCCGCCGATAGTGGCAAATGCCGACTGGTCATTCGTACCGATACTAGATAGTTGCCCGGCCACACTACCCCTGCCCAGCACAAGAGGCATAAGCCAATAACTGCTAACTAGCAAAAACGTACCGACACCAAATAAACCAAGCCGCAAAACCTTATTACGCCACTGCCTATCGCTACGTCGTTGCCAGATTGTCACTGCCAGCGCAATAACTGTTAGGATTACCATTAGCCCAATATCATGGATTGAGACGATGCTAATTGCCACGCTACATGCCGTCAGCCAAAGCATCCGCCGCCAATTAGGCGTAGCTAAGAACTCTAGGAGTATCCGCACAAACGATGGAAGCAACGCATAACCCAGCAGCACTTCATACTGTCCAGCCATAAAGCGGTCATAAGTAAATGGGTTAATCATATAGAGTATGCCCGCCACGTAAGCACCGGTGGTATGCAGCCCATCTGAATCAGCACCGTTTAGGTAACGAACCAAACGATGCATACCAGTTCCTGAAAGGCACAAAATGGTAAATAATAGAGCTTTCTCTATAAGATCACTCGGCAATAGAACGTGGACCAAGTACAAGACCACGCGGAATAAGTAGTCATTACTACTGCTTGCTGGCACGCGTATACTCGGAGTAAAAACCATATCAAGCGTTAAGATGTAACCAGGGCGTAATAACGGCGCCAGTATTGCTAGCGTTACCGCGCTATACGGCAACCAAGGCCGTTGCACTATAGCTCGCGCCAACGTTTTATAATTCACTGACAAGAGCCGCATAATCCGCCCGCTTACTTAAATTACGTTTGCTGACATGATAGAAAGTCTGGGATACATGTGCATACTCGTTATACATACTCCAAAATAGTCGAGGTAAGTCGGATAGTGCTTCAACATCTACAGCATATGCCGCAACATCATTGTCGGTAAAAAACGATCGTACCTTCGGCCGATACGAGATGCCTATTGCAGGCGTAGCATTGAGCGCCGCTAGGATACTAGCGTGCAATCGGCCACCAATCACCAAATCGCTTTCAGCAAGGAGTTTAATAATTGACGGCAAATCCCGCCCAGTAAATATCTCGACCGCATGGCGCTTAATATGCCTAGCTAGCACTTTCGAGGCCCATAGGTCATCATGCGCCTCCCCAGAAACATGCATAGGCAATAGAGTAATTCTAAAATCCTTGGGCTCCAAGCTATCGACTAGTTGTGTTATACGCTCAATAAGTAGTGGGAAATTATGCGCAGGGTCTGGTACTGACCACAGCACCGATACTACTATTGAAAAGGGACGATCAGTTGGCAGTATATGCAGGCGAGGTTGGTGATACGGAAGATTGATTGCTAAATCTGGCAGCACACGTACATTAGGTAATCGTAAAACTTGAGCACTGCGCTGCTCTCTAACAGCAACAATCTTTGCCATACGCCCAGAAAGCTGCGCCAGCCACCGCGAGTAGCCGCTAAGATCACCGATGCCGCAGCCAATGTAGTATACGCGCTTGCCACAGGTACGTAGCATGACGTTTGTGATAGCCATTTTATACAGTAATTGGCGCGGCGTTTTGGTACCATAAAGTTTCACCCACAGATCGCCGCCCCAGTACACAACCTCTTTTACGGAGGCGAAGAGCTTGATTTTCTCATACAAATCCCGCGGGCTCACCGTGGAGATAGTCTTAATATGTCCACGAACCTCAGCCGGCAATAGCGCATCATTTGCCGAGTTAATATACAAGGTGCGATCCGCAAATAATGCAGCCGCAGACAAAATAAATACATCGTCCCCAGCATTACCGCGCCCATAGGCTCCTAGAATCAAGATTGGCTTGCGAGTCATGGTCTGTCACCCCCTCTCAGAGAACTGTCGTAACGCTGTTTGATGATCAAAAATATTAGAGCGCTAACACAGAGACAGGCAGTTATACCGCTAATTACCATGCCGAGATTAAACCAACGCTGACCGCTAAATTGCACACCAAAATGTAGTACATAGGTACCATTAGCTTCTTGTTTGCAGGCAAAAGCATAGTTTTTGCATACGGCTTGCGGATCAATATACCATGCGTTCTCAAAAGCATTTATTTGGATGTGGTCCTGTGATGGCGATTCGGGCTGAGCGCTCCATGGTACATAATTAGCCTTGCGCGAATCAGCAGCATTGCCCATCACAAGCTGCCAATCAGGGTGATACTGCTCACTCATTACTAGCAGGAACGGCTTGTCCGCACCCGTTACGGTAACTTTCTTATAGGTGCTACTGAGTGTTTGATACTGTATGCTCTGCGGTGCAGCTAATACTGCGCCCGGAGTCGAAACCGCATAAAATCGATTAGCAATATCTGGCACCCGCTGTAACGCAAAGTCATCATAACGATTAATAAGGTAGGCCGACGAGTTTTCATTACTATATGCAAAAACCGCCAAAGTAAGGTTATGAGCTTGTGTGGGCACGGTAATGACGTGGCTATAGGTATGCCACATCCCATCGGCAATAGGGAGCTGCTGGCTTAGTCTGGTGCTATCTCCATCGTCAAATGAAACAGCATACCCAGCATACTGCGCATTAGGGCTTTGATAGTCAAACTGTAATAAATAAGTGGCCCCACTTTGCACGGGAATACTCTTGGTGTTGGTGCATGCAATGTGCCGCGCAGCTTTAAGTTGCAAGGCGTATTTTCCGCTTGATGAGATATGGTTCACTAGCGACATCCCAAGAGCCGGATTACTGTCATAAGCATCACAATCGCTAACCTTCTTTTGCCACAGCCCCTGTTCAAATGAGCCATTTGGAATAAGGTTTTTATACGAGTAGCCCTTATAGGGCGTGGTTTGAATTGCACTGACAGTAGCGTTCGACAGCTGAGCATTACCCGTTGCAGTACTAAGGGTAGCTACCGCGTGCACATGTTCAAGACTAAGATCAGTATAAAAAGTTGCGGTCACATCCTTCATTTGATTTGACGGTCGCGCGATTAATTGGATTTGAACATGCGTTGCACCCGAAGGTATTGTCACAAGTGTTTGATAGGTATGCCACACATTGTCAGCCACTGGTATGTCATTAGTAATTGCCTGATTATCTGCAGTGTCATATGTTAGTTTATATCCTGCATACTGCGCATTGTAGCCACGATAGCGCATATGCAGCATGTACGTTTCACCAGCCTGTACCGCAATTTTGGGTGGGCCACTGCATGCAGCATGGTCATCTGCTGAAAGGGCAAGAACCGGTCTATTCAGCAAGTCATCCTGAGAACTCACCATGCGTATTGAGGAGTCGCTATTGCCGTACGGAGCGCAATTGTCTGGGTACTTCTGCCATAGGCTGTCATCTATTGTAGGTTTGGGCACTAAGTTTGCAGAGGTCACTGTATACAGATTTACGTTACTCCGCGGAGACCCAAGATACATCGGTGTCATAGTACGCACCACAGGTGTAATGGATGAACCAGTAGCAATAACGTAATCCGCCGTAGCATTAAGTGGTATCGTTGTCGTAATGTTCTTCTGCCCAGAAATCACCCCGGGAGCCGGTAACCCAGTAGTCTGAAATGATAGGGAGTGCGGCCCAGCGGTGTACGATACATCTGCATATTTTTGATCAAAGTAATAGCGTGTACCCTTCTTGGTAGTGCCATTTGCTAGAGGAAGTGTGCCGCCGTGAAGGGATGTAGCCGTAAGACCACCGAACAGGTCAGTAATCCCAGTTGCATAAGTGTTTGTACTGGCATCTTGAAATGTGAAGTTAAAGTCACTATTGTTGCCAGCTAACGATTGCTTCCAGAAGGTATAGTCAGCTGGTAACTGCGTATCACCTGTTAACGAATAGAGTTGCGTGGCACTTGAAAAATACGGTTTCGGTGATACAACTGTTTGGTAGATAGCGAACCCTTGTATGTGTACGTTGGCTTCTTTTAGGTAGCCTAAAGTCGCTAACGTTTCAGCAAACATAGCTGGGTCGTCATTATAATTCCGATAAAAGTTATCGTTATTCTGCGTATCACGCAGAGGCACTACAACATAGCGCACACTCGCATCCGCCAGTAGCGCCGGCATATAGTTTTGCTGCAGCAGGGCATTTATTTCGTCAGTTGATGTTGCGTTACCATTACTAGGATAGCTACCGGCCAAGCTTTTCCATGTGCCCAATAGAGCCGTCGCGCTGACCGCAGGATGATTAGCACTTGCGTAGCCCCACCGAGATTTTTGAGGAACCCAAAGTATTCGACCGTAATCCGAGGTATCTAGAAATTTATTAAGTGCCACATACTGTTTCGGCATGCTACGCTTGTCAAACGTTCCCCCAATTGCATTAGTCGCAATAGGTATGAGGTTGGGTAAGAATAATAATGCAAGTATTGTAAAACAGCCGATAGTTAGCCATTTGCGCTTATACCGAGTCTTCACATACCAGTACACCGCAGGTAAAAGCACCGCATACGCTAAGGCTGTAAGTAGATAGAATTTGCTGGCTTCGCGGAACGCGTTAAACCCAGGAGCGTGCGTAAATAACCACTGATATAATCCAGCGAACGGTTGGTCTGATTGCTTGGTCAGCACAATGCCAATCACTCCAATAATTGCAAAAAAGAGCACTACTGGAGACCGCTTACTCACCACTAAGCCCGTAATCGCAGCAATCGGTATAAGCCAGAAATATAAGGGTATAGGATGTATAAAAAATGGCTGAATTTGTCCACCCGTCCAATAGGGATGAAAGATCGTCAATGCTTCTGATAGGGTAAAAAATTCGTTGCCAAATAGTGACGAAGAGATTGCTTGGTCGCTACCACCACCAGCGTGCATAAGGCCCAGAATCCAATAGGCGTTCAGCAATCCAAATACTACTAGCGGAGCACCGTACACCAGTACCATTCCGAATGTTTTACGAGACAGTAAACGCTTATTTTTAGGCTGCCATACAAAGAAATAATGGATACCCGCTAGCAAAAGCATTGCGAACACCACAATGTAAGCAACCCGCGGCTCATAAGCACCACATATTGCTAGCAGCAACGCACACGCAAGGCTATCAACAACTTTCCGATTGTTGATAGCCTTCATGTAGAAAAGTAGGACAAGTGGCGCTAGCGCATAGGCCGCTGACAATGTTAAACCGCCCGTTAACAGCGCCAAGTAATAAGTATTGGCGGAGTACACTATGGCACCCAGAGCTGCGGCAAACTTATCTTTAAAGATATACTGTACAAGCAGATAGGAACTAATTATTGCAAGTAGCACTGAAGGCCAAAGGTGAACCAGACGTTCACTGACCGCATAGCTAGCGTTCAGATAATAGGATAGCCAGCCATAGGCAGCATAGGTAGGCGCTTGCCCAGCATCAATCAGTACTCGTCCAAACTGCGTGTCGGATAACCACACTGAAAAATAATGTCGTCGCAGTGTATCCGAAGCAGCCTTTACAAAATAGCCCCAGTCGCCTGCCGTTTGTGTGCCAAAAGACAAAAACCAAGCATTGTACACGCCAACTGACGCAAGCAGCATAGCGGTTAGTGGTGATATTTTCTTGAACGACCGTAGCAGTCTAGGCAGCAATACTGTATGATCCCTTCGCTATTGTTAGTAATTCCTGGTACATATCAAGATATACCCGGCCAGCATTAAATTCCTGTTTGACATGGATATAGGCAGCTTCGCCCATTTCGCGCAACTGCGTAGGATCTTCTAGTTTTAAAGCAGCTAACCGTGTCAAACATTCTACAAATGCAGCAGCAGTTCGTGGCAGCAAGAATCCTGAGACACCATCCTCAATGATCTCTCGGGGACCTGGTATGTCAGGACAGACCGCGATTTTACCCGCAAGCGCAGTTTCAATTGCAACTTTATTTAATGTTTCGTAGTTCGACGTAATAATGGTTGCATCTGCCCAGTCATAAAGCTCGGAGATATTCTTGTGTTCGACGTGTCCAAGGTACTGCACTTCAGGAATACGACGTGCCAGTTGCTGTATTTGTCGAACAATTGCAGCATCACCAGATCCCGCTATCTTCACGCTAAAAGCGTCTCGATTCGCACGATGCAGCGACACAATAGTCTCAATAAGCAGCCCAACACCTTTGGCCTCTGTGAGGCGTCCAACAAACAGGACTTTTAATGTGCTGCCGTCAAAGAGAGCGTCTTTAAAACTTGGTATATCGATCGCTTGGCGCACTACACGCACATTAGAAAATTTCAGTTTTTGCTGCACTAGTTTTAGATCGTCAGCATTATTGACCTGTATACTCCACACCCGTTTGATAAGACGACGATACAGTGGACCCATATACAATAAATTGTGTAGCTTGGCGCTTGGCGAAGGGGTGTGTGGGTAGTAGATTGGCGTATGTACTCCTAAAATTACGGGAGGCAATTTTCGCATGCCTATGCGATTTAATACTGCTAGTTCCAGCACCTCGTTTTTGGAATATATAACATCCGCTTGTTGTAGTAACATCCTCAGCTCTTTAAGCGAATTTGCTCGTATGTAGGCGACATCTCCGAGCTTTGCTTGTATTGATTCGTAGGTCTCGCGGTAAATTGCTGTCGGCTTCTGCACTCTCATAAAATAAATAGTGAGCAGATGCTGTAATTTCTCTACAATTTCCGGGCTCATCGTTACAATACTAATCTCCAGGTCGCCGTAGTGATCCGCTAAGCCACGCGCAGTTGTCAGCAAATAATTTTCAAAACCACCACCCTGTTCCAAGATCCCAAACGAGAAAAACGTTAGACGTAGACGGGCATGCTTATTACTATTCATGCACATTCTCCAAAGGCATGGATTTGGCACGCCAATACCCTACGCCAGCGGCAGCGTATTCTGCAGCCTTAAAAACCAGCATTCCAGCCGCTACGAGCGGGTGCCGAAACAAGGCGCGAGGGCGCGAAAAGAAAAGTTTGTAGCGAGCAAACGGTCCGGAAGCATTGCGCACAACTGAAGTAGTAGGGTTCGCCGCAAAATAGGCAGCAGCATGTCGGCCATAGTAGTACATCTTACGAGCAGATGTCTTAAAGCGTACGTGGCCCTCGTTGTGGCGTATATATTCCTGGACCCGTGCAACCTGGCCTTGCTCACGAAGGCGCCAGGTTAAGTCCCAATCCTCTCCACCAGTTAGTTCCTCGTTAAACCCACCAACTTGCCGGAAAACATCAGCTTTAATAAACCGTGCCGCTTCAATTGCGTCAACACCAACGTAAAATGAACGTTCTAGGTTTTTGCAACGTGCCCAAAAGCCTTTACCAAATGACTCTTCTGGTATAATTACCGCTTTTGTATCAGGCGAACCCAGAACTTGCTGCACACATGCATCTACTACTTCGCCCCCTAGCTCCATATCAGAGTCAATGATGAGCAAGTAGTTACCCTTCGCATGATGCGCAGCATAGTTGCGCTGTGCAGAACGCTCCGGACCATAAGTAAAAATTAGGCTAGTGTACTGCCTAGCTATATCTACGGTGTCGTCAGTGGAACTATTGTCCACAACAATAAGCTCCATGTTTTGATACGTCTGAGTAGTGATGCTCTTAAGACAGGCATTGAGTGTTGGATGATTATTCTTGGTGGTAACAATAACAGATACAAACGGCTGGTTCATATAACCCCCAGTGCGGCTTTAAAATCCTTGTAACTTTGGTCGAAGGTAATGCTGTGACTCCATTTCCAGGCAGCTTTTCGAAAGCGGTCATACAATGCTGGCATTTGCAAAAGATGCGCCATAGCCTGGCCGAGCGCCTCTGGGTTTTCTTTAGTCAAAATACCAGTAACGTTATTGCGGACACTATCACGCAATCCAGCCACGTCATACGCAACCGCCGGAGTCCCTTGACTAGCCGCTTCTGTAATCGTTAGGCCCCAGCCCTCCTCTACTGCTGTCTGCATAATGAGATGCGCACGCTGCATTAACAGTGCTCTATTCGCATTGCTAACTACACCGAGGTATTCGATATCGGCTGAGTATTTACTATTGCGCATATATGCCAGCACCTTTTCGCCATATGCTCCGCTTGTCTTACCAGCTATCTTCAGCTGCAGATCTGGGATTTGCTGCTTTGCAAACTCAAACGCAGCAATATGATCAACGGTACGTTTCATAGCCCGCATTGCTCCGAGCGAAAGGAGCGTTGGATGCGTAAACTTTTTAACATCTGCTAAATTTTCTATTGGCCTAATTGTTAAGCCTTCGGAAATAACGTGCGTGCGATCTGGTCGGAAGCCATATCCCGCCAATACGTGACGCGTGCTCTCGGAAACAGTAATAACTGGCGCATGAGCAAAGCTTGCAAGCCGCGTAGCAACCGGCACTAAGCCGTAATAGCCCAGATAGCCGAAGGGCTGCCTGATTTCATACAACCAATTAAGTCGTGCCAACTGGTGATAAAGCAAAAAACGACGAGCCTTCCTCTCGAATAACACACTAAAGTACGGTGCTCCACCATTAACTTCTTCGATAAGAACATCAAAGTTGCCACGCAAATGTCGCAAATAATACGTAAGCGCCTGAAACGGGTGCAAATACCGATTGCTACCAACACGTACTATTTGTATACCATCTTCAAATTGCGTAGTACCTGCACCATCATAGCCGCAAGTAAGCAGTGTCACCTCATGGCCTTCGTCTACTAATCGCCGGCACAGTTCGCGGGCTACCAACTCAGCACCCCCAGCTTCGGGGTGTTTTATATCCTTCCAAGCCAGCCACAGCAGCTTCATCTCTCGATGGCCCCCTCAAATACAACTTCTCCTTCTGGTACGTATGCGTATTCTTCTCTAGACCGGCGCTCGGCCCGATAATCATCGCGTACAACATACAACGGCCTGTTGCTTGCCTCGGCGTGGATGCGAGCAATATACAGCGCCATCAAACCAAGGCACGCTAAAACTACTCCCACCAGAGCTACAATCAAAATTGCCAGAAAGGCCGTGCCACGAATTGGCCAATGATATACTAGGCGATTTATCGTCATAACTCCGCCTGTAGGTATAGCAAGCAGGAGAATTGTTGTCCCTAGATAGCCCGCTAGTTTAAGTGGCACCAAACTTTCAGCGGTAAAACTATTTACCGCTAATCCAACGAGCTTCCGGTAGGTGTATGCAGGCCTACCATTCAACCGAGGTTCTTGCTCAAACGAGATCGTTGAACGTTTAAATCCAAGCCAATCAATTAAACCACGCGCAATTCGATTACGCTCGGTCAGCCGATTGTACTCATTGATAACCTTCCGATCTATTAACCGATAGTCTGTTTCGTGTGGTATGACCTCGGTAGTGGATATCTGCTGCATAATACGGTAAAACCAGTGCGACCCAACAGCATGCAAACGACTTGTGTTGCGATTTCCAAAAACGCCAATTACCACCTCGGAACCCTCTTCCCACTTTTTGACGAACTTCCCGATAAGCCGCGGTGGCATTTGCATGTCAGCATCAATTATGACCGCAGCATCACCCTTAGCTGCGCGCAGACCGGCAGTCATAGCTGGTTCTTTACCAAAATTACGGGAGAGCTCTAGTACTCTGAGTCGTCGATCGCGCTTTGCTAGCCGCCTTGCTACTGCAGCAGAGTCATCCTTACTCCCATCATCTACAAAGATGATCTCAAATCTGTATTTCTTGAGTCTGGCGATACATAGCTTAAGCTCACTATACAGAGGTGGCAAATTGGGCGCCTCGTTATACATCGGAATGATAATTGATATGGTTTGCTCTCCCACACTTCCCCCTTCCCTCGAGATATATCACTCGTGGCTAGTTTGATAGTTGTTCAGCAGATCGGCTACATATCTGGAATATTCGACAGGTGCTTTGTATGCGTATGACATACCTAAGAGACATCAACGACTCATGTCAATGTCTGTGGGATTTTAGCACAACCATAAAAGTACAAACTGTTGGATAGCCAACAGCTAGCGATCATAATTTGTGATTACGCTTCGTCCAGATCTGGCATCGGCACAGAGACCGGCCTCACGGTTATAGACCACACACCTAGCAGTACTGCAACTAGGGTACAACTACACAATAGGTCATTTATGATTGCAGCTAAGCTGTGATGATGCATAGCAAAAAGTGCGGTGGTTACGACAGCACCACAGACTGCAATTAGCACGACTGCGTAGCGGCGCAAAGCCAGATGATACAGCATGAACAGATTAATGACTGATATGAGGAAGATAACTATGCTAAGCCGTGGCAGCAGCGAAGCATACGGCAAAAAGCGCTGCCCCATCAGTGTTTCCATCACAAGTTTCGGTAGTAGCATAAATAGTAGCAGCACACCCCCACCAATGCTCACCAGCAAAATTAATGATTTTGTGAGCACCTGCTGATTGGATTTTGCGGACTGATTCATACGCACCGAAGGTAACAAAACCTGTGCTATTGACGCCGTAACAAAGAAAATAATCCGCGCAACCGTAGCAATACCAGCATATAGGCCCGCCGTATGTGCATCAAACCAGTGTTTTACCACAATCGTATCGATACTATACAGCCCGGTAATAGTTAGTGAGCTAACTAAGACGACAGTGGCATATCCTAGTTCTGGCGTAATAACACGCATATCAGGGAGCTTTAGTAAGGTTTCATGCCATCTACCGCTAAAACCTCTGCGCCTGGCAAGCCACGAGCTATATATAAACGTCAGGAATTGCGCGACCACTAGCGCAACCATCACGCCTGTTGTCTGCAAGTGAAGCAACACGGATACCACTGCAAGTAGTAAATCAACGCCTGCGGCTATCACACCAAGTATCGAGGTTAGACCAAATGCTTGCCGTCCTCGTAAGAAAGAATTACGGAACATAAGCGGCACCGAGACCAGGACTGCCGCTGCCAGCCATACAAAAGGCCAAGCGCTAGTAAAGTGAAAAAAGTGTTTTAGACTAGAACCCATAATGAGCGTAGCCACTACAAGTAGCGCCCCTATCAGAAGTGCTAGTTTCTCTAGTTCAATAATGATTCGGTCACGCTCTCCACTCTGCTTAGTATTGGCTACAATGTTTACCGTCAGCAGACCAAGGACTCCTAAGAAAATATTAACCTGCGCAAAAAGCGAGCATAGTGCCTGTACTTCTCCAAAATTACTAGTAGAGAGTAGCCTTGCTAGTACTGGATAAAAGGCGTAATTAAGTGCGCCCGCAGCTACGGCACCAAAGAAGAAAATAGCGTTGTGCTTTAGGAAAGTACTAGCACGGATCGCGTTTACAATCTTATGCATATTCCCCTTTCTTGCTACGTAATGACGGTATAGTTTAGCATGAACATCCAGACTGTAGCTGTGGGATATCCTGCTACGGTCAAACATGAACAACGACTCGCGAAATAAGACAAACCAGTGGCTACTGGTAACGACCAGGGTTTGAAAGATCAAATAGTTTCAGTATAATTTTTCATTAGTAACTTACGGAGGGTTCTATGGCTGAGTGTCAGGCGATTGGTTTAGACTATGGTGGAACAGGAGTAAGGGCCTATACACTTGGACCAGACGATGAACCCTTTCTTATAGACAGAATACCCCTTGTAGATCCAACAGGAAGCCTACAAGAAAGAACCCATCGCCTCTTAAGGGCATCCGGACTAGTTATTGGAGCAGTTGTACACGCCGTGGATGGTTCCGATATAGGAAACGGCGTCTATCATTCTTTTAAAGCAGACGAAGATATTGACCCCGCACTCACTGCAGAAGTATTTGGCTGTCCGTCAGAAGGTATGAATGATGTCGAAGCAATCGCTTGGAACCTGGGCGGGCTTGCAGCAGATCAATTGGTTAAATTGGTAGATAATAATAGAAACGTAAGCCCCTTGTTTCCCAATAGAAGCACTGTTGCCGCCACAGTAAGTAGTGGCTATGGCACTGCATTGAGACGAATAGTCGGAGACTATGAGCAGATTACATCCCTACATGGTGGGCATGTCGGCTTCCAAGCCCTAGGAGTTGAGGAAGATGCTATTCTTCAAGGCATTCGACAGGCAAGAAAGTCGAATACCGATAAGGATAGTGATATTGTAACCGTTGAAGAGGTGATAGCTGGAGCTCAAGTCATGCGTATAGCAGAGATCCTCACTCCATCATATGCCGATAAGCTGGAATCGACACACAATGATACCGAGACTGATTTCGGCTTGATCATCGCTCAAGATGCGACGCTACGTGGAGTAAAAGATGCCATCCGTATTATGCAGCTACGCGCTGGAGTACTTGGAACCGCCGTTCGAGACTCGTCCGCCCAGCACGAAGTAGAGGCCTTTGCCTTAACCGGTGGGTCATTGCCAGGCTTACTCCCTTGGCTAAAGGATCAGAATGGACTCTTCGCTAGACGAATACGAGCAACCCGTCCATCCCACGCCTATACGCCACCCGATGTATTTGCTATTCCCGACGGTTCGGGTGCTCAGGGCGCCTTACGAAGAGCAGCCCAGCTAATGGATGCCGTACGCTGACAATCTTACTACTTGCCAAGTAGTATGGAGTTTTGAGCTTTATATAGACATGAAGCTATTGCTATAATAGTAGTAATAGCTTAGGAGAAACATGTCTGAGTTAACGGTCCCTTTGCAAACCCAAGGGGCAAGTACAGAAATCATAGTAGAGACCCTACCGCTTGAAGTGGAAAGGCTAGTAAACGTCGGGCTTGCACAATCTGGGGATATAAAAATTGCAGTTGGCCGACGGATGATTGAACTCGCTCAAGCCGGCAAAATAGACGAGCAGGCGGATATCTGCGAGGTGTGGGCAACTGTATGGCGCGATACAGATGAGGTTATGGCCACCCAAGTTCTAGCCCAAGCCGAAGAAATCGGCGACAATAAGCGCCGAACCTTTGAAGATCTGCGTTTGATGGAAGTTTCACTGGGCCGTTGGGCCATTGGTGGCACACATGTTATCACGGAGATAGGTGCAGAAGGCTGGAATATTCACCCCGCCATTTTTGAAGCAGAATTTGAAGACCTATTAGCGGGTGAGCTGCCCGAGCCATATGTGGTAGAGGCAATTCGTATGCCCTCTGGTGAGCTCGAGGAACCACACGGCAAAAATATGACGCCAATAGGCAAGCAAAACCTATGGCTTTTCAGGCCGGACGGTGATGACAACAACCACCGTTTACAAGTGATGCGTTACGATGGCGTGGAAGCAGTACACACACAATATATTGACCTCCCTACCGATCTCCCATGGGCATTACATAAGCTAGGTACAACTGGACCGCCGATATGGCTCAATGAACGCGAAGCAATCTTCCCACTACATGGTATGAATATAGTGGATGGCGTATATATTTATGCGATCGGTGCCGCTCGTCTAGTCATTAATGACGAAGGGCTACTCTATATCGACCATATCGACACTACACCCCTTATTCACCCTGACCAATTTGTTAACTTAACAAGTGATATGGAAGAAGCAGAACTTCATGCTGAGCGGCGTGTTGTCTACGCGTGCGCACTCACCGAAGAGCACGATGAAGATGGCTCACGCTATGTAATTATGTACGTGAATGTTGGTGATAAAAAGACGGTCAGGGTTAAAGTGCCTATGACAATGCTAACCCGAGATTGGGTAAGCCAAGAAGCTATTAGCCACCCTCTTGAGAGATAGTAAATCGCAGTGCTCAGTACGGCCAATTAGGCTCACCAAGCGCTCTTATAGCAAGCTTCCCAAGCTCTTGGTCGCCTAACCTCCTGTGGAACTGGTCGTAGTAGAATGCTCCGATCATCTCGCGATTCTCAGGCGTATCCCCAGCTGCAAGAAGTTTACGGAGTAGCTCATCCATATCACCTTCTGCCATAGGCATTTCTTCATCACCGGTACCATAATACACGCGGGCCCTTCCAGTTCTTCGGTCGTAAGTAGCTCCGGAAGGAATGCAACTTTATTAATAATGGCTAGCAAGATTTCATATTCAGCCCTCTTGGTTACATAATATATAGTTGCCTATGAGCGTGTCTTTTTCACCTTACGAGACGGGTCTTTCTACGACGAAGCTAATGGTTGGCGACTATTTAGAGAAGACTTCGGCATACTTAACAGATGAGCAAACCGCTACAACTCTAGCGGACAATTTACAGGCATACAGCCAATCGCTTAGCTCAGAGCCATTACCCGCTGCCCCAATTACTAGTATCGCAGTCGTCAAATTATATGGCGGCTATGCAGTACGACACACTATGCCAGTTGTACCGGGCGTAAACCTATGTGAGACTACTTCTGAACAACGCTTCCAGGCAACGCAGCAGCTCCTGGAACAAATAGCTGCCATGAGATCATTACACAATACCGGAAAGCTTGTCACTCCAATTGATGCAAGAGCCACCAATTTCCAAGTTGATCCGCAAAGAGGGGCGACGCTTGTCGATCTTTTTCCGCCAATGGCACGAGAATTAGATGGTTCCTTTGCTATACAGACCATTCCCTATGGCGACACTTTGGGTCGCAAACACATACTTCCTTATGTTCATGGTTATCGCAGTGCGGTTATGTCACGCATTCTAGCCACACTTATCTCTTCAGGCGGGACCTCTCCAACAAGAGTGTTTTCATTGATGACAAACTCCCCTCCAGATTGGTGCTATGATGTCATACCGCCTACAATTAGCCCCGCAGTGAAAGACTCCATTAGACGATCGCTGCGTTTACATTTTGCCGATGTACTAGTTCCTACAATTGCATCAGGCGCACTGCGGTCTGTACGGTCTAAAATAGGTCTGCCGGCGTATGCAACAACCAAAAACCATGGCTAGTTTGACTATTGCTTTATACCACGCTACCTATTACGAGTTACAAAGTGACTCACTATACCTTCAAGCAGTTTTGTATTAAATGGCAGCGCTTGGCAACAAGCTACAGCTGCATCTAAATGCATGTGCATTGCCTTTTCAGCCTCTGCAAGACCATACTGACGTGCAATATTGATTTTTTGCTCATCACTACCTACGTCTTTTCCCAATAGATCAGGGTCACCTCCGAGATCAAGAATGTCATCTCGTATCTGAAATGCAACCCCTGCATGGTATGCGTATTTCCTAATGCTCTCTATTTCTACCATGGGTCTTTTCTTGAGCATCATAAGTGGGACTAACGCAGCCTCAATAAGTGTCGACGTTTTAAGCTTATACATCTCTATGATCTCCTCATACTCAGCAACCCTCCCTTCTCTTTCCATTCTGAGGTCAAGCTCTTGACCGCGACACAAACCTTCTGGCCCCATCACCGTACCAAAATAATCAACAATTTTTAAAGCTACATCGGCCGGATAATACTTAGCAAGCTCATTAAGCTGGCCAAAACCTTGAGACAGCATAGCAATACCAGCCAGCTGGGCATTAGCTTCGCCAAACAGTATATGGGCGGTGGGTCTACCCCTGCGCTCAGCTGAATTATCCTGAGCGGGCAAATCATCAAAAATAAGACTGGCCGTATGATACTGCTCAATAGCAACAAGTAACGGTTCGACCGTCTTGCAATCCACTCCGAGGCCCTCAGCCAGCATTAATGTTAAGGCGGGTCGCAAACGTTTCCCTCCAGACTCCAACGTGTATCGCGCTACTTTGTCGAGCGGCCCACCTCGCTCTGCGTAATAATTCCCAATAACTTGGTTAATATAAGCAACCCTGTCAGAAACGAATGTCCGTGGGTCGATATCCGTCTGTCGCCTACCCTCAAACAGTTTTATGGCATCTTTCTGTAGCCTAACATCTCGTGGCAGTAAACTTGGGCTTTTAACCATTCGACGTGATAGTCCGGTCGCTGCTAGGACAAACCGAGCAATTTCTATCGTAGTTTCTGGCGACCGAACAACCCGCTCGGATAACTCACGATCTGCGTGAAGATAGACAGCCAGTTTAGCCGCATTATGATCGACAAGTACTTTGCTCGTACTTGGATCTCCCGCAAAAATTTCAGACGTCATGTAAGCACTGTAGGCAAAGAGGTCATACAAAGACTTAACACCTGCATCCGCTCCATATGTAAACGGTGTAATATTTCCAGCCTGCTGATCTGCACGCCTATCAAATAGGTCATCTCTAAATTGGTTAAGAAAGGTGGCATTAATAGCACGCGCATAAAAACCGTCCTTCGGTCGACGCTGGCCGATAATGTTAGCAACTATACGCGTCATAGCTGCTTTCACGAAGATATCCGGATACAAGCTTTCCAGGCCGCCAAGAGCTACATCCTCAGCAGTCCTATTTGAGTCACGCTCTTGTGCCAAAAACATTGATTCACCAGCATAATACAGATTGCGATACTCTTTGAAAGAAAAGGTGCCAAGCAGGATATGGTAGGCACGTTCCAATTCTTCAGCCAATGGATGGTCTGGCAGCCGCGAGATGTCAATGGCCTCACCCGTTCGCAGGCCTTGTAGTATAGTCTGATGATACCGCTCTCGGTCTTCAACGGATACATAGTTCCCGTCTTCTAGCGTATCGTCAATGATTGGATACGTTGCTCCATACGCGTATGCTGCAGGTATTATGCGCCGTAAGTGTTGCCTTTGCACTTCTTCGGGCTCATGGATCGTATCATAGGTTGCTATAGTCAAGATACTTGCAATAAGCATAGCCGCTTTTCCAAGGCCGCCTTCTCTAAGAACATGCTCGGGCAGGATGCGCCCTAATCTTTGTAGCTGTTCGCCAAGCCAAGGCACTTCTTCGGCGCCACGTAGCGCTGGTAAGTTAGTCTCTATGGCGGAAAGAAGGCCGTTTCTAATATCTTGACTAACAAATACTTTTTCGTCAGTTAATACACCCGCAAGCGGCGTATTGCAAAAAGCGTTTACAGCATCCGGACTTGGCATCTCGGCCATGTTATACACACAAAAGAAGCCAACCTCTTCTGCTAACTTGCGATCTCTGTATGCTCGCCCTTCATATGGCACTACGCGGCGACGCAAGCGAGATCCAAAGCTGTATTCTGCGACCGTCGCCTCTAGTGCCTCGGTGTGCCCATTGACGTGGTCGGCAACCTCTTTCGGATGGCTATCACGCCAAAGCGCAAAATCTGCCAACGTATGTTCTACGCCAAAAGCCAGTCGATCAGGAGCAAGATCATCCTGTGTGAAAGGGAACGGACCCTCTTCATGGGCTAGTGTAATCATATTGGTAGATCTTACTAATTCAGCTTGAGCAAAGCAAATGTATACTTGTACACTGACTATGCGCCGCCTTGGTACTATTAACTATGGATATAAAGCAGGCTTTTCACGACTATTATTTAGATGATGGACTTGAGTATTTAACTCGTAATCGTTTGCGTGACTGTCCTCAGGTTTTAGGACGAATTGCGTGCATTTTATACATGGATAGATGCAATCGTAAGCAAGCCAGATCGCTTAGTTTGCGGCTAATAAACCGACGCGCCGCTACAAAGATTAGGGAATGCGGCACGCCACCCATTGAACAGCCAAACTACCAAGAAATTGGCGCAGTATATACTAGCGTATGGCGTTGGCATGGTACTGGGCGATACCAGGTTCGTAATGGCAACATCGTTGATGTACTTGAAGGCATGGTAGCCGAGAGTGGCTTACGGCCACACCTCGATGCTATGGACCTAAAAACAGGAAAGGGCGAATTCGTTTCTACATCTCGGGCACGCATGTACGCAAGACCCTATGCGGATATGCATCGCAACCCAAAAGATGTAGCGTATCGCTATGGGACTCCTAGCTTTTGGGGCAAGTATTTTATGGCCTCAGTACCATTTCACACTTTCTTTGAATCAAATCTTTGGCGTAAATCAAATTGGGATAATTACAGAAAAACGGCCTTGCCCATTGCAGTCCAATGGCGCGATAAAGTAAAGCTTAACCCCGTCAGGTGTGATATGTATGACGCGCTTGATAGTGGGTCCGACATTCCGGGTAACTATCCGATATTAATCGGCTTCAAAAGTAATGCATTTGAAGAAGTAGATACGTCAAAAGCTATAGGCCGGTGTGAGAGTAGATCACAGCTACCCATACCACTCACAAACGTGACGCATATTGAAGTCCCGTTACAATATGCAGAGGAAACGGCCCGCATTCTTAGTAGTACCGAGATGGACATACCGATTATACCACTGGAATATGGCGAATTATATTGCTCTCAGTTACCGTTTTCAGACCTCGTGTCTAACAACCCTTTACCATCTTTATAGCTATAATCCTTTTCTAACAAGAAAGCACATGCAAACGATCGCTTCTTAAGCTTTGGCAGTCTTTAATCATCCGTATGCTATCATTAAAACCATAATCGCCATACTGCTATAAAGCGTTATGATGTAAGTAGACTACTATGAAAACTCGTAACAAACCGCCGCGCATATTGACAGCTATTAGTGTTATTTCTTACTTGATACTACTGAGCCCATCGTCCATTGCCACTGCTTCGAGCGCTATTTCTCAATCCTATCAAACTGACAGCGGCAACATCACACAAGGGACACTCGTTAGCCTTACCACATCTAAATCAAGCTTAGTAACACCTGCCTCAAGTAGCAGTGCAGCCGCACTTATTGGGGTGGCTACAAGCAAGCCACTAATTGAGCTATCAAACAGTGGGCAAGGCAGCGTACAAGTTGCGGTTGGCGGTACCGTTGATGCATTTGTAAGCGATATTAATGGGCCCGTGAAAGCGGGAGATAAAGTAACCGCCTCACCAATCAGTGGCATCGGCATGAAAGCCACAACCGCCTCAGAAATAGTTGGCACAGCTCAAGCAAATTTAAGCTCTACCAAAACGGTCACCAAAACCTTCACGACCACCAACGGGCAAAAGGCATCAGTGCATGTTGGCCTGCTACCCATCACAGTTACTGTAAGTTACTACTCTGCGGCAGCTCCAGAAGCGTCAATTGCGTCAATTCTGCCACCTTTTTTGCAATCAATTGCCAATACGCTCACCGGCAAACAGGTTTCACCGCTACGAGTACTACTAGGAACATGCGCGCTACTACTCGGCTTTATCGCGGCAACCATTATGTTGTATGTCGCTATTAGGAGCCAGATGATTTCAATCGGCCGCAACCCGTTGGCAGAATCAGCGATCCGAAAAGGGTTAGTCGACGCCATTGTCGCCGCAATTGGAGTGCTACTCATTACCATTGGTGTTGTATATGGTGTTCTCTTTAGCTAAACCATAAGCCTGTTGTAAGGTGGTAGATACGCTGCTATACTAACAGGGTACGTTCTTATAGGTGAGACGACTGTAGCACATCAGTAATGATGTTCGATTTGTTGTCTAGGTGTAAATAAATATATTCCTAAAGAAAATAAAATAGATGGACGGCCCCTTACAGCCAACACCAAATATACAGCGAACCGACACCGCACTGCGCCCATCGGGCGTATTAGATCAGACCCCTTTAGTAAGTTTTACTAACCAGCCGCCGCCAAAAGACCCCAATCTAAAACGACAACGAATTCGTAGACTACTGGCCTTCTCACTAATTAGTATAGGCATACTCATAGGCATTGCGCTCTTGTTGCATAATCTTAATGCAAGCAAACAAACCCTTAATGCTAGTCTAGAAAAAACGAACCCCAGCTTACGGTTTAAGCCGCAAACGACGTCCCTGTCTGCTTTAGCCGAGCAGCTCACTAGCACTTCTCAAACTACAAGCACTCTCACGATTAATGGCAATATAGCAGTTAATGGCTCTGTTGTTTTACAGCCCTCAACTAAGCCAGCTGAACCTACCGCCGGACAGCTTTACTACGATCAAACGGCAAACCAAGTGGGTTATTACGATGGGGTAGGCTTTGTGTATCTACAAGGAGCTGGTGGGGCTAGTTCAGTAACGAATAATTTTATAACAAATGTAACCAACATATCTGGTAGCGGCCTTGCCGGGAATGGTCAGACCGGACAATTGGCATTCTTTAACTCGCCAAGCAGCATCCAGGGCTCACTACTCAGCCAGTCCGGAACAACAGTTACTGCCACAGCCGCCTTGCGGTTACAATCAACAACCAATTCAACTGCTGCTTTCCAAGTAAAAAACATCGCTAGCCAAAATGTTGTCACGATTAATACGACGAATGGTCAGCTAGTTCTCGGTAACGACAGCGCTACCCCTACTGCTACGACTATTCGCGCTGGCGCAGGAGTTGGCAACGACGTTACGGGCGTCAACTTTATTATCCAAGGATCTAACGGTACTGGCGGCGCTAATGGTGGTGACGTTATTCTTGAGACTGGTCAATCCGCGCAAGGTGGTATTCAGCTAGATAATGCCGACAAGGTAGTTTCTAGCGGTGGTTTGCTATCTATGAGCTTTACGGTTGGGACACACCAGGGACGCCTCCTTATGGTCATGACAAACTATGCGGCAACCGGGCTTACCTATGACGGCCGCCCACTGACCCTACTTGCCTCTGCTGTTTCTGGCCAAGGGTTTGCAAGTGGTGTTGATGCTAAACTTTGGTATCTGTTAAACCCTCCAAGCGGTACATTTACACTTTCAACGACCAACGGTGGTGCAGGTACCACTATGGGTGCAGCCTCATACTACAACGTTAACCAAACTACTCCCTTTGGCACGCCTGTGACCGCTATTGGCGCAAACGCTGGCACACAAGCAACTAGCCTAGCCATAACAACCACCAGCACTAGCCAAATCGTGGTTGATGGGTTTGCCCTAGACAGAGATAGCAGCACAGATTCATGCACACCGCTAACACCCGGCGAAACTGTTAGGTGGGCCGTTTCGCAGTTCTTTTTCACTACGGGATGTGGCGCTGATGTAGCAGCTACTGGCGGCCTTATGAATCTTAGTTGGCAAAGTACTCAGGCCGACTGGGCAGAAGCCGCTGTAGTGCTTAATCCGGCAGTACCTGGTAGTACACCTTTGCAAATTATCAGCGGCAGTAATCCCAATACGATGTTTGATAGGCTGCACATTACAGCCACGGGGAACATTGGTATCAATAACAGCAACCCACAATATGCGCTGGATGTAAACGGTGCCATCAACACTACAACCTCGGTCTACGCCCCTATTTTTGACACGCCGGGCACCGGCATGCTCAACATCGGCAACTTCAATGCCTCCAGTATTCAACTGGGTAATAGCACTTCAAATATCATCACTTCTGTTATTGGAACAATGCTGGTTCAGCCGACACCTGGCAACGACTCCACCACCGCCTTTCAAATACAAGCCGCCAATAGCACACCACTCTTTACTGCCGATACGGCCGGCATGCACATTAGCATCACCGGTACGCCAACTACATTCGCAACACTTAGCCTCGCAAATGCTCACCTAACAACCACCCAAACCACAGCCCCAACAGCAGCCACGCCTACCAATTGTGGCAGCGGCTCTAGTACGGCAGTTACAGCTGGGTCGACCGATGTGGCCGGATCGTTCACAATCACCACTGGCACTGGAGCGCCAACAACTTGCGATACCACCATTACTCTCAACGCCACCTATGGCTCACCGCCAAAATCAGTCATACTAATGCCCACTTCAGCAATTGGCGGTGCGACTGGCTCGCTTACCGCACGGGTCTCTGCGGTAGGTGCAACTTCATTTACTATTCAGATCGCCCCCACTAACGCTGCCGCCAGTACGATATACAGCTTTTATTACATTATTGCCGGGTAGCCACGCCGCTCCTGTCCTGGCCGTAATAGAACATTTGGGCCAGCAATCATATCTCTGCCCCGGTAGCGCATGTAATGAGCCGGCATCGCTGGTGTTAGTAATTTGTTCTCTAAGCTTGGCGGTCGACTATCCATAATCATGCGTCCAATCATAGACTTAAGCAGCCTGTTTTCCGTACACTTGGGAATACGTACTCCGTTACTTTCATGCTCTTCAGAGAAGTGCGCAGCCTGCGGGTCTACGGCAATAGGGATACGCAGAATCATACTGATTAGATCGGCATGGCCCATAGAAACAAATGGGTCATGTTGCCCATATAGTAAACCAAACGTTTGCGCTGCACGATCGGTGATACGCAAGTAACGCATAAGCCGCACTGCCGCACGTGAACTTCGCGGAGTCTGAGGAATAAAATGATCATATATCTCATCAAAGCCTACGGGCGTAACATTGCCAGCCACACTTACTAGTCCGCCAATGCGAAAATGCTTTGGATCATGAGCCCACTCACTAACGGCGTAGTGCACCATACTAGTAAACCCTAGGCTATGCGCAATAAATAGTGTTGATTCAGGGTCACGAACGCTGTCCTTGATACACTTGACCGCTTCCGCAAGTCGTGGACGATCTGGGTTTGGCAGCGACACAACTTCTGTAGCAACGCCGTATTCATTGGTAATATGGTCAGCCGTGTCGTTATACCATGGTGTCGTTTCGGCTGTCAGCGTCCACCCACAAATGATCCGCGCCTCAGTAATAGGCATCGCTGGATGCAGGGAAGGTGCCATTTGAAAGTTGGCTGTGTTTTCTAAGGATACGCGGTTCATATGTGCATGCCAGACTTCAGTCATCTGCCCACACCGGTCTTTCGCCATTTTATAGGCGCTCACCACCAACAGCCCGTAATGATTTACTATAGTACCATGGTAGGCGATCTAATACTGCATTTCGCCATGACATAATTGCGCGGATAGGCGCCTCTGAACCAGTCTATTCTACTTCTGTGCCATCTGCCCACGCATAGTTAATCGCGTCAAAAAGGTCGCGTGCAAACGCGTCATAATCTGCAGGAGCAACTAATGCGTCACTATCTGGAATCGTAAGTACACCACCAGAGCCCCACTGATATTTCCGCTCTACTCCTTCGGGCGTCTTACGCACAGTGACAGCTTCCGCGCTCGACAGAGAGTCAACCGTAATATGATCGCCTGATAAAAAAGCATACGATCTTCTAACAGAGTCGTCACCTTCCACGCCCTGCCGCGCCCGCCAACCATCAAGCAGTCTTGTGCATTTCTCTTTAGCAACTTCGAGCTGCGCTGCCGCTCCCTCACCCCCTTCAGACATATCAAAAATAGTAACAGGAATCTCAGACATAGCGCTCTCCTTTATTGCCGTAGTATAAGTTCATCGACTTGCCCTCTAACAATGTGTCCATCAACGCCAACACGTAAAACGGATATCGGCATAAACCCTAATTCTTTATATGAACCATCAGGTTGGCGTTCAAAGCCAACCATCTTCAACCCCTTTTCCGTAGCGTCAAGACCAATAACTTTATTACCGCCAACAATCATTGTATCGGGTCCGACTGCTCTAGCAATGGTTTCGGTAACCGGCTCACGTTCAGGTGTTGTAGTCGTCGGCGGAACTAGCTTGTCTTGGCTACAGGCGTTAAGAATAATTTTACAATAACCAGCATCTTTCCAAGAATCATCAATGCCTCTGCTTGGTTGCATATACATCCGTAGGTCACCCACGACTGAAAGAATTGGGAATTTCTCTCTTTCTTGCTCGCCACTCGTAAGTGTTCCTTGCTCATTAGTAACAGCATAGCCCACCCTATCTTCCTCTACTTCAGTGACCACCTCATGCCCTTCATGGTCTTTGACAACACGCCAACTCTTTTCTTTGCGCTGACCATTGCCAATAGCCAAATAGCCTGGTGAACCATGATTAGCTAGAACAATAGTTGATGGCTTAAGGTCACGCGTCCGCAAGAAGGCTTTATATTTATCATAATCTTCAGGACTATGAATTTCGAAAAACAGTGTTCTGCCACTTGGCTTGCCATAGATCGAACTTACCGTGCTTAAAGCTCCATTGTGATCTCCTAAGGCATCTACAAAAACAACTGTCAGATCACCCTCTCTGAGATGCTCGAGCGTTTGCCCATCATATTCTATGGTTTTATTCATTACCTCTAACTGTTCAGCTGTATAGTAATCAAAGTTGATGATGCCTGCATGACGATGTAATTGTTGAACTGCTGTAAGGCCAAGTTTGTCTGTATTTTCAATAGCCTTAACGAGTAAATCATTTAACGCCTCGGCACGTGCTTCGTGATCTTTAACATCTTTAGGTTCGGTTCTTGAATACGCAGCAAAGAACAAGTCTTGAGCAATCGTACCGGGCAAATTTGGAGCAATTTCCCTGAGTACGCGCTGAGCAGCTTCGCGTTGTATATTAGTTGCTTGCGCCGGTGTGTACATCTGCAAAAGTTCTGGATTTTTTAGCGCGTCGTCTATTATGTGTTTTTTAGCGTCTTCAGCCGTAAAAACCTCGAAAAGTGTTGGGTCAGCGTAATAGTATGCTCTTTTATAAAGATCAACGAAATCTTCCTCGTAGATTTCAGTCAGCAGATCCATGCTGTATTTATCGCCGACCCTATCATACCTATCTGTTTTCCCAAGTAAACTAGTCATCATAGTACGAAGCGCCTGTGATGTTTTATCCGACCCATCAAGATAGATTTCTCTAAGAGAAGGAATAAGCTTATCCGCGAACCGCCATGACTCCAGTGCCGTAATAATACACTCAGCAGCTTGATCATATTCCGAGTCCGGAGAAGAATGAGAGCTCTCCAATAAATAGCTCACACCTCCAATGAGTCGCGACAGCCGGTCTGTCTGCTCTGCTTGTGTCGGTGCATCGGCAACCTGTTCAGTTGCCATATCTATCATAGATCGCCACTTATAATAACCAATGTCGCCCGAAGCCTCCGAGTCTTCAATTTCTCCATTTGCGAACGCCTTGATATCTTTGAGAATATCACTCAGAGGGCTCCCGTCATCGCTTTCGTGAGCAGCCTCTTGTGTCAGCACATTTTCAGTAGATATCGTACCGCCCATACTAGTATTCATGTGATGCCCCGAATTCTGTGCTCGCTGAATGCCTATGCCCTGACTAGGCCACAGAGGGGCGTGTGCACTTTCCAGACTTTGTGCGATTAAGCCAAGCTCACCCGCCTCAACTGCAAGCCTGGTCACATGTTCCCTAAGCTCGTCCGGCATATTTGGGTGCTGCTCTAAAACATCAGTGTATCTTTCTGGAGACATAACAATATTCGTTTATTAGGCTATTTTATTTGATAGTTTAACTACTAAAAGTATAGCACTTGACCTTGATTTATAGGCCTACCGTAACCGCTGTATTGCCGAGGTTTGGCCCTTTGCGGCTAACGGGATAGTTATCATAAAGCTAGATCCTTTTTGCGGTTCTGAATGTTCAAGCACCAACTCTCCATGCATAGACTTCGCGATCAAGCTGGAAATATATAGCCCCAGGCCCGTACCGCGCGTATCATCGCGCGTTAATATACTGTCACTTGCCTGCTGAAATTTGTGAAACAGCAGCTTTTGGTTTTCGCGTGATATGCCATGACCTGTGTCGATAATCCGCAACTTCACCACATCACCCTCAACAGAGGCACGAGCAGTAATACCTCCGGCTTCAGTAAACTTCACTGCATTACCAACAAGGTTATACACGATTTGCGTCAACCGGTTTTTATCAGCCCACACCTTTGGTAAGGGCTTTGTTTTTTCTTCAAACGCAAGTGATAGTTTTTTCTGGTCGGCCACTATCCGCATTTCAGCAAAGACCGACCTGACAATTTCGCCTATGTCCAGAGACTCAAATGAAAAGGACATCTTACCCTGTTCAATTCTTGATACATCCAAGAAATCATTAACTATTTCAATTAGACGAGTACTTGATTCGTGTATATCCGAGATCATTCCTGGCAGCGTAGGCTCCTTACTTAAGACATCCTGAAAGTACTTCATGATAATACTTGTGTTGCCCCTGATAGCCGTCAGAGGAGTACGTAGCTCATGCGAAGCTATTGAGAAAAACTCATCCTTTGAGCGGGCCAGGACTTTCTCTTCGGTTATGTCCTGTACCAGGATGACACAGCCAGTCGCAGCATCAATGCCCTTTTCCGTTGTGACCACCGGTGCAATATAGAGATGTAGGATTCGCTCGCCCATTGTAGCTTCTCGTATTTCAACTGGCTTGCCACTATGTCTTACTGTTTCCAACTGGGTCATAACGTCTACCTTAGGCATGAGTTTTTGTAGCTGTTCTACTGAAAATCCTGCTGTTTTCTCCTGTGCGAAAATACTATGCAGTGCCCGATTCTGCACTAGAATATGGTTTTTGTTATCTATAAACATAAATCCAAGTGGCAAATCTTCAATGGCAGCTTTCAGCTTCGCCTGTTCCTCGTGAAGCTGATGTGTCCGAACTTGCACTTGATGCTCAACCATCGCCGCCGCATTAGTTAGCTCAGTAATGTCAGTCATAACAACCAGATATCCATAGGGCTGTCTTTTGTCATCCAATTTGGTAATAGAAACTTTTACGGTCGTTGGCCGTTTGCTTGGAAGCTGTAGTTCCAGTGCATCAATAACCGCAAAATTACTGCTCCCAAGAGCCGCGCTGAGTCGTTTGCGCAAGGCAGCTTGTGTAGCAAGCTGGTCCGCAAAAAACATATACAGTGGCATATCCGCCAACTGTGTGCCCGGTGTTGCAAAAAGTTGTTCCGCCCCTCTGTTTACGTAGCTTATGTGAAAATCAGGGCGAATACCGATAACCGCTTCATTCATAGTGCCAAGAATCTGGTCGGCAATTAGCATTGGCGTAAAGCTAAACAGCCGGTATTTTACAATACCGTAGCAGATGATAAGCGACATTATCGTCAGCAATATAACCGCCAGTGATGGCAACACGTCTATATTAAGCGCAGAAAGTAACCCATCCGTTAAAGCACCCCCAACAAGGGGTATTGCGATAGCAATTAAGAATAGCTTGGTTTGCTGCCGTATAATCGGGTCAATGGCATATTTTCTAAACCTGTATAGCAGTAGAAACGCCGCGGCGGCAGGCACAGTAGTCCACAGCGCGATAAGCGCATACGCTTCACCGTTAGTTGGGACATAGCCCCATGGCCGTAAACGTAGACTATCTACAGTGTAAAAAGTAATCAGCGATGAATGACCATCTAAATAGATAAATAATGAAGATGCTGCCGCAAGGCAAGGTAACAAGTAAGGACGCAGTGCTTGCCGAGGGTTTACATACGAGAGGGCAAACATAAAAAGTGCAATACTCATAAACTCGGACCCGGGCGTACTAAGCGGTGCCCAGAATAAAGCAGCAGCAGGCGTAGCACTGAGTCTGACCATTATTTCACCAATAGCCCAACTAATAATCCCCAGCAAAAAGGCACTGAACCACATTAACGTATCACTATGCTGTCTAATGCGAATTATGAGCACGAAAGTAGCCAACGCCGTAATCGCCGAGATAGCTGACAGTAAGGCAAATGGGTTGTAGTGCAATTGGAATGCTGCAGCCGGCGCTGTTAGTACATACCAAAGTGGTAACACCACTAGCAAACCCACCGTCATAGCAACCACACCGGTATACGTCAATCGCGAGACTCGGTCATCCGCCCAGTCTAAACCCTTGCTAGGTGTATCGTTGGTACCGCTCATGCTTTTATCATACAGGCACCGTATACCTTAGGATACGTTTTTTATCTTATAGCGACTCGTTTTTAATCAGAAGTACACATTTGAGTATGAAGACACCCCGCGGCTCAGTAAGATGTTGAAGGTCATACTCTAGTTTGATTTACGAATATCTTGCCTCGCCGTAGCAATTTACACACTTATATAACACCATTAGAGCTTTCGCTTCTCTTATTAAGAACTTCTTTTAATAGTACCGCAATGGCAGCGGGACTATGCTTAGTCTTGATAATATAATGCACTGCACCTTGCTCCAATGTGCGAGACTTAGTATGCGAGTCGGCAAGATTAGTTAGCATAACTACTGGAATCTTTTTTGTCTGAGCGTTGGCTTTTAAATTCGTGAGCGTATCAATCCCATTTAGTTTCGGCATCATTATGTCTAGAAGAATAATGTCGGGTTGAAATGCTTTGGCCTTCTCTAGTCCTTCTTGACCATTTTCGGCAACCTCAACAATAAAACCTTCGTGAGTCAGCGTACGCGAATACAGACGTGACAGTAACGGATCGTCATCAACGATCAGTACACTTGCCATGCTGTGCTACTTAGCAAGCGTCGCCCGAACAACGCTCACTAACTCTGAGGGCTCAATATCGCTTTTAACAAGATACTGGCTAGCGCCTAGCTGCATAGCGTGCGTGGTAATACTTAGTTCCGAATAATTGCTCATAACTATGACAGGGATGTGTTTTACCTTGTCATCGGCCTTGAGCTTTCCTAATACTTCCAGGCCATTAACACCTGGCATCATCATATCGAGAAGGATAACATCCGGCTGGAAGCTTTGCGCTTGCTCTAGACCGGCAACGCCGCCTGTGGCAACTTTGACCTCAAAACCTTCCAGTGAAAAAATGCGTTGATACAACGACTGCATGCTCTGGTCATCATCGATAATGAGCACTTTTGCCATAAAAGATCCCTCCTTAGTTAAAAGTATAGACACCTACCGGACGATATCAAAATTCTCTTTAGCCCATAGGCCCTACACGTGCTCGCCCAGACTTACTAGTACCTAGACCGCGAAGTAATTGTTTAATCTCCGCGTGCAGGGCATCCATAGATAGATCGTCTTTGACGAAATACTGTTTTACGCCCAACTTAGTTAACTCAGTCGCCGTGCCTGGCTCATCTTTTTTAATAAGCGCAACAATAGGCACCCCGGCAAGATCTTTTGTTTTTCTAAGGTCAGCGAGATGCTGTGTCCCGCTATTTGCAATGTCCAATAAAATAAGGTCGGGTTTTGCAGAAGTAAGTGCAGATATCCCTTCTTTAGGGCCAACCACTTCCGTCTGCCACGTATCATGCATAAATAACCTAGCATATAGCTTTTGAACGTAAGGATCATTTTCGACCACAACGAGACGTTTATGGGTTAGTGGTCGGGAACTCTTTCCTTCTAGAGCCTTCCTGTTTGTAGACTTTTGCTTTTTAGAAGATGCCATTGGTAGGGTGAAGAAAAAGGTAGAGCCTTTATGTAGCGCTGAGGATTCTAATCCAATTGAGCCTTGCATACCCTCTGCCAGGAGTTTCGATATATACAAACCAAGACCAGTTCCCCGAGTGCTGTCGCGCGTTAGCAAACTGTCACCTGCTTGCTGAAATTTACGGAACAAAAGCTGTTGATTTTTGACAGGAATACCGCGACCCGTATCAGTAACTAGTACTTTTAAGTGATCCTCCATGAGCTCAACGCCAACCGAAATACCACCTGTCTCGGTAAACTTAGCCGCATTACCAATTAGATTATAGAGGATTTGTTTAGCACGGTCAGGGTCAGCAAAAACTGAAGGCAACGAATCCAGGCGCATAATATGTTCGTCGACTTTGCAGTATAAGTTCTTTTCCCGAAGCACTGTTCCCATTTCATAAATGACTTGCTCGAGCACCTTATCAAGCGAAAATTCTTGTATATTAAAGGTAAGTTTTCCCTGCTCAAGACGCGAAGTATCCAGGAAGTCATTCACGATCTCAATCAACCGCGCCCCAGAAGTATTAATGTCATCAACGATAGAGTGCAGCGCAGGATCTTTAAATATATCTTTATAGTAGTTGAGTAGTAAGGCAGCATTACCCCGTATGGCAGTGAGGGGCGTCCGCAGCTCGTGCGAAGCAATAGAGAAGAATTCGTCTTTCGAGCGCTCCAACACTTTAGCTTCAGTGACATCCTCTAGGATCATGACGGTTCCTGTCGTTTTTGCGGAAGCATCCGAACTTTGAATTGGTACAAAGATAAACCTAAAAAACGCTGGACCAAACATAACCGAGCGCTCTATGGTCTGCTGCGAGGTTTCGCAGTCGCGAATACACTGCATCATATCAAATGCACCACTGAATTCGGCTGTCATTTGCTTAAGTACCGCAACCGAGATCGGTTGTAGTGAACTGTCCGGAGACGAAAGATGCAGCAAGCGGGTCAGTGATTGATTGTGATAGGCGATGTGATCCTTGGTGGTTATAATTGCAAAGCCAAAAGGTAAGCTGCCGAGCGACGCCTCGAGCCGTGCCGTGACCTCATTGAGTTGCCTGGTTCTTTCCGTTACTTGTCGCTCGACACTTTGCTTTTCTAGTTGTAGCTGATACTCGGCAGCTTTGATCTTACGTAAATCGGCTAACACAAAGCTGTATCCTGTTAGGCGATTCTGGGCATCCAGCACCTTAGCACCTGTGACACTTACGGGTATTGGTTCCCCGGCCCTGCCACAAACTTGCATATCTTCGTGTTGTGAAAAGTTGGCGCGCCTTAGCGGCTCAATAACAGACTGTCTTAGGGGTTCTATTTGGTCTTTAGGGAACAGATCGAGCAAGTTTTTATTGTCCGATAACGGCACTGACAATAGCGTCTTAGCACTTATATTAAAGTACTCAATAGTAAGGTTTGGATCAGTCACAATCACACTCTCGCCCATGCTTTGGAGCAAGTTTGGCGCAAACATGCGTACATTAAGACGCAACAGCCCATAGCGTGACATTACCGAGGCAACAATAGTAGCAAATAGTGCCGTTGTTACTACAGCGCTCGGAGGAAAGATTACGCCAAGCTTTGGCAGGATGCCATCAGTTGTCATACCAACAATAAGTGGCAGTAAAGAGGCATAGATAAATAGTTTGACCTTAGACCAATCTTTTGTTTTACGAAAATGCTGAATTAAGAGAATCTGTGCGCCTGTATAGCCCCCCAGGAGCCATATCAAAATAGGGTAATAGGTAGAGGGATAGCCAGGATAAAACCCCCAGGGCGTCAGTGTTGCGTGCAATGGGTTCTTATCGACATTTACACCAGTTGCCAAGAATAAATACTCAACTAACAGCCCTAGGACTACCATAGCAACCACCGGAGTAACCCGACTTACAAAACTATCTTGGTAAGCATAGGCAACCGCAAAAAGAAAAAAAGCGGCGGGCGCAAAACCCAGCCCTATCGACCCAACTTGCCACCAAAACACAGCACCGGGAGCCGTTGCGCTGAATCTAGTTGCAGCTTCACCAATCCCCCAGATGACATTCATAGAAAGATACAAAGAAAACCACGGGACTTCAGGTGTTCGCAGCTTAGGTAGGTTTACATACCACAGTAGCGAAGCATTACAAAAGACCCCGATTAGCGATAATAGCCCGTAGACATTGAAGTGAAAGTCAAACACATGCACCGGAATCTGCGGACCAGAACGGTGAAAAGCCAAAAAGAAAAGTGTGGCAACCGAGAAGGCAGCGATTAGCACAATACTATACAAGACGGAGCTCTCATTCCGGGGCATAGAAGCAGTATGGACGGCATTGGACTTCTGCATCAGGATTTATGGTAATTTTATCATAAACATAAGTAAGATAAGGGGTTTCTTATGTCTATTGTCTGCAGATCGCCTGAGTCTTCAAAAAACAGCACAACAAAACTTAATCAATATCCGACTCCAGGCCTCATTCCATGTCCTATTGTCTCGCTATGCTATTTCAGCACCACTTTCAAGGCTATTAACCTCAGTTGGTGTATATGCCAACCCGGTTGCGGGATTGGTCTCAAAAAGGTCAACATATGTAGTACTGCCTGTTGCCAATGAACGTGTAGCGCCATACGACACTGTTGCACCAGATTTTTGGGCAGCCTTAAGGTTGGCAGCGCCAGAATCCGGTTTATAGGCTGTTGTTGCCTGTTGAACACCAAAAACCTGCCCTGTGGTTGCAGTTAGATCACTCAAGGCATATGTATCACGCTGCCCTACAGTTGATGACGAGTTGTAAGTGGAAGTATTATCAGGCACTTCATTAACATTCAGATAATTTGTTCCTGAGCCCGTTGGCGCAAACTGCGTCGAAGATCCAGCTCCGTTCGGCACTAAAGTCTGAACACGAACATCGCCGAGGAACGTATTATTCACGCTCCCAGAGGAATTACAGACATAGTAGTCGTCAACTGTCGGCGAGCCCACAACAACTGTGTAAATAAATGAGTTAAAGTTCATTGCAAAGAATCCAACACCATCAAACGTTGTATTTGTGCCACCATTCTTTGTATTGCCAGTAAAGTTGATGACCTGCGTTCCATCAACCTTTACTACCACTGTACCGGTGCTTGCATTTAAGGTTGCGCTCATTTCTACGTAGTGCCAATTTGTATCCATAACCCCGCCTGCAGTAGCAGCAAGCATAGTACCATTTGGGTTGCGCCCACCATTTCCGTCACTTCCGGGCGCATGACCATCTCCTCGCCACAGCTGTAGTGCGCTCGTTGGGGTCGTTACTAAATATAAGTGGTACGTTGTACCCGAGTCACCCGTCAGCACATGAAAAGGTGGGCTCCAGTTCTGGCCTAGCATAATGCCACTTTTAATTGCTGCACCGACAATTACCTGCGTAGATGGAGTAAAGTATTTCATTACGCCATACACACCACCCGTAGTACCATACGGGAGCGTTACCGCAAAGCCAGCGTTCAAGCGGGTTGAGTTGGTGAATGTAGGCGTGCCACTCACTGAATTTACTACCGTCCACTTATTCAAGATATCCTCGGCATCGAAACCATCCATGAATAACAAGCTCATGCTTTTTATAATACCTTACTGACAGGTTCTACATCAATTAAACACTTATACCTCTGCCATCCTTTGTTATAGTCATACAGTCTTGCAAGATTTACTGGGTATGGGCAACAAAGTATCGTACCACCGCTATATTGGCACACCCCAGCCAACAAAAAAGGTTAACTTTGCAGGTGCCAACACCTCAAAATAAGTCTGCGTTATCAACCTGCTATTCACTGTAGGCGTAGTTGGAGCTTCTATATATCCACTAGTGATATTTCGCTGATTAACAGTTGGGACAGTTGAGCTCTCTAGATATGAGTTGGTCAAATTACTTGACGTGACAGATGTCTGACTTGGCACTTCAAGATATGATTCTGTCAGATTGCTAGACGTGGACGAAGCCTGGCCTGGTACCTCGAGATATGACTGGCTGATACTGCTCAGCGTCATTATGCTACCTCGGCGCCACCTTCAAGCGCATTCACATCAGAAGCTGTGTAGGCAGAGCCAGTGGCTGGATTCGTCTCAAAAACATCAGTATATACTGCTGGCGAAGTACCCAGCGAACGTGTCGCGCCATACGAAACAGTCGCGCCAGATTTTTGAGCGTTTTTCATGCTAGCAGCTCCAGAGTCGCTTTTAAAGGCGCCCATGGTTTGTTGTACTGCAAATATATTACCCGTTCCTGCTAGCAGATCTCCCATAGCATACGTATCTCGTTGCCCAACAGTTGATGACGAGTTATAGGTTGCAGTGCTATCAGGTACTTCATTAGCGTTCAAGTAATTAGTTCCCGAGCCAGTTGGAGCAAGTTGCGTAGAGGACCCAGCACCATTTGGCAAAAGTGTCTGTATGCGAACATCGCCTAGAAAAGTATTGTTTGTAGCCCCGGAGGCGTTACAGATATATAGGTCATCATAGTAGGTGTTACCACCCTGGAATTGCCCATTTAGCCCAATTGCGTCAATCGTTGTATTAGTACCACCATTTCTGGTATTACCGCTAAATGAGATGACCGTCGAATTATTACACCGCACCGTGCAAACACCAACAGTCGAGTCAACCGTAGCCGATATCTCCAAGTAGTTCCACGTGGCGGGCAAAATGAGTCCGTTAGCGGTAGCGACCATAGTGCTACCCCGAAAAAGCTGTAGCTGCGTACCGCTTAGCCGAAGATTCATATGGAGTGTTGCGCCATTATCTCCTTGCATCATGAAGAAAGCGCTGTTGTTGGCGCCACTATTAGAATCTTGGCGATGGGCAAACCCTACAATGATAGTAGAAGCCGCCGTAAAATATCGTTGCGTGAAGCAACCGTCATTAAACATATTTACAGATGAACCAGAAGAAAAACGTGTTGTTGCAGAAGTAGTGCCACCAAATGTGGGCCACTTCTTAGCCGTATCCTTAGCATCAAAACCGTCGATAAATAGAAGTGCCATGTAATTATGCTCCAATTTGCGCCGTTAGATTAAAGACTTGAATACTGTCCATGTGACGCGAAACAACCCTAGAAAAGTTTGCGATAGTGAATCGCCAATTGTTATCCTCGTCCAACACTAGAACCCCAAACACAGTCTATCCCTCACTAATACGTCTATGCTTAAAGTCTACCAGATTTTTTTAGATATTTGTCACGAAACTTTTTGGTTCTCTTAAGTGAGTACAGCTTTGACCATTGCCTATACCTCGCTGTTTCCTGGAGACTGCCACTAGTATAGAATTTAAACATAAGAAGGTAGGTATCCATGGAAGACAATAAGCCAATTGTAAGCGAACCTTTTGATTCACCCACTAGTCGGCCTGTTTCGCCGACCGTTGTGCCTATGGTAGTGGCACCCAGCTCAAACTATTCGCCGCCAAGCCCACAGAACTACAGCACCTACCAAACACCACTGCAAATGCAGCAGCACAGATTCCTTCGAGTTGGTATTGTATTGGGAACACTGCTCATCATAGTCGTTTTCATTTTCCTCTGGTTTTACAAGCCAGCAATATTTGGAAGGCGCACAACGCAGCGCCCTGCTACTATAGCCACTCCTAAAATACCCGCTCCACTCGTGACTACTAGTAGCCCCGCAACACTTCCCGCCGGTACCTTCACCGTCGGACCGGACAAGAATATTATTCCTAGTCTCTATTCATTGTCTCCTGGCCCGCAACAAACCGGCAGCTTTACCATTATCACCCCGACAGCAACTTACAGCGTTACTCTGAATGATGCCGCAACCTTAGGTAATGGCACTAGAGTAGCCTGGGCACAGCTCTCAAGTGGTGATAAAATCCAAATATCAGGTGGTAACTTAACATCTGTCATTTTTAAGTCGGCCGTACTACCACCTACCGCCGCACCCGCATTAGTTAAGTTATATACAGCAAGCTTCACAGTTACGGATGACCCCAAAAAGGCAAACCCCGGAAAGTACCTCATCTCTGACAGCCTCGACAAGAATGCTGACATTTTGATTCTCGCTAAAGATTACACTATAAAATACAACCAACCGCTTAATAGTACTGAGTTCCTGGTAGATCTAGTAGACGGTGATCAGGTTGCTACAGTGAACGTGTCTCACTTTGATATGAAACCGCGATAGCAGGCTGTAGGGTTAGCTCTTTTTTGCTCAAAAAGGCTGACCCCATCCGATAAAAAGAAACTTGGTTGGCACCAGAACTTCTACCGTAATCGCTCCGAGCTGACGCAAGGGCGTACCACTGCCAAGAGCTTCGACTGTCATTGCCCCCAAATTAGCTTTAGGCGCACCATTTGCAAGTGTCTCAATTGTAACGGACCCTAAGTTAGCCGCAGGCGTACCGTTTGTGAGCGCTTCGTCGGCGTTTGCACCTAGCTGAGCGCTAGCCATCTCCTAAGCGACTTCCATACCTGTTTCAAGCCCGTTCACGCCACTTATTGACCACGGAATAGATGTCGCTGGGTCTGACTCGTACAGCGCATAATAGGACTGATAAGACGTCGTAAGAGCCCTGGGAGTATCATAGTATAGTGATCCGCCCGACCGAAGTACAAGCTTGGCGCTAGCGGCGGATGCATCACTTTTTGCCATATAGCCCGTTACTTGCAACCCATATATCGATGATACGCCAGACGGCAAATCGGCTATAGCATATGTATCACGCAGTCCGGTTGTAACGCTACCAGTATAATTTGCACCGGAATACCCATGCTCATTCACGTAGCTGTAGTTATTGGTGGAGTTTCCTGCACTGTTAGTGAGTTGTGAATAAGTACCATTACCCGAAGGGCTCAGTGTGCGAACTGTGACATCCCCCAGAAAAGTATTATTGGCCGACCCAGTATTGTCCAGTACGTAAAAATCGGCAAAATAACCACCATTTATGCCACTATTGCCAATGGACACTTTATCGACTGTAGTGTTTGTACCACCATTTTTTGTGTTACCGGTAAATGCAACTTCATCTGTTGACTGACCATTGAGTCGGACGTGCACTTCGCCGACCGTAGCAGATATAGTTACGGAAACTTCAATATAAAACCAGGCATTAGTTCCTGTAGTAGTACTCCCGGTTGCGAGTAATGTCCCAGCGGTTGAGCCGCGACGTACTTCAATAAGCCCGGTTGAGGCGTTGCGTAGTACTGTGATGTGCTGCGTAGCGCCCGAGTCACCATAAAAGCTGGTGTAAGTGACCGTCCCCGAGCCAGCGTTCATTCCTGTGCCGATAATTGCAAGGTTCGCAGCAGGGATTGTTTTATAAAGTACGCTGCTACTCACCAGCCCATAATAACCGCCCGCCACACGCGGAGAGCCCCCATTATTAATAAAGTAGCCCGCGCTCGTCACATCCCACTTTAAAACTGTTGAGTCACCCCCACCAAATCCATCGATAAACCGCAATGCCATATAACTCTACCTTCGCCCGTTTTTGCTAACTACGAGCATTACATTACATCTTCACCCTATGGCACACCGCCACATACTGCACCTAGTTTATCACGCTTATGACAATGGCATCTACAGATTTCGCATAGCCTTACATCTGAGTACCCCAGCCAATAAAAGGCCGAGTATAGATGGCAGGCGTTAACACTTCTAAATACGCCTTGCTTACAGTCCGAGGAGTAGCGGTCGGGATAACTGCCGCATCCAGTGTCACAGCCGACAAACGACGCGGTACAAGTGTTGGGACCGTTACGACATCTAGTGTAGTACTCGTAATACGCCTTGACGTTGCCGTGGGTATGACTAACGCATCAAGCGTTACCGACGTCAGTCTACTTGTTGCTTGTTGCACCAAACTAAAACTTAGACTACCACCCGCGCCAGCCGGTTGTGCGCCAACCTGCACGTAGTATGTTGTGCCGTTTGTAAATGTTGCCGTTAAAAATGACGTACCGGAGCCACCCGAATTATCATCAGATGCTACTAGAACCAGATTATTGAGAGCCGTACCTGTATAGACAGCAAGAAGCGTGTCGAAGTTTGAGCCAATGGTAGCAAGATGATAAACACCTGTTGTTACAGGAGTAAACGTTGCCCACCCAGTGTGCGACATTGAACCCGGTTCACCAGCCTCTGTGGTCCAGGCGGTTGTGGTAATGCCGAAAAACTCATCACCCGCGGCTAGTACACCCGCGCCCGCAAAGTTATCGGCAAATGGTCCGGTTACGGAAACAAGCGCGTTGTAGTGCGCGGTTACTCGCGCACCGCTAAGTGCCCCACCATAAAGCGAGACATCTGAAATAGTACCGTTATGAAATTGGGCCAATGGAATGTCCCATCTACTCCCAATGTAGGCGGCTGTGTTAATTGATCCCGATCCCGGCCTAGCGGTACCTGGCGTACTAGTGGCTACTTGCGTGCCATTGACGTACAACACTAGTGTCGTACCATCATAGGTTCCCACTATGTGATATGAAGTATTCAGCGAGGGCGCAGTTGTCCAAGTGGCAGTCTGCCAAAGACTCCCTGTGAAATAGCCAACCTGTAAGAGCCCCGGATGGCTCGCATCTAAGTTCGTACCGAGTGCCAAAGGAATAATCTGGCCACTAGTCCATGCATGGGTAAAGATAATATCTGTAGTCGCCGCTATAGCCGTAAACCGCGCTGTTGCTTCAACCGTTCCGATGCCAAGCATAGCGGATGCGCTACCGAAACTGACATATCCACTCGTACCATCAAACGCTGCACCCAAGCCGCTGCCCACAAAATCGCCTGACTGATTAAGTGTTACACCACCCGAAATTGTACCGCTATGTATTGATGCGATATCGTCGGCAATTATTAGGCCAGTGGTCTCCTCAAAACGCCAACGATCAATCGGATTATCTGTGTTCTGTTCAGATAGGTAGCTCATACTACGTTAGTTCCAAATTAAACGCCGCTACCCGCAGTGCCGCCTTCTTGACCTATGGTCCACCATACTTCTACCTTAGTACCCTGAGCAGAAGACGTAATATTTAACCCGCCCCCAAGGTACGTCATGATAATTCGATCCAGGTACAGGTTGAAGCCCATACCTTCATGATTAAAGATTTCAGCCCCTTCTGCCTTAAAGAAAGCACTTGGCACCATATCAATCTTGCTCCGTTCTATACCGCTACCCTGGTCAGCTACCATTAGCGCAAATCGCCTGTCGCTAGCTAGTGTCTCGACTGTAACAGCACCGCCATCAGCGCTATAGGCAACTGCATTGTCAATAAGGTTTTCAATCACAAAGCTCAGTAGATTTTGATTTTGGCATGATACGTTGATAGAGTCATTCGACTTAAACGATATGTGTTTCGCGTCAATCGCTGACTGAAGTTTTGTAACCGCTTCGGTAACTATAGCGTCAGATCCTACTTGCATATACGGCTCTCGGCTCCGTCCACCTTTTAAGCGATTGGCAACGAACAGTTTAGTAACAAGCGTCTGGAGCTGAGAATAACCCTTGATGACAAAACCAGCCATCTTGTCCGACGCGTCAAACCCTTTGACAATTCCGGCAAGGTTTTGCAGGTGCGTATTAAGCTCTTCTGCTGCATCGTGAATAAATGTGTCACGCGCTATTTGTGTCTCTTGCTCTTTGTCTAAGATTGCTTGGGCTTCTTTAGTGTCGCGAACTCTTAGTCGAAGGCGCCTAAAGAGTTGATACACCACGAGCGCTGATACGCTGTACACCATAATTTGGGTCAATAGCTCAATAGTGTGGGTGTGCAGACGAGAAACAGAGTTGGCAAGATACACAAAACTAAAAGCCAAAATACCAACCAACGCAACAGGTAGCCATATGGCCGCATACCCCGCTACCGTAGCCCGTCGTATATCAGTTTGAGCACTCACCGTCACGGGAGGTACATTTTCGTTTGCTACGCTAAACCTATTAACTAGCTCCTCGACTGCAGCGCCTAGTTGTTGGGTCGTCTGTTGTAATCGACTCCTTAGGTTAGCGTCTAGGGACACTACACCTTCTGCGCCAGCCTTTAAAATAGTCAGCGGAGTGCGCAGGTAGTGTGCCACCAATTGTGCGAATGTCAGCTTAAGGTCAGAAACAAGCCGTTCCTGACCAGCGAATTGTTGCAGAACCTGTCGTTCATGCGCTTCTCGTTTAGCCTGCAACAGCAGCACTAGCATTTCAACAACCAGTAAAGCAAATAGCACCCATGGGAAGGCAACCACAACAGGCTCAGGCAGTTTTACGATGTATGACTTCAAGGCTTTTATTAACGGCAAATCGCCAGACGTCGAAGAGTCTGAAACGGGCGAAGAGGACTGAGGACCCACCGATGGTGCCACTTGGGCTGTGGCCAGTACAATATGAAACGACTTGGCTGTAATCTTTCCCGAAGCGTCAGTTACTGCAATAACAACATTTGTCCCTGGATACTGCCCTGTATCCCAAACCCAGCGCGCCGTACCGTCGCTATCAGGGGTCCCGGTATAGACTGTCTGGTTATCGATTGTAACCGTGTAACTTTGGAAGCTCTGACCTGATCCATTTAAGGGGGTTATGGTAAGAGTGTATGTTGAGCCAGCCGGAATTGACTGGTTGTCTACTAGGTTGATAGCAACCTCAAGTCCTGATGGCGTCTGTGTAACCGTATGCGCACACACGCCGTAGACACATTTTCCATAAGGTCCGCCGCCGTAGGTACTTGCACCCACAGGAGCCGCTAAGCTTAGGCTGGCCAGAATCGCGCCCAGCGAAAGTATACAATACACCTTTTTATACGTGGCCTTGACGCTCACGAGTACTCGTCTTATGTGCGCCCCGTTTATTTTGTCGCTAGCTTTTCTGGCTGTGCGCTTAGAGAAGATTGGCAGTTGTATCATGGCAAAATATCACGATAGTGTAATAGTAAGTGTCAAATCGGCACCAGCCGTTGTTGATCCAACTTGACTAATGCTGACAGTAAAATAATTACCTGATGCAATAGTAGTGGTATCCGGCGTACCCGATAATGCAGTGTTTGAGCTGGCAGCAACTGTCGGACGATTTGCTGTCGTCGTAAAGATTGTTGTACCGTTTTGCAGTACATCAAAGATCGCCGAAGAGCCAACAGGAGCCGTACCCAAAGATGCTCGTACTGAACCAATGGTTAGCGTTCGGCCAGTGTCGTTATACCACCGAAAATCACCAGTATACACTGCTATGTTTCCTGTATAGCTAAACGTGGCAGTAACAGTACTCGAAAGCCCAAAATAGCCTTTGGTGCCGGAGCTGTTAGTACCGTAATATTTTGAGTTACCTGGCGACGCACTGTCATTTACCAGGCTTAAGGTTCTGGTAGTAGTTAGATCGCCGCCCCCTGTTAGCGAACCGCTGGTTGCAACCTGCGTTGCTGTAGCCGCTTTGGCCGTGAGGTCAGTGGTTAGGTTTGTGATGTCACCTTCAACTAGTGTTACCGCGCCAGTCTTACCCGCTACCGAGCTCACTGGAACGCTGGCTGGTGTTGCCCATTTTACTCCCGTAGCTTGTGTTGAATCAGCGGTTAAAACTTGTCCATCGCCGCCCACTGCTTGCCGAGTGATAGTGCTGGCAGCAGTAGCCGCCAGCAAGTCCCCTTTGGTTGTTGCCACAGAAGACTGCACAGCCCCAGTAATACGCGAATCATTCCCAATAGCGACTGTTGTACCAGTGGCACCAGTAGGAATATTAGCAATGGGCACTTTAGATCCACTATCCAGTGGTGTGTAGCCGCTTGCGGCTCCTTTGTTGGCAGCTTGTTCGGCGCCGGTAATGCGACTATCGTTACCCTGAGCAATAGTTCCAGCAATTACACCGAAACTTGCTGATATAGTTCTGTTAGTACTAAGATCTCCGCCACCAGTAAGACCCGTACCAGCTGTAATGGTAGTACTAGTATTTACTTTCGTACTTAGCGCAGGAACTGTTGGCGATACTGCCGTACCGCCTAGATCACCCGAAAGCTGAACGATACCCTTGTTTGTTGTAGTAGCGTCAGGCGCACCTGCGACAACTGCTGAATCCACATAGGTCTTGTTTACAGCCTGAGTTGGCGTCGTTGGTGTTGGGACAATTGGCGAAGCGGTAAATGTCTTAACACCTGCAACCGTTTCAGCTCCCGCTAAATGTACTACACTCGCATCAACTGCTGCCCCAATGTCAGATGTAGACAGGCTAACTGCCGGACCGGGCTTGCCGTTTACTGTTTGCACGGCTGACGTGATAGTACCCGCATCCTTAAGGGTGCCGTCAACATTCATGGACACGCTTAAGAAGTCATTTAAGACGTTACCCCATATATCATCATCGCTACCAGGAACAGGCAACCTAGACATGTTTGTCTCCGCTATATTTCGCTTTTGCTTTAGTATGAGGCTTGTTGTCTTGCTGCGCAATATGAATATTAGCTGGAGTTATCCACTGGTCAACAATGAGTGTGGCCTCCAAAATCATTCAGGTGATACTATTATTGTTATCGGCGCTTATGCTAAAATACCTAGAAAGATAAGGGGTACTAGATGTCATCTGCACGTTTGCCTATTCCTGGTAGCGACGATAACGCCTGGGGTGATTTGCTCAATCAGTTTTTGCAGATTGAGCATAATGCCGACGGCACACTCAAGCTGCGTAGCGATGGTACCTTTTATGCCAAACCAAATGGTGGCATTCCAGCAAATGATCTAGCAAGCAGTGTTCAGAGTTCGCTTGCTGCAGCTAATGCAGCCGCCCAAATTGGTGGTGATCTAGGCGGTACCGCCACACTACCCCGCGTTGCCAAGTTGCAAAACGTCGCACTAAACGCCAGCACCCCAACCAATGGCCAAGTGTTAAATTTTGACTCAGGTGCTAACGCCTGGGTACCCGGCACGGTCAGTTCAACAACCGTCAGTGACGCAACTACGCTTACAAAAGGTATTATCCAACTTGCAGGTGATCTAGGCGGTGGAGGCACGGGCGGAACGTCACTGGCTTCCGGACCAATTATAACTGCTGGCGCTATAACCGGTGGCACGGGCGGCAAGATCGCCAGTAACACTATCACCGACCTCAATATTTCAAGCTCGGCTGCCATTGCTAAGAGTAAGCTCGCAAGCCTTGGCATTGTCGACAGCGACGTTTCTGCTATTTCCGAGAGTAAAATCACCAACTTAACTACCGACCTAGCCGCAACAGAAAAGACAGTTAACAAAGGAGCCGCAAGCGGCTACACACCACTGGATAGTGGATCTAAAGTGCCCATTGCTAATATTCCTACTGGTGCCACTGGTACAACAGTCGCTATTGGGAATGATTCGCGTATTACTGGGGCTGTGCAGTCAAGCACTATTCAAGCAAAGGGTAATTTGCTTGCGGGCACTGGTGTCGGAGCACTTACCAACCTTGCGGTCGGCGTTAATGGGCAAGTGTTAATGGCCGACTCAACTCAGCCAACAGGGCTAGCATGGAATTCACCAGCAGCAACCGCACTAGTCTTTAATATTCAAGATTACGGTGCCACCACCAGCTCTTCAGACAACAAAACGGCGATCGACGCTGCTATTACTGGCGCAGCAGCAAGTGGCGGCGTGGTCTATTTCCCTCCGGGATTTTGGAAAACGACCGGACAGCACATCATTCCATTAAATGTCTCTGTACAGGGAGCCGGGAAAGGTGTTACTACCATTTCGCATCGCGGTGTGGGCACTTACTGTTTCTTTGTTGGTAGTGTCAATGGCGGCGCAAGTCCACCCAATTACATGGGTAAGATCGGTAATTTCTCTTTGCAGGGCCAGTCCGGCGGCAATGGCACTGGGTCATGGGGTCAGCAAGTCGGCATTTATGTACTTAACTGCCTTTTCTTTAATATCCAGGACGTACATGTCACGGTTATGTATGAAGCAGTTCTCATTGATGGTGGCGATGAGGTGGCCCTCGGCGCTGGCACGTTCGCCGGTAATGGATACGTTAGCAACCTTACGGCATCTAATGTGTATATTGGGCTACACATATACCGTTGGGTAACAGGTAGCACCTATAGTTTTGTGTTTGTCTATGGTGGCTCAGGACTTTTGTCAGGGTCAACAGGCATTTGGCTAGACACTAAGCCGAGTACTTCAACCTTTATAAATCCCTCTGTTGAAGGTGAAGACATGGGCTTCCGCATCAGCACTTCACAGCAAGGTATTACATTTGTAAATCCGCGCCTGGAAAACTGTAATACGTATGTTAGCTGGGAAAATAACGCCTGGGGTCATACGGTTATTGGTGGCTCATCGGTGGCAGGCATTTGGGCAAATGGTAGCAGCCTTGGCGCCAACACGCAGATCAATGAAGATGGCTGGTTCCCCGAGATCTCTGCTCTGCCTGCTGCTTCGGCTGTATACCGCAAAGCAATTTACCGTGTTCTTGGTAGTGGCAGCACTGAAGATGGTGTCTATATTTGTATCAAGAATAGTAGTGGTGGGTATGTGTGGCGCGACATCACCGCAAATACCAGCGGTAGTAATCCACTACTTGCCGTTAAAACCTATAACCCAGCAAGCGGCGTAAAACTATCAACCACCGCAAACACCATTACCTTCCAAGATGTTGACGCAACCAATTTAGCTATCACGTTCACCGCGCCAGCGTCCGGTCAGGTGCTAGTACGCCTTACCGGCTTAGTGAGTCGCTCTGGAACTTCACCTACACTTGATGTGTTTTGGAACTTACGCGACACTAATGGCAACATTTCTGGAACAGGCGGAAGAATCTTCACCAATACTGGTCTATATATACCAGCGACGTTATCACAAACAGTCTCTAGCCTAACACCCGGCCAATCATACACCTGGAAATGGGGTCACCGAGCAAGTGCCGCTGGAGCTGACTGGACGGCTGACCTACGTGTTGGCGGCGATCCAACTACCACATCTGGCTATGCACCTGCCACTATGGAAGTGTGGAGCGCGTAATTTCTACACGTGGAGCTAGACTATAACGGACTTCAACAAAATGTAATGTCTATACAGCCGCAAGCTTAAGAATCACAGTACTTTTCCATCCCCGTCACTCACCCGGGCCAATAGTGGCACTATATATGGTATACTCGACTAACTTATGAGTACTATGGAAGAGATGACACCTGTACGTGGCGGTACAGAATGGGAAGTGTTTGGGCTTATAGGTGAACCACGTGCCAGACCAGTTCCTCTAACATCCACTGTACTCGAACCGGTTATGGCGCAGCTGCATCCAGACATAAAAGCCGTTGGCCATATTAGAAATCGATTCTTGCAAAATGGTGCACGTCTGTACATTGACGTAGGGAATCATCCAGAATATTGCACACCCCCATCTGAAGACTTCGAGGAAGCAGTCGCGCACACGTACGCCGGTGAAGCAGAGTTTATGGATATGGTACGCAGAGCGCAGATAGCGGACAAGATTGGAGGATACGCTATATACAGACGAGTTCTGGCTAAAGATGCGGATAAGCCAGGCCACTATACGGGCCTTGGCTATCATACTAGTCTTGGTATCCGACGGCGCAGAGACGGCGTACGAAATACCCCCGAAGCCCGACTCTCTCATACACTCCACCTATCTACAGCGTCTCTATATCTTGGTGCAGGTGCTATTGTCCAAAACTCGGTTGGTGATTGGGTATATATAAGACACCAAAAGGAGCCTTGCCTTAACTGTGAATACCATTGGGACACAATGACCAGTCGTCCAATAGCAAATACCCGCGATGAATCACATGCTGGCGACGATCAAATTCGCATCCATATTACATCGGGAGATGCCAATCACTCCCCCTGGCAGCAGCGCATGACTTTCGGTATAAGCGCCATAATCTTACGCACGATTGATGCAGGTATATCCTCTCCCGTTACGGTTCCTGATGGCCAATTTATGAAACTCCTACGCCTAGCATCTCGGGATATGCCTCTCTCCCAAGTTGCGACATTAGAAAAAGACGGACAACCTTACCGAATGTCTCCATACGACGTTCAAGAGATGTTATACAAAGAGCACGATGACTTTCTGCGAAACCATATGGTCACCGAGGCTGAAGTATGGGCCCATCAACAGCACGGACAAGTACTGTCTGATCTCAAACTGCATGACAGTGCCATCCTGAGCAATCGAATTGACTGGGCAGCGCGACTTGAAAATATGGGAGGACAAGCCGTCCTTGATGACGATTCTACCCACTGGGGAAGTCCCAAATTATTAAGGTTGGATATGGCATACGACCTCGTAGGAACACGCAAATGGAGCCCCGACGATGCCGATGACCCTAATACACCACTGGATGCTGATGAAGTAAAAGGTTTTGGGGTGAGACGAAGATCGGCAGAATTTAGCGAATGGATGCCTTCCAACGAAGTTATTCAGCGTGCTCGATTTGAACCACCAACAGGAGGAAAAACAACAGGCCAAGCACTTGCGCGGGCTGCTTTCATTAGGGAGTTTGGGCGCACACCAGCTGAATATGCGAAGTCTGGCAGGCCTGATGCTATTGCCGACTGGGAAGCAGGAAAAGTTAACAATCGTACACACACATGGCCTTTGTCTCCGGAGGGGCCAACAAGGCACCTGTTTGACCATAACTGGGAAGACACTAGAGAGTTCGTATAAAATTTGCTAACGACATCTCCGAGTGTCTTCTACACTTAACCATGTCAGCCGGAGCACTGTCATCTATTGGCCGCACACGTCTTTTTAAAAGTGTTCCAGGCCCTCAAGTACCGTTGTCGCTATTAAAATACCGACTGCTTCTCGCCAAACTCCTTCAAGGCGACCTCTTCTAGCGTTCTCTTCTACTACAGCCCTATATAACCGGGCCGGTACCGATTCGTCAGCACGATCCACTCCGTCCGACCCTCTGGAAGTTTGTTTGCGTCCATCTTTCCTGTTATCAACATCAATTCGTTTCTGCAGAAATTCCCGTAGAGCATTACGTAGCGGATCATATGGGTCGCACCAGCGCAGGGTCGCATTTGATTCTTGGTCGTTTGCTTCTGGGGTAGGCGCTGAGGCCTGCGTCATGTAGCTCCGCTCACCTCGTCCTTCAACTATAACAACCTCAACATATTTTGCAGGTAACGGTCTGCTGCCTGGAACAGATTCGACATAGTGAGCCGGAGAAGGCCCGCCATAGTCACTGTAAGAGGGAATCATGCCCGCCGACAAAAACCTATTATCACTTTCCGTGAATAGATCACTACAGTCCGGACTCTCACGTTTTAATTCATCTAAAATATCCAGTGTTGTACTTAGCACTTCCATACAGCCCCCTTACCCAGCACACACCAAAATTACAGACCCGCTTGGGGCTTAGATGATGCGATACCCAGTAAATCCCTCTTTTTATCTTAAATAATCTTTAACAATACACAGTTTGCATAGCTCCATACTGTAAGATTCTTTACAGACAGCTAGAATTACACTGGCGGCCGGAAACAACTCACCGTAAAGGGCTGACACAATCACGCCCTTGCCCTCGTTGGATATTACTATTTATTAGATATTAGGCCAGGCTGCTCACCCGGAATATCAACACTACCGCCGTTAACACGCAGTGCAGCAGCTAAAATCCCAGCGTCTCCCCAGTGCCAAGATGGGTCATTACTATATGGATCACTGGGGCCTGAGTTGCCATCAATATAGCCCCCATTGTCATCCCAATAGATACTGCTTCCCTTGTGATGCGCACTTGATTGCAACCACTGTAGTGCACCGGCTGCACCAGTCTGGTATTTGGTTTGGCCAGTAGCTATATATATGTCATTGAAAAATACACTGATTCCGGCTGCACCATTATTCAGGTTGGCGTGCACCAGCGAGTTAGCAGGATTCTCATCTTCGTGCCATGACAGCCCACCGTGACCATCTTGCATGGCAACCTTTAGTAGCCAGTTTGCAGCCGCCTCTGCCTTATCAAGATACTTGCTTTGCTTGGTAAGATTATAGGCCTGCAAGTACACCCAGCCGATACCGGCATTTCCTTCCTCGAAGCCAGTTGCGTACTTTGTAGTGTCATCTCCTTGGGGATCAATTGCCAATTTCCAAGTTGCCATCTTATTGCCCAGATCAACGTACGGTCCTGTATCACTGTCACCTAGCCAGCTAAAAAGCTGGTCTGCCTGATCAAGATACGCTTTGTCCCCAAATGTTTTATACAAATTAAGATACATATATGCCGCACCGGCCGCACCAGAGAGGTAGCCAGAATTTATGTTGGTATTACCGTCTTGGCTGGAGTGCACGTCGATCTCAGAAACTGCTCTGCTATAACCGCTAGCGCCTAAGGTCTTTCCGAGGTCGCTTCGGTTTTGAGCGAGGTAGTTTAATGCCCCGGTCATGTATTGCTGGCACTTAGCGGCTACCGTTGGATCGCTAATTTTGAGTCGGTCATAATATGTTGCGAGCGTATTGATAATGCCGCTAACACCTTCACCCATGCCCATGTAATAGGTGGGGTCTCCATTTATATTCCACTTCCAGCGATACATAACCGTACCACCACTAACACGCTCAGCCTGTGAGAATGTCCAGTCCAGTGTGCCAAGTGCAACTTGCTTATACGTATCGTCATGCGTCTGATCGTACAGCTGCCAGAAGAAATCGCCGATGCCAATCGTACCATCGTCGAATGAGGTGTACACGTCACTTGAAGCGCCATCTTTTGTAATACTATCAACCCAAAAACGCGGACCGGTTCCATCTGCCTTTGGACCCGAAACACTCATAAGCCAAGTAGCTGTTTTTTCTGCCGCTTGAATCCACCGCGTATCGTTGGGATACTGCTTGGCCATCGCCAGAAGACCCATACCAATACTAGAAGCCCCGACATCTCTGTCTGTTTGATAATCTGGTGCCTGAATCTGACTTCTGAACCGTAGACCACCATTGCTTGACTCGCCCTGGGCGAGCAACGACTGAGCTGTAGTAGCTATAAATGCCTGGAGCTGATCGCTGTTTTTACTCATAGCTATTTTACTGTGTGTTACATGAGGCCGAGCCGAGCCATCACAGACGACATCCTCCACGACCGCAATACCCACTACCGCTATAGTCAGCAGTGCTCCACCGGCCAAAAGTACTTTGCGGTTTTTAAACATCCGACGCAAACTAGCCAAATAACCGTCGCGGCCATCCGGTGTTTCTGGGGAAGAATCGGGTTTACTCAGCTCTTTGTCCATCACAATTCAACCATTGTACACTTGATATCCCTTTGGTGCCAATTTGGCTGGGTTGTTACTGTGCAAGCCTGCTACTCAAACCGCACATTGTCTGGCCGGGTAATGTGACCGAGCAACGGCAAAGTGGTCAAGATAATAATAAGCGATGTGGCGAGCCCAAAACCCATCACTATAAAGTAATTGTGTCCCAGCGTTGGCAAATGTGTACTTGCAGAGCCTATTTTCCGCACGGTAATGTACGCAATGCTATAGCCAATTCCCGCCGCTACTATTGTGGCCCCGACCAGCGGCAACACAGCTTCATAGAGTACAACTTTATAAAGTGCTGAGGTAGGAACACCACTCAGCCTAAGCAAGCTAAACGGCCGCTTACGCTCTACCATACTGCCACCAACTGTCACTGCAAGACTACATCCAGCAATAAATAATGTAAGCGCAACAGCACCATTGAAGATTCGCTGTATAGTACTGCTGAGTGACACACGCACTGCGACCGTTTCGCCAAAAGTACGGGGAGCAGCACCGGCAAGCGAGGACGGCGTATGTGTCGCCAAGTAGGTTCGTACCCTCTCTAGAGTTCCACCATTAGTAACTTTGATGAGCATTGTACTCAAATACAAATTACTGAAATCGTTTGATACGGTCTGGCTAGTAGCGTCGGCCATGGGCTGAGTACTATAACTCGGATTGTCACTCTCAAAACTAGGATCAGCAACAACTGCTTTAGCACCAAGAGGACACACACCTAGCGTCGAGACCTTTTGCAAGTCAGCACAAGCAATAATGCTATCACCGACCACTTGTTGGTCCGGGACGGGATTACCCTTTTGCATTTGTTGTACCGCAGCTACAGCCTCAGGGTTAGCATACAGCGGAATAATAGTAATCCCCGTGATGCTATGTCGTAGCCCATTCATAAGTATTGTGCCTGCCTGCGGCGAAAGCCCAAACTGGCCATCATCTGTATTAGTCAACCGTTCTTCTCCGGTACAATTAACCTCGTTACCACACAGCGTACTTGGCTTAAGACTGACAAGTAAGACATTCTGGAGTGCGGTAGCGCTTGGCGTAGCCGTTGTAGAATTAATTGATGGAAGTACAGCGGCTAGCGTAGTACCCAGAAAAGCTGCAAGCACTAGACCACTTACAGCTCTAAAAGCCGCTTTTGGATCATTAGTTAATCGTCGTACTGCTAAAAGTGATGACGCGCTTCGGGCAGTTTTATGGAGCAGCCGCGCGGCCGCCATTGTTAGCCAGGGCCCGCCCACAACCAAGCCCACCAGGATCATAATGAGACCAAGGTAAATTGGCACCGCAATTTCCTCATGTGTTGTCATAATATCGCCCAGTATATAGAGGCCAATGCCGATCAAAAGTGGCAATACTCGCCACGCCTTGGGGCTAGGTGGCGTTGTCTTACGACTGACACCCAGTGGTGAAATACGTACTCTGCGAAGCGAGATAAGCGCAGCGAGCGCTGATGCTAGCGGTATTAGTACTAGTGCGCCAACATACCCCAACGCCGTTGGTGTCACATCACTAACGAAATAATGACCACCCGTGATGCTAGCTTTCGCTAAGGGCGATTGCACAAGCTGGAATAAGCCAATACCGAATGCCACACCCAGCAACGCACTGATAGCAGCATCAACTGAGGCGATCACGTTCAGCTGATGGGGCGTAGCACCGACAAGTCGTAGCGCTGCATACCGTTCTTCACGGCGTGCAGCCGCTAATCGAGTTGCCGTACCAATTAGAATTAAAATAGGGAATAACAGCGCTAGTGTGCCGAACATGTAAGCATACCGGAAATAACCCGTCCATACATTAGTCTGGTGAGCAGTCGCTATATTATTTACGCCAATAGTGGTTGGTAAGGCTCGGAGTGTCTCTGGACTATAGCCTATAAATATAACTAGCTCGTCTGGACTCGTAAGCGCCCGCTTGCCAATGGTACCTACCTGTTTTCCAGGGAAACGAGCACCGAGCATATTGTACGGCGTATCTTGCAATAGTTTAGTAAGCGCTGGCGAAGCATAGTACTGGCCTGCCTCTGGTAATCGCGAGATACCAGGCAGTATTGGCGCGTCCTTACTTGCGGCAGCCACCTCCAATCGCTCAATAGTCTTCCCCTTAAAGATATCGTTACTATAGTTCCACAGTAACTTGCCTTGTACTGTTGGCAACGTTGGTGTTAGCCCTCTCTGAAGCATGGGCGTTTGCCCTGTCCTTTCCCAGGCTGGCCGATTATTTGCAGCCTCAAAAGCATGAAAGTTAGCAAGGGCAGCAAGCAAAATAGTAGCCCCAATACCGACTGCCACCATAGTAAGCAGTAGCCTACTCAGTGCTTCTTTGCCACTGCGCAGAGTAAGGCGTAACCCAAGACGGAGCATTATTATTTCGCCCCAATCAAGCGTTTTTCACTAGTGCTCACTTTGCCATCACGCACAATAACTTCTCGCTGTGCATAGGAAGCAACACGAGCATCGTGAGTTACCAGAACGACAGTTGTACCTTCTTCGTTGGCAATATCAACCATCAGATCCATTACTTTTTCACCGGTAAGTGAATCGAGTGCTCCGGTTGGTTCGTCAGCAAAGAGTACTTTCGGCTTGATAACGAGTGCACGTGCAAGTGCTACGCGCTGAGCTTGCCCACCGGAAAGCTCACCTGAACGTCGATCGCTTAGACCTTCTAGTCCAAGCCGCTTTAGCCATGTGGTCGCCTGCTGATATGCTTCCTTACGATTCACTTTATCCAGAAGCAGCGGTAATGCAATGTTGTCAGCTGCAGTTAATTCTGGTACCAGTTGGCCAAACTGAAACACAAAACCAAATGCCGTTCGGCGCAATTCAGTACGAGCCGTTTCACTAAGCGTATCGAGCCGTTGGCTGTCAAACCACACCTCTCCGCTATCTGGTGCAAAAATTCCAGCGAGACAATGTAAAAGCGTTGATTTTCCGGAACCGCTTGGCCCCATGATGGCTATTACCTCTCCTTTTTGTACAGATAAATCCGCACCTTGCAGGGCCAGCGTCTGTCCAAAAGACTTTTTAATGTCTGTAGCCTGTAATATAACTTGTTTATCACTCACCTCGGATCTCCTTTGCTAGTGTTTGCAGTCGTGCAGCGGTTATATCTATCCAGCGCAAATCTGCTTCAAGATGAAATAAAGCATAATCGGCTTGGAGGGACTGAGCTAGATCGCCATTGCGACGTTGCATCGTCAGTTCACGCATACGCGCAAGATGTGCAGCGCGCTGAGCATCAAGATAGATATCCGGCTCTTTATCAAGCAGTATCGCCGTAACAACTTTGCTAAATAAGACAGTCTGCGCATTTGGATGTAGTTGCTCAGGGGCAATCAGCCATGCCTCCAAGTCTTTGCGGCCGTGTTCAGTGATTGCATATTGTTTGCGTTCAGGGCCCTCGCTCTCACTTAAGATCGTCATCTCTACTTTTTTATCACGTAGTAAACGTGCTAACGTCGCATACACTTGTCCAAAAGCTAGGGGCTTTTCTTTTCCATAATATTGGTCATAGTCCCTTTTTAAGTCATACCCATAGCTGGGTTGCCGACCAAGGATTCCGAGAAGTGCATAAGAGGCTGTCATGACTTGAACTATACTCTCAGTGTATAGTAAGAGTCAATAGTTCCTCGTGCGCTAGCTAAGCGCTCAAAACATTTTGATACTAGTTGCCCGCGTTACGGGTTAGGATCATCAATAATATTTGTACTACTTAGACTTTGGAGTTGACCATAGTGTGCTCGTGCCCCGCCAATTCTTCTAATAACTCTTTGGCGGCTTGCGCTACGTGTGCAATTGCATGTTCATATGCCGCTTGCTGCACACTCTTTGGCTTTTGAATACCGGTAATTTTTCGCACAAACTGCAGTGCAGCCGCCTCCATTGCCTCGTCGGTTGCTATTATCTGGTCTTCATACAATAGCTTGATGTTTCTACACATATATTCACTCTCAGGTTATTACCTTAATGTATTTAGTATACCCAACCCGCCAAAGCTACCCCACAACAATGTAGTTCCTTGACCATAATTGCTGACACTTCTTGCATTTTTAAAATGTGAGAGCTACTATCATTTTAGGCACTCTAGAAAAATGAATTAGGGGGAACATATGAAACATACGGGCATGCAAAAATGGTGGGCACTAGGGGCAGTAAGTCTAGCGGTTTTAGCAGTGACGCTTGATGGCACCGTATTAAGCTTGGCACTTCCCACCCTCGCCAAAGCACTCAAAGCCTCCGAATCAGATCTTGAGTGGTTTTCGGCAGCTTATCTATTAGTACTCGCTGCCATGATTCTGCCCGCTGGGTTTTCGGGTGACCGTTTTGGTCATAAGAAGCTTTTGCTACTTTCGCTGGCGCTCTTTGGCACTGGCTCGACGCTTTGCGCGTACGCGCATTCCCCGGCTGCATTTTTATGGGCTCGTGTGCTTATGGGTGCTGCTGGAGCTGGTATCACCGTTATGGCCCTATCGGCAATTACTACATTATTTACCGCCAAAGAACGTCCGAAGGCCGTTGGCGTTTTCTCGGCCGCCACCTTTATTGGCCTACCGCTTGGCCCCATACTGGGTGGCTGGATGTTAGGCCGCTTCTGGTGGGGCTGGGTATTCCTGATCAACATACCGGTTGTGCTAATTGCACTCCTGGTCGTTAGTACGTTATTGCCCGAGTCACGCGCTGGCCGCAAACCAAAACTAGACGCTTTCGGCGTACTTAGCTCTAGCGCAGGACTCACAGCGCTTATCTATGGGCTTATCACCACCGGTGAACATGGGTGGGGTAACATAAAAGCGCTTCTTGCTATGGGCATTGGGATCTGCATGCTTGCGGTTTTTGCACTATGGGAAAAGCGAATGAGCAAGCAGCCACACAAACAGCCGCTTGTCGACCTCACACTCTTTCGCTCAAAATCCTATACTTGGGGTGCGATTTTAGCCGGGGTAATGGGACTTGCTATGGTCGGCGTACTATTTACCTTGCCACAATACTATCAAGGCGTACTTGGGGCGAGCACCATGAAAGCAGGAATCGGATTACTACCCTTGGTGCTTGGATTAGCGATAAGTGCAAGCAGTTCGGATGTAGTCTGTAAACTTATTGGCACTAAGTTTACTATGGCACTCGGCTTTGCATTTGTAGCAGCCAGTTCTGCACTCGGTGCCACCACTACTTTAGCGTCATCCGCTAGTTTTGCAGTCTTGTGGTCAGCACTTATGGGAGTCGGCGTTGGACTAACTGTTGCGTCGGCAAACTCAGCGGCGCTATCCGAGTTATCCAAAGAACGAAGCGGTAGCGGTACGGCAGTAGTACAGCTTTTACAAAAAACCGCTGGACCATTCGGAACGACCATCTTAGGCAGTACCCTGGCAGCCGCTTACCAATCACAATTACCGCTTCCTGGCCTACCACATCAACTAGTCGCCAGAATCCACCAGAGCGTCTTTGCTGGAATTACCGTAGCAAAATCACTCGGTTCTAAATCACTTGAGCGCGCAGTTCAAGCGGCATTTGTGCATGGTATGGATAGAGCGTTATTAGTATCCAGCAGTATAGCAATAGCTGGTACATTGCTAGCACTACTATTTGTGCCTCGCAAAATAGCTGTTAAGTCAAGAGCCACCTAGAGATGCCAGACCTACATACTCTGATCGGCCTACGCGAACAAAAAAGACAACGAACTTACAACTCTATCCAGTCTCACGCCCTACGGCTATTCCGCGAAAGAGGCTACAGCGCAACCAGCGTCACCGAGATTGCTGCTGCCTCTGGCATTTCTGAAGCTACGTTCTACCGTTATTTCCCGACAAAAGAGGATGTGGTACTCCAAGATAGCTATGATCCAATGCTGCTTGTTTTATTTGACGCACAACCCCAAGAGTTAAATCCCGTCCAAGCACTGCGAGCGGCCTTTCAGCAAATTTTAGGTAACTTCTCTGAAGTGGAGAAGCAAGATCAAAAAGAGCGTATTGCCCTAGTTACGTCTGAACCAAAGCTACGCGCTCGCATACTAGATCAGATTACCGATACAATACAGCTTTTGGTTGAGCCTCTTGCCAAACGGTCAGGTCGTAGCACAGACGACTTTGCAGTACTAACGGTGGCCGGTGCAATTATGGGTGCTTGCGTAGCAGTAATTGGCGTAATGAAGGAAGACCCCAATGCTGACCTTGCCGCATTAGTAGATAAGGCTCTTGCCCAACTTGAAGCCGGGCTGGTCTTGTAAAATTTAGCTAGTGCCGTGCCGTCATTGTAAGAGAAGTTCGTGGACAACTGTATAAACTCAGCCTGCATTGTTTTTGTAGCAACTCTGGCGAGAATTGCGCCTAGTAATTAATCGCGCAAATTTTAGATACTAACGCGACCATGGCACGTACTTATACTTAGCTGTATACTAACAATAAGCATGATTCGCCCAACTTTCCGTCGCGCTTCGACTGTCAGTCTCATGGTGCTAGCTGTGGGATTATATATGTTTGGCGGCGTATTTTTTAGACCGCACACCGCTGCCGGAGCTTCGGGCAACGGCCGTGTAGCATTTGCAGGTCAAGACAATCAATCCAATATGCAGATATACACCATGAACGCTGATGGATCTGACGTGCAACAACTCACAAACGACACAAATTATAATATCTTCCCAGTTTGGTCACCTGATGGCACCAAGCTTGCATATATGTCGACCGATTTTGGTGACCAAACAACTCAGATCTTTGTTATGGATGCCGATGGGAGCAATAAGGTAGATATTTCTAACGATGACAACACTCAAAACGGCGAACCTACTTGGTCACCTGACGGGAGCAAGATTGCGTACAGTAGTATTCCGGCTGATTACTCAACCTCATACGCTATTAAAACTATGAGCCCAGACGGAAGTAATAAAATTATACTTACAAACGGTACAAGCGACGCTTTTTATCCAACGTGGAAGCCAGATGGCAGCCAAATTGCTTTTTCCTGCATTGACTCGCAGCAGGTGGCCCAAATCTGCACGATGAATCCGGATGGCAGCAATCTGCAACACGTCACTAGTGGTACTGCCGTTGATTATACAAGTGTTGCATATTCACCTTCCGGAACCGAATTTGCCTACGCAACCTATGACACCTCCAATAACGACATCATCAACATTGCAGAACTTGGCACTATGAATACCGATGGCAGCAATGCCCATATCTTAAATACTGCCGATCATAGCAATGTTGGTAATGCTCATTGGTCCCCAGACGGCACCAAACTTATTTATGATAGCTACGATAGCAGTGAAACAGCACAACGTATTTACACCATTAATCTTGATGGCAGCAGTGAAACGGCTATTTCACCAAACAATCAAACTTCACAAGTTCCATCCTGGCAGCCCATCCCAACCAGCGACATGGATGGCGATGGCATACTAAACAGCGCTGAAGCTGCAGCACCAAATAATGGTGATGCTAATGGCGATGGGATTGGCGACAAATTCCAAGCTAATGTGACGAGCATTGTTGATCCAATTACTACGCACTACGTATCCGTACAGACTAGCTGTGCTTCTAATACGGGCGTTATGGCTCAAGCACTGCCCGTAAATTACGCCGACACGGGTTTCCATTATCCTGCTGGACTCATTAGCTTTACTTCGGATTGTGGCTCTAATGGCACCACAGCGCAGATTACGCAATATTTTTACGGCATTTCGGCATTAAATACTATGGTGCTGCGTAAATACAATACACAAGCCCATACATATGCCACCGTTCCTGGCACGCTTGTAGCATCAGCCACTATTGGCGGACAATCCGCTACTAAAATTAGCTATCAGATTACCGATGGTGGTCCGTTTGATCAAGACGGATCAGCTAATGGCACTATTGTCGATCCTGTAGGCCTAGCCGTTCCCTCAGTCGGTACACCGAATACCGGTGTTGGTACTCCTGGCCTGTTGCCACGAATTCTTGCTGCGCCATCGTTGTAAAGCAGCAATAACTCCAAAGGACTTTGCCGATTGCCTATGCGTACGACTTCGCTAGGCTGACCATACAACATGATAGCTGTCCGCAGGCTACAGCGGCCAAATGACACGCCCGTGTCCTGTACTGGCAAAAGATAGGCAAAACTATGCGTGTAAAGATCTTGCCTCCAAGCAGCACTTGTCAAAATCTGCCGGGGACGCATACAACCAGAAAGTGGCAAAACTTGCTGGCTCGTTTGCTTGGTTTGCTCTTTTATCGGTAGTACGCGCCAAAAATCACCTACCAGAATTTGTTCGTGGCGTTGGCTTAGTATGCTCACAATCTGTGTAGTACGCGCCAGGACAGGATCCTTAGCTATTAGCCGATTAGCATGATGCACAACCCCTAGTGACCCAAAGACCACTCCTGCCCCCAAGATTACCCCAGTGGTGTATAAGAGATGATCGGATACTCGCATTGAACGCATAAAGACCGCCAATGTTATATAGCCAGCGAATAACATAATTGTAAGGTAGCGAGCATCTGTCACAGCCTGATGATTTGCAAGAGCATAAATGATAAAGACAGCTACGGCCGATAGTCCTAATAGCAGCGAAAGTAAGGTAGGATTGTCTGGTTCTGCCGACGAGCGTAGCATCTTGCGCCAAATGGTATAGCTGGCATATATAACGAGGCCTAATAGAACACTGTTAAGTAGGACAGGCAATACGACCCACCATCCCGCTTGGGCGCTAATTCCAAAGTTAAGCAGCACACCTTTTAGAGCAGCCGCAGCGCCATGCTTCATATCCGTAAAGCTTGCCACTAAACCGGTAAAATCAGCAGGCTTACCTGCAATTTCAGTGAAGTATCCCATCACCCATAGCGCCAAACTTGCCAGTACCCAGCCCGCCCCAGTTGCCACAGACCACCGCACCGCAAGCAGTTTTAATGCGTACTTTTTCCAACCGTACACGTACAGAAGCAGTCCGGCCGCACCTCCAGCACTACACAACAAAAATAGCTGATCGCTAGCAAACAATAATCCAAACAACGTAGCAGCAATACCCAACCGATACCAGCCGTAGTCCTTTTTTACGGGCAATAAAAAAGCTAGGGCTGCGATATAGAGGAGATACTCAATATTACGCCCCGTAACCATAGCCATACTAAGTGGCGAGCCAACACCACCCAGCACCTGCGCAGGCACTAGCGTCAGAATACAGGCTAGGGCCAAGTATAGTGTCCCTACCATTGCGGGCCGACGTACAATTCTAAATACTATATATGCCGTAGCTCCGACAGTAAGCAAGCAAAGTCCAACCGTAGTAGCCATATATGCGCCCGGTGCATTATGCAGCTTTGCAAGCATCCAAAACAACGGCCATTTTAGCAGTTGGGTATGCGCTAGTGGAAACTGAGCCTGCCTAAACGTTTTTCCATCGGTAAAAAGAAAGCCATCGGCCAGTTGATCGGCGTTGTTTAGCTGCAAGCGTGCAATTGTAAGCGACCACAGTGCGGTTGATATACCAAGTACCGCTGCCGCAGCCACCATATGCCGCTCTCCCGGCGTATGCAAGAACTGCTTAGCGCGTTTTCGGTAGCCCTCAAAAGATTTCATAGTGCCTTCACAGTGTAGCAGCTAGCAAGACTGGCTGATACTATAGAGGTACTATGCACCGAAAGCGCCTATTGTTTATCAGCGGCTTGGTAATGATTGCTAGTGCCGCCGGAGTCGTGATAGCCATAATTAGCTTAAGACATCACACTCACCCTAATCCGGTGTCTACTAACATCATGAAAAATGTGGTAACAAAGACACTGGCAAAACCCAGTACTACTCCGCTTAGTACAAGCAGCTACGCCTCAACGGCAGCAGCAAACGAGCCTAGCTACATCTCCTTGCCCACTATAGGCACTGCGGGATACATACAAAAGGTTGGCATTGACCAGTATGGCCAGATGGCCGCCCCCACCAATGTGCATCTAGCCGGTTGGTATGTGAATAGTCTCCTGCCCGGTCAGGCAGGACTAAGCGTTATTGATGGCCATGTCGATGGCTATGCACATAACCAAGGAATATTTGGACGACTTAACAATTTAAACATTGGAGATATATTTACCATCACGTTTGGCAATCAAACCCACAAGTCATTCAGCGTAAAGAATATACGATTGGTAGACGCTATCGACGTACCGAGCATTTTATTTGCACACAACCCAACCATTACTAGCCAGCTCACCCTCATCACCTGCGGTGGCACCTACGATAAAATCAGTCATACATACGATAAACGCACCATCGTCACTAGTTCACTCATGCTTTAGAGCGCGGCTTATCCATCTTGTTCAATTCAAGCTTCGCTAAAAGACCTAAACTCTGCATTTCTTCTCCTGTACATCTTTGCCAGATTAGGTAATACATCGTATGATATGTATATGAGCGAGTCTCCTGCTTCCGCCAACCAAAGACTTGGAAAGTTCGCTTATGATGGCCTGGAAGATGGCGAAGCATACAGAAGAAATCAGGCATGCTTACAAATGGGAGAGATGCCAGGTGTTGGAAGTGGATTTTCATTTGTAATTAATAATCGAGCTCAGGGCCACGAGCACGAGTTAATACCACCCGATGAATACGCTTATAGCTTTAGCCTACGACAAATACCTATTGCGGGACCGTATGATAAGCAACATCTTCATGACGTAGGACATATAGCGGGTTACCAAAGATTATTCGACATAGGCCTTGCGGCTGATTTAGTACAAGCGTCAGCCGCAAATGCCTACCTGCTTGGGCTCTGCGTAGAATTCGCAGATTCAATGGATAGGCTCGGTGACGCTATGAATACTCTTAACGTGGCAAGCCCTCTGTTTCGTAGAGCCCATTCGTTCATGATAGTAAAAAGAGTGATCCCCCTTACGCAGCGCCTTGTGGCGTTACTACCACCCAGCTTCAGTACGATTAGTCAAACAGGAGGCCCAGACAAAACAATCGTTAACGACATCCTAGATGAGCTATTACTAGGCCTTAATGAGCACTATACGGCATATGATAATCGGATGGCAGCACCTGGCACTGCTGCATAAAGCACAGAGACTATCCCCATTTCCCTTCTCTTGAAGTTCTTAGTTGTCATTATTCTCTGTTATTATCTGCGTATGGATACTACTCCTTGCACATATCGAATATCAGTCAAAGCGGTTATAAAAGATGCAGCAGACCGCGTGATGTTAGTTAGGCAAACCGATGGCTACTGGGAGTTGCCTGGCGGCGGCCTCGAGCATAGCGAAAACGTACGCAAAGCTCTAGCTCGTGAAATCCAGGAAGAAACCGGCCTTACTGTGGAACATATTAATCCGCAACCTGAAATGTTTTATACTATACAAAAAGACGTTGATGCGCCAGGCCTTCGATGGTTTGCATTTGTTGTGTATGAAGTGACGGCCTCAGGCACCTTCCAATCAGACCCCACAAGCAAAGAAGCTCAAGAGGCACGTTACTGCACAGCAGACGAAGCTAGAGCATTACAGCTTCACGCCAATACTAAACCATACTTCAATTTCATATAGAGTCCCTCAGCTTGCTGCTAATAAAACGCAATGTCGTTTGTACACTATTTGCTGTTATGTCTGTTCCCGCTTGCAAATGCATAACCTCGCCATCTATTTGGGCATCCACAGACGTCACTAACTTAAAAGATAATTGGCTCTGCATGCTATATGTTGCTGCTGGCTGGCCAAATGCCATTCGTAATAACGAAATAATGACCGATGGATCCTTCCGCGTTATAGCAGCGTGCAAGAAATAGGGCTGGCCAAGACTAACTGGCACCCGGTTTATTTTAGCGATACGCGGACCATTAATCAGCGAGTGATCATAGAACACTTGCTCCTTTTGATCGATTTCACCAGTATATCGCGGCGTTGTAAGTAGCGCCCGTACCACAGCAACAAATTCATGTCCAACAAGCAGTAGCGGAAACCACTGCGAAATTTTTTTTGTTGAAAAACGACGAGCTTCTAGTTGGCGGGCGGCGTAAGCAGTGGCGCCAAAGCTCGCATAACAAGATGCATAGATAATCCGTGCAGATTTATTGGGCTCCTTGACCTCTAACTTGATTAGCGGAACAGGTACCACATCAGTTTGGGAGATTAACCGACCGGGTCGAGCAAGCATGCGGATGCCATTTAGCATGTAAGCAAAATCATTAGCGTTTCCACCCCAGAGCGGCAAAACAACACATTCTCCTGCTTTATAGTGCGTCTGCAGCTGCAGCAGTGTATTGATTACTGTATTAACAGTACCGTCGCCACCAGCAACGGTAATTAGCATTTTCTTATTTTGTGAGCGAGCAGCAAGTAGCTCTTTTAACTCGTGCTCGTGATCCACGATATCAATCTCTAGCGGGACCTTGCCCATAACCTTGCCGAGCGAGACTAGCAGTCTGTGCGCTTGATGATAGTGTGTAGCGCGCGGGTTACCGATGCACACTAGATCGTTTATGCTTTGCACCCAATTTGTGGCTTGTTTTTGTTTAATGACAGTCCGAAGTGCACTGCGATACAACCGAAGCGCCAGTACCGATACAATAACCCAAATGCAAATTGCAGTAACTGCTCCAATCGTAAATCCCACATTAGTTTCTTTACTATGAAAAACCAACAAGAAAATAGCTAGCCAGCTAACAAAAGCCGAGAGCTTTGCAAAGCCATTCGGAGACAGCTGGTAAACCCGTGCCCAGAGCGTACCAAAGTATATCAAATAGAGATTATAGCTTACTAGTAGCACTACAAACCACGGCCATACTAGATGCGCATATACCACCGCAATCACTATTGCAATCATAGCCAGCTTATCACAAACTACATCAACAGTACCGCCAAGCCGGCTTTTGGTTTTGGTTAATTCAGCAGCATAGCCATCTAGAATATCGAAACATCTACCGAACGCAACCAAAAGTACGCCCATTTTCCACTGTTCGCCTAGCCCTAGCCGCCAAGCTCCCAATAATACGAATAACAGACCAGTGATACTCAACAGATTAGCAAGCGTTGCGACACCATTGGTGCGCATAGCAATACGCTGCCAAAAGTTACTGTCAGCTGGCTCAGCCATTACCCAATCGGGGTTCTTATGTGGAGTATGCAATCTCATTCGTACCCCTTTACGCTACGTCCGGGCTAATCACCCTAGTATCATAACTGTCATGGTTAGAGGAATCACGACCTGATTATAACAAACTCCCTTAATTGTGATTGATACGTAGCACCAGTGTGCAGCCTAAAGCTTTCAAGCTAGCTAGACTCATAAAAACAACCAACCTGCCATGTGACAGGTTGGTTGTTTTTTGACGTGCTATGCACCCTAGATTAGAATAGCGTTTTAGCTACGCTACCTCAGCATACGCTTCAGCTCGAAACTTGCGTGGCAGCCCAAAGCTCAGCCCAAAGGTTACAGCCAGCAAGGCACCAGCGTAGATTATCGCCCAGCGGAATGCAGTGTCAAAGTTAACCGCATTTGCTCGCAACGCTACCGTTTTAATTTCTTTGCCTAACTGCTTATTTGTAGAGCTACTAGCTTCAAGACGTTTACAGCTTTCGGGTGTTACACTAGCATCTTTAGCTCGAGACTGATCCACAAAACAAGTCTTTAGCCCCTTTACGATCGCTGTCTGATTTTCTGATGGAACGTGAGCAACTGAAAGCACATGCCTAAGCTGCGGCTCGACGCTTGTAAAGCTCCTAGGAGCAGCCCCGCTTAGTTGGCCAAAGAATATAACACCAACAACAGCCACACCAACAGCTCCACCGATCTGCTGCAAGGCGTTAAGCGTGCCACTGGCCGAACCGGCATGTCGTGCATCAACGCCGTTGAGTACGGCAGCAAACAACGAACTAAACACCATTCCCATACCGATGCCTACCAACAATAACGGTCCAATCAATTGCCACGAGTGCACCGCACTACTATAGTGGTGCACTACCGCAAGCACTAGGCCTAGACCAATAGCCATCACAGTACTACCGAAAGTTAGCGCGTACCGTCCCAGCTTTGGAATGAGTTTTTCACCGGCTAGAGCCATGGTCAGCGCAATCCCAAACGCTACTGGCAAACCAGTTAATGCCGAGTGAACTGCGGTAAAGCCAAAGCCAATCTGTAGTAGTAGCGTAAAGGTTAGGAAGAAGCTAATCATAGCCATTTCGAACACCATGTTAACGGCAAGACCCACACCAAATGAGTGATTCTTAAACAGTGAAGGCAATACTAAAGCCGAACCATCCAGTCGTTCTTTGCGCTTCTGCCACCAAGCAAATGCACCAAATACCGGCAAGCTAGCCACCATCATAACGAATGACCAGGCTGGCCAGTTATATTCACGGCCCTGAATAAGTGGGTAGATGAGCAGGAAGATAGCCGTAACGATTAATAGGGTACCTTGTATATCCAACTTTAATGGATGTGGCGACTTACCGTTTGGCAAATAACGAATTCCCATCACGATTGCAAAGAGCCCGATTGGCACATTGATGAGGAAAATCGGCCGCCAGTCCCAGCTAAAGATGTTCCATTTTATTAATAGGCCACCAAGCACTGGACCAAGTGACGCCGCAAGGCCGCCCAAGGCTCCAAACAGGCCATTTACCCCACCACGTTCCTCGGGCTTATACATTACCTGCATCAGCGAAAGCACCTGTGGCACCATGAGTGCTGCCATACAGCCCTGTACTAAACGTGCAACTATTAACATGCCCGGGTTTACCGCCACACCGCTTACGAGTGATGCCACCGTAAAGCCAGCAACGCCCCATAAAAAGACCTTCTTGTAGCCATAGACATCGCCCATACGACCACCGGTGATCAGCAGGGTTGCAAAGGTTAGCGCATAGCCAGCCACTACCCACTGGATGGCCGAGAAAGTGGCACTTAAGTTGGTACGGATAGCCGGTATTGCCACGTTCACGATTGTGCTGTCAAGCAGGTCCATGACAAACGCAAGCGCCACAATAACTAATGCAATGGCCCGCTTCTTATGCGAAAAGGTCGCTGCATGCTCCTGGGCAGAAATTATTTCACTCATCTATATACTGTCCTTTTAGTTCTTTATTACTTAATTGATGTTTTAATTACACATACAGGTCAACTTCATTATAGCTCCTCTTATGTTAGCTCATCGTGGCCTTTCCTTTAGTCTCATCGTCAGCAGCCTTAGCAGCCTCCCTGAAGCCTGATGATACATCCGTTGATTCCCATACTTTCTTGAGGAGACCATGCAGTGTTGTCTTTTCTTGGGCTGTTAGCATTACGAGCATATCAGCTTCGAGTTCAGTGCGGAGTTTTTGAATACGCTCTGCGATGGCCTTACCTTTCTTGGTGATCTGCATTTGGTAGCCACGGCGATCAGTCGGGTTTGGCACCCTTTTCAGTAAACCTTGCTGTTCTAGGTTATCAATAACGGTCACTAAATTCCGCGGATCTACACAAACAAAATCAGCTAACTGCCGCTGCGATACAGCGCCATATTGAGCAAATACGCATAATGACGTGATGACATTTTGCCCTTGCCAGCCCATGTCCAAAGCCTCAACAGCTTCAGTAAACCTACGCCGTGATTCTGCACCCAGCATAGCCAGCAAAAAGGCATTATTTTGAGTTAGTAACTCACCTATACTGCTATAGTCCAGATGTTCCACGTTAGTATGGTACTGCATAGTCATAATTAATGTCAATCATTATCTATGACATACCACTACGGCATGTCACGACATGCAGAGCTTAGGGTGGTTCTTCCTTCAAAACAACCAAACGAGGCAATGTATAATACATCTATGCTAAAGACTAAGTACAACTGGATGGGCATAAACACGATTGAATCAAAGGGCTATGTGTGTGGTTATTGTGGCCATCCGCTGGCCTCGGATAAAGGTTATTCCGCGCAAGAAATAGGCTATGCAAACCAGTATCCCCTTATTACTATTTGTCACTTTTGTACCAGGCCCACTTTCTTCGATAGAGAAACTGGTAAGCAGTGGCCGGGTGCAGCATTCGGTAACGAGGTAGCTAACGTTGACGACGATCTTGTGGAGGCGCTTTACAATGAAGCGCGCGCATGCACTGCAACGAGCTCGTATACTGCTGCGGTCATGTGCTGCCGTAAACTCTTAATGCACATCGCCGTTTCGCTAGGTGCGGAAGAAAACAAGAAGTTCTATTTCTATGTAGACTACTTAGCTGACAACAATTACATACCACCCGGAGCAAAAGCCTGGGTTACTCAGATTAAAGACAAAGGTAATGAAGCTAACCACGAAATTAAACTCATGTCTCAAGACGATGCTGAAGAACTAATTAGCTTTTCTGAAATGCTGCTAAAAGTTATTTATGAGTTCCCGGCTCGTATTAGGCCAAAAGGTACAAGCACACCTTCGTCTGCGCCTATTGCCGGAACTTAGTTATATGCTTTTTATGCTTGATGTACGCTGTATTATGTTATATAATATATAAGTTAGAATACATCCTGCTGAAAGGCCTAACGGAGTGATCAACCTCCTATTGATCGTTCTGCTCATACTGCTCCTCTTCGCCCTGGGAGTGGCCATCGTCGCGATGGTTACCGCCTGCGCGGATTGGCGCCAGCTTGGGATACGCCCGTTCTTGTGTTCGTGTCTGATGACTGCCGTCATACTTGGCGCCGCGTGGGTGCTGAAAGCACACACTGTGCGCGCAGATCATGCAATGATTGCAGGCATCATACCCGTGGCAACCGGTGGCGCATTGAGACTCGGCATCATGTCGAGACCTGCGAAACCGCAGCCATAGCACATTCACAGAGAAAGCCGTTCCGCACCCGGAAAACTTGTCCGGGTGCGGAACGTACGGCTCTTTGCAGGGTTCAATCTAGCACCACGAGGTGAGGTTATGTTCCGAAAAACTACCAACCAAGGGTTACTCCTTAAAGCTCAGTCCATACAAGAACATACCTCGCCTTATTTCACACATATAATGACCTTTAGAATCAAAACGAGCAGCCTTATCGGCTGCTCGTTTTTAGCTATACTTTGAAGCCCTAAGTAGGTCGAAAAAGTTTTCTAGTTGTAGGTAACAGCGTACGTTCCAGCGGTTGCAGCTGGGAACACAGCATATGAAACGCCATTGATCGTTTGTGTACCAAATGCAACTGTTGTCGTGCCCACTTTAATGCTTGTGATGTTCTTGGTGCCATATTGCGTTGGCTGGAGCATTAGCAAGTTCGCAACAGGACTAGCAATCGAGAAGCTAACTTTGCTTGCGGTGTAGGTTGGGTTAGAGACAGTGGTTGCTGCCCGACCAGCCCAGAAGGTCTGAGCCTGCGCACCAGAAATGACTGGGACATCGTTAGCGGCCGCAACACTCAGTACGTTTGCCTCCGTTTGTTGAGATATACCCTGACCATCCAAGTGCGCTAACACCGTAAAGTAACCATAGTAGCCATTTGAACCAGTGGCGTTAGTTACTAATGTATTTAACGCACCTTGGTCGACCGTGGTTGGGTTCTCGTCAGTTGCTTGTGTAGCAAACTGGTTAACGCCTGTTAGCGTACCATCACTATCAGCAATATTCTGAGGTAAGCCTGAACCAGTGTAGAGGCATGCGCCGACGTTAAACAAACTATTCGGATAGCAGGCACTGTTCATGTCAGCAACCATACCGTGAGCAGCCTCGACTTTAGCAACAGTCGCGTAGTCATTCCAAGCACCGTAGCAATGGAAGCGCTGAGTAATTGGTGAATGAGCAGCACTAACTGTTGGATATGATGTCTGCCATGCGTTATTAGCAGTGGTAAAGATGCTGTCCAATCCAGCTTGCGTTGTCCAGTTCGTAGTACAGTCGCCACCAGGAGTAGCAATGTGCGGGCTTACTTCAAAACCAGCATCAGTGTAAGGCTTTGCAGCGCTATCGCTAAATGCGTTTGCGAAGGCATAGCTAGTTGAGCGAATACATGTCCATGCAGCTACACTACAGCCAGCTGGGCTGGCAGCTGTTTCGCTTGCAAAGCGGTTTAGTGTTTGTGAGTTACCCGAGGCATGATCGTCACCCGTTAAGATGAAGGCTGCCTTTAGTAAGCCGTTAGGATGGTTAGCGTTAATTTTGTAGCTTGGGAACGTCCACTTTAGTGGCACTGGTGCAGCTTTGGTTTCAATCTCGTTAGCAAGCAGGCTAATTTGTAAATCGGCTTGTGGCACTGCAGCTTTTGTAAGATCGAGATAGCCTAGAGCGAAACGATCCGGTACTCGGGCAACGCCGACATATCCAGGAGAAGTTGTTGCTTGACCAGCAAGACCTGGATTACCTTCACGGAGGTAGACCGTTGAACGAGCGAGGTCAAACATCCATGCCGAAGCAGTGCCACTACCTACCGTCTGAGTTGTCACGGCGGGATATGTAGTTGCTGTGCTTGCATCCGAATACAGAGTAGCCACTGCACGAGCACCAGCTAGTGCGTGTTCATCGGCTACACCATGGTATTGCAGAGTTTGACCGTCAATGCCTTGACCTGGTGTCTGTGTGTTGTCAATCTTGATGTACGCATCTGGCAAGATGTTAGCGTAAGCCCCAATCCCAAGTAGTGAATCGAGGTTATCAGCTGGACGCATCGCAATGAAGTTACCACCACCGTTCACCCAGGTATTTACCAGGCTGACCTGTGCGCTGGTGAGCTGTGCACCGTCAGCCAAGATTAGCTTGTGGTAAGGAGTTAGTACTGAAGCAGCTGTCAGATTGCCAGTATCGGTTGCAGCGCAAGAAATACCCTTGGTCTGCAAGATTGCACTACAGTAATCATCTGAAAAGTGATTGTTTGGATCGGTTAGGACTAGTACTGAGCCACTACCTCTCACGCCACTACGTGGAGTTTGCTGAGCAGGAACAGTTGGTGCTACGTAGTTAGTCGTAAAATCAACGTCTACTGCATAATCAGTCCCCGTTGTGCTGTTAATTGGCACCTCAGGACTAACACCATATGAGTACACACCGTTACCACCAGGAGCACTACTACCCGGCAGAGCTACTAGCGGAGCGTTAGTAATGCCATTTGCTAGACCGTTAGCCGTGTACGAATAGTGCCCTTGTGGCGCGTAGTAGCTCGCAATGTAAGTCGTGTTTGCTGTGATCGGCACCATGCTACTAAACGTCACATCCTGCCAACCACTTGCTGTTTCGTTGGTAAATGTTGCCTGCGCGAGCAGCGTGTGCTTCGCAGTCCACAAACTTCCTACGTGTGTACCGCCGTTACCACTACCTTTGTAGAAACGAATGCCAGAAATGTAACCATTGGTTTGACTTTGGAATTGCACACCTAATGAAACGGCACTAAAGTCGCCAGCGGAATCATTAGCCGGCACATATCCAGCACTGTAGATATTTGCCGTAGTTGGTGGCGGTGGTGGAGGTACAGTTCCACCGGGTTGAAATAGTACATCAACCCAGTAGTTGCTGCTGCCATAGCTATTCGTTGGAAACACACCACTAGCCGAAGAAGTGTACATGTAGACACCGTTGCCGCCGGCATCGCTTGAAGACGGCGCCACCAAATTACCGCTAGCACTTGTGTACGTAGTACTCAAGTTGCCTGGATCTGATGAGTTCGCACTATCATAAGAATACTGTCCAACAGGCGCATAATATGATACGACATATGTTGTACCGGCCGTTAGCTGTACAGGGCTTGCAAAATTAGCATTCTGCCAACCACTTGCTGTCTCACCTGTAAACGTAACGGACGCCAGCTGACCCCCAGTCGATGACCACAAATGACCAATGTGTGTACCAGTGTTGGTAACATCTTTATAAAAACGCACACCGGTAGCCGTGCCGCTTACCTGTGGCGTAAACTTAACACCCAGTTCTACCGCATTGCCATCTCCAGAGCTACTGTGCGCAGGCGTAGCTGTTGACGGCCAGATTGATTCAATGGCTGCGTCCTGCTTCACCACTGCTGCTTTTGCGTCCACCAAAGCTGGCTGTAAAAATGGCACCGCCAAACTAACAGCTAAGCTAATGGCCGCAGCTCCATAACCAAGCCGGCTCTTCTGGCGTTGCCAGTTATAAAATTTTATACCCATACTCCCCCTCTAACTTCACAGATTTCTAAGTGTAACGTTACGCTTATAATTATCAGCTAGATCCAGCTCACTTGCAAGTTAACATTGTTTTAATCTTGGTTATATCCGTTATGTAAATTACAGCGTATTAAGTAACCACATAGCTATACCCCGCTGGCAATTTTGGTCCAGTACCCGGACGAGCCACCTATTTGGCTGATACTAATGGACGTAACAAGCGCATTTTCAGCAGAGCCTCCTGTACCTGCACCAAAAACAGGATAACAGTTGGTCATAGTCGTAGTTATGCCATTCTGCGTAAGAATTTGACTACCGTCGGCATATACAGTACCAGTATAGGCACTTCCGTTAGGCGTAAAAACAACACGCCAGGTATGAGTGCCTGAGGGATTGAAGCCGGCTGATCCATAATTTGTAACTGTGCCAGAGCTATCAGCGCCAGTAATCTGTACGGTATTATTCGACCAAGTTAGGAACCGTACCATTAAAATACCCGGTCGCCCAACAATACCAACGTTTGTAGCAGTACCCCCCAAAGCAGTAGTTGAGTTAATTGAGGAGTCAAATAGCCCAAACCCAATTCCGTCCGCCGGTGTTCCTGACGAGTTAATATTAGTGCTAAAGGTGACATCTACTGCAGGACTTGGGATAAGAGTCTTGTAGACGATATTACCCGACGAACCAGTCTGAGAGCTTGTCGTGAGTGTTGCCGTCGAACCATCATTAGTCGCAACACCATTTGTCTGCCAAGCACTTGTGGCCAGGGATGTGGTGATTAGTTGTGTTGCTATTGGGTCTTGATTTGTATTTGTAGCAGTACATACATATAAGCCATAGCTAGTACGGATAACGACTGCTCCGACGGGATAACTCGTGGAAGAATTCCACGTACCCTGGAATGTCATGCCAGCTGACGAGGGTGCTGCCCAGCTAGCCGTAGTCGTTCCCGTTGCCGTCAATACATTACCTGTGGCTGGTGTACCGCTTATAGCTACGCCATTTATTTTAGAGACAGTGGGGTTGGGATAAGTGCTACTAAGATCACCGCCAGCGCTCCCCGTTGGTGCTCTGCTGTTGGTAGTTGTTGGATCTGTGGCATCAAGCACACCACTACTCCCAGCAGCTACTTTGCTTTGAGTTGCCGCTGTTCCTAGCCCTAAGTTGGAGCGTGCACTACCTGCACTAGCCAAGTCACTTAGATTATTAGCCACTGCAAGCTTTCCAGCTAGGTCGCCGGTTAGATTAGCAACGTCTCCTTCAACAAGACTAACAGCTCCAGTCTTACCAGCAACACTAGTTACCGGTGCACTTGGGATATTTTGGTTGATCCACTTGCTGGCTCCAGCGTTGTACGTTAAAACTTGATTGTTAGACGGCCCGCTAATTGTCACGTCTGTATCACTAGCTAGCGTGCTTGGGCTACTGGCAGGTGTCTGCCAACTAGCAGCTGCACTACCCGTGGCAGTTAACACTTTTCCTGTAGCCGGCGTACCGCTAACAGCTATTCCATTCAGTTTTGCGACCGTAGGATTTGAGTACGTACCAGAAAGGTCACCGCTCGCAGTCGTTCCAGGCTGCACTGCGGAATCAGCGTTTGCAATAGAACTCTGCAGTGCACTACTCAAATCAGTCCCGGGAATACCAGTACTTGGCTTTACATAGCCACCGGCCGCGGTGATAGCACTTGGTTGGAGTGTGCCGTCATTGTTATGCGCAACTATCAAGAAATCATTAAGGATTGCTCCCCATGTATTATCATCAGAACCTGGCACCGGCAATCGCGACATCAGCAATAATTTCCGTCTTAATGCTTAAGTATATACGCTGCTATATAACACAACAATATCTAGGGCGCGTTTAGTAACACAAAACAGCACAAGAGTAATATACTCCTGTGCTGTTTGCCTATGGTTTAGCAAAGTCTACATATCACGGAGTTCGTATACACGAACTTCGCAACCGGGCCTGTTGGATAGTGGGCTTTTTTCAATAAGGTCGCTAGCTTCTTTTAGACTATCGGCCTTGATGATGTAGTAACCCACAGCAGTGTCAGATGCATCACTAGTTTTACCGTTTTTAACTACTGTCTTGGTAGTCGTTAGTGGTTTACCGCCATCTACAACATGAGCACCTAATACACTACCAAAGAACCCCATCCATTCATCGGGTGTAGCCGGCGGAGTAGTGCCATCGCTATGATTTACGATCAGATAATTTGCCATAATATAATTCCTCTTTTTTACTTAATTAACTTGAGGCTTTTATAACCTCTTGCTGTTAGAGTATAGTTATATTAGTTGCATATTGCAAGTAATATTTTCGTACCGCCCTGTGTTTGTGACGAATAACTTCTTACAAATTACAAAGACCGGGCTGCTTCCAAAAGCTTGGAGCGGTTTTTTACAGTCTGTTTTACTAATTCCCGCGGGAATTGAGCATCTGGCGTATACTTCATGCCCCAATCAATCATAGCGAGCAGGACCGGTAACATGTCTACGCCCTTCTCGGTTAGACGGTAAATGCTCCGACGACCGTCATTAGGATCAGGTAATTTCTGGATCAGCCCGACTTTCGCTAGCCACTCCAGACGCTCAGCCAAAATATTCGTCGCAATTTTTTCTGTTAATTCACTGAACTCTTTATGTGAAGTTTTGCCACCAAAAATCATCTCACGCAAAATCAGCAATGACCAGCGGTCGCCCACAATATCAAGCGTGCCGCTAATGGGACAATCCGAACGACGTTTGACATTTTTCATATGTAGTAATTATAACAAAAAACACTTGCATTTTTCAAGTAATATTTACGCTCGCAATTAAGGACTCGCGGCATTGAAAAATAACCCCGAAATATTACTCGGGGTTATTTATTGACTTCGAGACTTCTTTTACAGAATTACCGTGGTATTAGCAAACTGCGCCTGGGCCGCCAATGTGGATAAAGCCATCCGAGGCAACCTCAGCTTGATAGAACCTGCCATCCGGTGGACTTGCGAATGCAGCCAGATACATTGTTTCCTGTTGCATCTTCGCATTGCGATACGTAGGATTACTGGCTACCTCAGAGTCAGCCTTTCCAAGCTTACCATCTCCCATCTGCGTACATGGAGTAGGTGGCGTATGGTCAGCTATAACTTCTCCAAAGATTGCAACAGAATCAGCATATCCATGACTACCAAGATCGCCTAATTCCGAATCTGGAACAAAACCAAATTCTTTATTGTCATAGAATAGCTCCCACTCCTTATGGGCATTGGAGTGATAAGCGCCAAAACGGTGCGTTTCGCCTACTGGCAGTGTATCGCCAGCGTGGATTGCCGCACCAGCCAGCGCCTTAAACCCACATGCGTTATAACAAGTCGCCATCTCTGGGGTCTGTTGTGATTTTGTTGGGAAAACAAAAAGATGGGGATTAGCATCTCTAAATTGTGCCGGATCAACTGTCCAGCCTATTTCAAGATCACCCATAGCTGTGCGAAGGGCCAGTTCGCTCAATGAATGTGAATCTCTTTTTCCAACAATTGGCCTTTCAATGCGCAAGCTTACCGATGCCCCTGTGGCTGCTATGTTTGCAGTGCCCCCAGCATGATAGAGATCAAAAGTCTTTGTTTTAGGCGCAGGAGGCTGGGAAGATGTGCTCACACTACCCGGTCCCGGATATGGTTCGGACGATCCGCTTTTCCCCGATCCGCAGCCAGCAGCCACAACACTGGTAAGTACTAAAGGAGCTATCACTTTAGCTGCCCCGCCCCAGCTCCTTCGTCGCTCAGGACGCTGTGGAACAGTTTGATCAAGTTCAGCATATTCTATAGTTTCCTGTCGTGCAGCAAGACGCATACTTTCATCCCCTATTTTATTTCTTTAAGCTTAGAATTTTACAGGCGAAGATCACGACTAGCAGAGAGATTTCTTACAGAACTATAAGCATAATATGCTATGCACGATTATAGAAAGTAATTATTAGAAGAGTTAGTGCATGGCTTAGCAGCACTCTTTGCTCGGATGGCGCAAAAGTATTCAAACCACAGGCTATCGCTCAAGCAATAAGCTTAAGGTCCGGAATACTGAAGTTGGGAATGTGTGACGCATCACAATCCAGGCGCTACAGCCATCGTAGAGCAGCGCAAGTTGCTCGGCGAGCGTAGCCGGCTCCTTGGCATGCATACGACTAGCTTGTTCGAGAAAATAGTCATACAACTTTGCTTTGGTATCGGTAACAGTTGCAACCGCAGGTGCGCCGGTGCCGCGAAGTTCAATGCTCGTATTCATAAACACACAGCCATAAAAATCTGGATGTACTGCCATTGATTCCACCATAGTAAACACGTGCCTAATGCGTTCCTTAGGGTCATCGGATGGTGCATTTATACAAGCCGTGAACCATTCATCCCCAAGCTTCAGCATAGTCGCCACTACCAAATCTTCTTTGGTCGCAAAATGCTGATATAACGTACGCTTTGAAACGTTAGCTTCTTCGCATATCTGAGCAACGCCCACGGTATTAATGCCATGGTCATAAAATAGCTTAGCCGCGATATTTACAATCCGGGTCCGTGGTTTTAGCTCCAAATGCGCACTCATGGGACTCAGTATAGCAAAAGTACTTGCAAATGTAAACCGATCGGTTTACTATTATGTTGGAACTACATTGTTAAAATTCTAAGGAGATTACATGAGTCAGGACTACACCACATCCTTTACCACCGACAAGTCGCCAGATGAAGTCTTTAAAGCCGTCACAAATGTGCGTGGCTGGTGGTCAGCCGACGTTCAGGGCAACACTGAAAAACTAGATGACGAGTTTGTGTTTGATGTACCAGGCGTGCACTATACAGTACAAAAACTAGTTGAAGTTACCCCTGGGAAGCGAATGGTATGGCTAGTTACCGAGGCAAACCAGACATTCATTAAGCAACGAGATGAATGGAAAAATACTAAGATAATTTTTGACATCACCGAAGAAGACGGCAAAACCAAGCTAACATTCACACACGAAGGTCTAGTCCCCGAAGCTGAGTGTTACAAATTTTGTATGCCCTCTTGGGAGCAATACATTAAAGGCAGCCTAAAGAATCTCGTAGAGACTGGTGAAGGTACCCCAAACCTCGAAGGCAAAACCATAGACAAACCCGACGAGGTCTAATTCTTTCGCACCAATCGAGCTCGCCACTAACTTCGGCCGACAAATCATTGTCGGCCGTTTTTAGTCGTGTTACCATAAGGGTAATCAATCTAAAAAGGTAAATCAGTATTATGTCTCGACTCCCAACTCCTGGTAGTGACGACGGCTCTTGGGGTAATGTATTAAACGACTTTTTAAGCGTCGAGCATAATGGTGACGGTACGCTTAAAACAAGTGGCTCACTCAGTACCAAAGCCGATAACAGCGCAGTCGTACATACTACCGGCGCCGAAATAGTTGCGGGTATCAAGACTTTTACTAGCGCGCCCGTCGTGCCTAGCAATGCATTCCCTGAAAGCGCTATTACAAATCTCACGGCAGACCTTGGCGCCAAGCTACGCTACCGAGGTGCCTGGGCTGCATCAACTCTATACGCTATTAATGACTTACTCACTTTTTCTGGTACCAGCTACGTTGTAACTGCTGGGTTTACAAGCGGAACCAGCTTTAGTCTGACCAACCTAACCGCTTTAGTTAATCGTGCAGGCGTATATAATGTTCAGGCTTATGGGGCAAAAGGCGACGGCACAACGAATGATACGGCCGCCATCAACGCTACAATCAGCGCAGCTTTTGCAGCGGGTGTAGCAAATGGCACCTACTATGCTGAGATATACTTCCCACCGGCAGTTTATTTGATAGCTAGCAATCCAACTACGACCGGACAAGGTAATGCCCAAATTCCCCTGCCGGTTATCCAGGCAAACCCATCAGGTGCACCAGTCGGTCAACAGAAGTTCATCCTTGTTTTTAAGGGCACTGCTGATGCTACTGCCCTGTATCACTGGAATCAGGGTGCTGTTCAGCAAGCGGGCGCCGTATTGCGGACCACTTATGATGCCGGCCCAACTATTCCAAGCGGTGGTGAAGTTTCAGTTATCGGCGGACCAAATCCTCATAACGGTTTTGGCGGCGGCACCAACGTCTGGGATAACTTACTCGTCACAGTTGACGGCATTACCATAGAGCTGCCGGAAAATGGCAACATTTGTGGGTTTGATTTTCAAGGTGTAGCCGAAGTCAATGTCATAAACGCTTCAGTACTCAGTCGATCATCTACCGCGGGCGCATCTAACCCTCCTAGCTCACCAACCTGGAGTTGGGGTCTCAACATGCCCCAAACCAACAATAACGATATGTGCAACATTGGGTATTACTCCTGCGAAGGTCTAGTGTATGGGCTCATCATCCAAGAACACACCCAGATAAACTCTATCCGGCTTATTAGCTGCTACGATGGCTTGGTAGTTTGGCCGTCATCTGGCTTCCCGCATCGCAATGTTATCTCTTATGCATCTATTGAAAACTGCACAAAGTCTGTTGTCTTTGCATCTACTTCCATAACCAAGATCGATATCCAGTCGCTTGATATAGAACCAACTTCTGTTCTAAACCAGAGTATGGTTATCGACGATCCGCATAATGCAGCCGTTGGTACTATATACGTTGGCGCTAACGGCAATGATGCAAGCCTGGTCAAAAATACATTAAACGGACAATACGGGGTTAACGGCGGCAGCAACCTTAAAGTAATTAACTCAGATCAAAGTGTGGGCGCCGTGACACCGCCAAGTGTCCCTTCATCAACGACCGCTCTGCCGAACCCTTGGTGGCGTGATGCCGTAGTGACCCTCAGCGGCGGAACCGTTACCAACATTACCGTCGATGGAAAAACACAATTTACCGCCACCCCTGCGACTGTTGTTGTGCCCAGTGGCAAATCCATTACGCTAACCTATTCAGTAGCGCCCACTTGGCAGTGGACACTTCTATAGATCTGGCTATTATAAAGACGATTATTTGTTTGCATACGCTATTTTGCTAGCAAAACTACCGCTCACACCGCTACATAGGTATTTCTTAGCCATGCAATGGTGTGAGCGGTAGGTGGATCGTGGGGTCGTTGGGGTCGCGGTAGCGACAGCCTTCGAACCCCCACGAGTCCACCTACCTGGTCTGGGGTTGCCAAACCGATCACTCACGAAGGGCGCGTCCGCTACATGCAGATGCTACTTGCCGGGGTCGATGATCAGATCGACATACGGCTTGACTTCATCGTCGATCGCACCGCGAGCAAACTCCAGGTCGAACCCGGACTCGTCGTGATGCGTGAGCGCGAGCAGCAGCTTCAGCGCCAGCCATTCCTGGAGGTGCATGATCTGCCCGTCGTGCTTCGGCGTGTGCTTGCCGTTGGTCTCGTCGAGACGAGTCCAGATGGGGTGCCGAACGTTGAACGTCAGCACGCCTGCCTCGACGTCGAACTCCCAGAGCCGACTACTGCCCTCGAGGAGTTCGTAGGCGAACCTGAGGCCGACTTGTGGATGCGGTGCCCGTCTGCCGTCGTCGCCGGTTTGCTTGGGCGGGTTGGCGATAACAGGTTGGCGCTTGGTACGAGGCTTGGCCTCGTTACCGGACCGCTCCCCGCTCTTGTTCTCGGGTGGTGACCCCGGCAGATCGGTGACTCCCTCAGGGAGAATGCCCATCAGCCGGTGAGCCATGGCCGCGAAGGTCGGGTTGGTCGCGAAGCGCTCCATGAACTTGGCCAGCGATCGCTCGCCCAGCTCCTGGTAGCGCTGTTCGCGGCGGGCCTCATGCTCGTCTTCGTACAGTGCCTTGCCGCGATTGAGATACCAGGCGTAGATAGCCACGTACAGGCCGTCCAGAGCCTCACCGAGTTGGAATACCGTCCGACGGGATTCGAGCTCGATGTTCTCGGCATAGACCATGCCTTCGAAGTAGCCCGAGCCGAGCGCGTCGAACGCTTCCTTGACGTGCTGGAGCTTCTTGCTACCGAGCGCTTGCGTGTAGAACTCCCGCCAAGTTATGGGCGAGTTGTCACCGGTCCGCATGATCCGCACCTGGCCGCGACGCTGACCGCCGGTCTTGCGAGCTCGGTAGAGCTCGAAGGTGACAGGGCCACAGGCCTCGCCGGTGTGACGGACGACCTCCAGTGGTTCACCGGTGTAGTCCTCCGGATCGATGTCCCGCTTGTCCAGCAGCTCACTACCGGCACCAAGCTTGACGAGGTGGACAGTCGTCCCCTTGTCCCGCATGCCGATCTCGAGCTTGGAGCGGATCAAATGCTCCAGGTCGTCGAGGTCGACCGTGCTGATGACTCGGTCCGTGGTGACCCCTTCGATCCGGACCATTGTGCGCCACGCCGCGTAGTGCCGGCTAGCCGACTCCACGAACTGGCGGGGGATCTCCGGCAAAGTACGCCGTTCTTCGTACGGGACGTCAACGTCATACTGTTGGGCCTTGATCTCAGCACCGATGAACGTCCAGACGTTGGCGTTACCTCGCTTGCCGGTTGGGGTGTCCGGCTGGCTCGCGAAGATGAAGCGGTCGCACTTGTTGAGCGGCGAGATCAGGCCCAGGCCAAAACGGCCGAGACTCCCAGCTCGCTTGACCCCTTGGCAGACACTGTCCAGAGCTTCCTGGAATCGGTCTTCCGTGACCCCGTCGCCATCGTCGAGAGTGACGACCAGGCGTCGTTGAGTGTCGATCCCGACGTACACCGTCCTAGCAGAAGCGTCGATGGCGTTCTGAACGGTCTCGACAACCGTCAGCGTCAGCGTTGGGTACTCGTTGGCCAGCCGGAAGAGCGCCTGCCCTATGTGCGGGCGGAGCCGTTTCCGTGATGACCGTACAGGCTCGTCCGTCATGTCACTTCCCCTGTGTGTAGGCTCGCTCAGAGCAGAGCCGGTTGAGAACCGTGGCCAGAGCGAACACAGTGTCGGTGCCGACGAGGTCTCGCACCATGGCGCGTTCGGCCGGTGTGCAGTCGTCCGAGGCGAGGTAGTTCGCCAAGGGCAGAATGCCGCCGAGCGCCTGGGCGATCTCAAGCAGGTGACGAGTACGGGCCAGTCCCTCTGGGTAGACGAGCGCCGTCGACACATCGACGGCGCTGTCGCTCGAAGTCGCGGCCGGGAGTTCCGTCGTACCGCCGGGCAGCACATACTTGAGCTTCGCCGCGCGCTTGGACTGCAGGTCGGCGCCGTGGTCGACCCTGAGCTCCTCGTACGTCTTCGTCGGATGAGCGACCTCTCGGTTGCCACGAATGGCTTCGAGGACAGCCTGCGGCTGCTTGGTGTTGCAGTAGGCCCGCGCCACGGCCATTCCGATGACGTCGAACGCCAGCAGCTCGCCCAAGTAGCGGCCGAACTCCGGGACCTCGTCCAGTTCGGGCGTTGCGACACCCATGGCGGCCATCAGCCACCAGAGGTAGTTGAGCCGCAGGCCTCGCATCGGCTGCTTGCCGGCGATCCAGTCTTCGACCGTGTGGATGTTCGAGTTGGTGAAGCGGGCCACCTGCTCGGGCTTGAGGTTGGTGCTGCGGAGGAAGGCGACAGCCTGCTCCTGTAGGGTTTCCGGGCGGATCATGTAGACCCCTCCTTGTGCATCGTGCGATGAATGTGAAAAGGACACATAGGGTGTCCGCTACAATCCCCCTTCTTAAGAGTGATCAGGAATATTTATACCATATAAATATATAATCATCAAATATATGAGCCCTGACGCACTGAAAGCTACTATCCGCTATGCCGTATTATCCTCTCTTATTTCAAAGAGGCCATCTGTCATGTACCTCCTCTCCAGCTCAAACATAGCCGTAGACTTCATAAAATAGTCGGCCAAGACTTTGAGCTCCTGGGTAGTGTACCCATCTAGGAGTTTATTTTGAGCCACTCTTGCGGAGGTAAACAACGGACGCACTTTAAGAGCAGCCTCTTTGTTAAGTACTACCAATGTACCCCGCCTATCTTTGAGGTTAGCCTGGCGTGTAACAAGGCCTGATCGCTCTAGCCTATCAATCATAGCCGTAGTTGAGCCAGAGCTTAGGCCAGTGTATTTAGATAGCTCTGAGGGCGTAGCGACACCTCGAAAGAAAATCAAATCTAGCCCTTCAAAGTCTGTAGTATTAAGGCCGAGCTTTTTACCGATAGCATTACGAAACAGCGTGTAGCTAATCCCGTTTTCACGAGCACCTATCACCACTTGTTTCTTTAATTCGCTAGTATTTTCGAGTGCCATACAATTCCATTGACAATTATCTCTATGGTAGAGTATCTTTATTATACAGGTATACACTAAAGCCGTAAAGATCCTGTTGTTCACAAACGGATACTAACCACTAAAAAGGAGAGCCCTATGGCAAATACTATCCCCTTGATCGTTTTCCCAGTCAAAGACCTAGAAAAGGCAAAAGCATTTTATAATACATATCTTGGAACGGAACCTTATGTTGATGGTGAGTGGTATGTGGGGTATAAGCTCGATAGTATGGAAATAGGCCTCGACCCAAACGGTGTTGCAGTTGTAAGCTACATTGACACCGACGACATTAAAACTAGCCTAAAAACCTTGCAGAATGCTGGCGCTACAGTAACCATGGAGCCCAAGGATGTGGGCGGCGGACTCCTAGTCGCTCAGGTAGAAATCGAGGGCAATATTATGGGACTACGCCAAGCCGCTGCTTAATTACTTGCACACTAGGGTTTAGCGCGCTTAAGAAAACAGGGCTATGAATATTGTAGCCCCGTTTTCTTAGTATCGACCCCTAAGCAGGCGTGACTTCTGGCGGTTCTACTGGCCCCTGCAAAGCCTTAGCAACCGCCTGATCTATCTGGTCATCGGTAAGGTTAGCCTTAACTAAGTAGTCCTCGATCCCCAACTGGCGCAGACCAGGAGCGGCCTCACTTTCATTCAGGTTTGAAATGACTAATACCTTAATGCGTGCGCCCCAATCGCTGTGACGCATCGTTTCAAGCACCTTATCACCTGGAATATCCGGAATCATCAAGTCAAGCAGTACCAAATCCGGAATCTCTTTCTGTATAAAATACAAACCAGTTATACCGTTGTAGCCAATAAAACAGGTATACCCGAGTAGTTCGAGTCGCGTTTTATAGATATCAGCAAGCTCGGCATTATCTTCAACGATAACTATCTTTTGGGCAAGGGCGGAATTTTCCATATAGTCTGTATTTTACGGCTAGATAACTATGCTTATCAAATAAAATCTTCTATGCCACTGCCGGTGGTGGCATTTGTGGGTTTTTTGCTTCGGCTAAAACTTTGGCACAATGGTCGATAATGGATTCGGGCGACATCTCGCTTTTTAGGAAGTAGTTGCGCACACCTAAATCAAGTGCGTGATTCATTAGTTGAATATGATCAATATTGGTAGCAACAATGATTGGGGTCCGTTTAGTAAGACCGCTCTCATGCCATTTAGCCAGCAAATCCATGCCGGACGTGCCGGCCATTAACAGATCGAGGATAATTAAATCGGGACCAAATTCTTCTGCTAACTTTTGACCAAGTGTACCATCATTTGCTACTGCTATCTGGTACAACCCGGTGTCAGCTAATATCTTTTGTAGGGTCTCAGCAAGGATCTTGTCGTCTTCAATAACTAAGATTTTTTTGGCCATAAGTGGATTGTAGCACGGGGCAACTCAAAGTGCTATGATGCTACTTATGGAGCTGATGCTTACTCTGCCGACCGAGCTGAGCGATATTGTTACCTACATTGACCGCCCCATTCTGTTAGTGAGCGCTGAATCAGCTGACGTCATCAGCATCAACCAAGCGGGTATTGATTTTTTCCATACTAAGCCAGATCTCGTCGGCATTCGCTGGCCGAGCGTTTTATCGCTACTCCACGTACCAAACGACACCGATATGACTCCCTTTTGGTTGCCAAAAGATACTGATCACCAAGAACGCCAGCTAATCAAAAAATTAGAGTACATAGACCAAGAGGATAGTTCCGAACGTTTTTTAGAGCTCCAGCTTATTGCGCCACGCGAAGGTTCCAATATCTGGGCCATTATTATTGTCGATAAAACAGACGTTGAGACATCGCTGCGTTCACGCAGCGACTTCGTTGCTTTGTCGTCACACCAATTAAGAACACCCCTTGCCGGTATAAAATGGAGTGTTGAGCTGTTTTTGAAGCGTTACAGAACAGGCCTGGATGACGAGCAGCTGCACATCTTAGAGAACGCCGTTCAGAGTATTGATCGAATGAATGAGCTAATTGTGGCATTGTTGCAGCTATCACGCATCGAAACCGGGTCACTCAAACTCAAGCCGAAACAGGTCGAGATTCATAAGCTGCTACAGCAAAGCGTAGAACACCAAACCACTTTTGCAAAACAGCGTAATATTACACTAATCACTAGCTTCCACAAAAACTTACCCCAGATATTCTTGGATGGAACGCTTATTGGCTATGTATTTGAAAACCTCATCACTAACGCTATCAAGTATTCGCGTGATGGCTCTGATGTGACAATTTTCTTATCTAGGTTAAAAGAGACCTTACTCCTCCAAGTAACCGACTCAGGCATTGGTATCCCCCGTGATCGCCAACACATGATTTTTGAGAAATTTTATCGGGACCCCACAGCCGTACAGCATGCTCCTGACGGTACTGGCCTTGGGCTCCATTTGTGTCGAATTATTGCCCGCAGATCTGGTGGTGATATTTGGTTTGAAAGTCAAGAAGGTAAAGGTAGCACCTTTTGGTTTACGCTACCATTAAAAGGTGTTAGTGTAAGTGAAGATGGAACACAAGCAGCATTACCAAGTACTAGTCGTTGAAGATGAGCCCAGCTTGCAAGAGGCAATTAAAACCAAGCTTGAAAAAGCCGGTGTAGAACCTTTTGTTTTTGATAACGGTCAGGCAGCACTTGACGAAATTACAAAGCGTGGCAAGCAATTTGACGGTATTTGGCTGGATTTTGACATTTACGGCATGAATGGCTTGGAGTTTATGCAGCAATTTATTACCATGGCCGATTGGCAGCAATGCCCTGTGGTTATCGTAAGCAACACTGGCAACCCGGAGCTAATTGCTAAGGCTATCGAATTAGGCGCTAAAGAATGGATTATCAAGGCCGAAGTCCGATTGGACGATACCGTCAATCGCTTTATCAAACTTATTGATACCGCTAAAGCCTAGGTATTACAGCGCTGCAATTTCTTGAGCCAGCGCCGCCAGTGAAGTCTCCGACTTAACCAAAAACTTGCGGGCACCAAGTTTTAGGCAGCGATCAGCATCGCTCGGCTGCGTTAGATTGGAGAGCACAATGAATATAGGCTGATTTGCTAGCTTGCGAGCGGCCGAAAGCACCTCAAAACCGTTCATAATTGGCATAATCAAATCCAGCAGAACAACGTCGTATGCTTTGCGAGACAGTTGATCTAGTCCTTCTTTGCCATTGTAAGCTACAGTTACCTTGTAGCCTTCTCGCTTCAGCTTAAGCTCTAAGGCCGTAGCTAGCGACTTTTCATCTTCAACAATTAATATCTCTTTGACGTCACCACTCATACGGCTTATTTCATGTTAGCTTTGATATCGGCGATAATCTCATCCAAGCGGTGATCTGCTTTAACGTAATACCCTTTAACCCCTAGCTCGTTATACGTTGTTACCTTGTCATTGCTGGCAGTATTGGATACTACATACATTGGTACCATCTTCCAAGCGTCATTAGCCTTAATAGCATGCGCAAAATCAATCCCATCTTTGTCACCCAGGAGATAATGATCAAGCCAGATGATATTTGGATGCCTAGTGGCCATTAATTGCAGTGCGTCATCAACTGATCGCGCACCTACTGTGTTGAAACCGTTCAACTGCAACTTTTTATTAATTGCTTCCGCAAGAGACTCGTCATCTTCTACTACTAGAGCTATATATGCCATGGGTACTAGTCCTTTATTATTAGGTCAAACTTATGCATTGCTTCGGTAACAACCGCCTTATCCTTGACAAGCAATCCCAGTGCCGCACCAAGCGTTTCTCTGAGTTTTGGGATATCATCCCTGCTAATTGTCTCTGGGGGCTTGCCTAAATGGAATTCTATTTGCCGATTAACAAAGCGCTCGGCGGCCGGCCCTAAAAACTCTTCAGTTGTGCTGACAACTTGCCGGTAATAATTCTGATCGTTCATGTGGAAATGGTCACTCTATTAAAATATTCTCTATGGTATTCAGCTTCTGCGCGCCCCGAGCAATTAAGACGAAGGCGTAGATTAAAGCTCCATATACAACCACAATTAGGCTTAAGATGCCAGATATATTACGCGTAGAATAAACACTAGACAGTTGCGTCAGTAGTTGCAAAACAATGTTTAAGAAAATGAACAGCGCCATACCAACAACGAACTTCTTCAGCAAGAGTTTATACACAATACCCTTGGTTACGGTGTAATACCGCCTGAGGTGCAGTAGCGCAACAGCACCCACAAGCCATGAGATAACGAACGGCACCGCAACAGTGAACACAGTAAGCCAATAAGGTAAACCAAATGCTGGGCTAAGGCTAGGGTCTGTGGCTACTTGCCTATTAGCATTTCCATGTATGAGCCATGCATATAGTATGGTGAGTAATATAAACGCTGCGATAACAGGTGCCAGCCGCTTTACCGTATCGAGCCGCTTATTGAGCGAGTCCAGTAGTAAATGACTACCCTTAAGCAACATGCCATAGGTCACTAAAGATACTAGTACCGAGACATAGTTACTAATGATCACGAAGTCCGTTTTAACCCGCTGCGGATCAGTGGCATGTTGCGCTAATAGCTGTTGTAGGTCACTTAGATAGTTACCCACTATCAGCCCCGCCAGAAGTGCAAAGATACCATACGCTATAAACTGGAAACCCTTGCCTTCTTTAGAATTGCCAATTGCGCGCGCATAGCGCCAAATACTAAGGCCACCGAATAATATTGCTAGCACGATCAGTAGTCCTGGCAATGCAAAGATAAGTTGTATCAGGCGAATCTGGAACGTGGAAAGGTTATACCGAGCTGCCGCATCGCTAGTGTCCACTAGAAGCGACAAAGCAACACCTCCAAGCCATATAGCACTCACACCTCCATACCATGCGGTCGTTACCATTTTTTGCGACCGGTTTGTATGCTTGGTTAGTATGGCAGTCATATGTTTCATAGTAGCACTCTTAGCTTAATTGTTTAGTACCCCGCTTATGTTTCATTCCCTCGTCAGGTATGCTCACGTGGAATGCCGTCCCTTTGTTCTCTGCAGATTTGAACCAAATTTTGCCTCCAGAATAATCAACGATCGACTTAACTAAATACAAACCAAGCCCTGTGCCTTCGGTGTCGTGCGTCTTTACGTTATCTGCCCTAAAAAGTTTACTGAAGATCTTATCTTGCTGTCGCACCGGTATACCAAGTCCACTATCTTTAACCGTTATCTGTGTAGCACCTGCATGGTGCTTTATATACAGCGATACCTTGCCTGCTTCAGGGGTGTATTTAATGGCGTTAGAAGCTAGGTTCTCAATCACCATACGCATAAGCTTAGGATCGACATTAACAATTGGAATATTAGGTTCATAGTATTCTTGGAAGTTCAGCCGACGAGCAAAGATTTGTGGCTCTAGATCTTTAACGGTATCTTGCGCTAGTGTTACTAAATCGGTAGGTTCAGGGTCAACCGAAAAGGTACCAAGCTCAATTCGCGAAACATTTAGCAGTGAACCAACCAGCTCTGTCATGCGCTGGTTACTCCGGTAGATCTCATCAATATAGCGAGATTGCTCTTTGGTGATTTTACCCGCATCGCCAGCTAATAGCATTTCGGCGTACCAGCTGATGGTTGAAAGTGGTGTCCGAAGTTGGTGCGAAGCCAGTGACACAAACTCGGTTTTGGATTTATCAATTTCTTTTTCTCGGTAAATATCACGAAACACCTCGATAGCACCCTTTAAGGTGCCGTCCATAATGATGGGAGCAATGCTAATCTGGGCCGGAAATGCCTTGCCGTTGCGCCGAGTATAGTATAAGCTCGTTGCAATAGGTTTCTTAGTGAGAATAACCTGGCCGAGCGGGCGCTCATTTGCAGGAATCTCTACTCCATTTTCGTCCTTGGCCCTAACTAGCTCTACATAACGACCACGAGTTAGTTGCGCTTCGCTATAGCCAAGCAACCGTTCCGCGACCGGATTAACCGTCTCGACATTACCATCCGCATTAAAAACGATCACCCCCTCACCAATGCTTTGCAAAATCGTTTCCGCTTTCGCAATAGCTTGCTTCTGAGACTGTGCAGCCTCGGACATCTTTTCGTTGACATTCTCTAGCTGCTTAGCGCCGCTTAGCAGCCTATCGTCCACCGTTGTCTTTTCATGCATATACGCCAACATCAGCAACTGCGTAAAGAAGTACATTAGTATTGTTAATGCAAGGGTGACATCATCGTATGGTGTCTTAATGGCGCGCACAAATGACAGAACCAATAACCCCGCCATGTACAGCAGCATGCCAAACAACCAGCGCCGAGCACTAGCGGGGCTTCGCAAGAACACAATAAATGGAATATAAGGGAAAATGAGCAACAAGCCGGTTTGCTGTACCCCTCCTGTTGTCACCATCGCACCAACCGTGAGACCGGCAATCATGGCGAGCGCCAACGTATTCTTGTCCATCTTGGCTCTTGTAGTGAGCGAGGTATGTACTCTTGCAAGGATCGCTACATCAATCAACAGGACGACTACTAGTAACCAGTTTCGATTTAGAAAAGTGAAGATTGGTATAAATATTGCCAGATACAGCCAAGCAATATATACATACAAACGCACAACCTTGAGCTGTCGAGGATTAGACTGAGTCAGATCGACCTCGTGAACGTGTGCCATAGCTAACCATAAGCATACCAGCTTACCTATCTGGTTACTATAGTCCCGCTGGTGCGTTTAATCTGAAGTTAATCTTATTGCAAAACAGCTTTAATACGACGAATGCCAGCGCTGGAAGACTCTTCTTTTAGGATCTTAAATCTTTTATCATCTTCGGCCAGCTGCAACGTATGATCAACGTGCGGACCACCACAGATTTCAAAACTAAATGGCTTGTCAGCATCGTCGGCAATCATTTTGTATACCTTTACCGTGTCACCATAGCGGTCACCAAACGCACCTAGGGCACCCATTTCACCGCGTGCTTGTGCGGTTGGATATTCGGCAAAACTCACTTTGAGATCTTTTTGGATTTGCTCGTTTACGGTATCTTCAACTTGTTTGATCTGCTCTGGCGTTAGTTTATCAGGATGACTAAAATCAAAACGCAGGCGCTCCTCGGTGATGTTGCTACCATGCTGAACGACATGATCGCCGAGAACCTGTCGAAGTGCTTGATACATTAAATGTGTCGCAGTGTGATATTTGCGGTGCTGCATGGTTTGGCCACCTAGACCACCTTTGAATACACCTTTTGCCGCAGTTTGAGAGCGAGTACGCTGCTCGGCCATCTGCGTATCAAATTCTTTTTGCCAACTATCGCTAAGTTCAATCCCCTGCTTGAAAGCTTCTTCAGTACTAAGCTCTACTGGGAAACCATAAGTATCATACAGTTTAAAGATATCCGTACCACCGACCTTACTACCTGCTAGCTTCTGTAGTTCGGCGATGCCCTTGCGGAGCGTTTGGCGGAAGACCTTCTCTTCTTTAACCAGTATCTCAATCACTTTGTCACGATTAGCCTGGACATCCGGCATATCCGTTTCATATAGGTCGGCGATCACCGGCACAATTTCCTGCATAAAGTTCTGTTCCACGCCCAAATCAAAGGCAAAACGCACGGCACGGCGCACTAAACGGCGCATCACATACCCTTGCTCTTTATTGCTCGGTACTATGCCGTCTACTGCCAAAAATGTTGCGGCGCGCAAGTGGTCTGCGATTACCCGCATGGCATTCGTATGGCTGTCGTATGTCTTGCCCGAGATCTTTTCGAGTTTCTCGATAATTGGCCACATAAGACTGATCTTAAACACATCAGGATCATTAATGGCCGCAGCGGCAATACGCTCTAAGCCAGAGCCTTGGTCAATGTTTGGCTTTTCCAGTGGCACAAACTTGCCTTCCGACTCCTTGCGATACGCCATAAAAACGTTGTTGCCGATCTCCATAAAGCGGCCACAATCACAGTTAGGGTGACAGTACTCGCCATATTCTGGATTATGAGGGATACCAAAGTCGTAGAACATTTCACTATCTGGTCCACATGGGTCACCAACTGGCGTACTTTCTGGCTTGCCATTACGGCTCCACCAGTTCTTGCTACCATCATAGTAGAAAATTCGTTCACCTTCTTTGACGCCCCGCTTATAGCCATCGGCTTCTGAGCCAATATCAGCAATGCCACTACTGAGGCCTTTTTCAGCAAACAACTTTGCCCACATTTCGGCAGCTTCAACATCCTTTGGAATATCGTATTCAGGCGCACCGATAAAGCAGGTTATATAGAGCTTGCTAGGGTCAAGCTTCACTACCTCAGTCAAAAATTCCCACATCCAAGGAATCTGTTCAGCCTTAAAGTAATCACCCAAGCTCCAGTTACCAAGCATTTCAAAGAATGTAGTATGACGATTGTCACCTACCTCTTCGATATCCTGGGCACGCAAACAGGTTTGGCTGTCGGCAATACGTGTACCGTCAGGATGTGCTTCTCCAAGTAGGTACGGGATCATGGGTTGCATGCCGCTACCCGTAAAAAGCGTAGAAGGGTCATTTTGGGGTACCAGAAGCGCCCGCGGTACTACTTTATGACCTCGCTCTTCAAAAAACTTTAGATAGCTGTTTCGGATGTCTTGTGCATTCATATGTCACTACTATAACAGAGGTGAGCCGTCGAGGGAAGCTATCAAACCGTGGGTCATAGAGACAATCACGCTATGCTAATAGCAACAAGCTCAATCTATCCCGTTTGGGTTAAGAAGATGTGGTCCATCATAGCCAGATAGCCGCCCGAGGAAGCATTTTTGGTCGCCATAACAACTGTAAGTGTGTGCTGACCTGCTGAGGCAATACTAATTCCGTTAATCGTGCCATACGTAGGGTTAAGACTACTAGCGTATCCGTCAACTGTCCCGACAGTGGTTCCATCTATCTTAATCGTGTATATACCACGATTACTAAATGGTAAATGGAAAAACTCTAACCGGTGCGTACCGGCATTGCAGGCGAAATCAAAGGTGATAGCGTCGTTTTGTGCGCCATCGGAAACATTAGCCCACCCCACGAAGTTAGTAGTATCCGTATTTGTAAGAAACGTAGGGGTCCATACGCCAACTGTCGCAACCTGTGCAGAAGCAGAACCATTTATAGGAATCGTGACCTGTCGAGAGAAGGTCGCACCCCCTGACGGAGTCTGCCATGAAGCAGTAGTGCTATTAGACGCAGTGAGGACTTTGCCGGCCGCAGCCGTGCCGCCAACACTTACACCATTGATCTTAGCAACCGTAGGGTTTGGGTATGTGCCACTAAGATCGTTTCCCGCAGAGCCTGTTGGCGTTCGACTATTAGTAGTAGTCGCATCAGTTGCAGCAAGAGATGCATTAGCCGTTCCTGCGGCAGATCCTGCAAATCGGCTATCGTTACCAATGGCCACCGTTGTGCTTGTTGTGCCTGTTGGCAGATTGGCAATACCGACCTTAGAAGAACCATCAAGCCCCGCATAACCACTGGCCTGGCCTTTGTGAGACATAAGCTCAGCGCCCGAGGTCGACACTGCGCTCGCTTTTAGTGTACCGTCAGCATTGAGTGAAACTAATAAGAAATCGTTGAGGATATCTCCCCAGGTGTTGTCATCAGAACCGGGTGTTGGCAAACGAGACATGCGCTATTATTCCTAAATGCTTATGCTATTCTTATAAATTTTAGTCTACCATAGTACTTTTTGTTCTGACAATGACTACATTCTAGCCAATGAACCGCAGAGAGGTAAATTGACTATACTTATGGTTTATTGTATTATAAAGACGTTCACAGGAACATCCACTTGAGGCCTAGCCTCACGATCTTTTGGAGTCACCATGTTGTTCACCGCAAAGCGCCGAAGCGTCACGGAGAACGCGCCGTACATGCTATTCATGGCAATTCTCCTGTTCGCCGTCGGCTTGATCGCGGCCTTCGCCGCGGCCTGGTGCGCCTTCCACGCTCTCCTCACCAGCGACCACACGCTCACGAACTGGCTGTTCGCAACTATCTACCTGATAGTAGGCGCAGCTCTGTGGGTGGGTGCATTCGCGTGCCTGCTCCGGACCAAGCTGATGTTCTACCAAGCGTACAAAGCGGTCCAGAGGGCAGCCATGAAGGCGCTGATGTGGCGCTGGGAGTAGCACTACGGCCACTCTACAAACGAAGTCCCCAGGGTGAAAGACTCCAAGTCACTGTTGGACCCCTGGGGCAAGCCGCCAAAATGCGGATTGGAACGTACAATTGTTATTAGCGTCCTATTAGATGCTTTACCTGTACCACCATCAACAATTCCACGCGGCTTTTTTCATGCCCAAATACACCTTCGCAGCCGACAATATCCTCAACTCTTATCTCTGAGGGAAAGTTGACAGAGTTTATACATTATACTATAATATATAAGTTCGTTAGCGAGGCACCGCCTCACAACCCGAGAGGAAACAGCAATGCTGTCGTTCGTCAGATTCACCGCCACCTTCCTGGTGCGCCGTCCCAAACTCGCGCTGGTTGTCACCTTCGTAGCCCTGACCTATGGTGTCATGGCCGCTGGTTGGCTCAGCTCGATCGCCAACTCCAGCTCCGGCTTCCAGGACTACGTGGTGCGCCTCTCCTGGTCCGGCATGCCCATCCTCGCCTTCGCAGTCGCCATGTTCGCGGTCGCGATCGGCCTGCCGATCCACCTGTCCATGGACGTGCTCCGTAGGCAGCTGGCCGCCCAGGTCAACGCGCAGGACACCAACCACGACGACTGATCCGCCGACGAACAAGCCCAACTCCACAAAGGAGCTGCACGCGAACACGCGCGTACGCAGAGCAGTTGGGCTTAAGCCGCACGAAAGTTACTTGAGTAGAGTTGTTTGTTATAAAGCACAAAGAATGCTTTACCCCATACACAACATTATCTTAGAAACTCGACGCGGCTTTTTTCATGTTTTGAATTAGGCTAGTGATTTGCTCGTTGGCTATATGTCAAAAGCACTGCGCCTCCACCAAACGCCTGAGTGGACACATACTGCAGTTTTTTATGCGGCGCCCCATCAAATAGACGACGCCCCTGACCAAGTAAAATCGGATACGTCATTAGACGTAGCTCATCAACTAAATCGTTTTCGAGCAGCGAGGCCACTAATTGGCCACTGCCAACCACTAAAATATCACGCGCATATTGCTGTTTTAACTGACTTACTGCAGCATACACGTTCGGTGCCAGCGCCTGCGAATTCTGCCAGTTAAATTCAGAAACGGTGAGCGTAGCAACGTACTTTGGCATTGTATCCATAAGTATACCAATTTTGTCTTTGTCCCCCGCCCCTAAACGAGCCGATGCAAACCCTTCATAAGTGACACGGCCTACAAGTAGCGCATCCGCTTGCTTAAGCTCATCCAGTTTAAAAGCAATCTCTTCCTCGCCAGTCAGCGAAGTCTGCCAGCCACCATACGCCTTCCCCTCAGTACCACCCGGGTCCTCGAATACTCCGTCAAGTGTTATAAACTCAGAAACAACTAACCTACCCATGAAGCTATCCTCGTTTAATAGCTTCAGTGTACGCTGTGCCGCCACCAATTACCAATGCCCTATCCTCTTTAGACATTGCTTAATTACAGTTGGGAGGACAGACCTCTCAAATGTAATTTTACTAGGTAAACTCAGTTGTTATATTTACGCGGAGAGCCCGCTGTATTTGATCCTTACAAACTATAACCGCCCAATTCATGGTACATATGCGCTACACTAAAAAGGTATGTCTGCATTACTACTAGTTATCGACCTGCAAAAGGGGTGGCGACACAAAACAGCCACCGAGCAAGTTATGCTTGATACGGTTACATTGTGCAAACAATTTAAGGGTGACGTGATCCACTGTTGCTTTCGCAATAACGCTGCCAGCCTATTTTACAAACAGCTTCGTTGGGATGGTTTTATGAAATCGCCTGATGTTGATCAGATACCAGAGATTGCTAAGCTCAATCTTCCTATATATTGGCGTGAAACGTACTCTTGCCTAACGCCCGAGATACTGCCACTTATCAAAAAACATGATCATATTTATATTGCGGGTGTTTTTACTGACATCAGTGTTGCAGTAACCGCCATGGAAATCTTTGACCTAGGCATACCAGTCAGCGTAATAGGAGACTGCGTTGCCACTCTACACGGCGAAAATGTACACCAGGCCGCCATACGATCTTTATCACATGCCATTGGGGTTCGTCATATTATTACTGCCGAGAGCCTTATACATTAACACCCTTAAGACTACTAAATTCTACAGCCTGTAAATTCTTTTACATCACTCATTTACCTCTTTCTTTATACTTGTAACTATGGATAGTCGAGGAGTATTGCTATGGCTAATCAAACGTCAGCGAGCCAAACACAAATCTCACCGCCAACTGAGCGAACACCCAAAAGGCAGGTAACCGCTACCGAAACACGTAAGGAATTGCAGCAAGCCATTCAAGGATCAAATGAGATTCTAGCCCAGGGAACAACGTTATTAGCGCTCTTCCCCGATACTATGACAATAGATCGGGCCAAGGTTACTATTACCAAACGTAGCTTCTACCGTATGGCTGAGGTAATGAGTATGCAGATTGAGGACATACTTAATGCCACATGCACGGTTGGACCTATCTTTGGGACCGTAACCATCGTAAGCCGCGTGCTCAACGATGACCAATCATACACTATTGGACGGTTTTGGCGAGCCGAAGCCAAGCGGCTTAAGCGCGTTCTGCAAGGCTACGTGATTGCACTGCAACGGCAGATTGATTGCAGTAAACTAGAAACTCGTGAACTGGCCACCATGTTGGAGCGCCTCGGAGCCGATAATCATCAAGGAGTACCTGCTTAGCACTAGCAACGCAAGGAATATATTGAAGGAGATTTATACATGGGACTTTATAACTACATGGACGAACTAGGCAAAAAAGCGGAAGATAAGCGCCAGCAAAAGGCTGTAATTGAGGACAAAGCAAAAGAAATGCAGCAAGCTGCCACTAAGGCCGAAAAGCAGCACAAAGAGAATAAAGAACAAGGAATGATATAAAAAGAGCCCAGAGTACTGGGCTCTTTTTAAAAACAACTACTTACTCGGTGCCGTCGCGTTCATCCGCCGGAATATCGCCGCTCAAACGATCACCGTCTTCATCGTTAGCAATCTGAGCCCGCAAATCACCAAGCAAATCGCGCTCTTCTTCAGGTTGCAGCTCACCAGGTCGATAGCCGTAGCGCATTAGTAGCTCTTTATCTTCGTTGCTGAGCGTGTTGTAGGTGTAATGCTGATCGCTTGGTGGCATAGTGTTGAGCTCCTGCTTATATGTTACTGCTGCAAACCACTAACTGTTGTGGCTAACGTGCCTATCCGCCCTCAGTTTCGGGCGGCTTTTTGCTACCGCCCTTGCGACCGGCTGCTTTAGCGCGTTCCAAATTATATTTGAAGTTTCCAGGGCTAACACTGCCACCCTGTTTGCCGGCTGCAGCTGCACGCGCGGGGTCATGTTTGAAATTACCGGAGCTTATCATACCGCCCTTGCGGCCTGCACGGGCATGCCCTTCTGGATCTCCGTGCCAACCCTTACCGTTCGCCTCTGCCATGTCGCGCGCCCTCCTTATATGTTTTTAGTGTATGCTCGTCGAAGCGAAGCATCTATGAGATATCTCACTGTATGCCCAGGGACGACACTTGACATAGCCCGAGTCAATTCCTATACTGTTTAGTAACTAAACTATTATGAAAAACAGTGATCACCGAGCCCAATTAATCCAAAGCATCTTTGAAAGTATGAGTACCATGAAACGTGGTATTGCTGGACGCTGGCAGCCCAGCAACAAAGACTGCCCTGTTTCACATGGCCAACTTGAGCTGCTTTTCACTATCTACCACGGACAGCCGGTAAATTTTAAACAACTTGCTCGTCAGCTATATCTCACACCAGGCGCTGTTTCGCAGCTTGTTGAGGGACTTGAGCAGCACAAGCTCATAACCAGACAAGCCGACCCAAAAGACCGACGTATTCAGTGTCTTGAGGTTTCAGCTGAAGGCATAAAGCTCATCAAGCAAATTGAAAACTACCGACGAAGCATCATGGAAGATGTCATGACCAGCCTTACTGATGAAGAGCTTGAGCTCTGGCTACGAATACACAAGAAATTCTTAGAGCAGTTTGAGAAGCGCCAGACAGACCAGCACAAAAAGGAGACCCTATGATATTTAGAAAACAGCAACGCCTAAAAACAGCCCGCAGCATGTCTGCCGATGTCGCACCAGATGCAGCTATTAGCGAGCCGGCGCCAGACCATTTCGAAGAACGCAGTCACGGCGAAATCATGGTGGTAGTAAGTGCATTAATGCTAGCCATGCTGTTAGCAGCTCTAGATCAAACCATTGTCTCAACCGCCTTACCTAAAATTGCTAGCGATTTACACGGACTCAGCAAATACTCTTGGGTGGCTACGGCATACCTACTAACTAGTGCTGTTGCGACGCCACTATACGGCAAGATCAGCGACATGTTTGGCCGAAAAAAGATCTTCCAAACAGCTATTATCATCTTCTTAGTTGGCTCGGCACTTTGTGGTGCTGCTCAAAGTATGAACCAGCTAATCCTCTTCCGCGGCCTGCAAGGTATTGGTGCCGGTGGACTCATGACGCTTGTTTTTGCCATCATTGGCGACATCGTATCACCGCGTCAGCGCGGCCGCTACCAAGGATATTTTGGTGCTGTATTTGCTATTTCAAGCGTTATTGGACCACTACTTGGTGGCCTGTTTACGGACCACCTAAGCTGGCGCTGGGTATTCTATATTAACCTACCTATCGGCCTGCTAGCGCTTTCTGCAATTGGTGCTCGATTACATTTGCCTGTACGAAAATCACCCCATAAGATTGACTTTCCGGGTGCGCTGCTTCTAGCTATTAGTGTCGTGAGCTTACTCCTTGCCACCGTGTGGGGTGGCGTTGACTATGCATGGACCTCAATCCAAATTATCAGCCTGTTCGCTACAACCATTGTTGGCTCTCTGCTGTTTATTTGGCGCGAGAAGCTAGCCAAGGAGCCGATCATTCCACTAAGCCTGTTCCGCAATGAGGTTTTTAGCGTCGCTAGTCTACTCAGCTTCATTATTGGCATTGTAATGTTTGGCGCCCTGATATTCTTACCTGAATATCAACAGATCGTACGCGGTGATTCGGCTACTAAGTCAGGCTTGATGCTCCTGCCAATGATAGCCGGCCTTATGACTGCCTCGGTAACTTCTGGACGCCTTATTTCCAAGCTAGGACACTACCGCCGTTTCCCAATTATCGGTACCGCTATGATCACCTTTGCCTTCTGGCTTTTTAGCCATATTGCCGTGCATACCAACCGGGCTATACTTGGCGTGTGGATGGTGGTACTCGGCATGGGTATTGGCATGGTCATGCCGGTGCTAACCCTGGCCGTACAAAACGCCGTAGACCGTAAGAACTTAGGCACAGCTACATCGTCGGTCACCTTTTTCCGCAGTATTGGCAGCTCGCTTGGTGCTGCGATCTTTGGTGCTATCATCGTAAACCGTCTCACTTTCCATCTAAGCCAGACCTTGCCACACGCTGCGGCTGCAAGCGCCGCCAAAGGACTGAGCAGTAGTGCCAGCGCATTGCACAAACTATCACCAAGCGTCGTTGAGAAAGTCCTAACCGCTTTTGCCCATTCATTCCATGACGTATTCCTAGTAGGCATACCGTTCGCAGCGCTAGCATTCCTAGTTGCCCTTTTCTTAAAAGAATCACCACTACGGTCTTCTGCCAAAGCTGAGGCTGAAGGTGAAGGATTGGAAGTTTAACATGACATCTAAAATAGACACTACGTCCAAGATTGCAATTAGCGTCACTAGTCTCACCAAAAAGTTTGGCGACTTCACAGCTGTCGACGACGTAAGCTTTAGTGTACGGCAAGGCGAGCTTTTTGCACTGCTTGGCCCCAATGGCGCTGGCAAAAGTACTACCATTAAAATGCTTACTACCCTGCTCAAGCCAACCGGTGGCGAACTTACGCTAGCTGGTCACGATGTTACAAAGGCAAAAGATGATGCGCGCAAAAGCTTTGGTATTGTGTTCCAAGACCCGAGCCTTGACACCGAAATGAGCGCTTACGAAAATATGGAACTACACGCTGCGCTGTATGGTATAAAAACAACCGATGCTAAAGCACGTATTCAAGACCTTATGACACTTGTAGAGCTTTGGGACCGCAAAGATACGCTAGTTAAGAATTTTTCAGGTGGCATGAAGCGCCGCTTAGAAATTGCTCGAGGCCTGCTACATCACCCCCACATTTTGTTTCTAGACGAGCCTACGCTTGGACTCGACACTCAGACCCGCAATTTACTCTGGGACTACGTTCGTAAGCTCAATCATGATGAAGGCATGACCGTATTCTTTACCACGCATTATTTGGAAGAAGCTGAAGCAGTAGCTAATCGCATTGCTATCATCGACCATGGTAAATTAATTGCGCTCGGCACCACCGCAGAGCTTACTAAGCAAACCGGCACTAAAACACTGGAGCAAGCCTATCTGGAGTTAACCGGCAAAACAGTACGCGACGAAAAAGCCGACTCCCGCGAAACCTGGCGCGCAATGCACCGAGCAAGGAGCATGCGATGAGAGTTCTCTACATATTGTGGCTGCGACAAACCAAGCGTTTTTTCCGCGCTAAGTCACGCATCCTCGGTGCTATAGGGCAGCCATTATTGTTTTTAGTAGCGCTTGGTTTTGGTATTGGCTCGGTATATTCAACAGCCGGCCAAGGTAGCTATATCGAATTCCTAGTACCAGGCATTATGGCGCAAACCGTTTTGTTTGCAGCTATGTTTTTTGGCGCTATGATCATGTTTGATAAGCAATTCGGTTTCTTAAAAGAAACCTTAGTAGCACCAGTGTCACGTTTCAAAATCATGTTTGGTGGAGCACTTGGTGGTGCCACTACTGCAACACTACAAGGTCTACTCGTACTGTTCATTTCATTGTTCTTGGGCTTTCGACCGCACAACTGGGCACTAGTGCCAGTTGCAGTACTTATCCTGAGCCTGCTGGCCATTGCAATCGCCAGTTTTAGCTCCGGTATTGGTTCATTTGTGCAAGACATGCAAGGCTTTCAGGCCATCAACCAATTCTTGGTATTTCCGCTATATTTCTTGAGTGGTGCCTTGTATCCCTTGCAGCATGTGCCAACATGGCTCCGTATCGTTTCGGAATGCAACCCAATGAGTTACGCCGTTGATGCTATGCGCAGCGTATTAATTAATCAGTCGCATTTTGGCCTTGTCAAAGATTTGCTAGTGCTGTGTACTTCAGTGGTAGTTTTAGTAATCTTCGGCGCCTATCGCTTCCGCCACATTGAAGCATAAAGTTGCTTCCTTAAAGAAAGAGAGCGTCATATCGACGCGCTCTTTCTACAGTTTCGGCCAGACTACTTTTGCAATAATCGTTTTTGCCTGTACCCAGCCAAAGCTTCGGCTATCGGTACTGGCACTAGCGTTGTCGCCCAGTAGATAGATCAAGTCGCCCTGCTGCCTTTCGATACGCTTTATCTTTTCAAGCCCGTCATGACTTACTATCACTACATCGCCGGGCTTTAGCTCTCGGGTTTGCCGACCAATTACCAGTTGTCCGGCTTTAAGCGAAGGCGACATGCTATCGCCTTCAACTTGCCGGACAATAAACTGTTTGCTAGGCCTTTTTCGTAGCCCAGAAGATTTCCGCGATCTCATCAATCATGTCCAGCAGTTTTTGACCTTCAGCCGGTTCGCCGTGATGTTTACACTCGCCTGCCTGCTTGGTTGCTTTCCAGAATTTGTCATGCAAGTCTGGGTATTTCTCGAGGTGTTCTGGCTTGAAATAATCGGTCCACAGCACCCAGAGGTGATGCTTTACTAGTTCAGCTCGTTCTTCTTTAATAAACAATGCGCGCATGCGATCATCGCCTTCATAATTAGCCATTTTGTCCATAATAGCTTTCACACTCTGCGCTTCAATACGTGCCTGAGCAGGATCATACACGCCACACGGCAGATCACAGTGTGCATACACCGACTTTACAAATGGTACCTTCATAAGATTTCCCTCCTTTAGCTGCATCCAGTGTACATCCTAGAGCACCCTGTTACAATGAGCTCCATGCTTTCAATTACTAATGTCAAAGGTGTTATTTTTGATGTTGATGAAACCTTACTAGATAATGGCAACGGCCGTTTTAGTAAGCTTGACCAGCCACTCCACGAGCGTGCCCGTTTGCAGGCAATCCATGAGGCAGGTACGCGACACAACTTACCTGAGCTGCTTGCGATCACGCCCGAACAAAATCTGGCAGGTTTTCTAGAAGCTCCCGTTCATTCGCTAGAAGGTGCTGTCTGGCATCTTTTATTTACTGTAGGGGTAGTCGCTACCGACATAATTGACCCTGACAACCAGCTACTTCAGGAAATTGTAGTCCGTAAGGATGAACTATATGAGACACTACTGCGTACTGAAGGTAAAGCCCTACCCGGCGCAATTGAGTTCGTACAGTGGTTAGGTGACCAGGGCTTGGCACACCACATGGCCATAGCCAGCACTGCCATTCGCAGAGACATAAACATCTTTTTGGAGATGACAGATCTCAAACAGTACTTTCCGACCGAACGTATTATTGCTAAAGATGCTGTAACGCATACCAAACCTCATCCAGAGGCGTTCTATAAGGCCTTCAAGAGCTTAGGCCTACCCAATGATGCACGTGGACAAGTATTGGCTTTTGAAGATAATCCCCGTGGGATCGCATCCGCCAAGGCTGCCGGACTCTATGCCTGTGCGATTACTAATGTCTTCTCGCGGGAAGCTTTTTCTAGCTCGGAGGTTGCCCCAGACCTGATAGCGGATAGTTTCGACGAGTTTCGTACAGTCCTAACAGTTGCAAAAGCATAAATCATTTGGGTCGTTGTGCATTTTGAGCGCGCCACTGAGCTATCTCAGCATGATGACCGTTAAGCAGTACTCCAGGGACTTTGACGCCGCGAAAATCTTCGGGACGAGTATATTGTGGAAATTCAATGTTTTCGTCATCTTGCTGGAACGATTCAATCTCGGTACTTGTTTCACCGCCAAGCACTCCGGGCAACAAGCGCACAACGCTGTCAATTAGAACCATAGCCGGCAGTTCACCACCGGTTAGGATGTAATTGCCTATGCAATATAGCCGGTCAACATACGCAACAATGCGCTCATCATAGCCCTCGTAACGGGGGCAAACGATGATTAGCCCGTGTTCACTTGCTGCCAGCTCCTTAGCATCTGACTGTTTATAAACAGCACCGCGTGGTGTTGGCAGTAAAACTAGTGCGGTTGGATCCTGTTGCTTTGCATATTCTATAGCCACTATTAACGGCTCGGGTTTAAGCAGCATACCATCGCCACCACCGTACGGTGTATCATCAACCTGTTTGCGTGGACCCAATCCAAAATCACGCAAATTAATGCAAGAATATTCTACTATTGCGCGGTCACTGGCCTTCCAAAGCATGCTATTGCCCAGTACGCCAGTAAACATTTCTGGGAACAATGTTATTATTTGTATCTTTTTCACTGTTACGTATTATAGAATATTTGCTAACACATTACAATTATGATAATGTATGTAAATCAAAGAAATTAACACTTCATCATGTGACGGATTCAGGCATGAAATGGATGCCATGTGTCGCCAGGTAGCTGCCGTGCTAGTAGCCGACCTCCGAGCAACAGAGCGGCTAGATGATCAGAATGCAGAACGATCAACGAATAGTAAGCAGCCCTATGTTTACCAAGGAGCCTTCTCGGAGGAGACTCCCGCAAGTACTCTCGAGGGTACATGTAGTATGTCGTGTCCTATTAATGCAGCATTAGCACTCTGTGCTCTCGCAAGGCAAAGCACAGGCACATAAATCCTAGAAAGCGTTTACTCTATACAAAAACACCCTGACTAAGTCAGGGTGTTTTTGCCACATAAAGCTCCCAACCGGAGTTGGCTCGCAATGAGCTTTTTTGTACCTATTTTTGTTTTTCTAGGAACCACTTCTAGTTGAAGAAGCTTATGTTAAACTATACGCTTACGATACTGCTTTTGGCAAGTATAAAAATTAATTATTTAAATGTCGAGGTCATCGAGATCCGCGAGTTCTTTGCGGGTACGCGCTACGGCATCATTTTCAGATCCGCTTACGCTCTGTGCATCAGTGGTATCATCATCGTCATCGCTTGTACTTGTGGTAGTGCTATAGCTCGTACCACGATCACCCTCGGGGCGATCAACGTCAACGATTTTTAGATTATAACGAGCTTCGTTTTTTGTTCCAAGCGCTCGCAGTAGCGTACGCAAGCTTTGGGCAGTTGCGCCTCGCTTGCCGATAACACGGCCCAGATCTTCGGCGTCCACCGTAAGCTCCAGTAGAACGCCCTTTTCGTCAATCCGACGATCAATTTTAACGGCGTCTGGATTATTTACGAGTGACTTTACTATAAATTCGACAAATTGCTGATCGATACTAGTCGTCATGTCAGTAAGTACCTCCTTATTCAGGTTGTCCACTGCGCATTATAGCAAACAGCGCAGCGCAGTATAGCCTGAATTATTACATTTTATAAATGAAGCACGTCCAAAGCTTCTTTACTCTGCCCACTGATTATTCAGCTGAAACAGCTGCCGACTCTCCCTCGACACCTGCAGGCTCGCTGACAGCCTCTTCCTTAGGCTGATTGCGACGCAGCTTTTCAGGGTTACGGATTGCACCTGACTTTTTGTCAGATACAGCTACCCAGTCTGGCAGCTTTACGCCTTCGCCCTGAAGCAGGCGAACAGCACGTGGACTAGGCTGAGCGCCATTTGAGAGATAGAAGCTAGCCTTTTCGCCGTTCAGTACTACCGCCTTGCTGTGCGGGTCGTATGTACCAAGCTGAGCGACAATTTTACCGCTGGTTGGAGTACGACGGCTGTCTTGAACCACCACACGGAACATCGCGTGGCCCTTGCGACCAGTACGTTGCAGACGAATAGCTAACATATTTCTCTCAAATCTCTCTTCTTATTCTTCTGCCAGTGGAGGACCTAGGCAGATTTCTTATTATTACTAGACTGGAACCTATTTTACAGATAACGACCCCTATTGTCAATTATCCTGCTTATTGGCATATTTTTTAAGCGCAGCAGTGGCGGCAGCGACTTGTGCTGCTTGCTTACTAGGTCCAACACCTTGCCCTTGTATCACACCATCAACATAGGCACCGACGGTAAAGGTCTTATCGTGATCAGGTCCCTCTTCCGCCATAACCTTATACTGCGGCGTTGAGCCACCTTGTGCCTGCACTACCTCCTGTAGGTGACTCTTGGGATCCATCCAGGAGCCACTTTTTAAAATCTCGCTAAAGGTACTTAAAATATTATCGGTAATGAAGGTCTTGGCAGCCTCGTAGCCCTTATCTAGGTACAGAGCACCGGTGACCGCCTCAAAGCTATTAGCTAATATTTGAGCTCGAGCGCGCTCGGTCCCACGCTTTTCGCCGCGACTTAAACGCAGCAGCGACTCAAAACCAAGCCGATCCGCAGCCGCTCCGATTGATTCGGTCCGTACCAAGCTGCTTCGCCAGTTGGTTAGAATTCCTTCCGGCTCGGTGTAGTTACCATACAAAAATTCAGTCACGACTAGTTCAAGCACCGCATCGCCTAAAAATTCCAAACGTTCATTATGTTCTTTTACCGTGTTACGGTGCTCATTTAAGTAGCTGCGGTGCGTCAAAGCCGTGATCAGGAGATCAAGATTCTTAAATTCACCACCTAGTTTTTCTTTTGCTAGTTGTTGGTATGCGGTCGTATCCATAATAGCTGATAGCTTGTAATCTATTGTGTATCGTTTTGCGCTTACCGCAAACGGCCATAGTGGCCGATAAACGCTGAACGAGAAACTATAATTTACTCTAAAATATCCTTTCTTATAACTTCTGATCCCTAATCTTTTTCATTCCCAGCAGCATTAATTTACCAATGTCCTCATAGGCAATACTGTCCACTGCCGTAGTGGCTGGCAACCACTGAATATCACTCAGCCAATCCTCGGGGTGCAAACGATCAGTATTACCTTGACCTTGCACTAAGTAAATATGCATAGTCATGAGTACTAGCGTATGATTGCGGCGATACCGAAAATTAACCTTGCCAAGCCAATCATGCATTAACATTTCCTGCAGACCCGTCTCTTCGCGGATTTCGCGCTCAGCGGTGTCTTTTGGCTCTTCGCCTTCCTCTACGTGACCTTTTGGGATGGTCCAGCGGTTTTTAGCATCTTTTATCAGCAAAATCTCAAGGTTGTTATTTTTTTGGTTACGACGAAATACTATACCGCCCGAAGTAGTCTCGTGTACCACCTCCTCAATCGCCGGCCTACGAGTTACAAACTTACGAATGCCCTCAATAGGTTTACGAATGTTGCTGATGGGATTGCGCGAAGCAACAGGCGAGGGTGCAGCTGCTGGTTCTTCCGCTTTCTTAGCATCATGGTTGGGGCGTGGGCGACGTTTCATAGCACTCATATCATCACTCCTTTGGGTAAGCGTGAGCCATGGCTACGCACTGCAACGGCTATATTCTTTAACCACACAAAAAAACTACCCGATGCCGCTGGCTGGGATTGGAGCCGGGGCACAGGGCTTATGGTAATCATCTAAGCCGCCTTCTCGCTTTCTGTTTCAGTTGGCTCGCCGTTTAGCTTTTTGAGTGCCGTGCCAAGCACACCATTCACAAACTTACTAGAGTTGTCGCCACCGAAAGCCTTAGCAAGCTCGACCGCTTCGTTAATAACCACTTTGGGTGGTACATCTTTGGCGTAGGTAAGCTCGTAAAGGCCCATGCGAAGTACTACACGGTCCATGCGGGCGATTTGCTCAATTGGCCATTCGGGAGCCAATGGGCGTAACACATCGTCAAGCTCAGCCTCATGCTTAGCGACGCCTTTGACAAGCTCTTCTATAAAGAAGACGTCGTCTACCGTAGACTCATAGCGGGCAATGTTGCGCTTAAGCACAACACCAAGATCGAACGACTCATCACCGGCTTCGCGGCGAAAATCCTGCTCATACAGTGTCTGCAGAGCGACGATACGACCAAGATGACGGTTGCTTGCCATTACTTAAGCGACCTTCCTTAAGGCTCTATTTACTCTTCTTAGTAGCTGCTGCAAGCTTTTTACCGGTCTCGCGACGAGTTGTAACGGCCTTTACGGGAGACTTTTTGTTAACAGCACGAGCCAGTTTAACAATTAGATGACTACGACGCGCGCCGGTGGCACGAGGGCTGGTTCGTTTCTTTGGTTTACCCATGATGTACTAACTCCTTTTAGAGTCTTTTGGTTTGTAATTATGCCGTATTATACCCTGTTCTGCTGTAAGTCTCAACTAGTTAAGCCCCTTACTAAATTGAGGATGACGACTTGAACCACTTACTATAAAGTGCTAACAATTAACTAATCTCATTAATTTTTATCTAGAAGGAGGGATTACCTACTATGCAGTACTTCAACACAAAGGAATTCCCAAACTTTAGCTTCTTAACACATGCATCCAGAGATACGAGAGGCGGGATCAAAACTGCCGGTTTTGTTGGAATCATCCCAGACAGCGACCCACCAAGGCTCGCTGAAACCGCTGGAGAGCAAATGACATATGCAATGGGCTACGCTGAGGCCGCAGTACTGGCAGCAGGTGGTGAGTTGCGGCGAAGAACGTTAGGACGCGTGCTTATATTCCACACCCAGAGAGAAGACTCTGGGGCGATTACCGAAGCATATGTCGACTATTTAAATAATGCAGGCGTTGCCCCGGAAGAACGTCCACCTCGAGCGGCAATCGGAGCGTCATTCTTGCCAATGGATGCCTTGGTTGAGATTCTTGTCGATGCTGAGGTACCAGGTGAACTTGCTGGCAATGTCCCAGAGGAAAGTTTATAGCTCACGTGCCTTACCCTAAGGGATTGCTTAAAACTTAGCTACTTTCATTTACAGAGAGGCCAGTTGTAGCGGGAGAATACTGAAGGTTGTGATAAATCCTACACACAGTTGTCTAGTGCTACGACTGTGTTATAAATGTATTATGAAAGCCGCATTCACCCAAATTATTCACCGTACAGGGGCAGGTATTCCATATGTCTGAGGCGTTACAAGCTCCTCTGCAATCAAATATTCCTCATCCTGAAACACCCGACTTTGCCCAACAACCCCATCCTGCCGTTGAGCGTATTTATCTTTTATCAGACAACCATTTTAATATGGGTGTCACTCAAGCTGACGGCCAGACCATTGGCATCGGACGTCAAAGACTACATAGCGTCGAATGGGGTACACCAGACACAAGCGACCTTGATGCCATGCGGCTCGTGCGAGGGTACGGCGGCAAACTAGGGCCTGATGCTATCACGACTATCTTGAGGGCACCCGAACCAGACGACCCTCGTCAGAAAAGACGAACCGAAGATTGGCGTGCCATATGGACACCTGAAGGCCTTGTAGCCGGTGCCTGCGACGTTAGAGAGGAACACGACATCGTAAGCGGGCTAACAAAATTTATACCCTCACCTGCAAAATGGCAGTCTCCATCTCTTGATGCGCTTATGAAAGGTCGAGTCACAATAACACCATTCCGTAGTGCAGAAGTTGATCATAGTAGGAGAAGAATATCTCTTGATGGAAAAAACTTTAATCCCAATAAATTTCCACTAGACCCACGGGGACGGAACTCTGAGGTCAAATATTTTCACCGCTTGGAAGGTAAGGAAAACAGCCACACATGGCTTCTACTGAGCGAAACGTCTCAGGGGCTTAGAATAGATCAAAGAATGTCTATACCAAAAGTAAAGTGGAATGAGGATAAGGCAGGCACCGGCGGTCCCCTCATATGGCTCGACCAATATAACGCCATCTGTATCAACCACGGCTTTACAGAAGCAGTCAACGGCGTAGGGTACTACTATTCTATAGGCTGGGGATGGATCACTGTTGATCCCATAACAGGTGAGTGCAGCATGCCCCACCTTGACCCTCAACCCCTTGTTACGCCAGATATGCTTGGTAAAGCAGCCGAGCTCTATAATATACGAAGAGTATCCTACACTTGTGGCAACATAGAAACAAGAGACCCTAGACACAAAGAACTTGAACTAATCGAGATCCTTGTAAACCGAGGAGATACTGAGACTCTCGTGGTTGAGGTTGATCCAACGCCAATGAAGACATACATACAAGAAGCTCAACGAATGACGCGCAGTTCCCTTGCGGCTGGGGCGTTGTCACTAGGTAGCTTGCGTATTCCTCTACTTAGTTCAATACAGCCAGCATCATAGACATTCAATAGTATTGTCTACTATCTTTCTTGTATCCCCTCTCGGATAGACAGTGTTTGGGAATCAGCGCCCTAGCTTTATCGTACGACAAAATTAAGCAGCTTATTTGCTACGTAGATAGTTTTTACAATTTGCTTACCATCTAAATGGTTCGCGATTTTGGCGTCCGCCTTGGCTTGTTGTACAGCTGTAGCTTCATTGCTATCTGCTGGTACTTGTATAGTGCCACGAAGTTTACCATTTACCTGGACAGCCAGTGTTATAGTGTCCTGCGTCAAGTACTGATCGTTATATTTCGGCCACGTGTCATGGTGTACAGAGGTAGAATGCCCTAGCTGATGCCATAGATCCTCGCTGGTATGTGGCGCAAACGGTGCAACGCAAGCCACTACAGCCATAAGCGCTTCGTGCCAGACATCATTCTGGCCAAATGCCTCTACTTTTAACTTATACAAGTCGTTTACACAGGTCATACTGGCAGCAATCGCCGTGTTGTAGCGATTAGCCTCGATATCTTCAGTCATTTTACGGATCATCGTGTGCACTGATAGACGGATGGCTTTTTGCTGGTTTTCAGTCAGAGTTACTGGCGCGGCTTCATTGTATTCACCAACCAAATTCCATATGCGATTTAGGAACCGATGCGTACCAGGCACACCTTGCGGATCCCAGCGAGCCCACACCTCGAGCGGTGCGGCAAACATCAGATAGGTACGCAACGCATCAGCACCATACCCTTGATTAATAATCTCGAGTGGATCAACACCATTACCCTTGCTCTTGCTGAACATCTGGCCATCACTAGCAGTAACCTTGCCATTAAACACAAACTGCTTGAAAGGCTCTGGATTGTTTACAAGGCCTAGCTTCTTAAAGAAGTGGCCGATGAAACGTGCATACAGCAAGTGCGCTGTCGCATGGTCGGCACCGTTATAGAAATCTACGGGTTCCCATTTTTGTACTAACTTAGGGTCGAAAATTTGCTGCTGATTGTGTGGATCCATGTAGCGATACATGTACCAGCTACTACAAATGTAGGTATCGAGCGTGTCAGTTTCGCGCTCGGCTGGACCACCACAATCAGGACACTCCACCGTCAGCCAATCCTTGGCTCGAGCTAATGCGCTACGGCCATCACCGCTCGGTGCGAAATCATCAAGTTCCGGTAACACTACTGGCAGCTGTTCGTCTGATACTAATACCGGTCCACACTTGGAGCAGTGAATAATTGGAATTGGGGCACCCCAGTAACGCTGCCTACTGACACTCCAGTCACGCATACGATAGTTAACCTTGCGCTTGCCCCAGCCCTGCTGCTCAAGGTGGTCCATGGTCTTCTGCATACCCTCGTCAAATGGCAGACCATCAAACTGGCCAGAATTAACCATTGGCCGAGTGATACCATGCTTGATCTTTACCTGGTCAACCGATTCTGTCTTTGGGTCAACTTCACGAGCAGTCTCGCCATTTGGACCTTCAACTACCCTAACAATAGGCAAGCCGAACTTAGCCGCAAATTCAAAATCACGCTCGTCATGAGCCGGACAGCCTTGTACTGCACCGGTACCAAAGCCCGCTAACACAAAGTCAGCTACCCAGACAGGGACCTGCTCGCCGGTTAAGTGGTTCTTGACATAACTACCGGTAAATACGCCTGTTTTTTCTTTGCCTTCCTGCTGGCGTTCGAGTTCGGTCTTTTTAAGACATGCGGCAACATACGTTTCAACAGCTTCTTTTTGTTCAGGCGTGGTCAACTCGGCGATCATGTCATGCTCAGGCGCAATGACGATAAATGTCATCCCGTAATTGACCGGCGTAGTGGTAAAGCACGTGAGCTTTTTGTCACTACCAACTACTTTGTAATCAATGTTTATACCCTCAGAACGGCCAATCCAATTCTTTTGCGCCAATTTAACAGTGTCGGTCCAGTCTAGGCCATCAGTAGCCTCTAGCAGCTCATCTGCATAATCAGTGATCTTGAAAAACCACTGCTTGATTTCCTTTTTCTCAACTAGAGGGTCCTCGGGGCTATCATGGCGCCAGCACTTGCCATCGATCACCTGCTCGTTAGCAAGCACAGTATTGTCCTTAGCGCACCACCACTGCATACGGCTATCTTGATATGCCAGGCCATTCCGGTACATTTCGCTAAAGATCCACTGCGTCCATTTGTAATACTCGGGCAAATGAGTAGCAATTTCCTTTTCCCAGTCATTGCTCCACCCCATAGCTTTGTACTGCTTGTGATAGCCGGGAATAATGGTGGCCATACTTTCCTGTGGGCTTACGCCGGACTTAATGGCGTAGTTTTCAGCAGGCAAGCCAAAGGCATCCCAGCCAATTGGATGGTAACTTTCATAGCCCTGCTGACGCTTAAAGCGGGCTTTTACATCACTAATGGTGTAGTTCATAGCATGACCAATGTGAATACCGGCACCACTTGGGTAGTTAAACATGCTCATAGCTAGGTATTTTGGCTTTGAGCTATTTAGGTCGACAGTATACATACCAGTTTCATCCCAAATGGCTTGCCACTTGGGCTCGATATCTTTTGGATTGTAGCGTTGCATAGGTGTAAAACTCCTTAGTGGATCTTCTTCAAAAATTATACTGGATAAAAATAAATACTGCCCTACTGGGCGAGGAGATTAAGACTAGGAAGAAGCTTCTTACTCATACGTATGGTTACTATACCATAGGAACCGTTACTGAGGAAATTGCTGGTTTTTAATCTTTACCCAGTAATCGCTCTGTCGCACCAGCTTTGCGCCATCCTCAGGGTCTGCCAGTAGTAGTTTCAACGCCTCCTCGGCAAAAACACCATTTTGTGAGCCCTTAGCAAGAATCACAGCACCTTTTTCCAATTTGCGAGACACATATGCGCCCGCATCATAAGGGCTCATAAAGGAATGCACCGTGCACCCACGCGCCCGTGCAACCGGCGCCAACCATTTCTTAGCATCTTGCCCAATGGTAACCACAACAGCTAATTTCTTGGGTTCACAATAGGCGCCAACTTCTTCGTGGGCAGCTTTTGCGTACTCACCCAGCTCGTTCATGCTCCCTAAAATTGCAATCCGTTGTTTTGTACGAGCAGCGTATAACACATCGAGCGCAGCGCACGTAGAAATGGGGCTAGCATTATAGGTGTCATCTATTAGCTTACTATCCTTTATGCCCTTCAATAGCTGCATCCGACCAGCAAACGGCTTTAGCGCCCCAAGACCTTTTTGGATAGCTGCCGCTGGGATTTCAAGCATCTCAGCCACCCCAATTGCTGCCAAAGCCGCCTTAGCACCAGGCTCACCTATATGCTGGATCTGTGCCGAGAACACGCCCTTTGGCAAGCGAATGTCTAACATCTGCCCCTCTAAGTTCTTGTGGGCAATTTTAGCACCATACCGGGACTGTGTACTCGTTAAGCTATAGTCGGCAAACTCCCGGCCAGCTAAGTACTCGCCAGCAATGTCGTCTGCACTTACTAGCACTTGTTTACTAAAAGCGAACACCTGTAGCTCTTCGGCGGCGACAGCATCAAGAGTGCCAAAATACTCCATATGCTCCGGCGCAACTGCTGTTACAACTGCTACGTTCGGCTTAAGATAGGCAAATTGCTCTAGCTGTCCAGGACCGTCAGTGCCAAGCTCCACCACAACAACATCGTATGGGTACGGCATAGCAATTTCCGATTGAGTCGTTCCAAGAACCTTCAACCACGCAAATACGTTGTAGAGGCTTGGCTCTTTAAGCCCAAAAAATACCAGTGGCACTGTGACACGATCATTATAGTTGCCTGACTGTGACCGAACCCGCAAGCCACTGCCCGCCAGCAAATCAGCAATGGCTAGCTTTGTAGTAGTTTTGCCAACCGAACCAGCTACTGCCACCACCTTAAAATGGTGCCGCGCGCGCAGTTGGCGCACTTGCCATTCCAATACATTACACACCAAACTACGTGCAGCTTTTTTGGGGTGTGCTATAGCCCAGGTCAGGTTCCAAATCCAGGCCAGCACTACCACTACATGTGCCCAGAGGAGTGAATAGGAAAGAATCAACGCCACGCCAAGTTCCCAGGCTCCAACAGTGCCATAGCGCGCCCATTCCACCAAAAATCCTATACCAAGTGCTAGTTGCCCCAGCATCACAAGCCCCAAGAAAACAGCCGCGGACCGCTCAACCTCCGAAAGCGGCACCTCACTCTCAAATGTTCCGGTGTGCCATAGCCAGCTTAGAAGCCGCCACCCAGAATAGTGTCGACCCTTAAGCTCGGCGAGCACGTTTATGGCAAACGTCGGCTTGTACAAGGCGAAAATGGCACGAATGTTCATACGTTTCTCAACTATTGTTTCATTTTTGACCCGCAGCTGCAATCACCCAGAACAACGATCTAAAAACTACCCAAACCCAGGCCAGACAGCAAGTCTAGCACTGACTGGGCGCCACTTGGTGCGGCCACTTGCACACCATTAGTTGACGGAGTAACCGTAAAGGTAAGACCTAGCTTTACACTACCTGAATTCACCGTTATTGCACCTGTTTCTTTATCGGTTGCCGTGTCGACCGCCAGCTTTAAGCTAGTAGATTCTGTAGTGCCGTCCTTTTTTCCTTGGTAGCTAAAGGTAAATGGATAGTTAGTACCGCTTACATAGTTTTGCGCCAATGTAAATGTTGAGCCAGGATTGGCTGTATCGCTGAATTGTATTGACTGAATAAGCTTGGTCTTGGCGTCGACCCACGCGTCAAAAGTATAATTGGATTTGGCGCTATCAATGGATGACTTTAAGGAGCTAATGTCTAACGTCTCACTTAAACTCTTGCTATCATTAACTTTCTTAGACCAATCGTTAAGGCTACTTTTATCTAGCGCACTACCGAGTGCGTCAATGTAGGCCTTTAGATGAGCTTTATCGTACCCAACCGTATAGTGGTACACACTGCGGCCATCTTTAGTTTCTTTACCTACATATTTTTTATTTTGTAGAACTGCATGGGTCTTATCGGTGGTAAACAAGTACTGCTTATTGACGGTCTGTGCCTTAGCAAACGCGTCGTGGGATTCCGCGGCCGTAGGCATGCTACCCGTGATAACTGAGGCCTTGCCGCCGTAGTTTGTTGCATACGAGTTAAGGAGCGTATGGTCAACGCTTAGCCACTGTCCATCCAGCCCATCTAAGCTGCTCGCACCTGCCGCATCAAGTGCCGTCTTTACACCACTTGCGCGAAAATATAGGTCCGGACTGGCGCTATCTGCCACATGAATACTTCTTAGGTCTACTGTAACGTGGCTACCCATCACATCCGCTTTCAATGTACCCGTGGCGTTTCCCTGGACGTCAGCACTGCCATTTAGTGTAGCGTCAAAATTAGTACCGTCAGCCGTGACGGTCAATTTGCCGTCTAGGCCATAACTCTTATAGTGTTTCTCGGTCTGGGTATTAGAGTAATTCACTAGTGTATCCACTGCTTCACCAGTACGTTTTAGGCTCGAGGAATATATGGCGCCAGGCTGATTGGGTAAATAAAATGCAAATACATACCCACCACCTGCTAAAAGCGCAATCGCCACTACGGCTACGAGTGGCAAGAACCACCGCTTTCTTGATTTAGGGCTAGATACTGGAGAAACCGGCATACCACCAACAACTGGCTGCACCGTTGGCTGTGGCATATCGGCTACTGGCTGGCTAGCAGACTGTACTGGGCTAGCTGGCTCCTGTGGGGTAGCTTGTGGAGTCTCAACCGCTGGTTCGGTTGTTGATTGCGCAGAAGAGGGTACGACTACCGGTTGGCTTGGCTCCTCGACATTTGGACTAGAGTTTACTAGCGAGCTATCTGCCGGTTGACTAGCAGCCTCGGGCATTTCGTTAGGTTTTTCGGAAGGCGTAGGTGTACCCTGTGGCTCCATAGTCTTAAGCTCCATTTATGTTTGTGGTTAGATAGGTTCACTATAAGCGACACTTCAGCAATCCACAAGCGTTTTACTATCCATCAATTGGTTTATACTTGGTACCATGTCCATTGACACAGTTACGAAACAGGCTATCCAACACACACTTCACTGCCTGATAGGCTGTGGAACTGGCGAAATACTCGGCTCGGCTATCGGTACTGCCTTTAACTGGCCCAATGTACTCCAAACTATACTTGCCGTATTTCTAGCATTTTTGTTTGGCTACGGCTTAACTTTTCGCGGCGCCCGACGTATGGGCCTTAGCGCCACTGGCGCACGGGACACCGCACTACGCACTGACACTGTATCGATCATCTCTATGGAAATCATTGATAATACGCTGGAGTGGCTCATCCCTGGTGCGATGAACGCCGTAGTTATTAGCTGGTTATTTTGGTGGAGCATGGCGTTATCTTTGGCCGTTGCCTTTATTATTACCGTGCCCGTCAATAGATTTTTGATGGTCCGCTTCGGGATTGGCCACGGACATCACGGCAACGACCACTAGAATTTTTCCGCAAAGTACGCTACAATCTCTCTGTTAAAAATATGGGGCTGTAGCTCAGTTGATTAGAGCGCTTCCATGGCATGGAAGAGGTCCAGGGTTTGAGTCCCTGTAGCTCCACCATCGCCGCGCTATTCGTACTCTGACCGACACAGGAAGAGTCAAGTAGTCCGACGAAGGTAGCAATCCAAACGACATCGTCATTTATACCGACGATGTTTTGTCTTCACGAAACATTACTATCAAATAGTGGGGCGTAGGCAGTAATACATCAAAGTAGCTGCAAGAGCTTGCGTTCCTTAGTTCTGAACATTGGATAAAGGTAGTGCAAACGTGAGGACGAGAAGAGGATCTCAACAGGCTGGCTTGCCCGGAGTTCTTTGTCTTCTCGTCCCCACGCCAGGTCACATGTACGCGTCACTAGTGGGCGCGATGTAGCCTTATCGCGCATGACCTCGCTTACCTACAGCTTATCTGGGCTAGAGCAGACTAGCTCACTTCGTCTCGCAAGCGAGACTGGGCGGCAACAGTTGCCCCCCGAGCTGGTCGGCTGTCAGGTGAAGGCGCTTCACAGTGTCGTTGTACTTATACGCTTGTGCCTCGCACCTTGTGGCGTCCTTCCCACTCAGCGGCTGCCGGTTCGCAAACGCCTGGTCATTGAGCTGCTTGACGAATGCGGCCTCATCTCCTAGCTGCGCGATCGTGGCAGCATCGAAGGTTGTCGGCGTGGACGCGGGTACGGGTGCGGAGCTTGACTGCGCCGCAGTGGATGACGGAGCGCTACTCTCGATGGAGTACGGAATCGAGGGCGGAGGAGCACTCGAGCCCGACTTTGCGCAGCCGCCAAGCACAGCCATAACTGCGCTCACCGCCAGAACCGCCATGAGCTTTCTCATGGACAGACCTTTTCTCCCAGGAGCTACTAGGTACCGCCTCCATTTGGTGGCAGTTTCTCAAAACCATATTAGGCCTGGGAATCTATTAGCCAAGTGGTGAACAGATTCCCAGGCCTAATTAGTCGTGCACTGAGACTTACATGGGGAGCAGTCGCTCAACCCATCCATCCATCTTGATGCAGTCTAAAAGTCGTGTCAAGATTACATGTTTAAGCTCATCTAGCAGACGCGCCATATCCATTTTTTGCATACTAGCCACATTCATGATTCTTGCTCTAGATTATAAATTATTATATAATAATCACGGTGAGAGCACCTGCTTTCATTTAGCGTTGTCGAGGAAGGGGCTCCATGCTCCAACACTCCAACCGTACCTTCACAAACAGCAACATATGGTATAGCGTAGACTGATACAATACCGCCTACACTACTAGCTACCAAGAAGGGTATGAGAAAATTACGGACAACGTAGTAGCCTCTTACTCTTCTTGTTGGTGTCTTACCATGCAATTTCAAGACACAGCCCGACACCTCCCTTGTGAGAGTTGAGTGACAGAAGAGACTCCGTGCAAACCGAAAGGAACCACACCATGTCTACCGGGCACCCGTTCCACTGCCACGTCGCACTCACCCACAAGGGCCCGGGCTTCATCGAGACCGGCGACCTGGCCTTGGTCTTCAACAGCCAGAGGGCTGCCAACGCCTGGGGCGAGCTCATGGAGCACGAGATCGACGGCAGGGCGGTCCTCCCGATGAACGACGGCACCACCTCGGCCATCTGCCTCCCTTGCTACGAGGAGCTCCAGCACATCCACGAGCTCTTCGACACCATAGGCGAGGCCGACGGGCACGTCTTCGTCTACAACCGCACCATCTCCGGGCGCGGCGGACTCGGCACGGGTGAGCTCCTGACCTACCTGAACGCCGAGGTCTTCGCGGCCCGGTTCCCGGTGGCTCACGCTCAGCTCGCGAAGACCACCGAGTGGATCGAGATCACGAGCAGTGCGGAGATCACGCTCCCTGCCGTCACCACTGACGACGAGAGCTGACGCTCATAACTCATGTGATGAGCCAGGCCGGAAGTATCTCGTCGGTCAATGACGAGTGATGCCCACCGGGTGCACTTTTGTGTTTTGTTTGTTGTATGTTGCTGTTTGTGGGTTTTCTTATCCTTCTAGATCTTCTCTAAAAGCCATTTTATAAGAACCTACCTTGACGGGGAAATTATACTGTCGTCTTCTTCTCTGGGTGCTTTGTGCTCTCGAACCCGTGGTGCCGCTCAAAGTGGACATGGTTGACTACGGTAGTCATTTTATGGGTATCGTATTTGTGCGCCGCACTATGCGCCTTACTTCCCCCTTTGTGTGTTAAGTGACGGTTGCGTTCTGCCATGGACATTGTTGCTGACCCTCCTTATCTGGTACTTTTATTTTACTCCAATGCTGCAACAATTTGGTGCGGTAACTCGGCAGTTATTTCGTCTACTTCACGGTGGTCAAACATATCGCACACGGCCTGCCAAGCCGCTTTTATACGGGCCCGGGCGCCCGTTTCGTCAATATCTTCCAAATCCATTAGTTGCTCCACGATATCTTCGTCCAAATGATGCACTGTTGGCACCATACGAGCAGCACTCTGCAGTTCTTTTGGTAGTCCTGCAGCAAATTCGCGGCGGGTCTGATCGCTAAGGTGTACTGCCACTTTTTCAACCACTAGCTCCAAGGCATCCTGGGCCGAATCGTAACTAGCACCGGCAGCGTCTTTTATACGTCGGATAAGATCACGGTAAATCATTGCAAGGTCCTCCTTACAAAATGTACTATGCCACCAAAACCTGCAGTTTCGCTATAAGCGTTTTTACTAAATTACCTTTTTTTGTTGGCTGGTCTCTAGCAGCTTGTTTGCAATTGGATAAAACAGCCCACTCCCAAGTCGCTCTAAGGCATCATGCCAAAATTTATAAAGCACTTCAGCGTCGTCATATGCACGATGACGATTGGCGACTTGGTAGCCACCACGCCGTATCACTTCGTCCAACCGATGACTTCGCTCACTTGGATACAACTTGCGACTGAGCCGCACCGTGCATAATTTATCCATTGCAAATATCTGCCCAGTGCGACGATATTCTTCGCGGAAAAAACTATAATCAAAATTTACGTTATGCGCCACAAACAAAGCACCATCAAATAACCGGGTTAGCTCCGGTAGTACGGCTGCAAAGACCGGCTGACCAAGCGTTTCGTGCGGCTCAATACCAGTTAGATTAGTGATCCAACTTGGCACCGACTCTTCGGGGTCCAGTACTTGGTTCATATGCGCTACCACTTTGCCCCTTTCTACACGCAGCGCACCAATTTCTAAAATGCGGCTGCTCCAAGCCATACCACCAGTGGTTTCAACATCAACAAAAACTAGCGGCCTATTTTGCATATAGTGTAGTATAGCAAGCTACGCTTTCGCCATATCGGCACATACCGTAGTCGTAATTGCATGTATCAGCTTTACCTGCACGCCATACTGACCCATATTGTTGGCCGGATTATTGGTATATACCACCAACACAAAATTATGTCCCTGATACTGAATAATCGCTGCATCGTGCAACACACCATCAATTTCGCCATATTTGTGATACACCATACTACCCGTTGGCACTGCCGCCGGAATCAGTTTATTCATAGTAGTGTGTGCCATGTAGCCGTAAATCAAACTCTGGTGGGCAGCATTCATAAGCTTGCCTTGATAAAACAACTGTAGCAGCTTTGCCATAGCCGGAGTTGAAAACTGAATGTTGGCGGATGTCATGAGGCCATTCACCCCAATACTATTTAGATACTTTTGCTCACCGCTTAGCCTCAGATAGTGATTCAGTTTATCCCAGGCATCATTATCGCTATTCACAATCATACGCATAATAATATCCTGCGCCTGGTCACCTTCTATCGTCTGGCTCAGCGACGCCTTACCGAGCTCAACCTGGTGTATATAGTCAAAAACCGCCACTAACTTGCTGGTACTAGCCGCTTCATACGTCTGGGTATAATTGCCAGCGTCATATTCTCTGCCGGTGTCCAAATTGATAACTGTAGCCGAAGCCGAAAGTGTTGTTTGAGCGGTAATAATTGCATTTACATCAGCAGGTAGCGAAGTTAAGGGGTCTACCACGGGATCAGGCGTAGGTTGCGGTAGTTGCTTATCTGGTGCGACAGTTGCCACACTCTTAGGGGGTGCCGCTAAAGTTGCAACATTATTGATGTAGTAGCCAAAGGCTAATGCTGCAGCTATGAGGGCTACTGCCGCAGCAGTAGCCATTGTTTGCAGATTAAGCCGCCTCCACTTGGCGGACCAGTTCGCTCGCCACCATTCCATCTTCTTTAGTATATCGCTTATGCTATATGACAAGAAGCATGAAAGGGCGCTCTTAACGGCTACATGAAAAACAATTCTTTTCTTCTAGCCATTACAAGTGTTTTTTGGGGGAGGTATTTACTTTTAATAAAATTGTGTTATAGTAATTAAGTTAGCCTACTGGCTACACGAGACAGTTCAGTCCTGCACATTCCACCACACCTACCCAGGGAGCCCCGCAAGATGCGCAACATCCGCCGTCGCCTCAGCATCATCGCACTGCTCGCCATTGGTGGCCTGGCCGCCTTCGGCGCCGTTCAGACCAGCCAGCCGCAGCAGCGCCAGGCCTCCATCCCGCCGACCGCGACCAGCACCAGCGCCGCGCCGACCCAGAGGTCCGTCTACAACAACGACCACAGGATCGACACCTGCGCGCTGCTGCCGGTGAAAGCGGTGAACAACATCGCGCCTGACCTCGCCGTCAACATGGCCGATCTGCTCCCGTCCGGCAACGACCCGACCAAGACCGGCGACTACGAGGACAACTGCCAGTACGCCATGGTGACCACGACCCCGTCGGGAGGGATCTCCACGGACGCTCTGGCGAGCTTCACCATCATGGGCTACGGCTCGCGCCAGACCATCTCGGACGGCTTCACGTTCCACCTCCGCGGCCCCGTCGTCGCCAGCCTCTGGCCGGACGGCATCGCGAGCACGTGGAAGTTCCACGCCGCCAGCGGCAAGATCTTCGACCAGCAGGTCGAGACCATCTGGAACGACCGCAACAACAAGCCGACCGCCTTCGACCTGCTCTTCGTGTACACCACCGGTGACACGTCGTACCTGATCGAGGTGTCCTCCGGCGTCTGGCTGTCGGACCCGACGGTCCAGAACCTCCTCAGCATGGTGACTGACCAGCTGCCCGACCTGAAGGTGACGTCCATGAACATCGGTGGGAAGAACGACCTGCAGGTCTGAGCCGTCAGGGTGGTGTGTCGCGCGAGCGAGGGTTATGGTTGTCCACAAGGACACCCACAGCCCCCAGCTAGCGCAACACACCACCCGACGATTCAAAGATTTATACCAATTCCATCAAGCAATATCCTTTATCTCATTGCGTCTCACAATACAATTAAAAGTTATATAGTCTTATTACATAAGAGTACAAGCAAGAGAATGAGCGTAACAGACTGGCATATAAGGCCTAGGGGCGCTCTAGCTTAGCTGCATCAATAGGCCAACTCGCCTACTAATCCAAAGGGCTGGTAACACGCTGATCACGCCAAAACCAAGGAACACTGGCGACTTAAAGAGGATTGCGAATAAAACGAATAAGGCAAGGTCGGCTCCGATAACCGCGTAGATTGTTCGTATGATAGTTGACTCTTTATGTGCAAAGAACAGAACTAACGCAATACTTATGTATGCAATGTAGCCACCGGCCGACCACAAATACATGCCAACACTAGCAAATGCAGTAGCGGTATGGTGGTGAAATAGATAATCAACGACGCGTGATAGATTTGGGAACATGAGTATGAAGTAAGGCGTCAAGAACAGTAATGGTATCAACGATAGAAAAGCATATATTCTAATCGCACGGTTTCGTTGGAAGACACGGTTACCGCTGTTCGCATTCTGTGTAACGTCATTAGGACTATCTAGCGATTTGCCTTGCTCTAAATCTTTCAATGCAGTGTAATCGCCAATAGCCTTATTCTGGTAATACCCGCCAAATATACTCCTGCCACCGAGCAACCCCTTAGCAACATCCTTATGAAGTTCTTGTCTAGCATTATCAATCGCTTCCTCATGGACGACAGCTTCAGCAAAAACTTGATCAGCAGTAGCCGAGGAGCTGGTGCTATCTGCCGTTTGAGCGGCTTCATTATATGGGAATCGGTAGGATGCTTGCTTAATCTCCTCTTGTGTAAAACCTTGCTTGGCTAGGCTTTGAGTTGCATCGTAGTAGCTAAGCCCTTGGGATTTTGCATTTCTCAATCGTTCGACGGCTTGAGCTTGTCGGTTATCCATAATTAACAACAGCATACGTTGTCTGTACGTTTTTGCAAACAAAAATGACCTCATTTTATGGAGGTCATAATCCTTATGCTTGGTGGAGCTGCCGGGTACTGCCCCCGGGTCCGTCGGCGTATAAGTTAGTCGTCTACAGGCTTAGTCGGTTTTGCCGTCTTAGCGCATGCGTATCGAAATCGACAAACATTGCATGCGAGCAATCCTAATCTTAGCGGTTGGGTTAGATAGGCCCATCCGAGCGTTCAGAAATATAGAACGCGTATTTCGCTATCTGACGTCGCGAAAGGCGTTGCCTAATAAATAATTAGGCTGTTTGGAAAGCCAACTGAGCGTTGAAGTTCTTCAAGCTCTTGAACTTGTCCAAGAATGCAGTTTTTGCATTTAAAAATTGTGCCATATAACGCTTAGCAAGCGACCTGCTGATCTAACCGTAACGTACCAACGTCGAGCTTAAAATTCAGCCCCAAGTTATATAAGTAAGAGCGCATTGCTCTCAGTGAGGTATTATACCACAAAAATAAGCAAAGACATTGTGAATATAATAAGAATATTTTATAATACCATATAGTACCCTCTGGGTATACAGCATCTGCTTCAAGCAGACCAACAGATCAGGAGGAAGCCTCATGGCTTTCGCGGACATCATCCAATTCGGCCGTTCCGCCGTGACGTGCATGCTGCCCACCAGGGTGGAGATGACGATCGTCCAGCGACCGTCTGACGATGGCACGATGACCACAGACTTCGCGTTCGTCAACCACGAACTGCTCGCCGAGCGTGAGCTGCCGACGGACCACCCCCATGTGAACTACCAGCTCGGCGAGCCCACGGAGGTCGAGGCCTACGCCTACAACGAGAGGCACAACCCCGAGGTCAGCCCCTACCGTCTGACCGTTCAAAACTGCGACGCCGTGCTGAGCGTCGCCGAGACTGTCAACGGGGCCGCCATGGAGGCTGTGCTGAGCCGCATCGCCGGCAACAAGAACCGTCGCCGTGCCCTGCAAGCCACCGCCCAGGACCCCGACCAGTCCACAACGCTCCGGGTGAACCTCAAGACGGTCCGCGCCCTGGGAAGCCTCATGGCAGCAGACATGATGCGCACGGCCGGGACCACTCCCGACGAGGCCACCGCGACGGCGATCATCTGAGGACAGAGCAGCTAGTCGTGCGTGCGGCGGGAGTCTGGACATACGTCCGGATATGGTGTCTTCTGACACCGCCCGCCGCACTGCGCGCCATAGCCCCTCCTGATCTGTCCCCAACCAAGCAGTACAACACAAATCTTGTACTGTTTAGTTGAGGCTATCGAGCTTGCGTAACTACTTCGTAGAGTGCATACCAATCGTCAAGTGAAAGGGTCTGTGCTCGTGCATTATCGGGAATATCTGCTGCTTGGAGCATAGTACGAGCTTCATCTTTATCAATTGCTAGCCCCCCACTGAGAGAATTCGCGAGCGTCTTACGCTTTTGACTGAAACCAGCGCGCACTATACGAAAAAATTGTTTTGTATCTACATCTTCATAGAGTGCTTCCGTGCGATATTTTAGCACCAATACTTGACTGTCCACTTTAGGCGGAGGCGTAAATAACATTGCCGGAACTGATACGTCCAAAAATGCCTCACAATAAAACTGCGCGCTGATGCTGAGCAGCGACATATTTCCAGGTTTTGCGGCCACTCGTTCGGCAACCTCTTTTTGGATTAGTATTGCAGCGGTGTCAAATGGATTAGTACTTTCACACAAAACACGAATGAGATTGCTCGTTAGGTAATACGGGATATTCGCTACTACTTTATAGTTTGCAGGCAGCTTAGTAAGATCAAAACGCAAAATATCTTCGTGGACGACCGTGAGGTCTTTAGTAGAAACTCCAGCGTCCTGGACATTTTTAACTAGATTCGCTGCTAAGGTATCATCAAATTCAACAGCAGTTACTTTAGCACCACGTGCCAATAAACGCTTAGTGAGTGTCCCTAGCCCCGGTCCGACCTCCAACACCGTATCACCAGTCTGCACATTTGCGGCATCGCAGATAGATTCAAGCGTTCGCTCGTCATACAGCCAGTGCTGCCCAAGTGATTTCTTTGGTGTAGGATTAAATGACATATTTGCTAAATCGTAGCACTTTCACCCCTGTTTTACCAGTTGTGGCTAACCGTCCAGTGATTATAAGCGCCCCCCCAGCTACCATAGCGGCCTACGGCATAGCCAGTTGCCCAGCGAATTTGCGTTACGGCGCTAGTTGCCCAGTCACTACCCGCAGAAGCCATCTTGCTCCCTGGCGTAGCCTGGAATATGCCATAGCCACCGTGCGCGGGCACATCACTTGGGTTCATATAGCCTGGGCAGTTATGCGTGCCCTGGATCTTGGTGGGACACCATCCACCTTCATGGCTAGCAATGTAATCAACATACTTATAGTCTGATTCCGCGATGCCTGCTTGCGCCATCACCGCCTGTTTATCGGCCGGAATACTGACTGCTTGCCCACGAGCGATAATCTGCGGCACTGGCTGCACGGTTACCACCGTTTGCAGTAGCGTGCGACCAACTTCAACGCCATTTACCGTGTTTATCTGGTAGGTTAGCACTTGGGTACCAGCACTCCCTTGCTGGCGCGTAGCGCTAGTACCGAATGACAGCGAATTATCAGTTACCGTCTGTAGCGGCGCTGCGATAGGCTGGGTTACCGTCACAATTTTAGTGCCCTTACGCGCAACAAAAATCTGCAGATTCGGCACAATCGGTGTAACAACTGTCGGTATAACTGTATCCGCGGACTTAAGCCGTATGCCCTTGTCCGCCAGCAACTCGCTGACCGTTTTGGCATGAGTTCGCAAAGTCACTAGTGTTCCATAATCGTTAAGCGTTATAGGTACTGAGCGATTGATAACGATTCGCTCACCAATAGCTTGCTGTGACACTAAATTCTCAACTGGCTGTGAAATTACAGTATCCTCGGCGTATAACGGCAGTCCCGCATCGGCTACGATACTTCGCGGCGTTGCAGCAGCACTATATGTAGTTGCCGTCATCGTGCCATCAGTAATCGTAACTGGCACGGCACGGTAGATATTAATACGAAAATTATCCTGATCAATAGCCGTGGTCAAGCTTGGCTCCACCCGATCACGTGAGCCAAGCGGTATGGCAAGCTTGTCTAGCAGCGCCCCAACGGTGGGCTCATTCGTAGGAACTGTCTGTTGTTGGTGGTCATACGAAATAATCGCAATATAGCTGGTGTCAGGATGAAAGGCTACAGAATGGTGCGTTTGTGCAAGTAGTGACAAAATACCACCACTTATCACAAGGAGTCCCAAAAATACTGCAATAGGTAAGCCTAGCGGATGCTTGCGCCAGCGATGAAAACGCTGAATGTGCATTTGCTTTGAGCTTGTTAGTACTCTCCAAATTTTCTGCATAACTACAGCCTTAAGTCCGGTTTCAAAATAACGTCCATGCGGACCAAAGCGTTATAGTAAGTATAGCAAACGGGTCGGTAAAGTTGCCGGATGTAGCATTTTTAGGCCCTTAAAAGACGAACCGCTTCAAGCACCTCAGGTTTTAGCGTCTTGGCTTCCAACGTGCTGATTTTATGCCACTCGGCAACTGCAACTTCAGATGTCTTGAGCCGCAAAGAAATGGTGCGAGAAACGTGAGCTAGTAAAAAATAAGCTTGGTAGCGTAAACCGTATGTGCTGATCCGGCTACGCCCAAGGAGCGTTAGTTTAGGTGCATGTAAACGCACGCCAAGCTCTTCCTGTAGTTCACGAATCGCACCAGCCTCTGGCGTTTCAAACCGGCGTAGACCACCGCCCGGTAGCGCCCATTGGTCCTTATTAAACCATAGTAAAAAACGGTCTTTGACTAGCAATATATTATAGTCTCCGTCAATCAATACTACGCGAGCCCGTCGACTTGCGCGAAAATACATAAACAACCCTGGCCACAGCAACCAGAAGAGCACACGTTTCAGCATTTACAATTTCTCCAACGGAGCAAATGCAATATTCAACTTCTTAGGGCCCTTACCTTGGAAATAGATAGTAGCCGTTTCTCCCTCAAGCTCTACAATTGTGCCATTGCCAAATAGCTGATGCCGTACACCATCACCAATCTCAAAATCTGGTACATAATGAGGTTCACCGTCTGTTTTTGGCGGTGCTGGTGCAACATATTGACTGTCATCATACCGTTCCGGCTGGTACGGTCGGCTACCGGCTAGACTCGAACCAAAGCTGACACCCATAGCGGTTTCTTCACTATATGCGGCATCTATTTCACTTAAGAACCGGCTGGGCACATTGTGCTGTACTCCGCCGTACAGCATTCGCGAAGTAGCGTAGATCATATAGAGTTCTTCGCGAGCACGAGTCATGCCTACATAGCAAAGCCGACGCTCTTCTTCCATCTCGGTCTGGTCGTAGAGTGCGCGAGTATGCGGAAAGATGGTTTCTTCCATGCCGGTCATAAAGACCACCGGAAACTCCAGACCCTTAGCGGCATGTAGCGTCATGAGCGTTACCGCATTGCCATTCATGTCTGCAGTATCTAAGTCAGAAATCAGAGCGATTTCTTCTAGGAAATTAGCAAGGCCCAGCTCTTGATAGCCTTGCGCTACACCCATAAACTCTCGTACGTTTTCCTGGCGACTTTCAGCCTGTACAGTGCCATCATCTAGATAGCCTAGGTAATTAAGGCGACGCACTAGTGAATCAATCAGCGCTGCAGGCGGCACCTCATCAATCAATTCACGGAGACTCTTCAAGATATCACCTAGTTCTACTAGGCCTTTTTTAGCCTTTCCGGTTACAGCACCACAATTGGCCGCTTGCAGGAGCGCTTCGCTTAAAGCAAGACCCAAACCTTCATACCAGCTATAGAAATTTTGCAGACTCTTCGCACCAATACCGCGGGTGGGTATATTCACAATTCGTTCAAAACTGATGCGGTCTTCAGGCTGGTACAGTAGTCGTAAATACGCTACTAGATCTTTAATCTCTTTGCGGTCATAAAAGCGCACCCCACCCACGATACGATATGGAATACCATATTGGATGAATGTCTCTTCTACGCTGCGACTTTGAGCATTAGTACGATACAGCACTGCAAAATCGCTGAAATGCCGGCCGCTATCTACACCTAACTTTACCCGACGCACTATTGCTTCGGCTTCGGCTCGTTCATTGCCAACCTGCAGAATCTGTACGGGTTTGCCTTCACCGGCCGCTGTCCACAACCTCTTATCGCTACGCTGTTGATTGCGGGTCACCACACCATGTGCAGCATTTAAAATATGGCCGGTACTGCGGTAATTTTGTTCCAGCTTGATGACAGCACAATTAGGGTAATCGCTTTCAAACTTTAAGATATTGCGGAAATCAGCGCCTCTCCAACTGTATATCGACTGCCAATCGTCGCCCACGACCGCAATATTATTCGCTTCGTTTGTCAATAGCTTCACAAGTTTATACTGCGCAGCATTTGTATCCTGATACTCGTCAATCATGATGTAGGCAAATTGCTGCTGCCATTTGGCGCGAATTTCTGGAACTGTTTGCAGCAGCTGCACCGTACGACCGATAAGGTCGTCAAAATCAAGCGCACCACTATCTTTTAGAATACTTTGATACAGCGGATATACTTCGCTAGCCGCTCGAGTGGCCGGACTACCGCCCGCTCGGTCATACTCATCTGGTGTTACCAGCTCATTCTTAGCGCTGCTGATGAGTCCCGCAATTACCCGAGGTGGAAAGGTCTTCTCGTCCAACCCTAGCCGCTTACTGGCCTGCTTAACGGCACTGAGCCGATCGGCTTCATCAAAAATAACATAGGAGCGCGGAATGCCAATGTGCTCGCCATCCATACGCAAGATACGCACGCAAATGGAGTGGAATGTGCCCATGTAGGGCATGAAGCCACGATTCTCAGCGTCCTGACCGAGCAATTGTGCCACTCGCTCACGCATTTCTCGAGCGGCTTTGTTGGTAAATGTAACCGCCAAGATGTTGTAGGGCGTTGCTTTGTGCGTTGCAATCAGATGTGCGATGCGATGTGTTAAGGTTTTGGTCTTGCCGCTACCGGCCCCAGCCTGAATCAGCAGCGGCCCTTCAGTAGTCTCAACGGCACGTTGTTGCTCTGGGTTAAGCCCCTCCAAAAGATCTTGCATCACCTTATTTTAGCAAACTGCAAGCAATCTTAAGCACTTGCAGCTGTAGTAGAAAAGAAATGCGTATGTGGAAGGCTAACGGGCAGTTTTACAAAGCCCGCGTCGATGACTACGTCAACAAGTACGACTACAAGAATTGCGCCGATAACACAGAGCAGCAAAATGTGCATACGCGACCGTCGTCGCTGCACCGCATTGATAGGCACATGGTATTTGCCGCTGGTAATGACCTGCTCTAGTTCCAGGTCACGTTTAGCCTTTGCCTCGGCTGCTGCAATTTCTTCAGCAGTTAGCTCTGCTTCGGGATCACGCTCGAGTTTCACATTGGATGAAGTGGCTATCTTTTCGCTGGTAGTAATCCCGGCCGCTGCCTCGGATTTCGCCACCACATTGTCTACCTTAGACGCTACTTCTGCTGGCACTGCCTGAGCGACAGGTTTAGCGTCAGCGCTCGGTTCTTTTTGCTCATGCAAAGCATCAATATCTACTGCCAGCTCTGGGACTGTACTAGGTGTAGGTGTATCTGGCTCTTTTGGATCTGATGCCGTTTCAGAAGCAGACGAATCGGCAGCTAGAGTGCTATCGAGCGGCTTAATGACTTTGGCCATTCGAGTTGCTACTGCTGCCGACTTTGCATCATCAGACTCTTGCACTGTCGAAACTACCATTGGATCATTAGCAAGCATCGGACGATTAGTAACTACTATCGGTCGACTGGTTGGCAACGGTGCCGACTTGCCTGGCCGTTTTACATCATCTATTTTGGTGGGTTTTTCTGCCATATGGCTATGCCTCAATACGCATACGATAGGCGGCGTCAACTATAGCTGCAAATTTATGGTAGTTTAGACTAGCCGCCCCTACAAGCGCCCCGTCAACACCAGGCACATCTAGGTAGCCACGTACATCGTGCTCATCAACACTACCACCGTATAGTATGTAGACATTATTTGCCGCCCGCTCACCATATAGCTCACGAACTTGCATTCGCATATAGGCAACGGACTCGGCAACATCACTTGGTTTAGCCATAATGCCATCAAACGTGCTAATTGCCCATACCGGCTCGTACACCAACACAACTTTGTCCAGCTCACGGCTCGTAACGTTCATAAGGGCAGTGGTTAGCTGGTCATGAATAACCTGGCGACCTTCGCCAGCATCGCGGTCCTGTTTCGTCTCACCTATACAAATAATCGGAATAATGTCATTGCGTACTGCCGCTTGTACTTTATCACGCACTGTCTCAAGGGTTTCCCCAAAATAAATACGCCGGGCAGAATGTCCTACAATACAATATTCTGCCAGACCTGCCATCATGGCAAAACTAACTTCGCCCGTAAACGCACCGTCGTCAGCCGGGTAGGCATCTTGAGCGCTTAAGTGAAATTTACGACGATTAATTTGTTGCGATAAGGGCTGCAAGGAAAGCATACTTGGCGCTAAAACCACCTCAATATCACGGTGAATTTTAAGTCGCTCATTAAGCCGATGCACTAGCAAGCTCGACTGGTGCACATTCAAGTGCATCTTCCAATTACCTACAATAATGGTTTTCTTATGTGAATTCATACTGCTTCTGCTTTAAACTATACCACTTATTTATTTTCTAGCGCTTCTACGCCGGGCAGCTTACGTCCACTCATTAACTCTAAGCTGGCACCACCACCGGTTGACACATGATTAAAGGCCTGTAGCATTCCTCTGCTTTCAATATAGCCAACTGTATCGCCGCCGCCTACCAAGCTGAACGGACGATTACCAAACTGTCCTGTCATAGCCTCAACCAGCAGTTCAGTACCATGAGCGAATGGTCCGATTGGCCCCTGCAAACCAGTTGTTTCGGTTACACCCAGCGCACCATTCCATACCACCGTACCTGCCAGCTGCAAGGCGCCCGCAATAAAAGCACCGCTAAATGGTCCAACATCTAGAATCATTTCGTCATGCCCCACTTGGCTGGTGTCGCGCTCTGGTCGCTTGGGGTAGTTTTCGATACTAGCGATCACGTGTGCGCTCCAATCCACAATGCGCGTTGGTGCCGTCTTGTCCACCTTACTAGCCACCACACCGTCTTGGGGCATATAAAATACAAATTTACCGTTCCGTGACTTTTCTTTAGCTAGCTCTAGTATCTGTTTGGCTAGCGGAATATCGTCTGGCTCAGTTTTGCTCTTACCAATCTTGAGCCCGGTAGCTTGTAAAAAGGTGTTGGCCATGGCGCCACCCACCGCGACTACATCCGCGATATCGATAAAACGCTTCAGAACATCAATTTTATCAGCAATCTTAGCGCCGCCCACAACCGCAATCAGTGGCTTGGTTGGATTTTCCATAACACTGGTTATCGTATCAACTTCGCGCTCCAGTAGTAGTCCAGCTACACTGGGCAAAAAGCGTGTCACTCCCTCGGTACTAGCATGTGCTCGGTGTACCACACCAAAGCCGTCTTGCACAAAAATTTGCGCCAGACTAGCTAACTGCCGTGCAAACTCAGAATCATTGGTTTCCTCTTCCTCGTGAAAGCGCAAGTTTTCAAGCAGCAATACCTGCCCCGGTTGCAGATTTTCAGCCGCCTTCTGTGCACGTTCGCCCACACAGTCAAGGGCAAACTCTACGTTCATTCCTAGTAGTTCTTTGAGGCGTTTCGCCACTGGTAACAAACTATATTTTGGGTCCGGTTTGCCGTCCGGCCGACCCAGATGCGAGCATACAATTACTGACGCACCCTGGCCCAATAAAAAACGGAGGGTTGGCAGGCTTTGCTGCACGCGGTAGTCGTCGGTTATATCACCCCGGTCATTCAGCGGCACATTATAATCCGCGCGCAATAATACCCGTTTACCATTTAGGTCGATATCGCGGATTGTCTTTTTATAGAAACTCATGCCACCCCCTGGATAACGGCTTACTCGGAGCCGACTAAAGACTTATGTTTTGCTTATGTTTTTACTATACCCTAGAAATCGTGATCCAGAAATACCCTAGTCAAGTTGGCGGATTTTTATCGTATCAGTAGTACCTACGACACCTGGGTACTGGCCACTAGCCGTCACCACGATGTCACCTTTCTTAAGTACTCGGCTCTCACGTAGAAGATCAGTGAGCTTTACGGCCGCTTCACGGCTAACTGGACGCACATAGCTCTTCACATTATAGACAATTGCTAGTTGCTGAGCCGTTCTTGGGTCATCCGTTACCGCAATTAATGGGATAGTTGGCCTCTCGGAAGCAATCTGTACTGCCGTTGCGCCAGACTTAGTCTCAGCCACAATTGCTGCCGCCTGGACACCAGTAGCCAGGCTAATTACACCTTGGCTAATCGCCAGCTGGCGGGACATTGTCCGCTCGTCCCGGTCTGAAAGCGTTGCTTGTACCGATGCATGTGCCTGCGTGTATAAAATAACCCGCTTCATAATCTCTACCGCTTCAATAGGATACTGCCCGTTAGCCGTCTCCTCGCTCAGCATCACACAGTCTGCGCCGACCAGCACTGCCGTTGCCACATCGCTTACTTCAGCCCGGGTTGGCTCGGGCATTTCAGTCATACTAGCCAGCATCTGCGTTGCCACAATGGTCGGTTTGCCATACTTGAGCCCTAGCCCAATAATTTTGCGCTGCACAATCGGTACACTTTCAGGCAGCGTTTCGACAGCCAGATCACCACGAGCTACCATAGCCGCATCAGCCACTTGCATAATGGTTTCGATATTTTCCACCGCCATGGGCGTTTCAATTTTGGCGATCAGCTTACGTGGGCTTCCCAGGTTTTTAATCAGTCGCTGCATATGCTCGATATCACTTGCTGTCTGTACAAAGCTCATTGCCACATAATCAATATCATATTGACTGCCAAAGGCGATGTCGGTTTTATCTTTCTTGGTAATCACATCACCCGAAAAATCAGTGTCTGGCAGATTCATACCCTTACGGGCTATTAAAATGCCGTTGTTGTTAGCCTCGGCGTATACCACCCCATCTTTCACACTAGTAACGGTGGTACGTACTTTGCCATCATATAAATACAGTCGCTCACCACGCTTTATCTTAGTGCTTAAATCGTACTGGGTTGGAATAATACCATCCGTCACCCAGTCACGCCTGTAGCCAAATCGCAGCGTCTGCCCTTTTTGCACCTGGATAATGTCATCAAAGTCACCCAGGCGAATCTTGGGTCCTTGCAAATCCTGGATGATCGCCACTGGCTTCTTTAGCTCCTTGCTGGCCTTGCGAATCCATGCAATTTCTTCAGCCTTTTGTTCGTGCGTTCCGTGACTAAAATTAAGTCGCAGACCATTCGCACCACTCATAATTAACCGTTTAATAGCTTCGTAGCTATGCGTTGCCGGCCCAACTGTGGCAATTATTTTTGTACGCTTATACTCTTGTAGAGGCACAACCCGCGTGTGTTTTTGTTCACTCATTTTCCCCTTAAGTGTACTCGCTTATGTTTACTTCTTGCAAGCGCTTCTGCACCGAAGAGAGCAAAGAGGAGGGTCATACCGAAGCTTATGCATCTCGTTAGATTGATCAATCTTCCAATCTTTAATAGAATATGTTTTAAGACTATATAGATCTCCTTGGAGACCCGAACACAAAGTATTGGAATAGACTAGCTAGCATCCATAAATAAGATAGGTCAGCCTCCACCCATCATATTCGGCCAGATAGCCTTAAAGGTCTCAGGCCACACCGAATTCGCCGACGGCACCAGTTCATTTGGCACTGATGCCATCTTTTCTAAAAGCTCGTCAACGCCAAACCATTGTATCCCCGCCACTTCATTTGGGTCTATCTGGATATCAACTGTTTTGGCCTTGGGTATCCTAGCTACATAAGTCCCAAACTTACGAACCTCACCATCTGGGTGGTTATAATCTCTTTCAAACAAAAATCGGGGTGTATAGTCCGTAGGCTTCAAAGAAAGCTCTTCCTCTACCTCACGTACTAGCGCCTCATCAAAACTCTCGCCCAATTCTAGCTTACCAGTGACGGCTGGTCCCCATACACCTGGGTCCTGCGATTTATTAAGTGCTCGCTGAGCTAACAAGGTCTCATTTTGCTCATTTAAAATCCACAGCACTGCAACTTTAATCATTCGTTCGTAGTCTCCCTTTACTCCAGAATACCAGAAATAAGGTAACTACACGTACCCATCATTGTTTAATGGTATGTCCTAGAATCCTCTACGCTTCAGCTGTTGCCTGAGTTGCTAGTCGCGCAAGTTTATGCAGTGCATATGCCGCCCTAATCCCTCGATGCTCGTGCGCACCCGCATAAGCACGGGGCCACAGAGTAATGTCGGGCGTAGCCTCGTGCATCCAAATCCAATACGCAATGCTCGCTTCGTCTTTCTCTGCGTATCGCTCTTTAGCAATTTGCAGCGCCTCTTCCTTAAGGCCGTGCTTCGTAAGATCGTCAAGCTCACTACATAGGCCGACCGCCCCTTTTTCTGGATCAGCAACACATGCCAGCAATTGCTCGCGCGCACCTTCAACACCGGCATCTAATAATGCATGCAGCTGCATTTCTCGCCTACCTTCCGTCGATACTCTCAAGCGCTCAATTGCCGGTGAATATTGGGCTATTGCTAGTGCACGCGTTACTGACGGTGTCCATCCCCCTCTTAGATCTGTACGGCTTAAGAAATTCTCAATGAATGGTGGCAGTGGCCCAGTTGGATCTTTGCCAAATAGCGCAGCGTGAATGCTCACCTTCAAGCTATCATCCGTAAGGCGATCCATGGCTTGTGTAGCTTGATCAAAATTATCACGGGCGACAGCCTTAAGCGCTAAATCGTATAGTGTGTAGCTGTGTTCAAAGCGGATTTTCTCTTCTCCTGCTTCAGAAGTAGCTTGCTGGATTTGGGTATCAAAGATTTCAATCTCTCTGTTAAAGCTTTCGTCATCACCTTGGTCGTATAAAAGCGCCAAATGCTGCGGACTTCCAGCTTCTGCAGCAAGCGCAGCTATATCACGAGCTCTCTGGAGGCTTTCTGGCCGGTTGTCATACCCGCGAACAAGCGAATATGCAACTGCGGCAGTCTGTGCGGCTTCATCCTGTGTGATCTGATCAAAAAGACCTTTCTCTGAATAGCTTCGCCTAACGGCTAGAACAGCATCATCAAGTAGCTCCCAGGCTTTATCTCGTGCTTCCTCATCACCTTTCCAACCAAGCCACTTCCAAATATCGGCCTGTTCATAAGCTGGAAAATCCTCACGACTAATAATCTCTGCCCGTCCTTCAGCTACAACGCCTTCTGCATCGACTGGCCATAAAGGTTTGGCAACAGTATGCCCTAATGCAATCTGCTCTTCTGCAAAGGCACGACCCGAAGCAACATTTCCATCAATCGCAATAATTGTACACGCCAAAACTCCAAGTGCTTCACCGTTGGATGAGTGACGAGCAAGTTCAGCTACGAGTGGAATTTGACCGCGGACATACTCAGGGATATTTTGAGGTGTGAGCGCCGCTTCGGTCACCATGATAACTTTAAAGTATCACTTTTATTTTATTGTGTAAATAAATTATGCTGGCTCATGCCAGTGGTCATTTAAGACAAAAAGTGTTTTAATACTATATAGATCTCTTCGGAGACCCGAACACACCCTAGGATGTGTTAACAACAGATTGGAACCACGATGCTCCGTTCTCAACAACACCGCAGCAGGTCCAGCCGGGCTACGGGTAAGGCGCATCTCCAGGCTTCATGGGCTGACACCGGCTACGAGGTGACGCTCACGGTCTGGGGCATGCTCCCAACACTCACGGAAGGGAAGCACCCCTCAGCAACCACTACTGGCGAGAACCAGGCCCCAGGCAGCCGGCAGTACACAATCACGGCATCGGACCAGACCGATGCCCCGATCTCCATCGACGCACTCATCGACTGCTTCACGGGGGATGCCCTCGCTGATGCCAAGATGTACATCGAGGTGACTCGCTTCCGTCAGCCCGGAGAGAGCTCGTGCGACATCACTGTCGACCTGGCCGCGCTCATGCACAACCTCCGGCAACTGATGAACGGCGTGTCAGCAAGCGTCTAGTACGAGCTGAGGGCAGCGTGATACCAGTAGTCGCGCGGGCGGTGGGTAACCTGGGATTAGCCCAGTCTACAGTTGTCTTCGGACACTACCCACCGCCATGCGCGTCACTGCTATCCAATCTGTCTTCAACTAAGTACTCCAGGAACGATCCTGCAGTATTTAGTTGAGGCAACAACTTAGTAGCATATAGAGTTGTGGGCAATCGAACACCCTAGAGATGCTTTTCGTTCTTTTGAACTCATCAGCATGAATACACATTCATGGAAGCAAAACCTAAGCATTTGAATGAGCACGTAGCTCGTATAAACGCTTAGGGTGAGGCAGGGGCGCGTGGGTGTTTGCGCCCCCGCCTCAGTTCCGTTGTCGACTAGCGACAGGAACTAGCGGTCACTGTCACTCAACTCCATGACCAGTTGGTCGTCCGACTCTGGATCTTCGGACCTCTCAGTCTTGGTGAGCGTCTTACCGACGACCGCCGCGTAGACCAAGCCCGATGCCAGCATAGGCATGAAGTTCACCCAGCCGACTCCAGGGGCGATAGTAGCACGCCACACTGCGAGCCCGATCCAAGCCAGGGCCGTTGTACAGCCCCAGCCGATCGTACCTACGAGGAAATGCTTGTCCAGCATCCCTCGGGTAGAACCAGCGTTGCCGGTCGCTTGCCAGCCCTTCTGGCGGCCGCGAACCTTGTCGAGCAGTGCGAACACGTGCGCCCAGCCGTACACCATCTTTACGGCGAACGCAGACAAGCCGAACTTGCTACGGTGCCAGAGCGGTACCGCCACGAGCGTGTACACCAAGCTCGGCGTGATGAGCCGATAGTTCTTGGCGTACACCATCTCCGGGTAGAACACGAGCAGCACCAGCGGGATAGCCGGAGCCACAAACGTCAACATGGCGGTGTGGATGTAGTAGCTGAAGCCCGACAGGTACCCCGCGCGAGCGCGGATTGGCATCTTGAGGCTCCAGAACTTGCGGCTGGTGAGCAGGCTCATTGAGCCCATGCACCAACGGTACTGCTGTGCGAGGAAGGAGGAGCGCACCGACGGGCAGATCCCAGTCGACAGAGCGACGGGGATGTACATCAGCTGCCACTCGAGTCGACGCAGGTCGTACCCGGTGTGCACGTCCTCGGAGTGCTCGATCAGTGTCGTCCAGCCGTTTTCCTTCAAGGCCTTCCGACTGTACATGGCACAAGTGCCCACGCAGATCGAGGCGTCCCACCGCTCGCGACTGGTCTGCGAGATGCGGTAGAACCACTCTTGCACAGCACCCGCACCGCGCTCCAGCCAGCCCATGTGCGAGCTCCAGGTGCGGAAGTACTGCGGTGTTTGCAAGAGACCCAGGCCCTTGTCGTGTCCCCGGCCCTTGTAGCGCCAGAAGTAGGGCACCATGTGCATCAGCATCATGTTCGCTGGCACGAAGTCCGCGTCAAAGATGACGACGAGCTCACCAGGGTCGTGTTCATCGCTGTAAGTCAGACCGTGGTGCAGGTTGCCCGCCTTCTTCTCGGCACCCCTGAAGTTCAGGGTGTTCGCTTCGGTCCGAGCCGGGCGACGGAGGTAGACGAAGCCCAGATCTGCCGCCTCCTGCTTGAGGAACGCCTCGTCCTGGCCATCGGGGCCGTCGTTGAGGACATAGACCTTCACGACACCGGGATAGGTGAGCTCCTTGACGTAGCGCCAGGTGTTGAGGATCACTTGGATCGGCTCGCCGCAGATCGGCAAAAGGATGTCGACGCTGGGCGCCGTCATCCCATGACCAAGTTTCACCCGCTCCCACCAGTCGCTCACCAGCTCGACATGACGATCGTAGTCGAAGTCCTTCGACCCGACTGTCACCATCAGGCTGATGATGTAGTAGAAGACCGTGAAGGCGGTCAGGGGCAAGAAGACGAACAGCGCCGGATGACGCAGCCCGAACAGAACCTGCGAGATGGTGATACCCGTAAAGGACACCATCGACAGAGGCGTCAGCCACCATAGACGCCGTTGTACATACACCTTTCTCTCGTAGTTGGTCGGCGGCGTGGGCAATCTCTTACCTTGCGCCGGTGGATCGCGGAAGTACCTGAAGCGGGGTGACACGGGATCCCTTCCTGTCTCGACTGCAAATGACCTGTTATCACTGTATAGGTGAATAACGTTGCTACCGTACCATTAAAACAATAACTATACAATAGCCAGTAAAGCCCGACAACAGATGTACTGTGCGCTACTTTCTAGTTGTCAGTGGTATTAACCTACTTGCCTGAGACGCATATATGAATCCGTAAAGAGCGTAGTTGCACTTGGGTCGGAGGTACCTTGTGCCCATTTCAGCGCAAATGTACCACCAGTTGCACTAGTTATGAGAATCCCTGCAATATTTGCGCCAGTCTTAGTACCAACGCCCGCTGCACCGTATGTATCACCACCTGTTTCAGAAGCAGCGCTCATCTTGACACTGGCGACCGTGCCAGTTGCGGTAGACTGAAGGCCCGTGCCCTGCCAGTGGAAGGTTGCACTTGCCGGAACGTCGAAAGCAAATTGCCAATCACCGGTGGTTGCACCATCGTAACGAGCGAAGATCTCAACCTCATACGTAGCGTTCGGTTCAACTGTTGTTGTCAAGTGAGGATCATCTGTAGGGCTAGCCGTTGAGGTCCGAGCAGTATCAGCTGACTTCCTGAGTAGTTGATAGCCGCCAAATGTCCGTGTTGGTGTACTCGCAGCTCCTGTTGCATAGGTCATCGTTGAACCCAAGATAAGCTGTGTGTTGTTGCCGCTGTTACGTAAGCCCTGTGTGGCCGCATGTAGATAGGCGTTATCAATCTGTGCAAATGTACAGCTGGTAAACTTCGCACCGTACTGAGGCGAGCTAACTCCTGACCCATCATCGTTAACACCTGGGTAGCAAGTAATGCCATTAATAATAATTGGACAAGTCGCCCCGTTAGCTTCAAAACCTGCATAGGATCCGCCCCCGAGCGAAGCATTTCGTCCATCGCGACGATTCTGCACACCATTGAAGAGCAGCGGAGCTGTACCGGTGGCATCAATATAAACACCCGATTTTTCATTACGGTCAGTGCTAATACCGTTAAAGGTACAACCACCATTCCCGGTACCACCTGTGACATAGAAACCATAGTTGCCGTTCCATTCGGCACGACAGTTAGTGACTTCGCAGTTAGCCATACTTGAGACAAAGAAACCATATACTAAGTTGCCGATTGCTTCGCAGTTAATAACTGCTGTGTCCGTGAGGGCAGCAATGGAGTATCCAATGTTAGCATTGGCGTTGGCAATACAGCTAAACCAATACCATGAATACGGATTACCCGAAGATGAATCCAGTCGAGTATACGACGCGGTCGAGAATCCATTTTTCGGAAAATTTTGTATACACACTCTCTGCAACATTACATCACGGACAATACCTGTTGCCCGCAGACCACTAATGTTTGAGCCGCCTGCAAGCGCAGAACCATCAAGTGAAATATCGTTAATACGCTGGCCACCATTGTCAGCACTATAGCCACCTTCTTCCTTGTCGAGTAGCCTCAGGGCAGCAATACCCGAAAAACTCGCGAGCGGCTTAATGAGTGTCGTATTCTGTACTGCCGTAGCATATTGGATACGGTTACCGTGAGTACCCTGTAGCGTGATCATTGGTGGGATGACCAGTGGCGCTGAGATGGCATATGTTCCCGTAGGTACGTACACAACTCCGCCAATTGGTGCCGCGTTTAGAGCACTCTGAATCGCAGTTGTGTCATCTGTAGTGCCATTACCAACCGCACCGTAGTCTTTGACGTTATACACTAAGGTATTCTGTCGCACATACCGGCTATCAAGATCTGAGAGCGGCAAATCATCACCATGCACATACCAAATTCCCGACGCACTTGCGTATTGTGCAGTTACTGCTTGGTTTACTAAGCCAAGCGACAGACTCGTAGAACCACCGGCCTTATTGAACACATCAGAACCGCCTGCAGTAATCGTTGCCGTATTCGAGGATGCTTGCGCGATAAGCTTAATACTTACTACCGACTTGTCGGCAGGTGTACTTGGTAGGTTAACAGTTATATTGCCATTGGTTGTGTCTAATGGAATAAACTGTCCGACCGATGCATTATATGGGCTAGCTGTTTGAACCGCTACCGTTGTCAGTGCCTGTGCTTTGCTAGCAAGATCAGTAGAAAGATTAGTAACTTGTGATTCAGCAATCTGGATCGCAGTACTGCTTGCACTTGTTGCGCGCCCTTTGACATCAAAGGTCACTTGAGAGACATGGGATGCATCCCCATAGCTACTGGCGGCTACACCCGATGCTGCAAGCACCGGGCCGGGGTATGTTCCTGTGAGATCACCACTTGCGGCACCGCTTGGTGGCAAGTTACTCGGCAGATTCCCCCACTTCATCCCCGTCCCCTGAGAAGAATCCGCGGTTAAAACTTGTCCATCTGCCCCGATGCCTTGCCTTGCAACAGTACTAGCCGCAGTAGCAGCAAGTAGATCTCCTTTGGTTGTTGCAACTGAGGATTGCACAGCCCCTACTACTCTAGTGTCATTCCCAATGACAACCGTAGAACCAGTTGTTCCCGTTGGAATTTTTGTGATAGGAACAACAGGAAGGTTAGCGGTTGGCAATAGACTACTACCATCCAAACCTGCATAGCCATTAGCCACGCCTTTGTTGGCAGTCTTCTCGGTCGCCGCCAGATCGGTAGACAGATTAGTAATCTTACTTTCAGAGATAGCCGCAACATCACTGTCAACAATACCGAGATTAGCAAGCTTGCTCTTAGCAATAGCTGCTGAGCTTGCGATGTTAGCATCAGTAATCGTTCCGGCTGCAATCTTGCCGCCAGCTCCGCCAGTTATCACACCTGCGGCTACGACTGGACTAGAAGCAAGCGAAGACCCACCAGCACCACCTCCCGCAAGATCTCCGGCAAGCTGAACAATACCCTTAGTGGTAGTTGTCGCATCGCTAACAGTCATCGAGCTGACCGTACCGGGCACCCAAGCATTAGCGCTAGCATTAAAGTTTAACACCTGGCCATTGGTTGGCGTACTTGCGTTCAGCGTTACGTTCTGCAACTTAGCAACGCGAGGTGTCGCACTCGTACCACCTAAATCACCACTTATTTGGGCAGCGGCATTGGCATTATTAAGTGAGCCCTGGACAGCGGCAGAAAGGTCAGTCGCAGGCACCCCACTACTTGGTTTAGTGTAGAAGGTACCATCAGTACGTATCTTGAGCGTACCATCAGTGTTGTGTTCGGTCTGCAGGAACTGGTTGAGTAAATCGCCCCATACATTGTCATCAGAACCCGGAACAGGTAGGCGAGCCGCTGGCATATGATATCCCTTATTCTTTCTGATATTTTACCATAAGCGTTGGAACCGGCTACAAAGAATTGTGAACTTGTCATGAAAAGGTTACATTAACACGCTAAGAAGCCTTTGAGCTAAAACGGAGACTTCGGAAATACTAGATTGCGCATTTCTGCTACTCTTTGGGGAGAAATCAATCAGCAACGGGGTCTTCTGCGAACTGCAACGATTCATATGGGATCAGAGATTCGCCATTTAATGTAGCAACATCTAGTGCGTTGATTCTGTGGTTGCAAGGTACTGTCATCTCAACAACTACACCATCCTCATCGGGATTGGTTGTCAGGAGCAATATCCCACGTCCAATATTCCGTAACGCCGTAGTATCATCAGGAAGTCGATGAATCCCACCACGATAGTCTGCTAAGTAAGACTGGTCCGGCACGATATCAAGGCGCCGTTTTCCTGCAATCTCTGACGCTACAAGCCAGCCTCGCCTATCTCTAAATCCTTTTATACTGGATTCCACATCTGGAAATCCAAAACGTACAGCAACCTGATTACCACTTGGCGCAGTTGATCTAGATAAAACCAATATTCCCATCCGCGACCTCATCCATCTACCAGGATCGTCAAGAGTTGTTGAAAGATAGCCACCAAACTCACCCTGCGTATCTGTTTCAATTGACATACAGTATCCTCAAGTATTTAAGAATACTAGTATACAACAAAGCAATCCGTCAAACTTCTCTAACTTGGAATAATTCTAGTGAATTGCTAACAAGTCAAAGAACCATCAAGCTGCAATACACTATCCAAGATCCGCAAGCACACCTGGTAATTCGCCCAGAGACTGGATAGTCGCATGCGGCAAGGCAAGCCCTGTAGGCTTATCGAGAATATACGCCCAGGGTCCGCGCATCACCTGTACGGTCGGCATCCCGACTTCCTGAGCCGGATATACATCATTATCCGGCCGGTCACCAACATGAACAATCTTTTCGGGCGGTAAATCCAATACATAGCATACCTTTGCAAAAAAATCAGGCGATGGTTTGCTAACACCCCATGCTTCAGATGTTGCAATAACGTCAGCGGTTGGGAATGCCCTTTCCAGGAATGAACCCATACTGCTTTCTTGATTGCCAGCGATACAAACACGTATCCCAAGCGCCCCAAGTTGATGCACTGCGGGCTGAGCATCAGCATACAGATCAGCTATTTCAGGTTTCCACAGCTTGCCCGCGCGTCGCCTTGCTGCAAACTCATCTTCAAGATCAAAATCAGACCTAAACGATTTGAAAACACTCAAAAAATCATTCCGAACTATGGCCGCACCCAGCGCAGCAGAAAAGGTATGCTTGGGTACTTTGAGCCAATCGGCCCACATAGCCCATACTCGTTTTTCATTTATGAGCGTTTCACCAACATCTAAACAAACAGCCTCTACCATACAGCCCCTCACTTTGCATATGTTTATATAAATCGCCTGTGCTTCAGACTATCAAGTTCAAGAGCCTAAGGTCAACTACACTTTAAATAATAAAAACCTCCACAAAATGTGAAGGTTTCATCGCCACTGCTATGGTGTTTGCTGATCTTGTATGGCGACCCTAGGCCATCCGTTTTATACTCAATTATCGTTGCAATCATTTGCTAGCATGCGCTGTTAGGCGCTAGTAGATGTGGCCCTTCGTGTATACTAAAGAAAATTATAAGCTGGTGCTTTCTTATGTTAGTCAATAAACACACTACGACCTGGTCAAGTTTTCAGTAGTCAGGCTGCATTCTCTCTAAAAACGTCTAATTACTGAGGAGTGTGTTGCAGAAAATTACCGCGAAGCAATCATTAGCGTAGCTAATGGTTTAATTGATCGTCCTTCAATAAAATATGTACCCGAGCATCCTGAATGCGGACAGTCACCTTCATCGGGTTTTGATTGTTCCGGCTTTGTACGATTTGTTCTATCTGAAGCAGGACTACATATTCCAGACTTTATCGGGCAGGATAACGCTCGCCGAACCTTACGTCATGCCAATGATTTCTGGGACCATTATGGTGCGACTGTTCACGACGGGCTACAAGAATCTGGAGACCTCATATTCTTTTCGCGTCATGGAACTTTCCCTACTCATATTGGTATCGTTCGTGACGCAGAGTCGTACGTGCATGCACCGGGTAAGAATGGCACGAAAGTAGAGGTTGCGCCTATTCAGTATGCGCCTATTGCAACGAATGGCCTTCATCGGCAGCTGTATGCCCGTAACCCCGTAGGCTTCAAATCTCCGATGACAGTTATAGAGTCACCAACCTACCGCTATCATCAAAAGGCCATCTAATATATAGTGTGCCCCACACAGAGTCAAACTACTTCCTAATTAGGGTTTGGTTAAGCTCACATCAGCCCAATGATAGGCACTGTACTGGGTGGTATCAGGGGAACCCGGATTATCTACGCGAAAGACCATCTGTTTGCTATCGCCGGAGTCACAGTACACATCAGTAATTGCTGAGCCATACGGCCACGTGTAAAGCACTTGAGAAAAATTACCTTCGCTGTATGCCGGTGTCCCAGAAGGTACGCTAGCATAAACAGTGAAGTTCTGTCGATTACAGTTGGCGATTGTGGGGTGAACGATGTTTGATGCCGGGCTTGTCTTAATCGGCGCAGCGTTTTTAGGAGTTACCGTGGGAGTTGAGTTAGTGGTAGGAGTTGTTGTCGTCGTTTTGGGAGTCACCGTGGTTGCTTTATCCGCCGGAGCAAGCGCAACTGGGGTAACAGTAGTCTTTTTTGACGTACTTGTATTTTTAGTAGCATCACTATTTACGCTCTTTTTATCTGAGGCATTATTAACTTTTACATAAACAACGCTGAAGATACCGACTACTAGCACACCTATTACAGCTAGCAGTAGAATATGAGTAAAGCCGTCTTGTTTGTTTTTTATTTTCATCATGACTTATATGTACTACTGTAAACTATTCTCGTCAATAAGCATGCGCTTACGTAGTGGCCCTAGCCCACCCGATTTATAAGGTTGCTGCGGCAGAAATCATGTGCTGGTATGAGGCAAGGTTAGTGCTATCTTCCTAGGCTGAGCGATTATTGTGAGCCGTTTGCGAATCGATCAATAATATTTTGAGCGACTGCGCTAGGCTCTGGTTCGGCGTTAACACTAATTCCACCCGCAGATAGCCAATCCGACTCCACTCTATGCTTCCAGCTTATGACCCAGTCCCTGACCGTTTCCGTGCTCCCGAATTCACCTGCTCCGCGGGTAGCGAGTCTTGCTCGTGTCGTTTCGTCCGAGACTTGCAATACGATTGTGCAATCAAATGCCACCATGAGCTCTTCGGTACGGCTTGTACCGCCGCAATAAAATGCTATCTCAGCTTTTTGATTGATGATTATGGTTTTTAGCTTTTGGATATCGCACACCCAATCGGCATTAAGACCTTCTTTAAGGTCACCGATTTCTTTTGATATGATCTGACCCGTGTCTTCATCGACTAACGAGAATAAGCCAGGGATACTCTCGATATCGTACGCTTCGTAACCAAGTTCAGCCAAAGCCTTGCAGACTGTCGTTTTTCCAGAGCCCGAAACGGCTGTGACGAATACGGCTTTTTTCATTTTTTAATAATACCATCTAGCTGATATATTTAATCGCCGTGTGACCCAAGCAGAATCGAACCCGACTAACAGAGTTACATAACAAAAAGAGTTCGAGAAAATAAATCTTCGAACTCTTTTGTCTCTGTAAATCTCATATGGTGAACCTAGGGGTGGCTAGGGTCGAAGCCCTCTTCAGTGAGGTAAAATATATTGAGTTACGATTGAAGATGCTTGGCGTGATTGAGCCAGGAGCAACGATATACCCTAGGTCGCCAATGAATGAGCCTACAGCTCACTAAGCTTGCTTAAGAATGCCGATGTAACGTGGCGTGATGTATAAATATCGATTCTTGCCATTCTGTTTTTGCTTGACTATCACCTTCTCTCGCTCAAGCTCTTGGAGGTAGCGGCGGGCCGTCATGGGGCTAACACCTATTTCTTCTTCAAAACCCTTCTGTGTGAAGTAGGCGTTTGAAAATAGGAAATCGATAAGTTCTGAACTATAGACCGCAGGAAGTTTTTCTTTCAGAGTTTTTTTTACCGACTCAATAGCACGTCTTATCTTCTCTAGGATCTGACATGTATACCTTGCTTGTTCGGTAGTTGCGATAGTAATATAGAGAATCCACTCCATCCAGTTACCGTCTGAAGTTACGGCACGTAACTTTTTATAATATTCATCACGATGTTCTAAGATATAGTGGCTAATGAATAACACTGGTAGGGGAAGCCGTTTTTGCTTCATAAGGTAGAGTGGCATGAGCATGCGACCCGTACGCCCATTGCCATCACTAAAGGGGTGGATAGCCTCAAATTGATAGTGCAGCATCGCCATTCGCGCAAATACTTCGTGAATGGGAGCCTCGTCGTTAAAGTAATCCTCAAAATTTTTGAGTAAACCACGAATACGTTCTTCACCTTCAGGAGGAGTGTAATAAACGACACCGGTTGCGGGATTCGCAAGTTGCGTACCAGGCAATTTACGAACACCTTTTTTGTTGGGCTCCAATATTGCTTGCATTTTTATGTAATCATTTGTCGCCAAGAAACCCTTAGTTATTAGAATTTGGATACCACTTCCAAGCGCGCTCGTATAGTTAAGTGCCTCCTTCTCTGCAGGGCTCAACTCACGCTCTTCTAGGATTTTGGCTATGTAAACGCTATTATTCGTCGTAATAATATTCTCCACACCCGAACTCGAAACCGCTTCTGGGACAAATAGAGGTGAGAGCAAATCGACAGTATTACTGACGCTGCGACTACTTAATGTCAGCATTGTTTTAAGCTCGGCTATCGCCTCACTTGCTTCTAAAGCAGCTAGCAATAATCGCTGATCTTTCAGGTCCACTTCAGGCGGTAGGTGAGGTAAGGCGTTGTAGGGTTTTGTTGGATCTGGCTTCATAGTACTTTATAGTCCTTGCTTGGAATTATAAAGTACTACCACTCAAGTGTCTAGTGTCTATAAAGTACTTTTGCAGACTTAATTTATCCAATCGAACATCTATTGCTAGGCTTAAAAATACGAGCGAAGCCACCCAAAGTGAATCGAAACTCATTTTACAGAGATGGCGAAAAATGAAGAGTTCGACAAAATAAATTGTCGAACTCTTTTTGATCTATTATTTCAATTGGTGACCTCACGGAGAATCGAACTCCGGTTGCCGGGATGAAAACCCGGTGTCCTAGCCGCTAGACGATGAGGCCGTAAGCGAAGGAAGACACATTTTATGCTCACATAAAATTATCTTCCGAGCGAACGGGTTCATATGCTTTGCATATGAGGCCAAGGTTTCTGGGTCATAAGCGCATGAGCCAGATTCTGCCAGTTTCTATATAACAAAAACGACTCGAAAATTATATCACAACAGATACAAAAATAAAATCCCCTTGCGCTAGCATAGGGGAATTTAAGAGCGGTCAGTCACGAGTACTCTCTTTTTACTTCTGTGTGACAGACTAGCATAGTTTTACGTATTACGCTAGTACTTGTCCACAGTCTTTGCCAACTTGGCAATAATTGCCCTATAGATAGTAAAAGCCCCGTCATCGTTATGATCACGGGGCTTTCGCAGTTTTTTGAGCGGTCAGTCTTGCTCTGTATGCTGCGCTACCTATCTAGAAGAGGACTAGCGACGAGCAAGCTTGCGGCTCAAGAACAGCCGATATCCAATAGTACCGACAGCTACAACACCAGCAAAGATGCCAATGACATCACCTGCACCTGTGTTTGGCAACTGTGTTGTTGGAGGAGTAACAGGAGGGGTAACTGGTGGAGTCACCGGAGGTGTTACAGGAGGCGTAGGAGTGCTAGTGAACGTTACTGTCTGTGTACATGCACCGGTCTTGGTTGCACCACCGACACTAAAGTTAGCAGTAGCAACAATCTTGTAGGTACCGTCTGCGGTGTACTGGTGGCCCTGACCAACAAGTGCGGTCAAAGAGCCAGTTGTAGCCTTGTCACCCCAGTCGATCACTGCGTTCTGGAATGTAGCGCCACCTGTTGCGGTGGTCTTAAACTGGTCAACAGTTACTTTACGAGTAGTGTTGTCAGCTACTACGTGTAGTAGGTCACAACTGTAAGCTGGAGTTACGGGCGGAGTGGTTTGGCATGTTACCTTAGCAGTAAAGTTCAAGAACTCAGTCGTAGAACCGGCTAGGTCGCCAGCATTTACGCCGTTCTTAGTGGTAATACCATCAGGCAAAGTCTTGATGAGCTTAGCGCTACCATCGTATAGACGAGTAGAACCTGCTTCGTAAGTAAGAGTCTGGTTAGTGCCAACCGTTACGGTAACGCTGCCGTTTGTGCCAGTTGTACCACCACTTGCTGGAGTGGCAGTCATGTCTGACTTGCTAGTAGTGCCTGTTGGCAGCGTAGTACTTACTACAATGCTAGAAAGCTTGCTGTATTCAGTGTTGTGTAGCTCAATGCTGTACTCTACTTCATCATTACAAGTAGTTGCGCTGGCAGTAGCAGCGTAGCCACCCTTTTGGGTTAGGTTCTTTACTAGGTACGTGTTTGGGCCAGTTTGCAGTTGACCAGGGCTATCAGCCAAAACTGGTGCCGCAAAGGCAAGCATAGGAACTGCTGCAACTAAAGCAGCAAGCTTGGAAAATTTAGACATAGCTATGTCTCCTTCCTTAAAATATCAATTGATAGAAGTTATTAGGGGTTGGTACACAGGATAAATTGTTAACTTGCAAATGCCACTTGCTTGAAAGATCCCCACCAACCACGCTAATGGTTGAGTTGATTGTAGCATAATAATTATAATCTGTCAAAATTGCGAGCTAGTAACCTAGCTTGAAACCTTCTCTGCAAATCAGATCATTACAAAACATTAAGGGTTAGTGCAGAGAGTTTTTGATGCCGTAAGGCAAAATGTAAGCTGTCGCTTACCCTCTCTAACACACGCCTGTAACGCTTGTTGTACTCTTGTACTATATGCTCACACGCAACTCGGATCCCTATTGGGAGAATTGCGTGACTAAATATCACTAACTGTCATCGGGTGGCCCCGGTGAGCTCATGGGGAATCCCACGGCCGTCTTCTCATCGCCGAAGCGTTGAGCGAACGTCCGCTGCCGAAGCAGTGAGCTCACCGAGGGGCACGCCGGGTACTACGGCCGGACCGGGGGCGGGTTCACCTTGAAGGTGTCCGAGGCCGAGACCGTCTTGCCGAGAGTGTTGTCGGTCAGGTTGATCGTGATGGTGTCGGATCCGGTGCCGGCGTCGTACGGGGCCGTGTAGGTCACGTACTTGGTGGTGACACCGCCGCCGACCGAGAAGCACGGAGTGCTGATCGACCCGTAGGCCGAGCTGATGCACAGTGTGCCACTGTCGCCGCTGGCCAACTGGACGATCACCCGGTAGTTGGGTGAACTCTGTCCGGCGTCCACGTCGTTCAGTCGAGTGTAGTCGACGATGAGCGGCGCGGGCTTGGGAGCCGGCGGGGGCGGGGTGGTGCTGTGGGGCGGTGAAGACGGCGTCGTCGGCCGGGTGGTCGGCGGCGTCGTGTGGTTGCACGCACTTCCGCACGGGGGCGGGGTGGTACTGGTCTTGCAGGTCGTGCACGGCGTGGTGCCACCGCAGGTGGTGCAGGGCGGCGCCTGGGAACCCGTCGGCTGCGGCGTCGTCGGACCCGTGGTGGGGCTCGGCGTCACAGCGACGTCCGTTGTCGGCTGCAGGTCGCAGTCGAGCCGGAGCGTCATGTCCGGAGTTCCGTCGTTGAAGTGGATCACCACGACCAGGCCGGCCGGGTGGTTCACGTTGTCAGTGAAGGTCAGCGTGGGCTGGCCGTCCTTGCCGCCCTGCATGTTGAAGGTGGAGTAGACCGGGTTGTTGTCCTGCTTGACCTCGTAGGAGGCGATCGTCTTCACGAAGACCGTGACCTTGGAGGTCCAGTCGGTGGTGTCCTTGCCGGTGACCCACGCGGTGGCCATAGCCTGCGCCTGGGTGACGGTGGTGGAGTCGACTCCGCTCGTGTGCGTCGCGACCGCTCGTGCGTGCGCAGTGATGATCACGGCGGCGAACGACGGGTCACTGGCGCCCTTGGACGGACAGAACTTGTCCTCGAAGTGCTTCCCAGCTGAAGCCGAGTCGGTGACGGTCGGCTTGGGGCCGAAGTCGTCGCCGGTGGCATCCTTGTGGTAGAACACGATCCCGGTGATGTCGCACGACTTGGCCACGGCGGGAGCCGGAGCGGACGTCGTGACGGTGGTCGTCGGGCTGGTGGTCGAACCGGTGGCGGTGGCGGAAGCCGTGGCCGAGGCGGATGATCCGGGCTTGCCGGGGCCGTTGGCCGAAGCCGAGCTGTTGATAGCCGGCCAGAGCGCAGTCACGGCCACCGCCGTGAATCCGAGGCCGATGAGGGCGCCGGAACGCGAAGTCCTTTTGCTCATTACTGTCTTCCTTAGTTCGGGCGAACTCAGCGGCGCTGGTCGCAAGTGTCAGGTGGTACGAACTACCAACTAGTCCTCGTCCTGGTTGAAGAAGACGTCGTCGGCGGGACTGCGGGTGGGACGGGAGCCACCGGTGTCGGAACCCGGGCGGGACGGCGGGCGGACAGCGGCGGGACGGCCGGAGCCGACAGGGGTGGAACCGACGACGCCGGACTCGGGGCCGAGGTGGGCGAAGGCGTTCCCCACGTTGGGGTCGGTGCGACGAGCTTCGATCTCCTCATGGACGTCGTCCACGGGGTACTCATCGACGTGAGACCCTTCCAGGAGATCGTCGAGGGAGGTACGGGGCTCGCCGCCGACGCGAGGGAGGACGCCCGAGCGTGCCGAGCCGCGGGAGCGGTCGGGACGATCGGTGTCGGAACCCGGGCGGGACGGCGGGCGGACAGCGGCGGGACGGGGTGCCGGGTGAGCGGAGCGAGAGCCGCGGGAGCGGTTCCTGGAACGGGTCCAGCGGTTCCGGTTGTCGGACGAGCGCTCCGTGTTGCGCGAACCCGCGTAGATCACGAAGCAGAACACGCCGAAGCCGAAGACCACCTGGATGATGTGCGCGGCCGCGTTGGTGCCGGGCCAGTCGAGGAGGAACAGCAGCACGGTCATCACGGCCCATCCCATGATGGAGACGGCCCACGTCCGCTTGGAGACCTTGTCGTCGAGGCGACGGAAGATTTCGGCGAACATGATGTCATGCCGGTCGACGCGGTCCTTCAGGGCGCGGTGCGAGTCGAACAGGTCGGCGATGAGCTCCTCGTCCGAGTAGTCGGAGTCGTAGCTGTTGACCGTGCCGAGCACGCGCCGGATGGTCTCGACGCTGTGGCCGCGACGGTAGAGCGCGTCGATGAACCCGGCGTCACCGCCAGTTGAGCGGTAGTCGAGAGCTTCGCGGAGCTCTTCCTCGCGGATGTCCATGGTGGTCATGGCGTAACCCTTCTCTGTCCTTGCGGACGGTCTGTTCGGGAGATTCCCGAAGCAGGCGGATGGGAGTCTGCGCTAGGACGCGGATGTCTTTTGCACAGTTGCGGCACGATGGTGCTGGTGAATCTGTCTGCTTGTCCTTCAGTTTGTACATGCGGCTGCAATGCACAAAGCGAGGTAATTCCTATTGTGCCGATAGGAAAGGCAACCGCACCCGGCTACTGTTTTTGTAGCTGAGCACAATTGCCTCTCCTAAAGTCATTCAGGAAAACTCCTATCTTTGTACATAGTTGCTTTGCCATACACTAAAATTGCAAAACCAATTGTTCTAGTTAGTTACCTAATTAGCACATAGATTTAAAAGTAAGCGTTACAGTTTTCTGCTACGGGAGCTACTATTGGATGGCTAGTTATAGCCCTCACAAAAACGCTCAACCAGAGCAGACCAGAAACAAGGAATACTAGCGCCAAGCGCTAGCCGGATAATGCTAGCCAGCCTTCCCTACCTCTGTTCTGCCCTGATATACACGTAACAACCTACATCTTGGTAGATATAGGCGTTATGTACTGTAATGATCTGATTTGTCAAAGTACCCCTGAAGGCGGAACTGTGGGCCCAGTAGTCTTAACATAAAAGCAACAGACGTTTCCATCTGTTGTTTTTGTTATTCCTATCTGTAAAGCATTTCTGCCGCACCAGTCACAGAGTTATCTCTTACGCTCCGTCACAAGGATGTTATAAATATACCATAAGGAGGCTAAAAAGTCAATGCTATACCATAAGCAGTTTAATGATGCGAGGGCTGCTTGTGCGCGTCCTTAGGCTGGTTTGTTTTGCCTACTGCACCAGAGATAGCATGGTCAGCTTTATTAAACCGGAAACCAAAGGTACTCCCCTTGCCTTCCTCGCTTTCAAATATGATCGCTCCGCCCTGCGCTGCTACCACTTTCTTAGCCATAAACAGGCCCAAGCCAGTGCCATCTGGACGTGCTTGCTGGGCATTGCCCGCTCGGTAGAATTTAGTGAATAGCTTGTGTTGCACTGCCTTTGGCACACCAATGCCTGTGTCTCTCACTGTGTACTCAACTGCCGCCGGTGTCTCACGCAGCGCTACTGTAACAGTGCCGCCACTGGGTGTGTAGTAGATTGCATTGTCTATAAAGTTCATAACCACCTGATGGATCTTAGTCTCATCCAGCATAAGCTTTGGGAAGGAATCTGGGCGCTCATAGATCAAATTTAGATTACGTGCTTTTGCCGTCTCATCCAGTTGATCCACCTCTACTTGCGCCACTTCGCTTAAGTCTACTTCACTCGGCTCGATCACAAATTTACCAGTATTAAGCCGTGACAGATTCAGAAGGTCGGATATCAAATACACCATGCGCTGCGAGCTTAGATATGACTGTTCCAGCAGCTTTTCCTGATTAGCGTTCAGCTTACCGGCGTCACCTTCTAGCACCATGCTTAAGTAGCCTTTAACACTTGTGAGCGGCGTCCGCAGCTGGTGGCTCGCCATGGTGATGAATTCGTCTTTGGTCTCATCTAGGAGCTTAAGCCGATCATTAGTCCTGCGCAACTCATTAGTTGCCTGTTCAACCTTTTGCTGCAAAGTCTTGTTAAAGCTCTGAATTTCCTCAAACCTCCGAGAGTTCTGAATAGCAATAGTTAGCTCATTAGCAACAGAACTTAAAACTGCTATGTCTTGAGGGGCATAGGGATTCCCGCTCTTTTTAGGACCTAACATGATCATACCGAGTGCACCTTTTGGCTTATTTGATGCAGAGTTAAGCAGCAAAACCATTGATACATCATTACGATCCATTAATCTTTTAATGGGGCTGTTCGGTAAAACGTCACTAACCAAAACAGCTCGCCTACCCATCTTCACAATAGCAGCCTTGAGTTCTGCCATATCTTCGTCCGATAATTTACTTTCCGCCCCCACTACTCTACGCGCTGCGTATTTCATACCATCTACTTCAAAAACACAAAATTGAGCCTTTATATGTGTGATGAGTGTTTTTGACACTTCACGAAGTAGTAAATCCAGATTTAGTGTGGCAATAAGCTGACGATTCAGCTGATCAAAAAGATCTTGAGCATCATATGAGTCTTGAAAGAATATTCGACTTGTAAGGCGATCGAACCGATCCTTAAAACTTGCAAATGAAATACTAACAATAGCCGATGCCGTACCTAGCAGTAACTGCACATCTAATTTCATTGAGACATGGAAAATTACACCCGCAACAACAAGAAAAATCGCACCATAAACTATTCCCAGAAACAGTATTGATGTCAGATAAATGAGCGTCTTCGCAACAACAGTACGAATGTCGAAAAGTCGATGACGGATAACGGCAAACGCAACAATGAGAACCATCAGTAAAATAGCGATAGGGAGAATAATCTGTGCCTTATCAGACGAGGCAAAAACGGTAGCAGCAATGATAATAAGGACTACAGCCTGTGCCACACCAAAGATTAGTAGATAGTCTTTGCCTCGCGCGTATCGAGGCGCTTTTAGAGTTGAACGCACTAACTCAACTATTCCACCCACAAAATAGAGTGAAATCACTAAAATTTGCACAAGGTATAAGGTACCGGCACTTTTCACACTAATACCGCTGGACGATGTAACAACCCGCTGGATCATTAAATTCGTAAAGTTTAATGGCGCAAACGCCAATATTGGCAATATACAGAAGTTTCGAACCGTGCGCCATCGGCGATATCCAGTGTAGCTCGTTGCAAACAGAAGAAAAAAATATGCGATCAGGCCGGATAAGGCACTACTGATACGAATAGTCCATAGCGCCCTATCATTTAATATTGACATCTGTGCGATATATTGGCAAAGTAACCAAAGTGCAGTAATAAAGACTAGCGCTGAAAAGTATGCCAAGTATTTTTGACTTCGATAAATAAAGGTAGCGGCAGCTACAATAACGATTGCAACAATTACTGGTATATATGTAAGCGAAGTAAGGATGTGCATATTAATAGTTGGCAATGCCAGTTATGCTTAATTATACTATCGCTTAAAGTTATTCACTACTAATGGACACTCTCCCCTCATTCCCAGCCTTTCGACCAATCTCACTCGCGGATTATACCTGGTATAGCGAGATCTATGCTCGCTTCAAGCCTTACGCCGACTTTAGCTTTGGCAATCTCATGATCTGGCTTAATCAGCGCGATGACTTATCGTTGTCACAGCTGCATAACAATATCATTTTACGCTGCACTAACGTGTATATGGATGACAGAGTCATGTTCAATATATTAGGTAATAGCTTCGTTGACAAAACCATACAAAGTATCTTTGATTTTCAGCACCAAAATAATATGGAACAAGAGTTGCTAGGAGTTCCAGACTTTACCATTAAAGAGATCGTTGAGCCAAATAAGCTACGAATTACCGAAGACCCCGAGAATGATGAGTATGTGATGAGCGCAAGCTTTTTAGCTCAGCTTGACGGCTCATTAGCTCGAAACTTAAGACGTGACATCAACAGCTACGAACGTCACACACCTGAACCTATAGAAATACATGAACTCAATCTAAGCAACAGAGATGTCGCTACCTCTTTACAGAACGAGTTACGACACTGGGATAAGGCTTTCTCAGGTAACGAGACAGCTTCACAAGAAATCCCGGTTATTGAAAGAACCTTCAAACTCGCAAAAGAACTTCACTATGGAGGCATGTGCATTAACATAAAGGGTAAGATGGCAGGCTTCATTCTGTACCAACGATTACCCCATCACAATGTTGTGGCAATAAATCATTTGAAAACAAACCATCTATATGGTGACACCTCCCTCTACTTAACACATGAGCTGGCCCGTAGCCTTGCAAGAGCTGGTATTAAGTACATGAACTTCGAACAAGACCTTGGCATACCTGGACTACGCACCTTCAAGCTAAAATTGCGCCCACACCACATGCTCAAGAAATACAATGTCACACCAGCGTTAACTTTGCAAAACTAGGAAGTCAGCAACGCGGCTATTAGTACTGTGGCGAGCCTGCGTATACGCAGTCGTTTTGGCGGTCGCTCAGCTACTACCTGCATTCCAGTCTCGGTAAGTACTGGCGTAGGCTCTTCTGTAGCCCTCTCCTGGGTGTACGTCCTCTGCAAAAATTGCGTGCATGTATAATATGTCTTATCAATCAGTTTGGGTCTGTCTATAGAGACACGTCCGGTATGATTAATCACTGCTTGAACGATATCTGGTATATACCCCTCAGATCTATTGGTATTTTCGAAAAGTATTTTTATCGCACCACCCGTATCAAGAGCGGCATTTGTTAACAAACTGATGACTTCGACTGAGCTAGCAGTGCCCTTTTTACCGGCAACAATGCCGGGGAAGAAGACAGCGAGCTGATTTGGCGCACGCTGAATTAAATCCGGGTCCTTCAGAAACTCTTGATTCAGCCAGTAGAGTTCCTCTGTGCCATTCACAAGATCTGCAAAACACAACGGCTTACCATCTTGGAAGCGAATAGAGCATAGCGTATTAGCCCCACGGAGTAAGTGTATAAAGCCTTCCTTGGCATCTTCCATGTTAATAGGGTGGTTTTCGCCAAGCTCTTGAAAGCGATCTTCATAGACCTTCCACATGTCATCGGCTAGCCCGTCACTAAGCTCGCTTCCACGCATAAGCACAGTACCGTTCTCGGTGTCGTACGGATACGTTCCATCTTTAACATGGCTCATATACGTGATGTAGACATCATCCCAAGATATTAGTGGGCAATCCTTGGATTCTTCCGGTTTTGGCATATCCGCGGCATATACACTCAGGCTTGCAAGTTCGTTTTCTGGCTTCGCCCCAGAATCGCGCAGCGGCACATCAGCAAGTACCTTACCCGAGTCACGGAGTAGTCTATCGAGATCTTGCTGTGCAGACACAACATCACGCTCATCATGACTAGCAAAAACGTAGCCATCTCGGAGTTCTGTGAAACGTCCAACAAGAGCTTCGTATGATTGACTATCCATATGGTCAAAAAGTCCACCATTTGGTAAATATAAGAACGTCTCATGTCTATGCCCAGAAGGCAAGATCTGCTCCGTACACCGTTCAACGTCATATCCAGCGTCCACAGCATAGTCAATAGGGACCGCAACTACAACTTCTCGGCCATCATCAATCATCGCCGTAATGGTGCGAGAGTCATGTAATGCCTCGGTAAGGGCATCTGAGCTTAACATGCCTATGCGTCGGGCACCAGTAGCCGTTTCAGCATAAAAGTCCATTGAAGATTTAACTACCTCTTCTTGTGGAGGTGTGTAATATTCTTGTGTCATTTTACGTGATACACCTTGGGTGGTTCAAATCCATTAAAACTACTGGCGTACACTTGCGAATACGCACCGGTAGCACATATGTACAGTCTGTCACCAACCTTTAAGTCAGCGGGTAAAATGTAATCTGCACCTAGTGTGTCGTACGCGTCACAGCTTGGACCGGAAAGCACAAAGGTGCTTTTTCGACAGCGAGGATTTTTATCAGTTACTATTGGGTAGCGTAGGTTTGGCATTTCAAGTGGTTCAATTAACCCCTGGAATGTACCCATATCAAGGTATAGCCAATCGACACCACTGCGATTCTCACGGCCAATCACAGTCGTCACAACACTCCCTGCATTTGCCACCATGTATCGTCCTGGCTCTGCTATAACACAAATGTCTTTGGGAATATGCGCCCTTAGGGCCGCCTTAATGACTCGTGCAGCCTGGCCTAAGCCAGGCACTGGATCCCCATAATCTGCCGGAAAACCACCACCTAGATTCAACAATTCTATATTAATACCCTTTTCACGTAGTTGTTGGATCACATCACCGGCCGTTTTTATAGCCTCGCTCCATACTTGTGAATTTTCAGACTGTGACCCAACATGGAATGTTACCCCTACAACTTGTAATCCATAATCAGAGGCTATTGAGCAGTAGTCCAAAGCATACGTTGCATCAACGCCAAACTTGCGCGATAACGGAAACTTACTACCATAATCCGATACCTTAAGCCGTAGGTACACTTTTGAACCAGGTGCGTATTTGGCGAGCTTTTCGATCTCCGCTAGGCTATCGAATGCAAAATACCGCACACCCACTCCGTAAGCTCCAACTATATGCTCTGGAATTTTAACAGGATTGCTATAAACAATTTTACTCGCCGGAACCCCTAGGCTAATTAGATGCTTAACTTCTCCAAGAGAGGCCACATCATACCCTTCTACGTATCTATCTAGTGTTTTAATAATCCCAGGGTCGTTATTAGCTTTAATCGCATAGTATATGCCCACTTTAGGGAGCAATTTTTGGAACGTAGTAGCCTTAGCCTCTACAACGCTTAGGTTGGTGACTATGAAGGGCGTTTGCCGATTAGGCACGTTTAAAATGCTGTCAAGGCGGTTCCGATTTAACCGCTTAGGTTGTTCTAGTACTGGTTGTACTGTCGACATGATAACCTCTATCCGGAGTTCAGAATTCTTACAAGACTATACTTAGTGCATAGTTTACTTATTATATCATGTTTTATATAAATTATCAACTCATCGATAAAGCTGTAAGGTAAATAAAAAACACGCAGCTACTCCCTTTTTGAGGGCAGCTACGTGCTTGGCTACTAATGTGCAATCTGGTTGGATTGTAGTACATTTATGAGTATAAAACAATACTATGCCATATTAGGTGACAAATATCACAGTACGCGCCCCGGTATCACCAGAAAGCATACCAGCTATTTGAAATCCGGCATAAGTGTGATAAAAACCAATGGATGGCACAAAACAAAAGCCGGCAACTACGAATTGCGGTTGTCGAGGACGAGCTTGCCATCCGGAATTTATACCAAACAAAGCTCGAACTCTGCGGCTTCGCCGTACAGACCGCATCTAATGGCCCTGAAGGCCTTAGTCTTGTGCGGTCTTTTGCGCCCGACCTGATCCTGCTCGACCTGCTCATGCCCGGCATGAATGGTGATGAGATGCTACGGCAACTGCGGGCAGAAGAATGGGGAGCAGATGTCCGCGTAATTATCCTTACCAACATCAGCCGCAGCGAAGCGCCAATGACGCTTCGCTTTTTAAGCGTGGATCGCTATGCGATAAAGGCGCACCACACGCCCAGTCAAATTGTGGAAATAATTTATGAAGTGCTGCATATTAAGTCAGCTCATTTGAATTAAATAGAAAGGCCTCGTAGTATATGGTTATGGCAAAGATCGCAATTATCGAAGATGATCAGGCCATCTCACAGATGTACCGGATTAAGTTTGAGACCGAGGGTTACGAGGTTGAAACAGCAAACAATGGCAAGCTCGGGTTGGAACTGGCTAGCAAGATGCGGCCCGATATTATTCTTTTAGATCTCATGATGCCGGAAATGAATGGCGATGAGATGCTAAAGAAATTACGCGCAACGGCATGGGGCAAACACACAAAAGTTATCATACTTACCAATGTCGGCGAACAAGAAGCGCCTGACATCTTGGAAAAACTAGGTGTCCGCCGCTTTATCGTTAAAGCCGAGATGACACCACGGCAGGTTGCAGAAATGGTTAAAGCCGAGCTAGCCTCTTAGCAGCACCCTGCTTAACATGTAGCCGGTGTTTTTCTGTAACAATTTTTAGCAAAAATATCTCTTGCAAACAGGGGCGATGAGCGTACCATTACGAGAGTATATAAACAGGAGCTTACTTGAATGAATGTTGCAATAGTTGGTTTTGGCGTTGAAGGTAAGTCGGCTTTTGATTATTGGCATAAGCTGGGTGCAGTTATTACTATTTGCGACCGCAATACGGAAGCAGCCATACCAGAAGGCGCAGCATCACAACTTGGCGAAGGCTATGCGGATGGTCTGGACAAATTCGACATTGTGGTTCGCTCGGCTGGTATTCCACCCAAGGAGCTTCTAGGCCACACCCCGGGCATTGAATCCAAGATGACAACTGTTGTTGATGAATTCTTACGAGTTTGCCCTACTAAAAACACTATTGGCGTTACGGGCACTAAAGGTAAGGGTACGACCAGTACGCTGATTACTAACATGCTTGAGGCGGCTGGCAAGAAAGTATATCTGGCCGGTAACATTGGCCGCTCTCCACTCGACTTTCTAGAGGAACTAACTCCTGACGACTGGGTGGTATTGGAATTTTCGAGCTTCCAGTTATCGGACATCCACCACTCACCACATATTGCCCTTAGTTTGATGATCGTCCCCGAGCATCTGAACTGGCATGACGACTTTGATGACTACGTAGGGGCGAAATCACATATTTTCACCTACCAGACAGCCGATGATATTGCGGTGTATTACCCCGAAAACGAAGCTTCGAGCAAAAATGGCAAGCTTAGCAAAGGCACTCAAATTCCCTACTTTGCCGCCCCTGGCGCGCTGGTTCAAGGCAACGAAATCATTATTGGTGACCAGGTTATTTGTAAGACAAGTGAACTCAAGCTACTTGGCAAACACAACTGGCAGAATGTTTGCGCCGCTCTAACAGTGGTTTGGCAAGCAACCCAAGATGTTGCAGCAATGCGTAGTGTGCTTACCACCTTTTCAGGATTACCCTACCGGTTAGAACTTATTCGCGAGCTTGATGGCGTTCGATATTACAACGACTCACTCGGCACTACTCCAGAGACAACTATTGGCGCGATTGAAGCATTCAAAGAGCCTAAGGTGATGATTGTAGGCGGGGCTAGCAAGGGTGTGCAGTTTGACGATATGGCCAAAGCCACCGTAGCGCCCGATGCTAATGTCCGTACCATTGTACTGATCGGTGACATGGCGCCAACGATTGAAGCGGCGCTAAAAAATGTCGGCTTTACTTCATTTATACATGGTGGCGAGACCATGGCTACTGCCGTTGTCGCTGCACATGATGCAGCCCAATCTGGTGATGTGGTTTTACTAGCCCCAGGTTGCAGCAGCTTTGATATGTTCAAAGATTACAAAGACCGTGGCGACCAGTTTAATGACGCCGTTAACCAGCTGCAGTAGACTCCGCTAATCTCTATAGTCCTAATAGCCGTTTGAGCTGCTCTACAATTTCCGCTTCAGGTTGTATAACGTGCGCCCTACCTTCCGCTACTACTCGTATTGCTTCCTCGATCCAATGATAGTGTGTGCAACCCAGCACAATCACATCAGCACCCTGATCAAGCGCTGGTACAATTTCTTGGCGAATGCGAGCCTCGCTCATCTGGTTATGCTCAATCAGCGATGACCAATCCGCACAATCAGGTTCGATAAACCTACAGCCGTTTCCGTAGGTCTCTTTAAGCCATCCGTAGCGCTTGCTGGCTAGCGTAGTGGGTGTAGCGCATACGGCGACACTGCCTGTTTTAGTCTGCAAAACTGCCGCCTGAATCATTGGCTCAACGGTAATCAATGGCACTGCAAACCGTTTACGCAGTTGAGTGCCAAGCGTAGTACTTACGGTGTTGCAGGCGATAACAATGACATTACAGCCCTTATCAACAAAATCCTGAAAAATCGGGACGATAAAGCCATAGATCTCTTCAGGGGATTTGGTAGCATAGGGAAAATGATTAGGCGTGTCATGCACAAACAACACATCTGCCTTTGGCAATGCTTTTTCAATGGCTCTCGCGACACTTAGGCCGCCTATTCCTGAATCAAAAACGCCGATTTTCATTACTTCTTACGCGGAAGCACGTGCAGCACGAATCACGTTATCAAATAGCGCACAGATAGTTAAGGGGCCAACGCCACCTTTGCGGGGCGTAATCGTGAGATCGTCGCGCTCGTACACATCGTCAGCCAAATCACCTACGGTTTTACCCTGCTCACCCGCTACACCGGCGTCAACTACCACGGCTTTTTCTTTGATCATATCACTAGTAATTAAGCCTGGCTGACCAGTAGCAGTAACAATAATATCTGCCTGGCGAACTACAGCCGGAACATCCGTCGTCTTGCGGTCAATCACTGTAACATCATGTCCAGAGGTATGTAGCATCCGTTCTAATGGCGCACCGACTAGTTTGCCACGACCGACCAGCACAATCTTCTTACCCGCAAGATCAATATTGTAGCCAGCTAGCAGCCATAAGATGGCTAGCGGCGTTGCCGGATCAAGCGTAGCATCCTTACCCAGGGCATCTACATCCTTTTCGGGTGCTACCAAGTTAACAATTTCATCGGTTTGCGATGGGTCGTCAAGCGGCAGCTGGACAATAATGCCGTGCACACTTGGGTCAGCATTAAGCTTCTGAATTGTGCTCGGTGCATCTGCTTGCGCTATACGGTGCGTTTCAACCTCAATGAGGATATCGGCACCATACCGCGTTTTCATACGCATATATACATCGATGGCCGGATGCTCTATGGTTACCACAATAGCAAGCTTAGGGGTAACGCCCCAGGCTTGACGCAGTCCACGCACTTCGTGAGCTTGGCGCTCTTTTATAAAGCCAGCTAGCTCTAGACCATTAAGCACTTTCATGGCCCTATTGTAACAGAGGCGAGACGAATGCTCTAGCCAACCAAGGGTGTTGTGCCAGTAGGTGCAACTGGTGGGGTTGGCTCCGTTGGAGTGATCGGCGCTACTGGCTCGACAGGACTAACTGGCGCTTGCATAGCAGGTGCCGCAACAGGTTCTGTAGCTACAGGCTGAGCAGCACCAACCTCACCAACATACTGCGTGTGATCAACTACGTAGCGATACATCTTTGGCATAAACCAGAATAAGTAAATACCGAGCGTCACTATGAGTAGCAACCCGTTAACCAACATAAACATCAGTGATTCGCTATAGGTAGCTTTGTAGGCAACCTTCTTACCGTTCACTAACGTGTTATCGGCGAACCAAGCTGAAGCGTAGTTCAGCAAAAAAGCCCAGCCTAAAATAGGTATATAGGCGAGGACAATCGAAACAAGTGCCAGTACAAAATAACCGCTTGCTGTACCCTTAAACTCTAGAGGCTTTGCCGTTTCCATGATTTTTTCCTTTTATGTTTATAAGATCAAACTATAGTGCCCCTGCTCTCTGATGTCAAAAGCATACATACCCTAGTCTATTGTAGTAGTACATCGTTTGTGCAGCCTGGATGCTAATGCTAGACTTTACTACGGGTTTATTTAAAGAAAAACGGTATGACAAACGGCACAAAGAGGGTCCGCCTGTCCTTGCGTAACTTTTGTCATTAACAAGACGGCGGAAATACCCTATGGCTGAAGTACTGACAGCGACACCCAATCTGGGTTTACGCTTACGAGCAAAGATTAATCTGGACCAACTAGCCGGAACGATCACCCTGCCCTTACTCGCTCTATATGTGGCCGCGTTTGGTGCTCGTGATATTCATGGATTTGTTCTAAATAGTTTCAATACAGGCTACCTGGCTATTATTATCCCTATTTGGGTTATTGATGGCGTCCGTGGTCTTCTCGACATTATATTTGCCGGCAATTACAAACTGGCCAAGGAGAACATCAAGAAAGTAACAGTTATTATTGCTTGCAAAGATGGCGAACAGATTATTGGCCGAACTCTTGATGACCTAAAAGAAAAGTTTAAACCGAAGCAGATTATTGTCGTTGTTAATGGGTCAACCGACAAAACAGCTAGTGTTGTTCGCAGCCACAAAGTGCAATGTATTGAAGTTATAGAGCCAATTGGCAAAGTGCGGGCGATTAATGTGGCCGTACCCACTGTTAAGACACCCTACGTTTTACTGTTAGATGACGACACATTGCTCAAAGGTGCTACTGTACCAACTGAGCTCCTAGACCTCGGCTATACGGGTGTCGCTTTTCGGGTTCACGTTAGAAAATCGAAAGCATGGGTTACGCAACTGCAGGCTCATGAATACCGAAAAGGCTCAGATGTTGGGAAAAAACGTCAGAATAAACGCGCAGCCGTTCAGAATATTTCCGGGGCGATTGGCCTCTACACTAAGCAGGAATTAGAACGACAGATTGGCCTGCATAACGGTGAATTTGCCGGAGAAGACTTGCAACGCACCATGTTATTACACCAAGAGAGATCAAATCAAGGCGTCGTCCTGAGCGATTCAATTGTCTTTACAGAGCCGCCTGCATCACTCACACAGCTATACAAACAACGAGTTTTTGGTTGGTTCCCGGGCTTATATGCGAACCTCACCAACTTCCTTAAGCTTATGTTCGGCCGTAATACGCCTATCAATCTACGAGAAGACGCTTTTTACAATATAGTGTTCGTGATGTGCATGGATATCATACGCATCCTTGCCCTACCAATTATGATCTTCTACCCCTGGTACTTTGTGGTTATGTACATCACGTACGTTTTGCTGGAATCAATCGCCTATCTTAAAGTCCAATGCAAAGAGCCGTATTGGGTCGTACTCATCTATCCGTTTTTCGGCTTATTTGGCCTAATCACCCGCTTTGGTGCGTTTTCAGTGTTTTGCTATCGGCGTATTATAGCTAAGCTCTGCCGACTACAGTTTCGTGACGATTTTCGGCACGCCCCGTTCGAGGTCAAAGCACTCAGTTTTCTTATTGTTGTTACCTCACTTACCACAATACTGCTGCTTAATGTAGCCTATGACTACTCACACTTCTTTACAGACCCACAAGCTGCGATACGCCTCTTTTGATCTAATCTTTCAGCCTCAGAAAACCAAGCTGATCATCGATAGCAACGCCCTTAAACACGGTGCTGTCTTGATATGCTTGTTGAATTTGAGCAACTGCCGTGCGTAACGTTGCTTTATCACTTCCAAAATACGTAATCTTAGCTGGCGTTTGTTCGGTTGTCTCTTCACCGATAAGCACCGACACCTTGCCCTCTCCGGTATCTTGGATCTCATGGAGGCTTGCAGCGGCAAGCGCAATAGTACCATCGTCGCCCGTGGCATGGTTACGATAAGCCATCAGTGCAATGTAGCTATCCGGCACACTTTTAAGCAGTGCGGCTATGTGAACGAGTGGGGGTTGAGCGGTCGACCCATTAAATGCAACATCCGGGACAAACGACGTATCTCTTCCGCTAAATACCTCCGGCACCGCAAACCCAAGCGCAAAGTTGCTATTTCCAAAAAGGTGAGTGCGTAGCGTGGTAAGCTGCTGGACCATCGACAAGTAATCTTGTGTGCTCTGCATGTGATTGTCTGCATACACCTCTTTATCGTTATAGAATTCAATATCAAACTGAATGCCACTTAACTGCTCGCCCGGCGACACTGACGCATTGTAGTCATGCGCATAGTTGAGTAGCTTAAGCGGAATGTACACGGCATCTGGGTCTGACCAATGTTTGTTGCCGACAAGTGCCTGTGCCGAAATCCCTTGGCTGTGCAAAGCAGCAACCTCTGTGGCGAGCGCATGGTTAAAGCCAGCTATTTTTGTTTGTCTGTCTGCAGTTGTGAGCTCGTCGTAATCGTTGTAAGCCGAGATATCGACGTAGACTTCGGTAACTCCTTGTTGCTTCAGTGTCGCTGCTTCAGTGTTATCCTGTTCCGAGGTGGTATGATCTGGCTGTATCCAGTCCCAAACACCAACGCGCATAGTAGTCGGAAACTGGGACTGGGCTGTAGGCGAAACTTTAGGCGTCGTAGTATCCTGGGTGACAACCGCTGTTATACTTCCAATTACCGCAAGGACAGCCGCTATAATGGCGATAAGTTGTGCTCGCATATATGCCCTCCTATAAGCAAAGCCTTAAGTTATCTATTATACAACGCCTAGTGAAGACTGGTGATTATGCCACTGCTGAAATCAGTGCACTACTAACTGCTTCTGGAACTGACAGGTTCTTCAGGAAAGATTGGCCACACAAGTCCAGGGTGACAGGATCAAGACTTGCAAAAATAGCGGTTTTTTGCTAAACTAACCCCCGTTGTGCTCTAACTTTTGAACGCAATTCCCTAAACGGGCCAGTAGCTCAGCTGGTTAGAGCGTCTGCCTCTTAAGCAGAATGTCGTGGGTTCGAGTCCCACCTGGCCCTCCATTACTGATCAATACGGACAACAGATTAAAAAAGTTCCAGAATCTATTTTCTGGAACTTTTTGTTTTGCCCTATCTCTGTTAATTTAGGTTTGAGCCCGCTTGGCAATAGCCTTACTTTGTGCTCATTGACGTAGGTATCATATTCTGTCATGCTAAGGTAATGAATTTAGAAGAAAAACTACAGAGATCACAGAGTACTGAAAAGATTGACTTTTCAAAGTATCAATCAATTAATAAAGATGACCCACTAGTTAAGCTCAACACTACTAATAAAATTTTGGTCGAGCCAAACTGGACACTTCCGGATGATTGGGAAGGAAAGCGATATGCAGATTACATTGCCACGCATCCAGAATACGATGGCGTGTATGTCCGTTCCGAATTAGCCACAAGGCTCGAAGCAGCCGCACAGACACTTGAGGACGGATACCAGCTTGTAGTTCGCGCAGGACATAGGCCAATTGAAGTGCAACGAAAGATACTTGAAGAGTGCGCCGATGAATATAGAATCGATCACCCAGGCACATCAGACGAGGAGGCACTGGAGCATGCACGCACATTTGTGAGTGACCCCGACCTTACCCTGCCGCCACACGTATGTGGTGCAGCCGTTGATGTTGACGTGCTCGACACCACAACGGGAAAATTAGTCGACTTTGGTAGCGAGATGAACGACGATAACGACAAGTCTTTCCTTTACTGTCCTGACCTGACAAAGGAGCAGAAAGCAAATAGACTTATGCTCGTTACCGCAATGCTAGACGCTGGATTTGCAAGCTGCAAGCCTGAGTGGTGGCACTTTTCATACGGCGACCAGATTTGGGCCTGGTTTTATGGCGAGACTAATAGCCTGTATAGCCCTGTGGACTTGTAATAATACGCCATCAGCGCGTATTTACGATTTACATAAGTTCGATTCGCTTCATCGTAAGATTTTAAGCTTGGCGTGTCCGAGCAGTTGAAGCTAAATATCTTTCGCCTCCAAGTCTCCTAAGTAAACCTTGCCACCACGAACTTCCATGCCAAATTTGATCAGCTTGACGTATAATTGTGCCAGCTCTTCAACAAGATTATCCGGAAGCTGGGGTTCCAAAAAAGTATACGGCGACCCTCCAAGAAGAAACTTACGGATAAGACAACACGTCACTGATTCGGTGGCGTTTTTATTTATTGAGACATAAGGTGCTAGCAATCATTCGCAAAATGACGGCTTCACTAAGCCGTCATTTTGCTATCCAGTTCATTTGGTGCTATTTACTTCAAAACCTTGTAGCGAATGTGAGTCGCAAGCCGCGTACCACTGGTCTCCACTGGTTCAAGCCTGAGATTTGGTACGCCCTCAAACAGGCGCGCACCACTACCAATCGTAACCGGCGCAATGTGCAACCAGAGCTCATCAATAAGGCCGGCCACAAGATACTGGTTAACCGTGTTGGCGCCTCCAGCAATGGCAATCGTGCCTTCTCCTGCTGCCTCTTGAGCTTGCTTAAAAGCCGATTCAATTCCATCAGTCACAAAGTGGAATGTGGTACCACCCTCCATTGGAATCGACTCTCGCGGGTTCTTGCAAAGCACAAAGACCGGAGCATGGTATGGAGGATTGTCGCCCCACCAGCCCTTCCATTCTGGGTTGTCGCGCTGGTCTTTTGGCATAAACATGTTGGTGCCCATGATAAATGCACTAGCGTCAACCAAGTAATCGCGCATCTGCTGGTTACCATCTTCGTCAAACATCCAGTGGTGTAACAGGTTCTCGGGAATATCGCCCATCGGGTTTTCCAGGCTTTGGTTTGGGCCCGCGACAAATCCATCCAACGACATTGTGATTCCACACGTAACTTTACTCATGTAGGCATCCTCTTTAATCTTTCTCTTACTAACATTCGGCCGCTTTACTTATTTACCTGGAGCAGTCCATACAGGATATAAATGTTCTACTTCACCGAACCGACTACCAAAATCAGGCATGTCCTTGCCTTCTACAAAGGCTGCAAGTCGATCGAGAATGACATGTGCGCCAGGAGCAAAACCGGCAATAGAAGTAAGACCGCTCTGTGTAAACGTTAGCTCGGTGCCGTTATCTTTTGGCACCAAAGTCCAGGTCACCATGGTTTGTGCTCCATCTGGCATTTGAGTAACTGGATCGTGATTATGCTCATACTGAAATTGCTTAGGCGGGTCCCAGACGGTAATTGGTCCGTACCACGTGAACGGACCTGAGTGGACGGTAAAAATACCTCCTTCTTTCGGGTCAATTTCCACTGTAGCGTTATACCACTTCCCAAACTCTTCTGGAGAGCTTAGGGCTTCCCACACAACGTCGGCAGCGTGAGGGAGGAACCGCTTAAAGGTAAGGGTTGCATGCCCATCTACAGTATCGACTGTACCTGTTTGCATATCTTGATTCATTTGTCTTCTCCTCTATTACTTATTAGATGTCTCTCTAAGGCGTCTAAGCGCCCAGACATATGCTTCTGTTGTAGCTGGACCCAACTTTCCACTTCGGCTAGGCCATCTGCTCGTACCGTATACAAGCGCTTTTGTTTATCTGCGCGCGATTGCACGAGGCCAACCTCCTTCAATATCTTGAGGTGCTGTGAGATAGTTGGCGCTTTGAATGAAAACCGCTCCACGATCTCACCTACCGATGTTTCACCTCGAACAATATATTCGAAAATGTTACGGCGAGTTGGATCAGCTAGTGCAGCAAACGTATCCATAACACAGATAATAAGGTAATTACTTATTTAGGTCAATACCTAATTATACTGACGCACTGGTGCTAAAAACGGAACAGACGCTTGTAGAACCAGAAGGTCTAGCAACTTAGTACACTTTGCCACCACGAATCTCCATACCAAGGTCCACGAGTCTGGCGTACAATAAAGTCAGTTCCTCAATAAGAATATTGGCGGGCTAGGGTTTCAAAAAGTATACGTTGGCTCTCCAATACGCCTACGCTTAAAACTCCTTACCCGAGGAGTTTTTTGTTTGCTAAAATGAACGAATGAGAAAACAACAGCAAATCTGGTACGACGAACACGCCGACCAAGGAACGCTGCCGACAATGGCTAACGTAGAACCCGCCAGCGGCGTAGTGCTGTTTACGAATTACCTGAGAGAGAACGGCGTACCACTATCCGGTAAGGCTGTTGACATAGGCGCAGGTAAAGGCCGAAACAGCGTCCACCTTGCCAAGCTTGGTTTTGAAACTTGGGCGCTGGAATACATTGATGCTGCCCTCGCAACCGCCAAGCAGCTTGCTGAAACAAACAGCGTTACCGATAAAATCCATTTTGAGCTTACTGAGGTAGATACCACTTGGCAGATTGCAGACAACTTTTTTGATGTGGCCATTGACTCGTTCTCTAGCATAGACATAGAAACCAAGCAGGGTCGTGAAGCATGCCGTGATGAGATGTTGCGCACGCTTAAGCCAAGCGGCTACGCACTTGTTACGGTCTGCTCTGCCGAGGATGAATGGGAAAAGGAGCTTATCGCGAATCATCCCGGCCCAGAACCGAATAGTACGCTCTGGCCGCAAAATGGTAAGTTTCAAAAGGACTATGATGAAACCGAACTGCGTGATTTTTATAAAGCTTTTGACATTGTCGAGCTAAGGACTATCAGCAAGCCCGCTTTCAAGCTAGGCCGCGACGGTACTGCCACCAACCTATGGGCCGTACTAAGAAAGCCATCACAATAAGCCCAAACTCGCGATATACAGAGACGGACCGTCTTTAATCCTTGTTGCAGTAAGTTCTATGATAGCCCTCCAAGTATAAGCGCTATGAAAGGACCTCTCATCTGAGAGGTCCTTTTGTTTGATATACTCCACTTATGTACAAAGCTGTGATTTTTGACTTCTTTGGCGTCTTTTGTCCTGATATCACAATGAACTGGTTCAAGAAAATGTCGCCCAACTATGAGGTGAAACTTCCAGAGTTCCAAACAATCTGCACTAGAAGTGATTATGGAACATTGTCCAGGGCAGACTTTTACAAGGAAGTGTCGGCTCTTCTTGGCGTATCCGTCGATGAGATGGAAAAAGGCGTGGAAGCCGAAACTGTTATCAATACTCCATTAGTCGACTACATCAAAGAATTGAGACAGGAGGGTTGCCGAACAGCTTGCTTATCAAATGGAACGCATGAATGGACGCTCGCCGTCATTAATAATCACGGGCTTACTCATTTATTTGACAGGATTGTTTTATCTGGTGACCTCGGCGTTGTTAAGCCAAGTCCAGAAATATACAATCATACATTAGAAAAGCTTAATGTTGCTGCTTCTGAGGCAATTTTTGTGGATGATAGAAAAGTTAACGTTGATGCAGCAGAGGCATGCGGTATTCATGGTTTGCTATTTGACAACACAGAAACATTCATCAATGACTTAGAGCAGTTGGTCGCTACCGCACAATAGTCCCGATAAGTTCCACTGTGCCTCTCCAGATTCTAGAATAAGGCGTAGCTGATATGCAGCGGCTTTATGTTACCCACCTGAGCCTTCTGAACAATCCGACGAAGTATAGGCTCCGCCTCAGGGCGTAACACTTGCGCATGAGCGTATAAGCGATCAATCATGCCTTGAGATAGGTACTTACTTCGACCTGATATCTCGTGGATCTTGTCAACCTCCATTGCTATATCAACAAGCTCAGCCAAGTAGTCTTCAGTTCCATATAATCGTGGCTCTTCCGAGCCCTTCCTGAGTACGCGAGCAGGAATAATGCGATCAACCTTCTTTAAGGGAAACCGGAACGATACATCGTCCATTGAGAAAAGTATCCCGTCGGTAACTCCGACATGACTTGTCTCATGAAGACGCTCTGTGTCAACCATCATGCCACCAAGATAGCTGAATGCGGCGTAGTCCAAAACGACCTCAAATGGCGCTTGTGCGATCCAAGTATCTCCAGCCTTAACGCTATTCTCTGCACGTGCAGCGATAGTAGCGAGGTCATGAAATACGTAATTTCCACTACGGCACAGTGAATAGTCGCCTTTGGCAGACGCAAGAGCGTTTGGCTTATCAGGACTGTTAGCATAAAGATACATATGATCATTACCAGTAGGCCCAGGAAAACCCACAACCATATGGCGAATGTTATTGTACACGTCTTGCGGATCTTCAAAGGGGAAGGCAGTTAGGCCATACATGTCACTTTCGTAGTAGCTTGGGTCAACAACCTGCCCTGTGCGCGCAGAATATCTGAAGGTACGAGCATCCGTCGAGCTGCACGCGTCCTCAAGTGTGCCACCGGCATCTCCCACCATATGAGCTGCTTGAGCAATCACTATACGGTTAACTACTTCTTCAATCGTTGCGGCGCCTGCTATCTGCTGCGAAATTGCTGTCGCAGTTTCCTCGTCCACGCTTAGTGGCCTTTTTCCATCAAAAGAACTAAATAGTCCAGGTATGTCTCCGGGCCTGTCAAACATATACTCAATTACTGCCCTAGACACTGTGGCAGGTAGACTAAAATAACCTCGATGCAATACTTGGGATTCTGACAATTGCCGCGTGCGATCCCCAATGGCTTGCAGTACTGCCCCTTGCTGCTGTGCGCTACCCCTGCTTTCTTCTAGGTTCATAACCAAGAAAGGTGCAATGAGATCAGTACGTATCTGCCCCAGAACCCCTGGTGCAATAGCCATTGCCACTCTTGCCGCACGATCTTCGTCGTCGTCGCGTTGTCCGCGCATTTCAACGTAATTATCTTCTGGGAGTTGCCTATATGTTGTAGGGTCTAGTATGTCACTCTCTCCCAGTATGTCTCGCTCTAGAGCCAACTCCCCTTCAAAGGGTGGAGAGTCACGAATTTCTTCACGGCCAATTTTAGGAATAATTTGGGTCATAGTAAACACTTTCTCCGCCTGAAACGGCATGACATAATAATGCCCCCTAAACGGGGGGTAATTTTGCTCTAAATTGTAGAACTTATCTTTTAAAAAATTAGCTGACTGTCAAAAACGAAATTTAACTTAAGTATAGTACGGTATCCATTGCATAAGCGCAATAGACAGCATGTGATATATGTATTACAACACTATTGTTCTTTTCAAACGGCATACGTACTAGTAGTATGCATAGCGTGCATCGAAAGTTGCCCAAACTCAGGATGAATCATTTGATACTTGATAAATAATTTTAAAACCTTCAATTATAAACAGTAAAATAGCCTAAAAACTTGTCATGACACAGCATGAAAGATATGCCGAACTTTGGTTACGGCCACCTACTTCGTTGCCCATTAGCCCCTGGATGGACGAGGTTACTATCGTGCCCCACCAAACAAGTCTGGCTCGAATGGAACAAAACTATCAAGATGTTGAGCACCGCGAAGGTGCGCTAGATTTTCATGTAGAGGCAGATGTATATTTCAAGGACCTCCATGATGCGCAGCCAGAATACTATGATTTTATTAGTACCTTCGAACATGAGATGTCGAATCGGTGGCCTGTTAATGGTAGATCCACGACAGTCGCAATAGCAGCAGCATCACATGAAGAGCATGACAAACTATATTCAACACTAGAACAATTCGCACGTAATAGAGTTGAAAATGATCATGAGGTAGTTGTATTCTTGAACCGTCCTGCTGCCATAGGAGATATGCAAGGTCAGCGTACTTTTGCTGCAATGAGACGCTTTATGGATGACTACCCAGATTTTCCAGTCCGGGTATTCTCACACATCTTTGATCACGAAGAGCCCATTGGGAAAATTAAACGCATCCTCCATGATACTGTTGCCCTAAGACATCATAGAGCAAATAGTGACGACCCATTCATGGTGCTATGTGATGCAGACACAATAGATTTGAGCAGTGATTTCGTTACAGAAATGACGCTTCCCATGAAAAAAGATTTGCTTATTGACTCTGTTGCAGGCCATCTTGATTGGGACAGGGAAGCATTTAGGAATCACCCTGAGCTCCACTTTGCAACAAGGCTTTACCAGCTTATTGATCATACTCTTCATTATCGCGATAACAGGAAAGTTACCCCTGGGGCTGCTACTGCAATAAGATTGAGTACCTATTGCGCAATTAAGGGAACAGTCGAAGACAGCCGCGGAGAAGATGTGGCACTTGGTATAGCAATAAGTAAAATGCGCGGCGGTTGGCACACGATAACTTATCCAGGTCCAGATTGTGTTCTGCACACCTCGGCGCGCCGCTCTATAGCCGCTCTGCAAAATGGACTTGCCCCTAATGAAAAATGGCGAATGGATTTTCGTGCGAAGCAACCAGATATTCGTTTAGCCGGCGCTAAAATAGCAAGGAATACGCAGTTTAATATGCTAGGGGGCTTGGCCCTAAGTGAGCGTCTTCGCTTTTTAGGCTTACGCGTTATAGTAAATTATCCAGGCGGGCACGATCCGGCACTATACGAAAATGCATTGGTTGATTTGGGCGTTGCAGCAAAACTGGGTCCTAGCCCCGAACATGTGAGTTTTGAGGTGTTTGACCCTCACCTAGCCATTAGTACAATACAAAGCCTTAAAGGAGAATACTATTAGACAATTAGATATGACTGGGTACGATACTGCTTTATGCGTATCGCCTCACCCCGACGACGATATAATCGGTTGCGGTGGTTCGTTTGCAACTTTTGTTGCTTCCGGAGGAAATGCTGCAACGGTATACGTTACCTCAGGAGAAAATGGTAATCGCGAAATAGTACCGGCAGATCTAGGAGCTATGCGTGAGCGTGAGGCAGGATTTGCTAGTTGGCAACTTGGAATACCAGAAGAAAGGCTCACATTCTTACGTTATCCTGACCTCGGAACGGTCCATCACGAAAGCCTTATAGTCGACTCGCTGGTTACGGCGATTCAAGCATTGCGGCCCAATCTTATCTTTGCGCCACATGAATCTGACGGACATCCAGATCATATCACAAGCTACAAAGCGCTGATGACTGCGCTAGGAAGATGTATAATTCCGCCTCCCCGTCTACTTTGCTATGAAGTATGGACACCAATACCTACGGTTGATGTGTTTGTTGATATAAGTACACATATGCCAAAAAAGATTGCAGCCATGAAAGAACATCAAACACAGCTCCTGAAGATGGACTACGTTGGTAAGGTTACAGAAATGGGCCAACGTCGTTCGGAAGAAGTTAGAGGGGCCGGTAGTTGTGAGGTGTTTATGGATGTACCTACTGATTTTATGAGACACAGAGTCCAGTCTTAGTATTTTCAAAGTTTCATAACAGCCACCAAGCTATCAAATTCGTAGTCTGCACCCATTACCGCTAGATCGTACTACTTTCAGCTTAGGGAGAATCAGCTGCGATAATGTGCTCGATAGCCATCCAGTACCGTTTACGCTCAAACTCCTCCGTTTGAGGAGTTTTTGCTATAGTTAAGTCGATGACTAACAAATTATTAGATAATAACCCCGACCGCCCGATTGAGCGCATTGGTGATACCGTTCATCGACCCACGCATCACTGGACGCCTGCTGTGCATGATTTACTAAACTACCTTCAATCGGTCAACTTTCCTTATTCGCCGAAGGTTCTGGGCTTTGATGAGAACGGTCGCGAAATATTGAGTTACATTGACGGTCAATCAGGTGGAGATGGTTGGGCTAAGATTGTCAGCGATGACGGCCTTCGCAAGTTCGCCAAACTACTTCGCGCCTACCACGACGTTATAACAGATTATAAACCACCGGTGAATGCCGAGTGGGCTTGTGCTATTGGCGTACCAAAAAATGGCGAAATTATGTGCCATGGTGATTTTGGGCCGTGGAATATCGTGTGGGATGACGACAATGAGCCAGTTGGCATTGTAGATTGGGATCTAGTCGTACCAGCTAAGCCAAGGTTTGATGTGCTATACGCGCTTGAGTACAGCGCACCATTTCGTGACGATGAAGCGGCGCTAAAGTGGCACCACTTTCCTAAAGTACCTAATCGTCAGCATCGTATTGAAGTCTTTGCCGAAGCGTATGGTCTTACTGAACTGGGCGACGTAGTAACGGACGTAGCCACCATGCAGCGCCAGGTTGCAGGATTTGAAAAACAGCTGGCTGAACGAGGATTGCAGCCACAAGCTGAGTGGGTAGCAAATGGCGATCTTGAAGTTATTGAACAACATGCCAAGTGGACTGAGTCTCACCGAAGCCTATTTGAGTAATGCAACTATTTTTAAGGGCATCTGATTTATTACCCAGATTCTTGATTGCTCAAGTTAGCTTATATACCCCGATACTTCACACCAAGCTCAATGAGCTATTTTAATTATCTGTTTCAACGTAAATAGAACAGATGTCGATACCAGCCGCTAGAGCTGTGGCATTATTGCAAGTCCAAGCGCGTGGCGCTAATAAAGTACTGTTTTGAGGTACTTGCGTTGCATTACCGGTTAACGTACCGGACGCAACATTGCCACTTGTAATATTTGTAACCTGATAGTAATAGGTATTCGAAACAGAGTTGGGTGCAAAAATAGCCAGTTCGTATGCAGTGGTACCGAGAGTTGCTCCTGGGAAGTTAGTGCCAAGCGCGATTGCAGTCTGGGCCGATGAGCCACCATATACAACATAAAGCTGTGTGGCGTCAGTAGAAAGTTGGGCGACACCAATTGCATTCGTAAGCGTATTTGGCTCAACATTAGTCGGAGCAGCCACCGAACTACTTAGGCCTACGAACACACGCTCTCCAGATACTGTTGCCGCGTCTGAGGGAACCCAGCGTATGACAAAGAATAAACCCGAACCATCGCTGCTACCAGAGCCGCAGGAGAATTGCGCTACGTTTACATAGTGACCAGCCAAACTACCAGCAGTCGATGATGATACGTAGCCAAGACGTCTCATGCGACTAGCCAAACTGGTTGTTGCAACAGTACGCGCCGTAGCCGTACCAACAGCCGTAGGTGCAGCCAGACCAAACACACCTGGCACTGTTGTAGAGTTACCCTGGGGTCCCCAGTAGCCAATCTTATTGCGGGCCAAAAGAGGCTGCAACGCCGCACTTAAGCCAGTCGGGCCAATTTGGCTAACCATTTGCCGGTTAGCAATGGTCCTGCCAAAAATACCTACGTTGCCGCTAGAAGGTGTCGGCGAACTGCCAGTAGTGCCAGCAATCTGTATACCGGGGTTAGCGCCACCAATACCTAGTATCTGTGTGCTATTACTCCACGTAAGGTTTGGGTCACCGCCAAGTGCTGTGCCACCGTTATTAAATTGTATTTGTCCGTTCGATCCTGCAGCCGCACTGCTCGCACCGCCACCACTTGTTTCAACACCACCGCCACTATCTATGACAGACCAAGCATTTTCAGCGAACTGCAATGTCTGTCCGGCTGCTAATGCGACCGAGATGAGAGTACGGAGCGTGGAATTATTATTGAGTGAGACCGTAACCGTTGCACTTGCAGTGTCAGCATTATAAATAGACACCATCTTTACTTGTCGCTGAGTAGACGCGGCCGGTGCGGCGACAATCGCGACTCCAGTGGTGTTATTAGTTTGCGTATCACTTGAACCTGGCGTAAATGTACTGGTCGTCATATCCGCCCATGACGTAACACACGGCAATTGTCGTGTCGTTACGGCGCCGGAAAGAGCGACCTGCAATGATTTAGTCGTGGCGTCAAGTACCATAGCTGTTAATTATATTATTTTTGTTTCGGCTTTGTAATCAGTTGTGTTAATAGACCTATTATATGCGCATCGAGGCGAAAGCGAAAGCCTGAGCGCGTGAAACGCCGCTACTGGAACTTGGGGTAGCCGGCTGCCAAGCACTACTGCTCGCGCTCCAAGTGAGTACCTGACCATCTGTTGGGGTTGTATTTGCAACCGGATTTCCTTGAAGCCCTGTAACTTTTGGTGCGGTCACCGGAATAGTAAGGTCGCCTGCTAATTGTACAAGTCCTGGTCGTGTGCTATTTGCAAGATTTGTGTTGGTTGTGCCGGTGTAGCTATTAGTGAGCGACGTTACGAGCGTACCGTCAGAGGCGAGAGCTTGCTGAAGATAGTCGTTTAACAGCGTACCCCAGCTATCATTGTCACCACCTATAGTAGGCAAACGAGACATATGTCCCCACTTTTCAGAATTAAATTATTGCCACCCTGCCTCTCCAAGCATTAGTGTTATGGTAGCATGCAACTATCAGGTCAACAAGCTAGGGAAATCATGAAGTTATACACAGTCACCAAATAAGCATACAGTTTGACTACTATTACGCTAATGGTTATTATGACAAACTATAAGAGTAACAATAAAATAGGCGTGATACATGAAAGATTTCTTAAATATTCAAACTAATTCTCAGCTACAGTGGCAACGCCTAAAATTCATCATACCGAGCGTAGTATTTGGGAGCGCTATCCTAGGCACACCTGTGCTCGCTGGTGCAGCAACTGGCTCAACAACTGTTAGCTCTACCCTATCTTCAGTAATAAGCCTACTAAGTAGTAACGGCACTGTGAATGCTAACGTTACACCAACAGGTTCTGGTGCACAGACGATTGCCAGCGACACGGTTACAGTAAGCACTAATGATGCAGCAGGCTATACACTGCAACTCGCTGAAACGAGTGCCAGCGGGAATATGGTCTCTGGTGGGAATACGATACCCGCATCAAGTGGCTCTCAAACAACACCGGTAGCTATGTCTGCAAATACGTGGGGTTACCGCGTAGATGGTGTTGGTGGCTTTGGCGCTGGGCCAACTTCTACCGTAAACAGCGCGGCCATAAGTGGTACTACGAAATTTGCAGCCGTACCAGCTACCGCATCACCTAACACGATCAAGACCACATCTGGTACTGCGAGTAATGACACAACTACTGTATGGTATGGCTTAGCTGCTAATACATCGCAAGCTTCAGGTACCTACACTAATAGTGTCACCTATACGGTGACCGCCAACTAGGCTAGAATACTTAGGATGAGGAAAACGGTTCTCTGCGCGTTGTTTGCTGCGCTCATTGTAGTTGCCAGTACCCCTCCTGCCCCAAAAGCTTCGGCTGCAAGCGAGGCAGCGCCTAGTAAAATCCTGACTTTGGCACCGGCAACTACAAAGCCAACTGTTAAGCCCGGCGCCTCTGCTCAAGGCAAATTCCAGATAATCAATCAGGGAACAAGCGACTACCCGGTGCACATCTATTCCGCGCCTTATTCTGTGCACAGCGAAGATTACACGCCCGACTTCACTCCTGTGTCCGGCAAGCTAAATGCCGCCTCTTGGATACAATTTGACACTACAACCGCTACTATCCCACCGGCACATACACTCGATGTACCCTATACAATTACGATACCATCTGGGACTGCACCGGGCGGTTACTATGCAGTAGCATTTGCCGAAACGCATTCACAGCCTTCTAATAAACAAGGTGTGGTTGTAAATGAACGTGTTGGTGAGATATTTTATATACAGGTAGCCGGTACGGTTAAACAAACCGGTAAGTTGCTTAGCTGGTCTAGTAAATTTATACAGCAAGCACCGCTCAGTGCAACTCTGCGACTCGAGAATGACGGCAATCTTGATTACGCATCAGATATCCATGTGACGGTTCGCGACATGTTTGGTCGTCCCAAATATAGCCTAAATACCACCAAAGAGGTGCTGCCTCAGACCGTCCGTCGTATACCAATCAATTGGACCACAACGCCATCACTCGGTCTTTTTAAGGTCACCGGTACGGTCAGCTTGCCCAATAATACAACGCAAGCACTTACCACCAAATATGTTTTGGTAATATCACCTGTACTCAGGATTATCGCCACTGTGCTTGTAGCGGTACCACTTGCCTACAGTATTGGACGGCAACTTGGCAAGCGTAAGCGACAAGCCAAGAAGTCCACGGAGTAGCTATGGCTAGGCAGTGGGTAAAGCGACAAGCACTGAAGTCAACTGTCGGTTTGTTTATTAGCACTATTTTTAGCGTGATGCTTTTGCTCGTCACGGTGCCAGCCCTAGCTATAAATTATGGCAGTGGTACATACGGTTCTTGTCAGTTTGGCTCGTGCAGTATCACTATTGGTAGTAGCGGCACCGTAAACGTGGATGTTATTCCAACTGGTAGCGGTAGCTGTACGATCCAGAAGGATGCGGTAACGGTTACTACAAGTAACACAAGCGGCTATACACTTTCGCTCGCTGATACAAGTACCAACACAGCTCTCCTAAAAGGTGCTTCTACTATAGCCGCCAGTAGTGCTTCACAAGCTAGCCCCGCTCCCCTGGCCATCAATCATTGGGGCTACCGCGTAGATGGTGTTGGTGGCTTTGGCGCTGGGCCAACAAGTGCTCAAACAAATACTGGGGTTGGTACAACGACATTCGCCGGCATACCCGCTAGTAATGGCACGCCGAGTACACTTGCGAGTACGAGTACCGCTGCTAGTTCTGGTTCTACCACGAACGTTTGGTATGGGGTGTGCGCTAATGTGAGTATAGTCAGTGGCTCCTATACATCTCAGGTGCTCTATACTGCAGTTACTAATTAACTATCCTTGACCGCGCTTATGCTTTCGAGCTAAGCTTAAAGGGAATTAAATTGGTTACTATTTTGATCAAGCTCAACCTCGACGAACTACTCCAAAAAGAAATCACGCGCAAGCAGTTCATTGCTTCTATGTTTTCGGCTGTTGTCGGTCTACTTGGCATTACGACCTTCTTAGGAGTGTTTACTAAGAATGTTTCCCAGGAAGAATCAGGCCGACCAGGCTATGGTAAACAAGGCTACGGTCCATAATAAACCCCTTACATTGATCTCACTTGGTTATCAGATTCAAGAGAGCAAGGTGTCTTACATGGTATGATATTTCTATGTTCAAGGCGTGTTGACCATGAAGAAACAAAAAACAATTACTACGAAAAAAACTAGCAGAAAACGCCAGATTACATCCACTACTGCTCGACAGAGAGTACTCATAAAGAGCCTTAGAAAGGCACATCGGCGTGCCTACCCTGTGCACAAACGCCTGTTGCTTCATCCAATAGGGGTATTCGTACTGCTTTGCAGCGGTGTGTTCATGGCAGGCTGGACACTACATACTATGGCGGCGACTACGATCACGGCCAGAATCCAAGCACCCGCACTACACAGTGCCGCCACTATCACTTCCCCTTCGGCCAATACTGCCGTGTCGACTCCAATAACGCAGGTTAGCGGCAGTTGTCCATCGCAGTCATACGTGACACTTACGGTCAATGACGCATTTAATGGTGCCGCGCTGTGTACGAATAACACGTATACCGTCACGACATCGCTATATGCCGGCACTGACACACTTGCCGTGCAGGCATACAATCAGACCGACCAAAAAGGCCCCACCGCCAATACTACGCATGTTACCTATACTCCATCGTCTAGCTCACACGATGGCACGACTGCAGCCGTTGCCACCGTTACACAACCACTACTATTAACGAGTGATTTTCAGTTCCACACATTTACTGCCGATAAAGTATTTAGCTGGGATCTGGATCTTGAAGGTGGAACACCACCGTACAACGTCACCATTGATTGGGGGGATGGTGCCACTTCGCATATGACCTTCCCGGTCGATCCAGTATTTACCATCCAACACAGTTTTAAAACAAGTGGCTATTACGCTGTAGTCGTACATTCAGTCGATACTACCGGACAGAAGCACATAATGCAGCTTGCGGCACTCATTACCGACAAACATGGCAAAGCTCCATTTTTAACTGGCACTAATTCAAGCAGTAATACCGGCGGAGGGAGTTTAGCTAACGTACCATCAAGTAATCACGTCGCCATACTCGGTTCTTCTAACGCTCGATGGCTTCTTGTAGCATGGCCATTCTACCTGGTTGTCCTGCTTATGGGCATTAGTTTTTGGCTTGGTGAGCGTCAGGAATTATTGCAGCTTGTAAAGCGCCCTAAGCGTAGCCACGTACTATCCTAGCTCAGGTTGAAACTAGTTGGATACCTAGCCCGAACACTATTAGCTAGTTGTTCTAAAAATCCTGCAAATGATATTAGATTTCTGTTGCAATAATGGCTACAATGGTTAGTAGATGACCGACTTATTCTGTGACTTAGTGTTAGAAGGTGGTGGCGTAAAAGGCATTGGCCTAGTAGGTGCTGTCGAGACACTACACAAAGCTCAGTACAACTTCCAGCGAATAGCAGGGACAAGCGCCGGGGCAATAGTTGGTAGTCTACTAGCAAGTGGTATCTCAGTTGAACGCCTAGTTGAGCTGATGCAATCACTAGACTACACCAAATTTCAAGACGAAAGCGGCATACTTGACCATTTGGGTTTAGCGGGCAAGACCGCCTCGCTCATCTTTCAAAAAGGTATTTATCAGGGTATTTACCTACACAACTGGCTACGTGATCAATTAGCAGAGCTTGGTGTGCAAACATTTGCCGATCTTAAGTTAACAGAACCATGGGCACAGAAACTACCGCCAGAACAACGATACAAACTAGTTGTGATTACATCTGATGTCACACAGGGGCGTCTCGTTCGTCTGCCATGGGATTACAAAGAACTCTATGGACTTGATCCAGATAGTCAATCAGTGGCTGATGCCGTACGAGCTTCAATGTCGATCCCCTTCTTTTATAAGCCATACAAGCTACAGAGGAGACTTTTGGTAGACGGTGGCATGCTATCCAACTTCCCTATCGACTTATTTGATACAACCAACCAGTGGCCAACCTTCGGTTTAAAGCTGTCCAGCCGCAGCGACGCTTTGATGCACAGTAACCCCACGTCCAATTCGTTTGAGTTCGCGACAGCTATTCTTGACACACTCACTAATGCACACGATCGAATGCACATTGATAATCCGGCCACACAAAAACGCACGATCTTTATTGACACGTCTGACATCAAAGCAACTGACTTTTCTATTACTCCCGCACAGCAACACACACTCTACCAAAGCGGCAAAACAGAAGCTGCCGATTTCCTCAAAACATGGAATTATGATTCCTGGAAGAAATTCGCAGCAGCTACGAAACGTGTAGGCAAAGATTAGCAAAGCTTTCTATCTTGCCGAACCAAGATCATAAAAACTAATTTATCTTTCTAATCTTTAGTCTTAGTCTTCAAGCATAAGCGCTATAGACAATGCTTATTTTCCTATTTATTATTTGGCTATGGCAAAGACACAGCAAAGACTAAGATTACAAAAAAGAGACTGGGTGATCGTACTACTATTTATAATGATTCTTCTTACTAATTGGACCTGGTATCAGTATACAAAAACCCAAGACACCACTAATAAAAACGATGTCTCATCATGGCTACAACACCAGGTTGAAATCAATAAGCTTAAAGCATGTATTGATTCTGGCATAAAACCCTGTAACATCACCCCAAATTACTAATTGCAGGCTGTTCTATAATCTGAGATCAGTAACAGTCCAAGAGAGTCTGACCGCTCTTGGCAATGAGCTCTTTACGCGTAGACAGGGCTTATGAAGAATTATTTATCCTGTAGAATAGCGAGAATGTTACCTGCAGGATCTTTAAACCACGCTATATCTGGACCCTGATGAGCACTAAGACCTCGTGCAATTCCTTTTTCGTCTTGTTCCATCATCTCATAACGCTCAAAGGTAATACCCTGTTCTACAAGCGCGTCCACCGCTTCATCGATAGTATCAACGGCAAAGTTAAGAACAGTAAATGTAGCCGGCTCATGGTTTGGCTTGTCATAGATAAAGAGCTTTCCACCGCCCGGGAGTTGCAAGCGAAGACCCATCTCCTCACTCTCAATTTGTAGGCCTAACACGCCAGTATAAAACTCTTTCGCTTTTGCAAGGTCGTCCACAGAAAATCCGCTAAATGCTGCTTGTGGTTTAAACATGTCTATTGCCCCCGTTTATATATAAATACTATAAGTATGGTAACAGAAGCACGCGCACAACACACTTTATAAGACTATTGGCATTTCACGTAGCAAGATAAAACGATAGCTCTTTATTATTTTTATCTCATCATACAAACTTAAAGAGTCAGAGCTTACCAAGGAATTTTCGTAACTGTAATGTTATGATCTATACATGGCAAGTACCGTAGCACACGAGAAGCCTTCCCGCTCAATGGCAAACTATGACTAGATACGTTGCACTACTGCGGGGCATAAATGTTGGCGGCCATACTGTAAAGATGGAAGTACTCCGCAACATTTTTACAGAGTTAGGGTTTAATGACGTTAGATCATACATCAATAGTGGTAACATCTTTTTTGATACAGATAATTCTGACAAACAACGGCTGACTCGCACAATCGAAAAACGTTTACATGAACATTTGGGATATGCAGTACCTACATTCTTACGCAGCATAGCCGAGCTAGAAGCGATAACTACGCAAGAGCCTTTCAAGGATATCGAATTGACCAGCGACAAAAGATTCTGCGTTATTTTTACTAATGAACCAATCGGGAGCACCGCCCCACTACCACAGCATTCATCTAAAGGTGATGCGGATCTTGTCGCTGCTAATCCGTACGAGGCGTTCATCGTCTGGCACATCATAAATGGTCGTCCGCCCTCAGGTAAGTTTGCCGAGGGTATGCTGCCCCCAGTTACTACCACTCGGTTTTACCATACCCTTATAAAAATATTGGCGGCGGCAAAAGCCTACTAGTTCCTGCTATACTGGCCGCATGGAAAATAGGACGAGCCTTCATGCGGCCAGTACGCCGACAACCATCGGCATTTTGATCCATGTCAATAATGTTGAAGCCCCGGATTGGGAGTACGTTGCCTGGGGAGACCCTTCGGAGAATAAGCTTGGATCCCTGCCTACTCTTTGCCTGCTGCTACTAAACCCTTTACTAGGTAGCTCCATTACACAAGTGGTCATACATAGTGGTCCTTCACAAAAAGATGGGCTTAAGGAGGGCGCATACACTAAGCAGTTTTTATTAGACAACCTTGAAAGCCTGGCTGAATTTCCACGCCTCAGACAGCTACTCGACACTACTGGTGAGACAGTGGACATGCTAAGGGAGCGAACCGAGAACATCATTATTGGCACCGACTTAGTGCGTACATCAGACGAGATAGCGGCAACTGCAAAGCTTTTTCAATTTCCAAAAATTCAACAAGTTATCCAAATTGCCTGCGCTGGCCACGCACCACGTTGCATGCAGCTGCAAGCCGACGCTCGCTCAAATGGGCTAATTCCCTATGACCAGCTTTGGTCGGTGATGGCTAGTGATGTTTTCTTTTCTAAAACCGAGTCAGCAAAAGATATTGTCATCTTCGAGAAACCACACCTTGCGTACGACCCTATGATTACTTTTGCACCTACGGCGCCTGAAGTCCTAAATCGGTATTTTACGTTATCAGCCCAGGCTAAACAAGAATTCCTTACTGAGGCTCAACAATTTATGGATAAACACCGGGATTAAGTTCAGTACTGTTATTTATTTTCTTGGATTCTTTTGTAGAGACAATCCTCGGATGAGAACTTTGATGCTTTAACAGCAGTTATAGCTTAGGGAGGATCTCATTACCTTAAGGGCCTTCTTTTAGACCATTGTTTTGGCTTAGTGTAGTCGCTTGCTAGGTCTATACAATGACCCAAACCTAGTTTAGTTATAGTATCTAGCGTTAATTGACGACCATACAGCAAACGTCCCGTGCGAATTGCACGCGGGAAAAGTATATCTTGCTCGTGTTCTTTCACTTTGTCTAACGATTCTGTAACATGAGCACGTTCTTCAGTTGGGTAACATGCTTCGCGCTTTCTTAGCGGCGGAAGCTTAGGAAAGATATGAGTAGCGACAAGTAGGCCGGAATAGCACAAATCAGTCTTCCATGATTCTAAGGTGGTCCGGACAGGATGATTGATATAATCATTTAGGTGCTGTGCCTCGTGTGCCAGGACTCTGACCGTTCCTTGCGCATGAGCTAATTTCTGTTCCGACCTTTCGGCATCAATATTTATCACCCTTGAATAATGATCATAGTAGCCAGAGACACGCTCTTCAGGAGGAAAAGGATGGATTTGTATGCTTGGTACGCACCCATGAGTAATCCCTAATACGAGCGCACCCATTGACTCGTAATTTACCGTAGGCATACCTAGCCTACTAATGGTGTCGCGATGAACCAAAACTTCTGGTAGCCCAACACTCCAACCTTCGGGCTTTTCATAATCTGTGAAACGCATTATAGATGTTTTACTGTATTATTGACTATCTGTAAAGCTATATTTAATACAAGCATCCAAAAACAATGCCTAAAGATCTTTTGCTATAGTTACTGTATGGATTCACCTACTCTATTCCAATACTGTCAAAAACTTATCATCCTTTCGGAGGATAAGACTAAAGTCTTACTAGCCAAACGGAAGGGCGAAGCAGATTATGATGGTGTTTATTCTTTTATTGGTGGCAAAATGGAGACAACCGACAAAAGCATCTTAGCAGGCATGAAGCGGGAAAAAGACGAGGAAATTGGCTCAGGTACTGTAATAGCAGTCTTGCCGAGCGAAACATATAACGTACTTTTTCGCAAAAAGGATGGGAACAGTATGATACTAGCTCATATTGCCGGCGTATTTGTTTCAGGCACTATTGTCCTCAGCGAAGAATATAGTGACTACCAATGGGTACCAATAGATGAACTTGCCAGTTTCGAGCCCAAGATTGAGAATATTCCCGAGCTTACCGAGTGGGCCCTCGCAACGCTTAGCACTGCAAGCTCTTATCCGCTTGTACAAATATAGCCACCAGCCATCCATAGTTGCCCGCACTTATAAGTTCAATAGGCACATAGTAGGAGAGTCGCCTACCCTTAGGTTGAGCATCTCGATATTGTGGTGTATAGTGCAATATTATGGCAAGGCATACTCCAGAGCAACAAACATACACCATGAAAGACGGTGGTACTTATCAAGCGATAGGGCCACAAACACCCGAAAGTCATAATGGTCGGACAGCTAGCGCTCTTGGAGGCGCGATGCTTCTTGTCGCTGGTTACGCTATATTTCACGGCAGTGGCAATCACGCAGCAGCACCCTCTGCAGGCACCACTTACGGAGCGCAGCCCAGCCACTCTGTTTCCGGACCAGCAGTACCGGGACACACAAAAGAAACAGCCAAACCAAAAGCTCCAACTAGCACCTCACAGAAATCATTAGCTCCTGTACAGGGCTCTAACGTTCTAAGTTGGCCATCACTGACAGAAACACTCCCAATCGACAATATAGATCTCACGGGCTTGGTACCACGAAAGGTAATCGAGTTCAAAGACCCACCCAAAGGTGTAACATTAAATGTCTATGATAAAGTCTGTCATACGGTTGCATATTTAACTCTAGCCTTTCCCGATCTGCACACTAACGAAAACATCGTTACAGTCAACGCAGATGGCCAACAGCTAACAAAAATACTCGGCCAAGAAACTGAAACTATCATCCCTGGCACTCATATAGAATTATTCACCTCCGGAGAATCAGCAGACGCACTCGGGTTAATGTTAGCTCCTAAGAGCTGTGACCCGGTATAGCTCTCTAATTCTGGCGATTACAAGACGCAACCAGTTGTTCTACGCTCAAGTCGGCTCAGTGATTGTTAAACGACTCGCTATCTTCAGCGAGTTCACCGAGTAGAATATCTACTTCGTCAGAAACGATGTCTTTAAATTGGGGCACGTTTGCGGTAAGCCACTCTAGTAATTGTTCGTCGCCTGCACCCTGCAATGCAGCGAGTTGCTCGGCCTGATCGGGCGTAAGTTCTTCGACGATTTCGTCAATAACACGAGTCTGTAATGTGGTGTCAAAATGATCAGAGAGCAATGTATAGTCCTGCTCATCAAGTTGGATACCTAGGTCCTGTAGTAGTTCTCTGTTCAATAATGCCATATACTATGCTGCCTTTCTTGGTTTCTTTTCCGGGTTAAGCACGACGCGCACTTGTCCTTCAAGTTCCGCCTTATCTATCTCGTGCGTTAGCTCTTGGATGTCAGCTTCACGAATTGATTGACTAACCTTTATCTCGTGCTGGGCGTGAGCTTTTTCTAGGCCACTAACCCGAGCTTTCGACTTACCAGCCTTGCCACTTTTACGCTGAGAGACACCTTGCCAATAACCAAGTTCCCTTTGTTGGACTGCTAACCTGCCTTCAGCAGCTTGTAGTTCAGCGACTAGGTGTTGATAGCCAGCGGTTTCCTCAGTCATACTCGCAAGCTTATCTCGTAACACCGTTATATACCTTTCTGTAAACGGCAAAACAGTAGTACTAAGCTGCTCTGTGATTTCATCGGCATCTGCTGTCGCTCTATCATAACGTTCAGCACGTTCACCCGTTGCCGTAATACGCCGCTCGTTTCTCTCCCGAGCCTTAGTGGCCTTTGATCGGCTATGCCGTGCACTCTCATGCGCTGCGCGACTTGCTTCTGCTACGATTGCAACTTTTCCTACTCGGGCTAGGTGCTCTGCGGGTATTTCCGCAAGTATATCTCTAGCCTCTTGGCGTGACGCCCCTTCTCCGCGTAACTGACCACGCACAGCTTGACGTGCCAGTTTATTTTCAACTGCTGCTTTTTTGTTAGCTAGGTAGCTTTCCCGGCGTTGTGTTGCCTCTTCGTGGATGGTCGTCACACGCTTAGTCATAACGTCTTTATGATCCTGCAAAGTACGCCTTTTCTCATCCCGAATACGTGCAGCTTCAGTTGCAGCTGTTTGGCGACGCTCAACTAAACGGCTCGACGCATGAAAACGGTCTTGAGCATCTTCTAGTCGTGTCACCTTACGACCATAGGCACTTTCGGCACGATTCTGCGCATACCACTTCATTGCCTGGCCCGGCCTGTCAAGGGTATTGCCCACGGCAGCCCACGCACGATCCCAGAGCCTAATAGCCTTGCGGCCTCCCTCGGTAACATTCCGGCGTACTCGGAATGACTTACCCAGAAGTTCAATGTCAGTGTAGCGCACTTCTGCATCATGCTGTATTTCAGCCTGAAGATCTTCGTCTTCGCTAGCTTCACCAGCCGTCACCTGAACAGATGCCCTTTGCTCTGCTTGGCCTACAGAAAGGGGGACGGGAATATCTGGAGATACACCTTCTGCTTGATCTACAGAAGGAGCGGTCAGTCCTTGATCAGGAAGCTTAATCCGATCTTTGGGATCAAGAGGGCCACCAAGGTTTATTATGCTGCGTGGGCGGCGAGGTGGAACCGCCCCTAGCTGCACGTCTGCACGCTGCAGAACACCTTCACCTTGATCCGAATCATTTGGTGGAATAAGTGCTTCAGTCATAGTATCTCTTTTTATCTTAGCGTATCTACTACTGGCATAATACGAGTCTCTCGGATAGCCGTCAAGTATATGTTATGCAGCTTACTCCTTAACTACCAGTTGACTGCTTGACAACACACGTCAACATAATTAATATGTACACATACTAATTTGGAGACGCTATGAAATCATTTAGCTCAGATACCAAAACCAACGCCTCGCCGACACAAGCCTGGAAAGCGTGGACCGACTTACCAAATTGGAAAAGCCATGATCCGACTATTGATTCCATTACCCTAGACCGCTTCGAAAATGGTGCTCGCGCAAAACTTAAAAACAAGAAAGGCCCTGGCGCAACCTTAATCATTGAGGATGTGGTACCCGGTAAGAGCTTTACTATTCGTACCAACTTGCCACTTTGCACTATGCTAAGCTACCACTCTGTTTTGCCTACTGAAGACGGTGGTGCGCGATTTGTATTTAAGACTGAGTTTCATGGGTTATTAGGAGGCTTATTCTACGCAATGTTCGGTAAAGACATCGCCAAAGATAGTGAACCAAACATGAAACGTCTGAGCGAGCTCGCACAAAAGGAATACTAAGGCTATGGAGTTTACTTGTCAGCCCCAAGGCCCTTTTGAGCTCTTATTCCAAAACCAATACTTTAATGGTTGGCCAACGCTTACAGCTGATCCGCAGACCATTGTTATGGCTTTTCCGGTTGAAGATTGGCAAAGTTCTGCCGTGGTCACCTTAATGCAGCTACCCGATGGTAGTTTGCGCGGCAAGGTATATGGCGCTCATGACAATGAAAAAGCTAAACAACAAGCGCTTGCCGCCCTCTCCCTTGATGAAGATGGCAGTGATTGGCCAAAGGTGGGCGAACGTGATGCATTTATTGGCGAGCTACAAAAGACGTATCACTACATGCGCCCCACACTGTTTCACTCTCCATACGAAGCAGCTGCGGCCTTTGTTATTGGCCATCGTATTAACATCGTGCAGACACGCAAGATTAGAGCCCATATGGCGCAAGAGTTGGGGCAAACTATTGCAGTTGGAGGACAAACATTTTACGCCTTCCCTTCACCGCAAGAACTGCTTACGATGCAGTCGTTTCAAAGCTTAAATGACACAAAAATTGAGCGGCTACATGCGGTTGCTCAAGCTGCACTTGACGGTTGGTTGACGCGCGACTATCTGCGCACATTAGATGAAGAATCCGCGCTTAGCAAGCTACAGACACTGCCTGGTATTGGCGAATTCTTTTCGCAGGGCATATTGCAGCGAGGCATGGGACACAAGGATGGTTTTAGCCATGATGATTTTACCTACTATGCCATCCAGCAATCACATCACGCACATGGAACGTTTGATAGAACAGCTGCCGAGAAGATAATCGAAAAATGGGAACCATATCGTATGTGGGCGACAGTACTAACGCATGTATGGGCGCGCGAGAACAGCATCAGGCCAGCACAAATATGGCGAAGTGCAAAAAAATAAAATGGACACATCCATTTACACCGATCCCCATCAGAGCCTTGGCTTTTTACTGCATCAAGCAGCAATTAACTGGCGGCGGTCTTTAGCCAAGGAGTTACGAGCCATCGGCTTAACACCAGTACAGTTTTTTATGCTTGGGTCGACTTCCCGTTTAACTGCAGAATTTGGACAAGCGCCCATGCAGCGCGATATTGCCGAGAACACGTTAGTTGACATCAATGTCGTTTCGCAAGTTGTGCGCCAACTCGAGAAACGAGGCCTGCTTTTGCGAGCGCGCAATCAGGCTGATAGGCGCGCCTTTCGACTTCTGCTTAGCGAGGATGGCCGCGAGACATTGCGGCAAGCAATTCAAGTCGTATACCAAGTTGATGAAGAATTCTTCGGCACAGTCACAGCTAAACCAGTCCTGGCCGAGAATCTAAAAATGATTATATAAGTCATAGCGTTGCTACAGTAAACTTGTTAGCAGCCCATCTTTCATGTTGCTATTTTCTGACCTATACTGCGGTAAGCAATGTAAAGTAAAAGGTCGAACCATGGCGAAATATATTCTGGTATACAAAATGAATGAGGCGGATGACTGGACAAAGCTCCCTGAGCCTCAGATCAAGCAAGTTATGCAGGCATGGGGTGAGTGGGTTGGCTCAATGGGTATAGCCCGAAAAGGTGGCACTGCCTTTAAGTTTGGCGGCAAAAGCGCAACCAAAGATGGGCCTAAAAACGCCGATAACCTCATGACCGGCTACGCTATTATTGAGGCAAAAGATTTTGATGCAGCTCTTAGTATTGCGGCCAAAGCGCCAAATGTGCAAGCCGGTACGGGTACTATTGAAGTTTATGAAGCATTTGCTGTCTAGCATATCAATTATTTGACACCGCTCGGAGCCACCCTTCTGGGTGTTTACTTTCTTGCTTCAGGTAAACTGGAGAGCCGCAATTGTCCGGAACATGAACACCAGGGTAGTAGTGTGAGACCAAATCTCTGATGGTTGGAGCTCTTAGTGAGAAGTGATCGCCTGTAGTAGGTATGGGGTGTGTCTGGCAAAATGCAAGTACTTGCGCTGCTAGACGCTGTCGACGACCCCCATGAGTTTCCCTAATAGCTCCATCAACAAGCCCAGCTATTGCTTCCGCATCCCCGCTAGTCATTCCACGAACCGTCATCGCCTGTAGCCCCAGCCTAATTCCCGACGTAACCTGCGCTGAACGCCCATCTTTATCAACCAAGTTTTTATTAACCGTAACACCAACTTCAGCGCATTTTTGTTCCGCATCTTTCCCCGTAACTGCCTGTACAGCTTCATCGGATTTTGATAGGTCAATAAGAACAATATGCGTATCGGTGCCACCCGTGACGACATGGTATCCTCGCTCCGCAAGAGCGGCTGCAGTGGCGCGAGCATTATCTATGGTTGCCCCTATATATTCTCTGTACTCTTCGGTACGGGATCGCTCAAGCGCCACACCAATACCACAAATTGAGGCTTCGTTGGGTCCCGATTGTATACCCGGAAATACAGTTCTCTCCAAGCGCTTGGCAACATCGCCCGTACCTACAACGCATCCTCCGCGAGGGCCACGAATTGTTTTATATGTTGAGAACGATACTGTGTCAGCACCATTTTGCATAGGACTTGGATAATGCCCGGCCGCAATTAGCCCGGCATAGTGCGCTGCATCAAAGTGAAGATATGAGCCATGTGCTTCGGCAATCTCTTTCATTGCCGCGACGTCAATTATCCGAGGATATGATGATGAGCCCGCTATGATAAGCTTCGGCTTGACCTCTTTTGCAATATCGGCAACCTGGTCGTAATCGATATAGCCATCGACACCGACCCCGTAATGTGCAAAATCGTATGTTTTCCCGCTTAAATTAAATGGGGCACCATGTGTTAAATGACCGCCAGCATTTAGGTCCATTGCAAGGACTCTGTCTCCGGGATTTAACAAAGCCTGAAACACTACGTAGTTAGCTAGAGCCCCCGACAAAGGCTGTACGGTTGCATAGTCGCCTCCAAAAAGCCACTTAGCGTGCTCAATCGTCTCAAGTTCAACCTTATCATAGCCTTCAGAACCACCAACGTAGCGCATAGCGACACTACCTTCGGCGTACACATTTGTTGCTAGCCCACCGATAGCCTCAACAACTTCTGGGTAAGCATAATTTGCCGATGCTATTAAACGAAGCTCCGAACCGAGTGACTCTTTAATCCCCCGGACACGATCTTCTACTGTCTGAATACTGTCAAAACTTGTTTCTATTCCCATAACTTATGGTATCACGTCGCTGAGCACTCGACAGTGGTGTAAATTAAACATGTATTGTCGCAGAATATTTTCCTGTTCTGAAAGACCTATAGGATTCACCAGGCTGGCTCCTTTTTGCTAAGATAAACCTATGCAAAAAACTAGCCACGACAGTGAAACACCAGCAACAGGCCAACAAGTTATAACAGGGTGCGCTTTTATTCATAGAGAGATCGATGGCATTACTAAAGTTTTTCTGCCAAAACGGGCAGATACTAAAAAGTTCTTGCCTGGTAAGTATGAGCTCCCTGGCGGACACATTGATTACGGTGAGGCTATCGAAGTAGGCCTAAAACGTGAGATTAAGGAAGAGCTTGGCGTCGAAATCGCGCTTGGAGATCCTTTTGCGGTTTTCACTTACATCAACGAAATTAAAGGTTCACATTCAATTGAAGTAGTCTATTTTGCACAAATTGTAGGGGATCCTAATGCCATTATTATAGACCCCGACGACCATTCTTCTTGTGGGTGGTTTGCAGAGGGCGAGGCCGTCAGCCTAAACCAGGATGATGCCGACGAAGAAGTAGCAGCACTTAAAAAAGGATTCGCTTTGCTTAGAGGCGAAGCTCATCGATTTTAAGACATGACACCGCATACATACCCACCAGTTATTACCGTAGATGAGCATGACAATGAGATAGGCTCAGCCATGCTTAGCGAAGTCTGGGAAAAAGGCTTGTATCATCGTATTGCTTCGGTTTTTATTATTGACGAGCAAGGCAAAATGCTCCTGCAGCACCGCGGGCCAAACGTTAAAGCCTACCCCAACAGCTGGGACCAAGCTGCTGGTGGTCATGTTGATGCTGGACAAACATATGAAAGCACTGCTATCACCGAGGCTGCCGAAGAGCTCGGACTACATAACCTCGTCCTTACGACTCTAGGCACCTACCGCTCAAACCATCAAGAAGGTAAGCAAATCATTAATCAGTTTGAACGAGTGTTTAGCGCTCTAATTCCCAGCGATACTATGCTTCAACCCGAGGCCGCCGAACTTAGCGATCTACAGTGGTTCACATCAGTGGAACTAAAGGCACTTATTGGCGCACAGTCAGAAAAGTTTACGCCAGGTTTGCTCTACGATTTAGAGCATTACTTTCCTGATTTTGCCCCAACAAACAAGACTAAGCGATAGGTGATGTCATTACTGCAACGCCACTAGACAGAGTTAGAGAGCTGCTTGCCCACTATGAACAAGGTCGCATTCCAACACTAGCTCAGCACGAAGTGAATCCAGGTTTACCATCTGGCGGTCGTGAAAATTATCTATATTTTACCCTGCCCGTCTGCATTAATTTTCAGCGTAGTTCGCCTGCCATGTGGGAGGCAGCGCTTAGGACATGGGAAGACGAATCAACGCGTTATGTGTTCTTTCCAGAAAAGCTAGCACAAACGCCATTAGAACAAATACGCGCAGACCTTGTAAGGCACAAGCTAGCCTTGCAACCAAATAAACATATACTAATCTGGACCACCATTGCCCAAACATTTTTCGACTATTACGATAGCGACCCGCGCAAGCTCATCTTAGGCGAAGCACATGGTGATGCTAGCAAGCTGATTAACTTATTGCAAACTACGCATCGTAAACGATTTCCATATCTAAGCGGCCCTAAGCTATCAAATTACTGGCCGTTTATTTTATCGCATTACACCAATGTGCAGTTTACTCATCCCGAGGCTATTTCAATCATCCCTGATACGCATGTCATTAAAAGTAGCGTTCATTTGGGTTTGGTACCCGAAGGTGCCAGCTCGCTCCAGGTCGAAGCAGCTTGGAAAGATCTGCTAACCGGTAGCGGCATCAACCCCTCCCGCGTACACCCTGCGCTGTGGAACTGGAGCCGCAACCACTTCCAACCAGAAGTTTAACCATATATCAAATTGTTGTACTGCTATACTTATTAAACATGGAGACGTTTAAGGAACTCCCAGTTATACTATTTGATTCCCAGCAAGACTGGCATAGCTGGTTAGATGAAAACAACCTACGGATAAAAGGTGTGTGGTTAAAGCATGCCAAGAAAACATCAGGCAAAGTGTCAATTAGCTATGCAGAAGCACTAGAAGAAGCACTGTGCTATGGCTGGATTGACGGGCAAAAACAAGCATACGATACCGATTATTGGCTGCAAAAGTTCACACCTCGGGGACCAAAGAGCATTTGGTCTAAAGTAAATGTGGCTAAAGTGGAAGCTCTTATCAAGGAAAATAGAATGCACCCAGCAGGGCTGGCTGCAGTAGAGACCGCTAAACAAAATGGTAACTGGCAAACAGCTTACGACTCCTCCGCATCGCTAACCATACCAGAAGACTTTCAAGCGGCACTTGATAAGAACCCCGAAGCCAAAGCATTCTTTGCAACACTTAATAAAACGAACGTATACGCCTTTTGCTGGCGAGTACAAACTGCCAAGAAACCCGAAACCAGACAAGCGCGAATCGAAAAACTTATTGCAATGCTAAATAGAAACGAGAAACTACACTAATTTCGTAAGCAATAGCTACAAGTTAGTCTTACCCTAGTCCAATATTATTACCCCTTATGCATGCATATTATGCAAACTGGGTGTATAATCTACATTTGACCGGGTGGCATATGGTGTGAGACAGACATGCAACAAGCAAGCTTAGTCTTTTATAAGTTTCAATTTCTCTTTGCTGGCATATTCGCTATAGCTTTTATTATGTTCATTTCTGCTGTGGTAACTTCAGTAGGGTCACACAGCATACTTGATACCAAAACAAACCGAACTGCAGCCGCGATCGGCGTGGCAGCTCCAGAAGGTTCTGACCCACTAACTGCGGGTGTATACGGGCTTATTAACGGCACCGAACATACATTCCTCAAATTAGGTGCTACTTTATATGCCGCCTGCAAGTCAACCACTAGCGCCGGAACTACAGCCGGCAAAACCATAGCCCATGGAAGCATTGCAGCTGTCCAAGGAGTGTGGCATGGCGTGGCCTTTGTTAACCACCATGCAGCTACTGCCGCCTTATTTGCAGTGCGCGCACCTGTTGAACTCGTGCGACCGCTAACCAGCGGCAATGCAGTTCACAGCATCTTACAACCTAGCGATGACAAACTGGTGCCCGTTATTAACGGCGAGACTTCAACAGCAGTACTAGCGCGTTTAAGCGCACGTCAGCAAGAAACGATTAATAGCCTGCTAGTGGCTCAGGCGGCTGCTAACCGGGAGCTGGGTGGATCAGTCGTGGCAGGTGATCCTAATCATGGCGGTTACCCTATCAAGTGGGATACGCCAGCCCGACAAGATGGTCAAATAGATAGTTGGGGCATGTATAACCGAGAATGTGTCAGCTACACCGCATGGAAAGTGTACCAGACCTATGGCAACATGCCGTACTGGGGCGGAGTTGGCAATGCTAATCAGTGGGTCCGTGACGCCAAAAGAGCCGGCATCGCCACCAGCTCAACGCCCAAGGTACATTCCGTGGCTATTTCTATGCGTGGCTATTACGGCCATGCTATGTGGGTTGAAAAAGTTAGCGGCAATATGATCTATGTCAGCCAATATAACTATGATCTGCACGGACACTACAGCGAAATGTGGATTGCTAGCGGCGGCCTTACTTATATCTATTTTAATTAGAATTCACGCAATATGTTGTTTTGCTATGTAATCTGTTTCCAGCTCACCCTTCAATCTGTTAGAATGAAACTTGTTAAGCCCATGTAGCTCAGTGGATTAGAGCGTCTGTCTTCGGAACAGAAAGTCGGGGGTTCGAATCCCTCCATGGGCACCATTATCGATTTTATTCATAAGTTGTCGTACCCATACACAATGACAGAACACTTTCCCGGTAGTTCAGAGGTAGCACTATCCCCAAGGCAACAAGCCCTGGCTGAGCTGGCACGTTCCCTCACTCTACTACCTGGCGCAGCCATTCGCGAGTCTCGTATCAGCCGTCCAGCAACCAGGCGCCAAACTGTGGGCGCTGCCCTTGGCCGAGCTTCCTGGCAAAAATAAAATGCGCCAAGATATACTTGCAGAAATTAGACAAAAAACAAAACAAAAGTTAGATGAAGCTCAAATTGCATACAAAGACTAATCAATTAAAATAATTCTAGCCGGTGCAAGAATTCTGTACCATTTCGTTTGTGCCTAAAGGGTCATTTTAATGGCTCTTTTTATGTGTTACTCTCTTTTCATGGCTAGGCTCCAAGAAATCATTGGTAATTATCCAGCCTTCCTCGACACTATACTTAAAAAAGTAGTTGATGCTGGCTTTGATCTTAACGATTTCGTTCAGATTGACCATATGTGCTACCGAACTGTTTCGGCAGAAAATTATGCTCAGAAAAAAGACGAACTTGAAGCAGTAGCAAAGCTGCTCGGCGAGACAATGGTAAATGGTCGCCCAATTTCTACATTCAGGCTAAACGAGTCCACCCTACACAGCCGTTGGCGAATCGATGCCATCGAACTATCAGCCCCAAAAGAAGGAGCTGCTCATATCGAGGGCTTAGAGCATATAGAATTTGTGCTATATGATGACATTCCGACATTCCTAAAAAAATACCAAGGCAAACCTTTCGAAATGAAAGCTGCTGATCGAGGCGTTAATCCAGAAATTGGACTCCAGCTTGGTGAATATTCAGTCAAATTCCACCTACTTAACTTGCCGACAGTAGTTTATCTGCAACATAAACTAGGCATGGATGATATTCGAGACGGTCAGTAGTAAAATTTTAGCTTCTTAGATGATGCAACAACTTTATATACCATCAATATAGCGAGGTGGTAAATAGTACTTATACTTTACTTTTTATATATTTTGTGTTACAATATAGAAGTTACCGGTTCGCCGCTAACACTGAGGAGAAGCTGTCACCAGGTTATTACAGGTGATTGCTAGTACATCGCACAACCCATCGTCCACTGCACGTCCACCAGACAGAGGAGACCACCATGACCGGCCAGAACTCCACCGACGGCTACTACCCCGAGTCCGCGGAGCCCACCGAGTTCACCCAGGTCAGCGACCCCATGCCCGGGCTCGACGGCGTGATCATGTACACCGGCATCCCGTTCGCGTTCAACGCGGTCACCGAGGCCACGGAGACGACCACGACCAGGACCGAGAGGACCTACTACGCCAACACCAACCTGACCGCGACCGCCAGCGAGCCCTCCTTCCGGGAGCGCTACCTGACGCCGGACAAGGTGAGTGGCATCGGTGCCCTCATCGTGCTCATGGTGCTCGTCATCGGCGAGGCGATAGGACTGGACAAGGTCTTCGGCAAGTACGCCATGAACCCGATGGTCACCGCCATCATCGTCCTGGCCCCGATCGCCTTCAGCGTCAAGCACAGCCTGCGCAACGTCCACGAGCACAGCGAGAGCACCACGCTCACGCTGAGCCCCAAGCTCACGCTCAACCTGCTGCTCAACACGCTCATCGCGATGGCGCCGGTCGCCGTGCTCACCATCGTGGGCAGCATGCTCACGAAGACGATCCACTAGCACCAGTTCGGTACCACGGCGCTGCGGGCGG